>JBKQPR010000154.1:0-12966 GCA_052144935.1 Bryobacteraceae bacterium
TTCCGGGGGCGGTCTCACGCTGCTCCATCCGGCCCCGCCGGGGGCCCAGCTGAGCCGCGACCGTCACTCGCCGTTGGCGAGCAAGGGAGCGGTTTCGGCCAGGAATCCCCAAAACGGTTAAGCACCCTGGAATTCCTTGCATTCCTCCAGTCCGCCGGCCAGAGGCTTTACGATTACCTCCACTTCGCTCACGAACCGGTCCACCATCAGGCCATAGCGGACCCTTCCGGCCTCCACGATGGCGATGGAAAACTCCGCCGATTCTTTCGGGCGCAATCCGAACAACTCCGCCAGGGAGAACACGGAATAGACATCGCCGCGGATCCGGACAATCCGCGACCCGCGGTAACGGTGCACTTCCTCCGACGGGATCTTGACCATGTCCCGGATGCTGCCGAGGGGAAGGACGTACTCCTCGGAGCCGGCTTCGAGGAGAATGCCCTTGGAGATCATGAGACTGGTGGGCAGTTTGACGGAAAACGTCGTGCCGCTGCCACGCTTGGACTGGATATCGATGGTGCCGTGCAGGTTGCGGATGTTGTTGCGGACAACATCCATGCCGACGCCCCGGCCCGACACGTCGGTCACTTTCCGCGCGGTGGTCAACCCGGGCAGGAAGACCAATTGAAAAGCGGCCACCTCGCTCATGGATTTCGCGGCATCGAGAGTCAGCAGCCCTTTCTCGACGGCTTTTCTCTTGAGCGCCTCGGCATCCAACCCGCGCCCGTCGTCCACCACTTCGATCACCACCGCGCCAGCCCGGTTGATGGCCCGCAAAGTCACCCGCCCGGCGGGGCTTTTCCCTTGAGTCGCGCGCTCGCCGGGCGCCTCCAGGCCGTGATCGACGGCGTTGCGGACCAGATGCACCAGCGGGTCGCCGATCTGTTCCAGGATGGTCTTGTCCAGTTCAATACTCTCGCCTTCCACGGCGAACTGGACCTCCTTGCCAAGACTGCGCGCCAAATCTCTCACCAGGCGCGGAAATTTCTGAAAGACCGTCTTGACTGGCAGCATGCGGATCGACATGACGCTCGCCTGGAGTTCCTCGGCGATGTGGGAGATGCCGGCTCCGGCCTCCTTCAGTTCCTTGGCTACAACGCGCGCTTCGGCTCCGTTCATGAGCTTCCGGACCAGCACGGGGAAGGCGCCGCGAGCCACCAGAAGCTCGCCGACCACTCTCATCAACCGGTCCAGTTTCTCCTGGTCGATGCGGATGGTTGAGGGGGACGCCGAGGGGGACGCCGGCGTGGTCCGTGCGACGGCCGCCGTATCCGCCGGCGCTTCTTCTTCCGTCACCGGCGCTTCCTGCTGCGGCTTAGCGCTTTCCCCCTTCACGCGGTCCACGGCGGAGCAAGCGGATCGGAAAGCTCCGCTCAGTGTGGCCCTGTCCTCGCGGCCGATCGCGCCGCCCGCCCGCATCGCCGCATCCAGGATCCTCAGTTGCACAGCGACGGGATCTTCCAAATCGGTGCGCTTTTGATAGGAGGCGGCCGCGGCCAGTGTTTTCAAGCCGCGCAGATACGTTTGGAAAACGGATTCCGCCGGAGCGCCGTCACCTTCGATGCTGTGAAGACAGCTTCCGATCATTTCGACGCACTGCGATGCCGTGTTCAAGAAGGCGGCGGTCCGTTCGTCTGCCGGGGCCGCCGCGGTGACGGCGTCACTCTTCAGTTGCAGCCGCAGCAGCAGATTCGCCGGAAGCGGCGCCGGCGGACCCTGACGGACCATGTTTTCGAGCAACGCCCGGATCGCGTCGCGGGTGTCCAGTACCGTCTGGACCGTCTCTCGTTCCAGCGTCTGCGAACCGCCCCGAAAGGGCTCGAGAAGCGATTCGAGGGCGTGAGCGACTCTCGCCAACAGCAGTAGCGGATGATTGGCGGCCAGCGTCGAGCTGTTCACCTCCCCGAGCAGTACACCGGTATTGCCCTTGATGGAGTGCACGCACCGGAAGAGCGCATCTAGACTCTCCCGCGAGGTGGGATCTCGCTCCAGGGCCAGGGCATAACCTTCGACGGAAGAGAGATGGTCCTCGCACTCCAGGACAAACAGTTCGAGCGACTCGGCCGGGACCGCCCCCAGCAGCGCGACCGCGGAAGACTGGTCTTCCAACATTCGGACGCCGATTTCGCAGTCGTCCTCCACAAAGACAAACACGTCCCTGATCGCGGATTCCCCGCGGCCCGTCACCAGCAGGATTTCCCACCAGAGATAACAGCACTCGGGATCCAAGGACGACAACACCGGGACCTGACCGGTGCGGGCCGTGATGTGAGCCGGTCCCAGTCCCCTCAACTCGTCCAGCAGCGTAACCGGGTCCGTGCCTGAACAGAACAGCTCGCGGTTCGGGCGAAAGACGATCTCGTACGCGGTGCGGCTCTCGGAAGCAGGTTGGACCGGGGCCGCTTGGCGGAGGGTTTCCGGGGGCGTTTCGGTATGCGGTAGAAGATGAGTGAGCGCCGAAATCACCGCGGTTTCTCCCGCTGCCTCTCCCTGCTCGCCTTCCTCGTCCAGAATCACGCGGATCACATCGCAAGCTTTGAGTCCGCAATCGATGAGATCCGAAGTGACTGCCAGACGGCCTTCCCGCGCCAGATCGAAAGCCTCTTCCACCCGGTGGGAGAACCTGGCGAGGCGCGCGAAACCCGCCATCGCGCCCGATCCTTTGATGGTGTGGATAGCGCGGAATACACGATTCACCAGCTCGGCATTCCCCGGTTCCACCTCCAGCGTCAGTAGTGCCGTATCCAGTTCAGCCAGCAGATCCAGCGCCTCGGCCCTGAATGTGACCCGCATTCGTTCCATTATGTCGGCGGACATCTTCTCTATGGACCTCTCTACCCCGTGTCGCCAATCAGCGCATCACCTTTTTCACGATCGCCACCAGTTTGTCCGGCTCGAACGGTTTTACGATCCAGCCAGTCGCCCCGGCCGCCTTCGCTTGCTGCTTCTTATCCGCCTGCGATTCGGTAGTCAATAGCACAATGGGAACGAATTTGTATTCGGACGTTGCCCGAAGCCGACGCGTGAGTTCGATGCCATCCATGTTTGGCATGTTCAGGTCCGCCAGGAACAGATGAATGTCGCCACCCTGGAGTTTTGCCAGCGCGTCGCGGCCGTCTACCGCCTGGACCACCTCGAAGCCGGCGGTTTCCAGGGTAAACGTCACCATCTGGCGCATGCTGGCCGAATCGTCTATCGTCATGACTCTCTTCACCCACCCTCCCGAACCCCGCCCAGCAGCTCGCGCCGGAGGCCGCAACGGTCCACAGCGGCGAGGAAATTCGCGGAGGGTTGATTGAAGGAAAGCGCCGGCGCAGTCTTGTGCAGGGAACACAGTAGTTGAAGGATGCTGGTATCGGCATCCTGCAAACGAGCCGTTTCGATTACCACCGAGGAGCAACCATCCAAAACCTCCCCGATCCTGGCTGCCAGGTCTCCGGCCTGCCGGATGGTCACTTCTCCTTCCAACTCCAATCGGAGTGTGCTTTCCGTCTGATGAACGCTAAACGGCATCGGCTTCGCCCTCTTTCAAGCTACGTGTCCATCGGGAGGCAGAACCATGCGAAGGTTCTCGACCATGATCTTTGGCGAACACGGCTTTACCAGGTAGAGAGTCGCCCCGGCCTGGAATCCCTTCCGCTTGTCCATGCTTTGGCTTTCCGTGGAAACGATAACGATCGGCAGATCCTGGTACCTGGGCTCGGAGCGCACGCGCCGGATAAACTCATACCCGTCCATGCCCGCCATGTTGATGTCCGTCAGGATCAGATCGCAGGCATGGGTGTAGAGCTTCTCGAGACCGTCGCTCCCGTCCATTGCCTTGATTACGTCGAAGCTCGCCTGTTCGAGAATATACGCGTGGTAGTTTCGGGCGAACTCGGAATCATCCACTATTAAAACGGTCCTTTTCATGGGGCAGATCTACTCCTTGACATAAACCAGGTGAGGGCCGAACCTCCGCAGCTTGAATGCCGTCGAGATCCTTCCGACCGACTCGGAGTGCCCCAGGAAAACATAGCCTCCCGGGTTCAGGGCGTTATAAAAGTGGTCCACCACCATCTTCCGGGACCGGTCGTCGAAATAGATCAGAACGTTGCGGCAAAAAATGAAGTCGAAGTTTTTCATGGCGCGCATGGCGGTGCGGTCGTGGAGGTTCAAGTGCTCCAGTTTGACCAGTGCCGCCGTGCTGGGACGCACGGTGTACGAGTCGCCGTTGGCGATCAAGTGCTTGGCCGCGTATTCCGGCGGGACCTCGTTCACGGACCGCGCACCGTAGCGGGCCCTGGCGGCCTGGTTGAGAACGTTCTGATCGATGTCGGTGGCGACGATCTCGCAGTTCCAGTATTGCGACTGAGGGAAAACCTCCCGCAAGATGATGGCGAGGGTATAGGCTTCTTCGCCGGACGCGCAGCCCGCCGACCAGACTCGGAGGGTATGCTCGGCGCGGCCCTCTTTGACCGAGAGGACTTCGGGCAGGCAGTAGTCGGCGAAGGCCGCCAGTTGCTCATACTCGCGAAACATGTATGTTTCGTTGGTTGTGATGAGGTTCGCCAGCGCCTGCATTTCCAACCCATCCGGATCGGCATAGCAGAGCATGAAGAGGTACTTCTGCGGGTCGTCGAAACCCAGCCTCTCCATGCGCTTCTCGACGCGTTTCTGCAGAAAGTAACCTTTGTTTTCCTCGAACTGAAGGCCTAACTCGGAGTAGATCTTCCTGGTCAGTTTCGCGAACTGTTCAGAGGTCAATTCAGGCACCGCCGTTCTCCCGCCTCTCAGCCGTTTCCGGGTCCACCGCCTGCCAGGCCGTCAGGAAGGCGGCCACTCCGTCGTGCTGCGTGAGGCCCCCAAGCAAGCGGAAGGCCTGGCGCCGCAAAATGGGGGCGTTGCTTTTTCGAACGATACTCTCGAGAGGCGCCACCAGGGACTCCGGCAGCGCCCCTGGATGGCGCCGCCGCAGCATCGTGATCGCGTCCAGAATGAAGGGCTGAAGGTGCGTACCGCGCGAGTCCAGCATCCCGGCGGCCTCAGCTAAATCGCACTCGTTGCCGTGGGCGCCGAGTACTTTGAGATAGGAAGGGAGGAGAAAGTCCGCCACGGCGCCTCCCGCGCCGGAGCTGGATCGGATCACTTCCAACGAATGTGCGTCTCCGATCTGCGCCAGCGTTTCCAGGCAGGCTCCCGCCAGCATAGGGTGATCGGCCGCGGCCAACTCCTCGATGCGCCCGCGAAACTCCGTCTTGCGCGCGTTGCCCAGGCTCTCAACCGCCGCGATCACGACGTTGACGTCGCCATCCGCGAGCGCCCGGTCATAAATATCGGATGCGCCCGGGCCGTCGACCGAGGCCAAGACGTCGAGGATCAGCTTGCGCTCGTCGCCTTCCGCTTTGGGAAACGTCTGGCCGAGGGACGAAATCACCCGAGGTCCGCGATGGCGCAGCAGATCCACCGCCTGGTTGCGCAGAAAGGAATCTTCGCTGGCCAACAGGCCAATGGCGCCCTGGATGACTGCGTCGTCTTCGATGCTCTCGAAAGCCGCAAAGATGGCTTCGCGAACCGCACGCGAAGGCTCCGCTGGAAGCCGTTCCAGAAGCGGCGCAACACCCTCCGCGCGATTGGCGTACCCGATGTCCTCGGCGGCGTAGATACGCTCGGCTTCGTCGGTGCTATCCAGTCTGCTCACATATTCATCGAGTTCGCTCATTCGGTTTAGCCCACCCTTCCCAGCGCTTTTACAATCTCTCCGGCGATCTCGTAGTTGGGGACAACCACATCGGCCCCACCGCGCTCCACAGCTTCTCTCGGCATGCCATAGACCACGGCCGTTTCCGCGCTCTCGGCGATCGTCTGGCCGCCGGCCTGGCGGATGGCCACCATCTGCGAGGCCCCGTCGTCGCCAATTCCGGTCATGAGCACGCCCACCGTCCTCTCGCCGTAGGCTCGCAACACCGATTCCATCATCACGTTCACGGAAGGTATGAAGAGTGTTTCCGGCTGGGCCGGGGTCCGGATCACGACCTGCCCGCTGGATTTACGATAGGGGCACAGGTGCAACCCTCCGGGCGCCACATAGCAGATTCCCGGTTCCACTGCCGCTCCCGCCCGGGCCTCCACAACTTTGAGCGCGCAGTTATCGTCCAGGCGCCTGGCAAAGGCGGCCAGAAACGAGGCCGGCATGTGCTGCACCAGAAACACGCTCGCGGGCAGGTCTTTCGGCAGCAGGGGTAGAATGTTCAACAACGTGGCGGGTCCGCCCGTGGAAATGCCCATGGCGACGGCTACCGGACCAGATGGCGTCCGTGGAGCAACCGCGACCGCCCGCGGCCGCGAGGCGGTTCGCTGCGCGCGGCCCCGGCGCACCCGCTCGAGGACTCCAGCCGAGGCCGCCGCTTTCACCTTACTTACCAAATCGGCAGCGACCTCGCCCATTTGTGACGAGACCGTGCCGTCGGGTTTCGCGACGAAATCGAACGCCCCCAGCTCCAGGCATTCGAACGTCGTGGCTGCCCCGCGCTGCGTGAGCGATGAAACCATCACCACCGGACATATCTTCTCGCCCAGGATGACCTGCAGGGCGGAGATCCCGTCGAGCTTCGGCATGTTGATGTCCATGGTCACGACGTCGGGTTTCAGTTCCCGCGCCTTGGCCACGGCGTCCTCGCCATCGCGCGCCACACCGGCCAACTCCAGGCCCGGTTCCGAATCGATAATCCGCCTCAATGTCTGGCGCATCAAGGCAGAGTCATCGGCCACCAATACTCGAATTCTGCCCATTGGTTTTTCGAGGGCCGGGACTCCGCCATGGTTTCCGGCCCTCTCCTGGCCTTACTGCGCCGGCACTTCGGCGAGTTTCGACTGTTCGTCCTTCGAGAGGATCTTCTCGACGTCCAGCAGGACGATCATGCGCTTGCCGTTGTCCACCTTCCCGATCCCGGAAATGAACCGCTGGTCGACGCCCGTGTGAATGGCTTCCGGCGGCGGCGCGATGTCCTTCTTCGAGAGGCTCAGCACCTCGCGCACCGCATCCACCACCAGGCCGGTCTTCACCCCGCCTAGTTCCACGATGATAATGCGTGTCCGATCGTCGGCGGCTTTCACCTCCAGGTCGAACCGCCTCCGGGTATCCAGGACCGGAATGACCTCGCCGCGAAGATTGGTTACTCCTTCGACGAACCGGGCCGCCTTCGGCACTTTCGTGATCTTAGAAAGCCGGTCGATCTCCTGGATCTGCGAGATGGGGACGCCGTACTCTTCCCCGCCCAGCAGGAACGTAACCAGTTGCAATTCGCTCAGCTCCTGGCCTGAGTTCGCGCGCTGTTGCTTGGCCGCCGATTCCGCCGCTTGCGTGCTTCCAGCAGAGTTCTCCTGGAGTTCACGCAGTTTCTGGTCGCGCATCAGGTTGGCGATATCCAACAGCATGATGAGGCGGCTGCCGTCATTCAATTTGGCGATTCCGGAAAGCTCCAGACCGCTGGAAGTGATCTGGGGTGGCGGGTCCACCTGCTTCTTGGAGATGTTGAGGACTTCATTCACGTGATCGACGACCAACCCCAGAATGAAGCCGCCCGCATCCACGACAATGATGCGTTGGTCTTCCTGAATGTTAGCCCCGACCTCCTTCTCGAAATGGCGGAGGGCCTCGACCACACCGGCGGCGGTGGCTGCAACTTCAGCGGCGGACGCCCTATTCTGCAACTGTTTCACGGTCTTCTCATTCAAGCCGCGAATCTTGGAGAGGGATTCCATGAGAGCCTGGCTCGAGCTGTTGGCGTTGCTGATCCACGCCCGCAGTCTCTCGGCGAAGGCCAGATCGACGCGTGCGCGATCGTTTGAGGCGATGGAAGCCTTCCACTGCTCCAGCCATCGCTCATAGTCCTCACGCACTTCCTGGCAAGCGCCCGCGAACTCTTCCGCCAGGGAACGCTGCTGAAGGAGCCGGCGCAGATCCACGATGGGGAGAATCTGCCCGCGAACGGTCAATACGCCGAGCACGTAATCGGGCACATCGGGCACCTGCTTGGGAGTTTCCACGCGCAGGATTTCCCGGACGCGCTCCATCGGAAAAGCGAACTCTTCCTTGGCGATCCGGAAAGTGACCATCTGCTGGATGTCGTCGCGGGTGTCCCCTGCCGAAGACGTATGATTACGTTCGCCGCGGCTTTCGCCTTCGTGAGCGGCGGTCAGTTCGCCGTGTTGCCGGTTGACTCCGATCTGGCACACCTCTCCGGCGTTGAGCGCCATGATGATGCGCTGACCTTTATCCAGCTTCACCACGCCCTCCAGGTAGTGCGAACTCGTGCCGCGGATGGCGGGTGGCGGGGGTTCGATGTCGCTGCGCAGAACGCGGGTAACCTGTTTTACGCGGTCCACGCGAAGCCCGGTTTTCACGCCGCCGATATCGATTACCAGCACCCGCGTGCGGTCGGTTTCCTCGGCGCGATCCATGCCGAAACGCGTGCGCATGTCGATGATCGGAAGGACCACTCCGCGCAAATTAGCGATTCCGTCCACGAACGGCGGAGTGCGTGGAACCTTGGCCATCTTCGGCAGGCGAATGATTTCCTGTACCGACATAATGTCGAAACCGAACTCTTCATCCTTTAACAGGAACGTGACGAGTTGGCTTTCCTCCTTCAAGGCGGAGGTTATGGGTTGAGTTTCTGTCTGCATACGGTTGCCTCGTTGTTTTCCGAGCTGTGTTCCCCCGGGGGTTACCCGTTCTGCAGTTCGTCGGCCTGCGAGGCGATGTCCTCGACTGCTTGCGCAATTTCCTGCGCGGCCTTGAGACCCTGCTCGGCGGCGCCGGCCGCTTCGGTGGTCGCCCGCCCGGTCTCTTCCGCGGCGGAAGCGATCTGTTGGGTCGCCTTGCCCGCTTGGTCGAGCGCCGCGACGGATTCCACAGAACCCTTGGAGACATCCTTGATGCCGGTCACGATGAAGTCGCAGTCCTTGGCGATCCGATCGAGGTTGGTGGTCGACACCTTGGCCCTCTCGACCTCTTGACGGGCCTTCGTCCCGGCCAGTTGAATGTCGCCGCCCACCTTGTTGATCTGGGTCTGGACATTCTTGACCAAATCCTTGATGCGGTCCGCGTTCTCGCTGCTCTCATTGGCCAGGGAACGGATGTCTCCGGCCACCACCGAGAAGCCGCGTCCGTATTCCCCGGCACGGGCGGCTTCCACGTTGCCGTTGACGGCCAGCATCTTGGTCTGCACGGTCACCATGACGATGGCGTCGACGATCTTGTCGATCCGGCGCGTGCGCTCCTCGAGTTCCAGGACGTTCTTGGCCGATTCCATGGATGCATCGGCGGCTTTGCCGATATTGGCGATCAACTGGTCCACGTTGCCCTTGTTGGTGGCCACCACTTGCTGAATCGCCAGGGCTTTCTCGGAGCTGGCATCCGCCCGCTGTCCCATCACCTTGGCAGCCTGCAGGAGTTGGACTCCCGCCGTTTTGGACGCTTCGGCCGATTTGGCCTGCGCGGTGGCCGCCTTGTTAATCTGCTCAATGGCCGTCGAGATCTGCGTCGAAGAGGTCTTCACTTCCTCGGCATTCTGCGAAAGCTCCTCGGCGGTGGCCGCCAATTCTTCGGCGGACTTTTGGGCGTTGGTGGAGGTCTTCAGAGCCTCCGCCATTTCGGCCAGCGACCGTGCGGCGTCGCTCATCTCGGCGTACGCCTTGGATTGCTCCTGGACGGATTTTTGCGCCTCCTGGCAGCCCGAAGAGGCTTCTTCCGCGGCGGCCGCGATTTCTTCGGATCCCTTCAAGTAGCTCTTGGCCCCTGCCAGCGCTTCCTGAGCATTCTTTCGGATTTCGACGCACCCTTGCTGGATCGTCTCAAAGTCCGCGGCGACCTTGGCCAGATCCGCGGTCACCACTTTGGCCTTCTCCACCTCCTCGCGGCCTTTCTTGCCGGCCGCCTCGGTGTCAACGGCCACCACCTTGACCTGGTTCTGAATCTCGTTGACCACTTCCTGAATTCCACGCGCGCTCTTCTCGCTCATTTCCGCGAGGTTGCGGACTTCGTCGGCCACCACCGCAAATCCCTTGCCATGCTCCCCGGCGCGGGCGGCTTCGATGGCGGCGTTGAGGGCCAGAAGATTGGTTTGGTCGGCGATGCGCGCGACGGCGTGGACGATCTTGCCGATCTCTTCGGACTGGCGTTCCAACTCGGCGACCATTTTGGCGGATTCGAGGTTGCCGTCGGCGGCGTCGCTGACGCCCTTGATCAGGGCCTCGATATCGACGGTCGTCGATTTGGCGAGCGCCTGCAACTCGTTGACTTTTTGCAGCGAAGCGTCCGCCCGCCCGTTGGCCAGGTCGGAAGCCTTCTCGATCTGGTTGATGGCGGCACGCGACTCTTCGGCGGCCGTCGACGCCTGCTCGGCGCCGGCGGCGATCGTGTGCATGGTCTTCTCGAGTTCCACGACCGCGCTGTTCGCCTCGGCGATGGCGCTGGCCACCTGATCGGTCGCCGTGGAGAGCTTTTCGGCCACCGCCTGGGCTCTGGCGAGCGTGCGGGCCCTGGCCTTTTCCTCGGCCATTTTCTTGGCGGCCAGACGGCCTTGCCCGGCATCCTCTTCGGCATGCCCGTTCGTCTTCGCCTGCGGCGGAACGGCTGCACTCCGTTGCGACGCAAGCCGATTCGTAGCCAGACGCCCAACCGGCGCGCCTGAACCGTTTGCTTTGGTAATTGATTCCGTATTCATTCCACACTTCTCCTAATGTCAATTGAGGCTTACCCTTGAGAACCAAGTGGTTTCCCCGGCGTATTCTTCTCCGGTATTATTCCCGGAGCCAGTGGGGCTTGCGACAAACGGGGCGCTGGTGCCGCGATTTTCCATTTTCTGTTGATCCTTTGATAAACCGAAGGAACGCGCTCGACCGCTCACTCACTGCACCTATCGGCTGGGGTCCAGCAAGACTTTAGGTCCCTCTCAACCTTTTTTGAGGTGGCAAGATGCTGACGCTATGGGACGCCCCATCGAGCCGTCTCCTCCGCACCTTGGAAGGCCGTTCCGACGGCGTGATCCCGGCTGCGTCCAGCCCAGACGGGAGCACCCTGGTCTCCGGCTCCAGGGACAAAACGCTGAAGCTATGGGCCGCCGCATCCGGCCGCCGCATCCGCACCCTAGGTCTCCGACCGCGAGGTTCTGTACCTTTGCCGAAGACCACTCCCTGACGGTCGTGGCTCTGAGCAGAGCCGCGAGCGTTAGCGAGCGGTTTCGGAATAGCGCCGTATCACGCGGTCTGAGACCTAGCAGGCCATTCGGACCTCGTGATGTCGGTCGCGTTCAGTCCCGGTGTGCCCAATAGAGTAGCCGGAAGCACCCAGCCGAATGCGCTCCTGCGCCTTCTCGCTCCCCTCCGCCAGCCTCGCGGCCCGGCCCACGCTCGCATGGCCGCCGCCCGCCCGCATGAAATACCTCTTGTCGTTCCTGTGCGCCATTGCCGGGACTGGCTCCCTACTGGGAGCTTCGGATTTCGGAACAGCCGAAAGCCTGCCGCCTGGTCAGACGGGCGGGCTCGATAGTTTCTCACGAAGTCCCCCTGGATGCACGGCTTCGTTGCGCATCTCTTCGCGTTGGAGTTCCGTGCGGATGTCCATCCAAATCCTGAAATAGAGCCACTCCGCGGGCGGGTCCGGTTCCGGAATGTGGTCGGGCAGCAGAATCAGATTTCCGGTGGACAGAAGAATCTGCCGCACCTGCGGATTCTGTTCCAACTTTGCCCGCATCGCTCCCAGGATCAGGCGGTAATGAACGCCCTTCTTTTTCGACCGGTAACGGAACCGCTTACCTTCGAAAGTCACCCAGTCGATCCCCATCTTGCGCATGTTCTCTTCGGCGGCCGTCCCGGCATCCTTGGCCTCAAACGCCGTCATCTGCGCGACCTCTTCGCGGGTGTGCGGCCAGGCGATCCCGGGAGATCTCGCGCGCGGGTCGCCTGGCGATTCCGGATAGAGCATCATCTGCCAAAACCCCTCCACGCTGGCGTAGCGCTTGCCGCGAAGGGTGAACGGAGTGGCGGCAAAGTTGGAGAGGATTCCGAGTTCGTTCCTCTTGGACAGAATTACCTGGCCGGGCTTGGCCGCTTGTGGAAGTATCTCCCAGGCGGGCGCCGACTCGGCGGGAACCGGCGTCCACCAGTGCGCGGGATACCCTCCGCCCGGTTGCGCCATGGCGCAGGCGAGCGCACTCGCGGCGCCGGCGGCCGCGGCCCACGACGCGTGTTTTCGTATGCGCATCGGTATCTTAGCTATATACCACGTGAATCCTGGCAGATGTGCCGGAGATCGTTCGCTCGCATTTCCAGGAGGACACGCCCGCCGAGCGCCTGGCGACAGACACCGCTCGCGGCTCCCGCCAATGGCGTCGGCCGTCATGCCATGATGGACACCCAGATCTCAGGAGCCGTCGAAAGCGGGGATCTCGTGGAAATATCGGCGGCGTTCGCGCATGGGATTGCACCTCCCTCGCGATTCGAGTATACGCCCTTCGGCTTCGCATTTCCGGACACCGCCCTCTTGAACTGGGGGTCTCGCGGCGCGTACGATCTTCTACGGGACCGTTGGCGGTGAGCAGAGGGTGTAGAGCAGGCCCGACCCGACTTTCTCTCTCTGGGACATGCCCCGCGGCGCCGTCGACTGTGCGGCAGTAATCGCCATAGCGCTGCGCCGCCGGTACGGATCGATGCCAGACCAGGAGGCTGCGCCGCGCGAAGCTCTACGTTGGCGATGGGAGCGATGGAGGCTCGCGTATGCGGCCGTAAGTGAGAACCCGCCACAGCCATTCCGCCGGACCAAACGCAAATCGTCTTAACCACGCCACGCTGGCCGCCACTAGCGGGAGTTTACAAGATATAGCGGAACGGATGAGCAAGTCACGGCTGTAGAACGAGTTGCCGGTAGTGTCTGGTATGACCTAACGAGGTTGTGGGATGTATCGCTGAAGATCAAGAAGGGCG
>JBKQPR010000155.1:0-8842 GCA_052144935.1 Bryobacteraceae bacterium
GTCACGCCTCGCCCGAGATGACCATGTTGTACCTCGATATCGCTTTGACCGATTTGCAACGGGAATTTCATGCGGCTCGCTCCGAGCCCCGCCATCTCGCGCCTCAGCCGAAAACCCAGGTCGCCTCTGCCCGCGCCGGCTTGGACGGAGTAGTGGACTCCTTGCGGACCACTCAGCACCTCGTCGAGATGTTCCGGCGCACCTTGCCGGACGGTGCTCCCCGCCGCTGCCTTGACCGCGTCACCAACCGTCTCACCAAGATTCTCGCAATAGCACGCAACCTCGGCGCACCGGAAAAATAGGCAGAGATTGGCCGGATATGTGGGCTTTCCGGAAACTGCATGAGGCATGACAGCCTGATGTTGCCGTTTGCGCAACCGGCATGTCTCGCAACAACACGGCAGCCGCTCGGCAGGATGCGGCCTGCCCGCTCTTCCGTTATTCTATCGCCGGCCCGAAATACCCCTGCGCCAGGGCCGGCTCGGATTCCAAAGCCTTGGTCCAGCACGCCCGCGCTTCGTCGGATTTGCCGCTGGTTTCCAGAATCCGGCCCAGGTTCAACAGCGCTTCGGGCATCTCGGGCTGCTGCGCCAGGGCGTCGCGGTAGAGCTTGAGGGCCTTGTCGAGCTGGTCGTCCTTCTCATACAGCAAGCCGGCGTTGTAGAGCACTTCGGGGGTGCGCTCGCCCAGGTCGATCAGGCGCACGTGCAGTTCCAGGGCGGCCTCGTTGTCGGAAGTTTGAATCGCCAGCGCCGCCAGGCCGCGCAGGGCGTCCAGGCACTTGGGATCGGCATCCAGCATCTTTTCGTAGAGCCGCTCGGCCATGTTGCGCTCGCCCAGCCCGGAGTACGCCAGCGCCAGATTGGCTTGCGCATCCGGCCACTGCGGCCGGTATTTCAGGCAGGCCTCGAAGGCCTCCACGGCGCCGCGGAAATCCTGGCGATGCAGCCGCAGGTAGCCCAGGCGGAAGCGCGCCTCCTCTTCTTTGGGCGCGTGCTCCAGGACGGTCTTATACCACCGCTCGGCCTCTTCGGGCTGGCCGGAATGTTCCAGCAGCAAGGCCACGTTCCAGAGCGGCGCCAGCGCGTCGGGGTTGGCCTGAATGGCGCGCTCATAGGCCGTACGCGCGCCTTTCCAATCGCCGGTCTGTTCGCGCACGATGCCCAGGTTGGTGAACGCCTCGGAGGATTGCGGTCGCAGCTTGATGGTTTCCTCGTAGGCTTCGGCGGCCTGCTCCCAGCGGCCCGATTTCTGGTGGGCCAGCGCCAGGTTGAACCAACCCTCGAAGTGGGTGGGCACGGCGGACACCAGCAGGGTGCAGAACTTGGCCGTCATGGCGTGTTCGCCGGCGGCGGAGGCCCACGCGGCCAGGCCCTCCAGCGCCACGGTGGATTCCGGCCGCAGATCGAGCAGCCGCTCGGAATACTCGCGCACCATGTCGAAGTCCTGCCGGGCCATGCCGATCAGCACCAGGTTCGAGAGCGATTCCTCGGACTCCGGATTGCCGGCCAGAATGCGCTCGTACAGGCCGCTGGCCTGGTCGCCGTGGCCCAGCGACTGCAAGGCGGCCGCCTTGCCGAAGAGCGCGTCTTCATGATCGGGCGCCAGTTCCAGGCAGCGCTCGAAGGAGACCAGGGCGGTCTTGGGGTCTTCCAGGCGCAGATTGCACACGCCTTGGCCCAGGTGCGCTTCCACGTGCTTGGGGTCGAGCGAGGCGGCTTTGCGGAAGGCCTCGGCGGCGTCGTCCCAGGCGCTCAGCCGCTCCAGGCAAACCGCCAGGTTGAACCAGCCCATGGCGTATTGCGGCTTCAGTTGGGTGAGGGTGCGGTAGGTCCGGCCGGCCTCCTTATAGTCCCCCATCTCAAACTGGATGTGCGCCATGGCGCGGTAGATCTCCGCGGAGACCTCGCCCCCGGCCACCGCGCGCTGCAATTGCTTGAGGGCCTCCTCACGCTTCCCTGCCAGGTGCAGCGCGACGGCGCGCGCCAGGTAGCCGGCGCCGGTATTCCTTTCGCCTTCGGCTTCGGCCGGGCGGAGAGTCTGTACTTTAGAGATTTTGATAGCTGTGGTGCTCATGTGCGTGAGAACTCCTTGGCCGGGCCGGGATAAAACCTGACCCAGTAGATGCGCGCCCGGTCTTCCGGCGCGCCCATAAATCCGACCCCGCCGGAGGAGAGGCGGGTGTCTGTCCAGGTCTCGACCAATTGCCCGTCGATGGAAAGCGAGAATTGATTGCCCGCGATCCGCATGCGGATCAGGTAGGCGCTCTTGGGATTGGGCAGAACGCTGAGTGGCGCGGTGGAGGCGGCGCCGGCTTTGCCGCGCCATACGGTGCGGCGGGTGAAGGCGTAGCCTTTTCCGGGCAACGCGGTCAGCGCGGCCATGTAGTAGTCGTTCAGACCGGCCGCGCGGTACACCCAGGTCACGCTGCGATTCTCGATGCGGGTGAAGAATTCGATTTCGTAATCGCGCCACTCCATGGAAGGCGTAAAGAGCGCCAGGGCGCCGGTGCGGGCGCCGGCGGCGTCCACGGTCCAGTTGGCGAAGCCTCCCGTCCAGTTCTTCCAGCCGGCGTCGAAGCGCTCTTCGACGCTGCTGCGGCTTTCGGGCGGAGCGCCCGGCCGGGAGTCGACGCCATCGGCCACGCAGCCGATCGGCACCGTGGCGGCGCGCACCGCAGGCGGGAGTCCGACGGGACCGAGGATCCGCATTCGCGGCCGGGCCTGGTCGCGCCCGCCGTGCCGGATGGGCGGCGGGAAGGCCGCTCGGAATCCGGTCCAAACCTCGCCGTGCGAACGGACCGCCAACTCGGGTCCCTGGTGCGGGACCGGGCCTTGAGGGCACCCCGGAGGGCACCCCCAGGGCGAGAGAAGGCCGGGCCACTCCATGCGAGCCTCGGGATCCTCCCACTCGAGGGCGGGAATGCCGGGAACCGCCAGCAGGAGGGCCGGACCGGAGGCCGGCTGCGGCACCGGGCGGCCGCTCGGCGAATGGCTGTGCAACTGCATCTCGCGGCGGCTTTCCGGAACTTGCGGCTGCGGCAGATCCACCTTGAGCCCGCGCAGGCGCGTTGCCTGTATGCGGAAGCCCGCTCCCAGCGAGACACGCAAGCTGTAGCCCCGCGGTCCCGAAACCGTCGCCGGGCGGTGGCCGTGCGGCTCGTGGAAGGCGTGAAAAACCGCTGGAGTCACGTGACGCTGGGGGTCCAGGTGCAGCCGCTCGGCGCTATACCACAGGATACCGGCATGGCGTAATTGCCGTGTTCCGTTTTCGACGCCGCCGGGCGTTCGCGCGGAGGCGTGCGCCGGGCCGGCCGCCACGATGTGCACCGCCTGGCGCACGCGGCGGGCGGGGATCTCGGGGGCCGTCTGCCCGAGCGCCAAACGCGGCGCTTCGGCTTCGTGCCGCGCCGGCAGCGGCTTCGGCCGGCGATCCACCGGCCCATCCGCGAAGTGCGTCTCGCCCACCAATACCAGCGAGCGTCGGGCGGTTCCGGCGCGGTTCAAAATCTCCGGCAGCAGGGGCGCTTCCGCCGGCCGGGCGAATTGCGGTTCGAAGAATCCCCGGCGCGGAATGCCCGTTTCTCCCATCTCGCGGAGCGGCGCAAGCGGCTTGGGATTCTCGCGGCGGCGCATCAAGCTGGCGACCTTATTGGCCTCCAGCAGCCGGTCCATGCCGCGGCGCAGACGGTACTGGTTGCGGTGCTCGCGCGAGCAGAAATCCTCGCCGGCACCCAGCCAGATGCGGCTAAGCGGTTTCTCGCACAGCAGGCACGTCCTCATCCTGGCCACAATTATAGGAGATATACTGCGGAAATTACTAGCATAAATGCCGCTAACTAACGCTTGCTATCCAAAGTTAATATCCACATAACCTAACCGTTATCAATGAAGTACCAGGGATAGAAATCTATTGCTAATTTTGGATAACTGACCCCAGAAATCCAGTGAAATCGGCGCGATATTCGCGTAAAATGATCGTGACACGGAGGACCATGATGATTGATTCGGCTGCGCGCGCAGAGCGCTTCGACCCGGCGCCTTCCATCTCGCCATTCTACACATGGGAGGTTCCGCAAAAGCCGGTCTTAGTGCGGCTTCCTCTGCTTCTGATCGACCGGCTGGAACGCGAAGCCGTGGAAAACTTCCGTTCCGTGAGCTCTCGCGGCTCCGAAATCGGCGGCGTCCTGTGGGGCGGCGTGGATCCCGAACCGGAGCCAGGCGAACCCACCGCGCTTTCGGTGGCCGAGTACGACCTGGTGCCATGCGATTATACGCGGGGACCCCTATACCGGCTGTCGGATACCGACATGGCGCGCCTGGATCGGGCGCTGGCGCAACGCGGCGGCTCGGGACTGCGCCCGGTGGGCTTTTTCCGCAGCCACACGCGGAAAGGGCTTTCGCTGGACGCCGACGATCTGGCGCTGATGGAATCGCGCTTCCCGGAGCCGCACCAGGTGGCGCTGGTGATCCGCCCCTATGCCACCAAGGCCAGCGCCGCCGGAATCTTCATCCGCGAAGGCGGCGCCATTCACAGCGAGGCCAGCTATCTGGAGTTCCCCTTCCGTTCGGCGCAACTGGCGCCCTCGAAGCATCTGGCGGATGCCGTGGATCCGGCGGCCAATACACCCGCTGCTCCCGCCGCGCCCAAGCCGGTGGTGCGGGCGCAGATCGTGCCGATCGCCCCGCGCAGAGAGATCGCCGTGGTGGCGCCGCCTCTGGCCGCCGAAGCGGCGCCTCCTCCGTCCGCGCAGCCGATGGCGCAGCCCCAGCCTCAACCGGTAGCGCAGCCATTGCCCCAACCGGTGGCGCAGCCATTGCCCCAACCGGTGGCGCAGCCCCTGCCCCAGCCGGTGGCGCAGCCCCTGCCCCAACCGGTGGCGCAGCCCCTGCCCCAGCCCGTGGCGCAGCCATTGCCCCAGCCCGCGGCGCAGCCCCTGCCCCAACCGGTGGCGCAGCCCCTGTCCCAGCCGGCCGTGCATCCGGTGGCGCAGCGATCCGCGCAGGCGGCCGCCGAAGCGCGCGAAACCACGCCGGCGGTGGAACCGCCCCTCGCCGCGGTCGAGAATGGCGTGGAGCCGGAAGCCCCCGTCGAAGATACCGCCATCGCGCTCCCGGCGGCGCCGGCCCGCGCCCACGGCGGCAGCAAGCTGATCTGGTTCGCGGTGGGCGCGATTTTCCCCCTGCTGCTCAGCGGGATTCTATTCGTCTATCCGGGGGTATTCCACCGCACAACCCTGACCGGGGGGCTCACCGGGAAGGACACATCGCCCTTGGCGCTGCGTGTGGAACGCACCGGCAGTGAGCTGCTGCTGACGTGGAATAACGACTCCAGCGCGATCCGCAACGCCAGCCGCGCCGTGCTCTCGATCGTCGATGGTGAGCAGCACGAGAACGTGGACATGGACTTGGCCCAGCTTCGCAACGGCAGGATCGAGTATTTGCCGGTGACCGGCGATGTGGTGTTCCGCATGGAGGTATCGGGCAAAGACAACGCCAAGACCGCCAGCGAGTCGGTGCGCGTGCTGCGTACGCGGCCTTCGCCCATGCCGCCGGATTCTCAAACCCCAGCCGCGCAGAACCCGGCGGCCAAGCCTCCCACGCCTAACGGCCTGCCCAACGCCTCACCCAACGCTCCGGCGGGGTCCAACACAGCGGCGCCCAACACGCCGGCGCCCAACACGGCGCCGCCCACCACGCCTTCCACCGAGACCGAGCCCGCCGCCGTGGCGCAGCCCAGCCCAGCGGCGCCCTTGAGGCCCTTCAATACCGCGTCCCTCTCCGCGCGGCTGCGCCCGGTGGCCTCCGACGACATCGCGCTTCCCGACGCCCCCACGGTGGGCGGCGGCCAAAGCGTGGCGGCTTCCGATGCCGCCCTGAAGCTGGCGGGGGTCAGTCCCACGGCGCTGCCGCCAGCGCCCCGGAAGGGCGACGCGTCGTCCGCGCCCAAGCAGTCCCCGGCGATCACAGGCGGCGACGTGCAGACGGCCCAGTTGATCTACCGTAAGAACCCCGAGTACCCCGCGCTGGCCAGGAGTGCCGGCGCCAAGGGAACCGTGGAACTGCTCGCCACCATCGGGGCCAATGGAAGGGTGAAGAGCGTGAAGGTAATGAAGGGTCACCCGCTGCTGCAAAAGGCGGCTGTGGACGCGGTCATGCAATGGCAGTACAGGCCCACGATGCTGAACGGGCATCCCGTGGAGACCGAGACCAGTATCACCTTGAACTTCGTCAGCGACCGGTAAACGAGGGGCGGACTATCCGGGGTGGGATGCCCGCTGGGGACGGGCCCAGAGGGCGCCCCCAGCCGTCGCTTGCCGGCGCGTGATGGTTCGCGCCCGGCCCGCGAGGAGTTGCCGGAAGAGGCGTCCCAACGAGGACCCCAGGAGGGACTGCGCGCGCCTCTATGAGGGGAACCGGCTGGATGGACAGGCGGCACGGCTGGTTCGCGCCGGCCCGGCGCAGCCCCCTGACGCGCGCCATTTTCTTCGAAAACTATCCGGCAGCGGTGGTGTGCGATCCGCGGCCAAGCAGCCACGGCCGTGCCGGGGAGAATCCGCGGCGTGCCGCCAGCCGCAAGCCATAATAGGTCCATGGCCGCGAATCCTTACGACCTGATTCCCTACCCCACTTTTCCGCGGCCGCAAACGCATCCCGACCGGCTGGCAGCGGTGGGCAAGCTCTTCGGCATGGAACCGGCGCCGTTGGCGGGCTGCCGCGTCCTGGAGATTGGGTGCGGCGATGGCGGCAACCTCATCCCCATGGCCTACGCGCTCGCGGCCAGCCGCTTCGTGGGCGTCGACCTCGCCTCCGGCCCGGTCGCAGCGGGAATGCGCATGGCCGCCGATCTGGCCCTGGATAACCTCGCTCTGCGCGTGGCCGACCTGCGCGAGATCGGCGCCGCGTGGGGTGAGTTCGATTACATTCTGGCGCACGGTGTGTACTCGTGGGTCCCCGAAGATGTGCGCGAACGCCTGCTGGCGGTTTGCCGTGAGCGCCTGGCGCCCGAGGGAATCGCATTCGTCAGCTACAACGCGCAGCCCGGCGGCCATGTGCGCCAGATGCTGCGGGAGATGCTGCTCTATCGCACACGCCACGCGGAAAGCACCGCGGAGCGCATTCGCCAGGCGCGCGAGTTTCTGGAATTCCTGCAGCGGGTGCGCCTGCTTTCCGCGCCCTGGCAGGCGCTGCGGGATCACGAGGTGAAGCTGCTCCTCGATCGAGACGATGGCGGCCTGTATCACGACGAGCTGGCCGAGTGCAACCAGCGTTTCTATTTCCACGAGTTTGCCGCCGCCGCGAGGCGCCATGGCCTGGAATACCTGGGGGAAGCCGAGCCGCACGAGATGTTCGACCCCACCGGGGCGCTCGCGGGGTTCGAGGGAGATCTCGTCGAGCGCGAGCAGTACCTGGACTTTCTGAAAGCGCGGCGCTTCCGCCAGACGCTGCTCTGCCGGGCGGAAAGGCCGCTCCGCCGCCAGATCTCTCCGGAACAGATGCGGGAATTTCTGTTTTCAGCGCCGGCACGCCGGTTGGAGAACGGCCAGATCGAAGGGGCGCGCGGGGTGTGCATCACACCGGCCAACGAAGCCGCCGCCCGTGTGGCCCTCGCGCTCGGCGAGGTCCATCCGCTGCCGCTGCCGTTTGAAGATCTGGTGCCCTACGCGGGCGGCGTGGAGGCCCTCAGCGAAATCGCGTACCGAGCTGACGATTGCCGGCTTCGTCGATCTGCATGTCTTCGATTTTCCGTGCCAGGACAGCGTCACCGAACGGCCGCGGGCCAGCCGCCTGGTGCGCTATCAGGCGGCCTGTTCGCACGAAGTGACCAGCGCGTGCCACTTCAATATGAGACTGGACGAGGTCGGCCGGCGCCTGGCCGGACTGCTGGACGGGACGCGCAGCCACGAGGAGATCGCGGAGGCCCTGAACGTCGAATACGCCCGCGAGTTGCTGGGGCCCAGCCTGCAATGGATGGCCTCGCACGGGCTGCTGGAGGGTTGACGGCCCGTGGCCGAAGTCCCGCCAGGCTGAATGCCTGTCCCGCCAGGCGCACCCCCTTTTCCCCGAACCCTCTTCGGTGTAGTATTGGTATCACCGAGGAGGGTAGAAATGGAAACCAGCCGGCGAATTTTTCTGGGCGCGGTGGGCGCCGCCGCCTCCGCAGCCGCAGTGAGGGCAGCGGATTCGGGCGCTTCTTCGCGGCCCGCTCCGCGCTTTTATGTGGCCGCTGTCACGCCCTGCGATAGCAAGGGCAAGTTCGACGACGGCGCTTACCGCGACATGCTCGCTTACTTCAAAGACCGCGGCGCCGATGGCGTGCTGGTCTTGGGCACCACGGGCGAGTTTCCGTCGTTTTCCGTGGCGGAACGGAACAAAGTGGCCGAGGTGGCCCTCAAGCATAAGGCCGGCATGCAAATGCTGGTGCAGGTGGGCACGCCCAATCTGCCGGAGACCCTGGAATTGCTGGCCCACGCGGGCGCCAATGGGGCCGACGGCGTGTTGTGCATGCCGCCCTTCTATTTCAAGAACCCCAGCGTGGAGGGCCTCGCGCGCTACTGCTCGCAGGTGCTGGAGGCCACCCGGCTTCCCGTGCATTTCTATCATTACCCGGCTATGAGCGCCATCTCCATCTCACCCGAGTTGTTGCACAAACTGGAACACTACCCCAATCTGGCGGGCATCAAGGACTCTACCGGCAACGCCGAAAGCTATGCGGCCAACGTCAAGGAGTTTCCCAAGCTCAACATGATGACCGGCACGGAGAACAACCTGCCCGCGGCGCTGGCGGCGGGGATGGGGGCCATTCTGGTGAGCGCCAACATCTTCACCCGTCAGGTGGCGGC
>JBKQPR010000156.1:0-11100 GCA_052144935.1 Bryobacteraceae bacterium
CGGCATTTCGCGAATTCCTAACCGAAGGTTAGGAATTGGCGGAATTCTACAATACGCACCCAGCGCCTGTCAACACGGCGTTTGGCGGCCTCCGGGGAGGCCGGAATGCGCCGGATCCAAGTATTACCAACAACGCCATCACCAATGCGGTTTACCTGGATCCTTCCACGCTGCAGCCCTCGCCCGTGAACACGGCGGTAGTGACACCCCAGATGAACCGCACCATTACGCCGCGCATCGACTACCAGTTAAGCACAAATAACACCTTGACCGCGCGCTTCGAGGAGCGTATGTCGTCGAGCGACAATGCCGGCTTGGGCGGGTATCGCCTGCCTTCACCTTACTCTACTTTGGCTTACGACAACTCGGGCGACGCGCAGAATTTGATGCTTACCGAGACGGCCGTTCTGAACGCCCGGACGGTGAACGAAACCCGCTTTCAGTATTACCGCAACTGGAGCCGGTCGTCGGGCAACGAGACGCCGCAAGTCAATGTGGCAAACTCGTTCGTCACCGGCGGCAACGGGATTGGGAATACATTCGACCGCTCGCATCACTTCGAGCTGCAGAACTACACCAGTCAGTCGAAGGGGAAGCAGACCATCAAATTCGGCGTGCGCCTGCGGAGGGATAGCGATCAGAATAATAACCCGCAGGGCTTTAACGGCGCGTTCACCTTCCTGGGCGGCGATGAGCCGGTGTTGAGTGCCGCCAACCAGATCGTGTCCGACCAGAACGGCAACGAAGAGACGGAGCTGCTGACTTCCCTCCAGCAATACCAGAGGAACCTGACGCTGCAGAAGGCCGGATTCACCGCGGCCCAGATCCAGGCGCTGGGCGGCGGCCCTTCCCGGTTCACCATCCAGGCGGGGGTGCCGTATATCAGCAAGACGCGCTACGACGCGGCGCCATTCGTGCAGGACGACTTGCGCCTCAAGAGCAATTTCACGCTGAGTCTGGGACTGCGCTACGAAGTGCAGACCCTCGACAGCGACCACCGCGATTGGGCGCCGCGGCTGGGCTTCGCCTGGGCGCCCGGATCGGGCAAAAACGGCCGGCAGAAGACCGTGATCCGCGGCGGGGCGGGGATATTCTACGACCGAGTGGGATTGGGTTCTTACGAGCAGGCGGCCCTGAACAACGGACATACCCAGACACAGTACACAGTCTATAATCCGGATTTCTATCTTTCGAACATTCCGCCGCTTTCGACGCTAAGCTCCGGGCAAAACAGCATTTATTATGTAGACCCGAAGCTGCGGGCGGATTACAGCATTCAAAGCGCGATCGGGGTGGAACGGCAGTTGCCGCGCAATACGACTGCGTCGGTCACTTATACGAATACGCACGCCGAGCATTACCTGCAAACCGTGCCGACTAACACGCCGTTGCCCGGGACCTTTAACCCGCTGCTGCCCCTCGGTCCCGCTAATGGCGTCTTTCCCTATGGGTATTCCGCGGGCAATCTGTTTGAATACGAGTCAGGCGGGATTTTGCGGCAGAACATCCTGATGGCTACCTTGAACACGCGTTTCAACAAGAACGTGTCGATGTACGCCAATTACCAGCTCACTTACGCCAAAGATCTACCTTCGACGCCCACCAACCCGTACGACTTCATGCAGGATTACGGGAGGTCGGCGCTCGACCGGCGGCATAATTTCCAGTTATTCGGCTCGGTCCTGGCGCCGGCGGCGATCCGGCTGGCGCCTTTTATCACCCTCCGCTCGGGCGCGCCTTACGATGTTCTGGTGGGCGAGGATCTGTACGGCGATACGCTCGAAAACGCGCGGGCGGCCTTCGCTCCGGCCGGCTCGTGCGCGGCGGGCTTCATCGGCACCAATGGGGACGTGGTATGTTCCCGCGCCGGCGCATTCACCACCAACTACAGCGTCGCCAACCCGGCGAACCTGGTTCCACGCAATTACCTCACCATGGCCGGCTTGGTCTCGGTCAACGTGCGGGTCTACCGCGTGTTCGGCTTCGGCCCCGTGGCGGGCCGTGGGGCGGGGCCCGGTGGAGGAGGCGGCGGGCCTGGAGGCGGCGGGCCCGGAGGCGGTGGGCCCGGAGGCGGACCTGGAGGTGGGGGTGGCGGCCGTGGCGGCGGCGGCGCGATGCAAATGGGGCAACCGGGTGGCGGGCGCGGAGGTGGAATGGGCGGGGGCACCACCGAGCACCGGTTCAACTTGACGATCGGGGTGAACATCACCAACATCCTGAACCACTTCAACCCGGCCGGCTACCAGGGGGTGATTACGTCACCGCAATTCCTCGACGCGACCACCGTGAATACGGGCTTCGGAGGCGGCGGGATAGGCGGAGGCGGGGGCGGGACGGCGAACAACCGGCGCATTGAGTTCGATTCGCGATTTACGTTTTGAGGGGGCCAGGGCTGGCAAGAGGCCAAGCTGAGCCGCGACCATAGGGAGCGGTCGGGGCCTGACCCGATACCGACGTTGTGGTCTATCTGATTACATTTGCTTGTTACGGCTGCCACCTGCACGGCGACGCATCTGGTTCTGTGGATCGAGCGCACAATTTGCCAGGGAGCCGCCTGCTCGAAGCCGATCCGAAGCGAGTGGTGGCGGAATGTCAGAAGATGGACCAGCGGGCGTATGGCATGGATAGAACCCGTCGGGAGGTGGTACTGGCCGCATTGCGGGAACGGTGCCGACAACGGCGCTGGGCGCTGCTGGCCGCCCATGTGCGTACCAACCGCGTTCACCTGGTTGTCGAAACCGAGACTCGCCCCGAGAGGGTCATGAATGATGTCAAGCCGTACGCCAGCCGGTGTCTGAACCAGACCGGGCTGGATGAACCCACTCGCAAGCGTTGGGCACGGCATGGAAGCACGCGATGGCTATGGAAGCCGGAACATGTCTCGGCGGCCATTCGCTATGTCGTCGACGATCAGGGGGATGCCATGGCTGTTTTCGAGACGGTCGAACCTTAAAGCCAACCGCTCCCTCCGGTCGCGGCTCAGCGGGGCCTCCGGCGGGCCGGATGGAACGGAGCGAGACCGCCAAATCTGCCGCGGCTTTCGCGTTTCACGGCATTTTTCAGGGTTTATGCCGGTGTTGAAAACAAAGTACTTGACCGGCGGTCTCACAGTAGTCACCGAGTGTCGCGGCTCAGTCACCGAGTGTCGCGGCTCAGTCACCGAGTGTCGCGCACCCGTCTGCACGTGCCCCAGTAGCGGCCTTAGAGTTATTCGTACCGCAGGGCGTCAATCGGGTTGATTCTCGAGGCCTTCACGGCGGGGTAGATCCCGAAGACTACGCCTACCGCTACCGACACCCCGAAGGCAATCACTACCGACGCGGTGGTCACGATGGTTTTCCACTCGGCCGTGCGGGCGATCAACCAGGCCAGGAAGAATCCGAAGCCGATGCCCAAGAGGCCGCCTCCCACCGAGATCAGAACCGATTCGGTGAGAAACTGCCTCACGATATCGAAGCGCCGCGCGCCGATGGAGCGGCGAATGCCGATTTCGCGGGTGCGCTCCAGCACCGTGGCAAGCACGATATTCATGATGCCGATGCCGCCTACCAGGAGCGAAATGGCCGCGATCGCCACCATGACATAGGTGAAAATCGTCTGGGTGCGCTGCTGTTGGGCGAGCAGGGCGGCGGGGATCGTGACCGTAAAATCCTGGGTGTTGTGGTGGGTCGAGTTTAGGACGGCAGTCACGACTTTGGCCACTTCGATGCTGTCGGCATCGGGTTTGAGGCGCAGCTCGATGCCGTCCAGGTCGTCCTTTAGATTCGCGAAGCTCTGGTCCCAAAAGCGATATTGCAAGGTATTCAGCGGGATATAGACGATGTTATTGATATCCTGCATCTGGCCGCCGCTGGATTGCGACCCGGCCATGAGCTGCTCGGTGAGAACGCCAACCACAGTCAGCCAGGCATCGTTCAGCTTGATCGTCTTACCCACCGCGGGAGCGTAACCTAATAAGTTGACTTTGGCGCCTTCTCCCAGCACGCATACCGTGGCGCTGGCGGCGTCGTCGGAGTCGTCGAAGAACTTACCTTCGGCCAGGTGAAAGCTATGGATGACGCTATAAGCCGGGCGGACGCCATACAGCTCGGGCACGTCGCGGGCGGGTTTGGGAAGCACGCGGGCAGGGTGCATGGTGCGGCGCGCGGACATGGTTTCGAGGCCTTCGATGTTGGCCTGCAGAATGCGCACGTCGCGTTCGGAGAGGCCGGGCGAGGAGCGGCGGCGCTGTTGGAACTCCTCCTGGCTATTGGCCGGGCGGGAATCGATGAGCACGTTGCGCACGCCGAGCTGCTCGATGAAGCGCAGGGACTCTTCCTTGGCTCCCGAGCCGATCGCCAGCATGCCAATTACCGAGCCGACGCCGAAGACGATGCCTAGCGCCGTAAGCAGGGTGCGGGTCTTCTGGGCGCGCAGGTTGGCAAGCGCCTGGGCGATGTCGGAAAGGCGCAGGATCATTGCTGGAGGGCCTTCATGGCGCCGGATTCCGGAGCAGCGGTCTTGTTGGACTGGTCGGGGTTCGACATGGCCACGACGGTTCCTTCGGGGAGGCCCGCGATCACGGCCTGGCTTTCGCTGCGGCGGACCAGAGTCACGTCGTGGGGCATGAAGCCCTTGGGCGTTTGCTGGAAGACATAAGTGCGGCCGTCGCTCTCAAACAGAGCCTGGGAAGGCAGCCACGTGACATTCTGAAGAGTTTCGACGGTAATTACTAAGTTGGAGGTCATTCCTGGCCGCAAATCGCGCGAAGGCTCGTCGAGGGCGATGCGGCATTCGAAGTGGCGGTCCCAGGGAGTGCCGGAGGTGCCTCCGATGTTCTTGACGTGGCCGGAGAACTGCTGGCCGGCGAGAGCCACGACCTTCACAGTGACTTTCTGGCCGATACTCAGATGGCCACGGTCTAACTCGCCGACATTGGCGCTTACTTCCCAGCTCTTCAGATCGGGTATCTGGGCGACCGCCATGCCGGCGTTGACGTTATCGCCCATCTGGAAAGGCAGTAACTGCATGCCCCAGTACATCATGTTCAAATTGGTATTCTGCTGGATGTTGACATAACCGGCGGTTTTGGCCTTGAGAGTCAGGCTATCGATGGTGCGCTGAGCCGTGTCGGCGGTCACTTTGGCTTTGTTCTCGGCGGCTTTCTGGATGGCGATGCCGTCCACGGCGGTGGCCTTCTTGTTGATTTGATCCTGCTCGGCCTGGCGCTCGCGATTCTTGGCCGCCTCCAGCGCAATCAGGTTCTGGCGCGCCTGAATGGCGGGGAGGAGCGGATTCTTGCGGGCGTCCAGCTCGGCCTGTCTGACATCGCCCTGGGCGGAGAGGAGCTGGTAGCGGGTTTCTTCCTCGCTGGCCTCGGCGTCGGCTCCGGCTTGCGCGACCTTGGCCTGGGCCTCGGCGAGGTCGGCTTGGGCCTCGCGCAGGTTGTACTCCTGCTGCGTAACATCGAGCTCGGCGACGACATCGCCGGGCTTGACCAACTCGCCGGGTTCACGCAGATACGTGATGGCGACGGGACCGCCGCCGACCATGGGGACCGTGAGCATCTCGGAGTTGCCGCCTTGCAGTTCGCCACGCGCGGAGACCGTGATGGTCACGCGGCCTTTCTTGATCCGGGTGGTGGGAATTTCGGAGGCGGACTGAGTGGTGGCGGCGCGCACCAGGCGGCGGCCGCCCCAGGCGCCAAGTCCGGCGAGCGCGAGTAATCCAACTGCCAGAATGAGGCGCATCCTCATGGTTTCTTTTCCTTTTTGTCGGGGTCGGCCAGAGCGATCATGGCGCCGGCGGGGACGCCCGCGATGGCCACTTCATCGGGGTTGCGGGCGAGCACCTGGACCTGCACGGGACGGTAGCGATTGGATTCGGCGAGGAACACGACGGGTTTGCCGGCGCGCGTAAAGAGGGCTTTCGAGGGGATGCTGATGGCGCCGGGGATGCGGTTGATGACGATATCCATGCCGGCGTTCATGCCGGGGCGGAGGCGCGAATCGGGATGGGGAATGGCGGCGTAGGCGCGGAAGCTCCGGGTGGGAGGAAACTCGAAGCTCTGCTCGGCGAGGAGCGAGATTTGCGAGACCTTGCCGGCCATGGTGAGCTCGGGGAGAGCGTCGACACGCACGCGGACATCCTGGCCGATGGAGATGCGGCCGCGATCGGTCTCTTCCACGGTGGCATCCATCTGCAGGGTCTCCAAGTCGGGCATTTCGGCCAGCGCGCCACCGGGCCAGACGTTGTCGCCGACTTTGAACGGCTTGGCGTTCATCCAGCCCTGCGAATAGTTCGGCTGGAACACGATGAAGCCTGTGAGGGGCGCTTTGATCTCCATCTGCGCGATGCGGGATTTCATCAGGTTGACGTCGGCTTGCGCCTTATCCCGCTGGCGCGTGAGCGAGGCGATTTTGGAGGCATTCGAGGCTTTGTGGAGATCGACTGTGGCCTCTTCGACCTTGAGCTTCTGCTCCGCCACGCCCAGGTCGATTTTGCTCTCCTCGCCCTGAATACGGCTCACGATTTCCTGCTTGGAGGCTTCCAGGCGAGCCTTCTCGACGGTGAACTGGGAGTCGGCGAAGTCGCTCCGATCCTGCTCCGTATCGACGCGGGCTTGGGCGAGAGCTTGATCGAGGGTGGCCTGCGCGGCGACGAGTTGGGCCTGCATCTGATCGAGCTGCTGTTGGGTGGCGCTGGAATCGAGTTTCACGATGGGGTCGCCTTGCTTGACCAGGCCGCCATCGGGGGCCAGCCAGGCGACGCGCGGCTGGGGCACCAGGGGGACGTAGACATCGACGGAGCGAGCGGCCTTGAGCTGGCCGCGGCAGCGGATGATGACCAGGAACTCGCCCTTGCGCGCCGGGGCCACCGGGAGGGTCACGCTGGCCTGCACCTGGCGGAGGCGGTAAACGCCGGTCGAAGCGGCAGCCAGCAGGATCAAAACGCCCAGAAACGTGACCCAGAACCGGATGCGCCGGACCGCGGCGGCTTTCAATTGCCACCTCCGGCGGATCCGGTGGTCGCGGCGGGAGGCTCGACGACAACGGCAGCGGAGAGGTCCGGCATCAGGTGCGGATCCGACCGGTCGAGTTTGAAGATCGCGGAGAAGGTTTTGATGGGGCTGCCCAGTGCGGAGGATGCCACGGGACTGGCGGTTTCAAGGTGGGCGGGAAAGGAAAGATCGGGATAGGCGTCGAGATAGACGGTGGCTTTGGAGCCGGGGACGAGGGCGGCGCCATCGGGTTCGCCGACCGCGCAGTTGACCAGCATTTCCGAGGGGTCGAAGATACTGACGATGGCCTGCCCGCGCCAGAGCTGATCGCCCTCCTGGGGGTGGCCGATAGAGTTGTTGCGGGAGACGTTCTGATGGGCAACTACGCCGGCCAGGCTGGCTTTGGTGGAGAGCAGGTGGATGTTGTTGCGGGCGCGGTCGAGGGCCACTTTCTGGCGGTCGCGCTGGAGCTCCAGGTACTTCAGCGCGGCGACATCGGAGCGATCATGGGCGGCGTTGGATTTCTTGAGGCTGGCCACGTGGTCGCGGGCAAGTTCGGCTTTGGCTTCATTCTTGAGGCGGTCGATTTCGGCGAGCAGAGGGCCTTTTTGCAACTCCAGCTCGGCCTTGGCGAGGTCGGCTTCGGCCTGCTTGAGGTCGGCGGCGCGCTTTTCGGCGTCGGCGCGGTTCTGAGCGCGCTTTTGCTCGGCCTGGTGGCCGAGGTCGTCAAACTTGGCCTGGGCGTCGCGGGCGTTATCGGCCTGCTGGGTGGCATCGAATTCGGCGATGGGGTCACCCTCTCTGACGCGGGAACCGTTTGGAATCAGGTGAGTGAGGGTGAGGCTGCCGCCCTGGCCGTAAATCGCGGGGACCAGCACTTTGGAATAGTGGACGGCCTGCACGGTGCCCGTAATGCGGATCTCGCGCTTGATGCGGGCGGAGGGTGAGGCGGTGGGGATGGTTCCGGGTGAGGCGGCCTGGGCGACCCGCGGGGTGGGACGGGAGCAGCAACACAGCAGAACGAGGAAAGCAACTGCCATGAGCTTGCGCAGAGTACACCTCATGATTTAAGTCTCGCAGATTAGACGCCGGACCAAGGGGAATGGTTGATATGAAAATCGGATAAGATGGGGTATCTGCTTGACCAGCCGCCGACAGAGGACGAGGACGTCCGGCGGCCGGCCGGGCGTTTTCCGCAGCCTGTGGCAAAAACCGCTCCCTCACGGGCTGCCAGCGAACGGGGACTTATCTGAATGTGCGGCATTGCAGGCTTTACTCGTCTCAACGGGCACACGGCCGACGGCCTGCCAAAGCGCATCGTCGAATCGCTGTATCATCGGGGTCCGGATCAACAGGGGATCCTGGAAGGATCCCTAGCGACCCTGTGTGCCGTCCGGCTGAAAATCATCGACCTGAGCGGCGGGGACCAGCCTTTTCTCAGCGACGATGGCGACACTGCCATCGCTTTCAACGGCGAGATTTACAACCACCTGGAATTGCGGCGCGAACTGGAGACCATGGGGCACCGGTTTCATTCGCAGTGCGATACCGAAACCGTGCTGCATGCGTTTCTGGAGTGGGACACGCGGTGCTTTGCGCGGATGCGGGGGATGTTCGCGGCGGCGCTTTGGACGGAGTCACAGAAGCGGCTGGTCCTGGTTCGCGACCGAATGGGGATCAAGCCGCTGTACTACTACCGGGCGGGCCAAGATGTCTATTTCGGATCGGAGTTGAAAGCCATTCTGGAGCACCCGGACGTGCCCCGGCGGCTGAACCTGGCGGCGCTGGATTTGTATCTCTCGGTCAATTACGTTCCCGGGCCGCAGACACTGATCGAAGGCATCCGGAAGGTGGAACCGGGGCACCTTCTGGAATGGCGGCAAGGGCTCGCGCGGACGGAGGCATGGGCGCGCGCGGCGGCGGAGTGGGCCCAGAGGGCACCCCAGGGGGTACCCCGGCGGATTTCGCTGGGGGCGGCGAAGGAAGAACTGGACTGGCTGCTGCGGGAAGCCGTGCGGGAGCACATGGTTTCCGATGTGCCGCTGGGAGTGTGGGCCTCGGGGGGCCTCGATTCGTCGACGATCCTCTGTTACGCAGCGGCAGCGTCGAGCGGGCGATTGAAGACGTTCTCGGTATCGTTTGCGGGGCGGAGTTTCGACGAGAGCCCCTATTTCCGCGAAGTGGCGCGGGTGTATGGGACGGATCACCACGAGTTCGATCTGAACCCGGATGTCGAGCTGCGGGCGGCCATTGAGGACTTCGCCTACTACTCCGACGAACCGACCGCGGACGCGGGCGCGCTGCCGGTGTGGTACCTGTCGCGGATGAGCCGCCGGCACGTGACGGTGGCGCTATCGGGCGAGGGCGCGGACGAATTATTCGGCGGATATTTGACGTACATGGCGGACCGGCTGGCGCGGCCGTTCCGGCTGGTGCCGGGCGGGCTGCGGAGGTTGATGGGGGGCGCGCTGGAGCGGTATATGCCGGTCTCGGACGAGAAGATCAGCCTGGAGTATAAGCTGAAACGCTGGATCGAGGGGAGCTGGCTGGATCCGGACGAGGCGCACTTTTTCTGGAACGGGACCTTTTCGAACGAGCAGCGGCGGGAGATTTGCCGGGGCGCGGGCGGCCACGGGCTGCGGGAACTGGTGGCGCGGTTGGGCATCCAAGAGCGCGGCGTGGAGCGGTACCTGCGGGTCGACCAGAGTTACTATCTGGCGGACGACATTCTATGTAAGACGGACCGGATGAGCATGGCGCACTCGCTGGAGGTGCGCCCGCCGTTCCTGGATCCGCGGATTGTGGATTTTGCGGCGCGGCTGCCGGCGCGGTTGAAGATCAGGGGCTTTCAACAGAAGTTTATTCTGCGGGAACTGATGCGGGACAAGTTGCCGGAGGCGGTGTTGCAGCACAAGAAAACGGGATTCGACATCCCCGCGCACGACTGGTTCCGGGGCGTGCTGCGGGGACTGCTGATGGACACGCTGCGGCCCGAAGCGGTGGAGGCAACGGGAATTTTCGATGCCCGCGCGATCCAGGCACTGATACGCGATCATATGGAGAGGCGCATCAATGCGGGATATCACTTATGGGGTCTGCTGACGCTCTTCCTGTGGATGAATCGATGGAAGGTGGAGATCGTTCCGCCTCCGGACACCGTGCGGCAGACACCGTTTGGAGCGCTCGCTACCAACTTGTAGTGGCCACGGTGGCGGCGCTGATTTTCTTCGGATGCATCTTGAGTCCGCCGTCTTTGATGGACGATGTGGATGCGGTGCAGGCGCAGATTGCGCGCAACATGCTGCAATCGGGCGACTGGGTCACGGCGCGTCTGGACGGGGTGGCATACCTGGAGAAGCCGCCGCTCAAATACTGGATGATCGCGGCGTCGTTTGCGGTTTTCGGAGTACACGACTGGGCGGCGCGAATTCCCATCGCGCTGTCGGTGGTGCTGCTGTGCTGGGTGACGGCGCAATTCGCGGCATGGGCGTTCGGGCGGCGCGAGGGGCTGTACGCGGGGCTGGTGCTGGCGACTTCGGTGGGGCTGTTTCTGTTCACGCGGGTGCTGATCGCGGATGCGATTGTGACGTTGTCGATCACATTGGCCTTGTGGAGCTTGATGCGCGCAACCGATGAGGCCGAGCCGAGGCCGGGGCTGTGGGCTATGGCCCTGTGGGCGGCGATGGGCGCGGGGCTACTGCTGAAGGGGCTGATTGGAGCGGTGTTCCCGGCGGGGATCGGGATACTGTACCTCTTTTTGACGGGACAGCTTTTCGAGAGGAAGACCTGGGCGCGGCTGCGGCCGATAGCTGGGGGAGCGCTGTTCCTCGCAATTGCGGCGCCGTGGCACGTTTTGGCGACACTGCGGAATCCGCCGTACCTGGATTTCACGATGCACAGCGAGCGCGGCGCGTACCACGGGTTTTTCTGGGCTTACTTCATCAACGAGCAGGTGCTGCGATTTCTGAATTTGCGGTATCCGCGGGACTATAACACGGTGCCGCGGGTTTATTTCTGGCTGTATCACCTGCTCTGGCTGTTTCCGTGGAGCGTGTACTTTCCGGCGGTGTTCCGGCTGCAGTACGGCGGAAGCGTTTTGTTTCACGTGAAACAGAAATTTC
>JBKQPR010000157.1:0-48718 GCA_052144935.1 Bryobacteraceae bacterium
TGAACCTGACGGCCACGGCCGCCAGCGGGTATCAGTTCAGCAGTTGGAGCGGGAGTGTGGCGGCGGCGGGCAGCGCTTCCACCACGGTGACAATGAGCGCGGCCGAGACGGTTACGGCCAACTTCGTATCCGTAACCGGCATTACCATTCAGACGAACCCGGCGGGGCTGCAGTTCACGGTGGATGGGGGGGCCGCGCAAACGGCGCCACAGACGCTCAACCTGACGCAGGGGAGCCATACCATCGCCGTGGCGACCACGCAGGCGGGGGCGGCCGGTACGCAGTATGTGTTCAGCACGTGGAGCGATGGCGGGGCGGCGTCGCACACAATTACGGTGACCAGTTCGGCGGCGACCTACACGGCCAGCTTCACGACGCAATATCAGCTCACCATTTCGGCCTCTCCGGTGGCGGGCGGGACGGTGACACCGGCAACGGGCGGGTTCTATAACGCAGGGACGGTGGTGAACCTGACAGCTACGGCCAACAGCGGATATCAGTTCGGCAGTTGGAGCGGGAGTGTGGCGGCGACGAACAGCGCGGCGACCACGGTGACGATGAGCGCGGCCGAGACGGTCACGGCCAACTTCGTATCCTTGACGGGTATTACGATTCAGACGAACCCGGCGGGATTGCAGTTCACGGTGGATGGCGGGGCCGCGCAAACGGCGCCGCAGACGCTGAACCTGACACAGGGGACCCATACCATCGCGGTGGCGACCACGCAGGCGGGGGCGGCCGGTACGCAGTATGTGTTCGGCACGTGGAGCGATGGGGGGGCGGCGTCGCACACAATTATGGTGACCAGTTCGGCGGCGACCTACACGGCCAGCTTCACGACGCAATATCAACTGACTATGGCGATGTCGCCGGCGGGATCGGGGACGGCGACGCCGGCCAGCGGGGGCTTCTATGCGGCGGGCACACCGGTGGCGATCAGCGCGACACCAGTCAGCGGCTACACGTTCCAGAGCTGGACGGGGAGTGGGGTGGCCAGCAGCAGCAGCGCTACCACCACGGTAACGATGAGCGCGGCCGAGACGGTCACGGCCAACTTCCAGGCAGGGACCGTGCTGGTTTCCTCGCTGGCCTGCACTCTCACCAGTCTGGGAGCCAACTCGTCCACTACCTGTACGGTCACCCTGAGCCAGGCTGCGCCTACGGGCGGAACCATCGTCCCCCTGACCAACACCAACACCGCGCTGACGGTGCCGGCATCGGTCACGGTGCCCGCGACCGCCACCTCGGCCACCTTCGGCGTATCCACCAATACGGTCTCCAGCGCCCAGTCGGCTACCGTAACGGCCACCCTTGGCGCCAGTTCCGGCAGTGTCACTATTAGCCTCGTCGCCGGGGTAACGCCGGCCTCTGTGAGTTGCAATCCCACGAGCTTGGCCGCGGGCGCCTCCAGCATGTGCACCGTTACGCTGAACGAACCGACGGTGGGCCTTAGTGTGGTCGCGATCGCTAGCAATAACGCGAACTTGACGGCACCCTCGGGTTTGGTGATCACTACTGGAACCACCGGGAGTTTCACAGCTTCGGCGGCAAAAGCAATCGCCAGCAATCAGACCGCAACGCTTACTGTCACGCTCAACAGCGTCGCCGCCATGACGAGCATCAGCCTCACAGCGCCAACCAGCGACAACACGCAGGCACAACTGGCTCAGATATCGTGCACTCCGAAATCTCTCACCGCCCGAGCTCGGGGGACTTGCAGCATCACCTTGGATCATGTTGAGAAATCGACCACGGCCGTGGTGCAGCTTTCCAGTTCCAGCGCCTCGCTTCGGCTGCCTGAGAAAGTGGTGACGCGCCCGGGTCAATCGACGGTGGAATTCCAGGTCGATGCGGTCAGCTCCGGCGAGGGGATCGTTGTCGCGGCCAATCTGGGGCCGGACACGGTCAAGGAAACCTTGGCAGTCACTCCCGACCGTTCCACTCCGATCCACGTTCCTGGGCCGCGTTTCGTAAAATACGGAACCGAGGTTCGCTTCCAGGTGTCGCCGTCCGATTCGGCCGCAACCTTATCCGCTGGCGCGTTGCCGGCCGGCGCACATTTCGATTCCTCAACCGGAGAGTTCGGGTGGACGCCGGACGGCACGCAACTCGGCGCTCACGACATCAATTTCACTGCCATCGACTCGGCCGGGGGGAAGGCCAGTGCTTCTGTGACGGTACAGGTGGACTCCGGAGAGCCGGTGGTTACCCGCATTGTAAACGCCGCCACCCGTTCGCGGGATTTGGCCTGCAGCCCGGGCGCGATCGCCGCGATCGAGGGCCGCTGGCTGACGGACGGCTCCGCAGCCTCGGACCCCTCCGGCAATTCGACGGAACTTGCGGGGACCAAAGTGTGGGCCGACGGCATACCGGTTCCGATCCTGTCCGCCTCCGGCAGCGAGTTGAATATTCTGTGCCCGGATTCCATGCCGGGGAGTGAAATCCAGTTGGTTGTCGAGACCGGCCACGGTGTGGCCGAGCCGCGTCGAACGACGGCTCGCTCGGCCGCTCCCGGCATTTTCTCCCTGGACGGTTCCGGCTTGGGCCAGGGATGGATTCTCCTGGAAGGCACGGACAACGTGGCGATGATCCGAAACTATCGGGTGCCCGCTCAGCCGGCGGTCCCTGGCGAACGGCTGCTTCTTTACGCCACAGGCATCGGCAACTTGACCAATATTTCCGTGCAAATCGGTGAATATCAAGCCCTACCGGCGGCGGTCAAGGCCGTGCCGAACCATTCGGGATTGTACCAGGTTGTCGTATCCATGCCGGACCTGGGCTTGCAGAAGAACGACCTTCCTGTGTCGCTGACCGGGGAGGGTCCGGAAGGGATTGTCCGTACTAACTTAGTTAGCATTGCAGTGGAGGCAAATCTCTGGTAGCCTTCCCTGGAAGATGATTGGGCGTATAGCCTGCAGCCGCAGATGGAAATTCCGGCCGCGGGCCAGACCGGGTTGCGCAACCTATTGACGCAGTTGAGTTAAGAGAGGGTTACAGATGCGAAAAAGTTCTATCACGACCCTGGCGAGCGTGTTTTGCGCACTGGCTATCGCGGCGATTCCGCTGCACGCCAGCAGCATCTTCATCAACGGGGATGTGGTCGTCGGGCAGGGCACGCCGTTCTCGGACCCAAACAACGGCATCACCGCGAACTTTAGCTGCAGTACCGACACTCTCCTCACTAGCGGGTGCATGACCAGTTCCACAACTGGCTCCGTCAGTTGGAGTCCAGAGATGCTGATCACCGTGGACTTTCCTTCTACTGTGACCATCGGGTTCAGCGGGGGCAGCCCAACCTTGTTGGATTCCATCTCGATGGATTTTGGCACCCTCCCTGGCGACACGATCGAACTCGTCGCGTATCTGGGAGGGATTGGAGGAACCGAGGTGGGCTCAACCAGCGCGACGGGAACGGTGGTTGTCGGCTTAGCGGAAGGGACCAACTTCAGCTTCAGTGGTGGGACCTTTGACACAGTCCAGCTAAGTGATTCGGATGGGCTTATTGCAGTCGGCAACATTACGGTTACTGCTGATGCGCCGCCGGCGCCGGAGCCGAGCTACTTTTGGATGTTTCCGGCAATCGGTCTTGGGCTGGCGATCCGGAAGCGCCGAGGTTAGGCGTTTTCCACAAGCTTCAATCGCTCCCAGCTAACGCTATCACCCTTCAGAGCGCCAAATTCTGCAAGTGGCGAGGCAGCCCACTGAGCACAGGTTGAATGTCGAGGCTCATGGGAGGCCCATCTTCAATCTCGTGTTTTTGCCCGCTGCCGAGGGGATCGGCTGGATTCCCGTCGCACGCTCCGATACCTTTGTGTGACCGGGTCCGTGGCGTGGTTTCTGACGACGCCTCGGACGAAGGCCTTGCCAATCGCCGCGAGGGGGATCGAATTTCGGGCACCGGCGTCAGCGGAAGCACCCATACCGCCGTCGCCTTTACCTTCTCTCCCAACGTATCGTGTCGAGCGCCACCCCGCTGCCCGGAAGCACGGCGTTGCCCTGATCCGGGATCTACAGACTGGCGATCGGCCCTTGGGGGCCCTAGGCAGATGCAGCACGATGCGGAGTTTGGCCGTGCCGAAATCCAGCGTGCCCGCCCAACGCGCCATCCATCTCCGAGGGTTTCACGCGTTTCAGGCCGAGTTCCGGCGGCTGGCCTGGTTCCACGTGCCATGGATGGCATCGCCCGCGGCGCTCAGTTTGCCGTCGTAGGCGCCGTGGAGCGCATCCACCATGGCGCCCTGGTCCTGGCTGTCGAGCGTTCCGGCCAGACCGCCCCCGGCGCTCTTGGTGATGTCAACGATCAGCCGAAGCTGGGATCCGCCGGCGGAAAGCGTGCCGACCGAGTCACCCGCGACGCCCTGCGCCCGCGGGGCGCCCTTTGGGCCCGCCGCCGGCAAACTGCCAGCGCCAGGCTTGCAAAACTGCTCCGCATCGTTCCTCAATTATATGGCGGCTCGCCCTTGGCGCCGCCTCGCGCTACCATACCCCTATGCTCCGTTGGCTGGTCGTGGGGATTGGGGACATCACCGCCAAGCGCGTTCTGGGGGCCCTCTTCGCGGAACCCCGCAGCAAGCTGACCGGCATCGTGACGCGCGACCCCGCCAAGGCGGAGCCCTACGGCGTCCCCGGCTGGACCGATTTGAACCGCGCGCTCGAAGAGTCCGGCGCCGATGCCGTCTACATCGGCACGCCGGTCTTCCTGCATGCGCCGCAGACCATCGCCGCGCTGCGGGCGGGCAAGCACGTGTTGTGCGAAAAGCCCATGGCGCTGAACTATGAGGAGGCCTGCACCATGCAACGGGCGGCCGAGCGGAGCGGCTCGATGCTGGGGATCGCCTATTACCGGCGGATGTACCCCAAGGTGGAGCGCGCCCGGCAGTTGGTGGCGGATGGCGCCATCGGGCGGCCGGTATTCGCGGAGGCCACTTCCCACGATTGGTTCTTCCCCGCGGGGGGCTTCCGCGCCTGGCTGGTGGACCCGTCGCTGGCCGGTGGCGGGCCGCTGCGCGACATCGCCTCGCACCGCATCGACCTCATGAATTACCTGTTCGGCGCCCCCATGCGAGCCAGCGGCCATAGCTCCACGCTGGTACACCCGGTGGAAGTGGAGGACAACGCCACGGTGCTGATCGATTACCAAAACGGTGTGCGCGGCGTGGTGGACGTGCGCTGGCATTCGCACATCCCGCGCGACGAGTTCCGCATCCGCGGAACGGATGGCGAGATGGATATGAGCCCGCTGAACGGTCCCACGCTGGTGTACCCGCAGGGAACCGAGGAGATCCCAGCACACTCGAACCTGCACTACCCTTGCGTGGAGAATTTCGTGGCGGCGGTGCTGGATGGCGCGCCGCTTGTTTCCACCGGCGCGACGGCGCTGGCGGCGGAATGGGTGATGCAGCAGGTGGCCGATCCGGGGGGACCGCCGTGCCCGCGCGCGCGGCACAAACGGAAGGCGACGGGGGGAGCCGGATAAGATGCCCGATCGGACGCCTGGCGCCCTGAGCGCGATCTGGCATCAGGTCTGCCCGCGTTGCCGCCGCGGGCCGATTTACCGCACCTCGCTTTGGCGCGGATTCCTGAACATGTACGAACGCTGCCCGAACTGCGGGCTGAAGTTCGAGCGCGAGCAGGGCTACTTCGTCGGCGCCATGTATTTCAGCTATCTGCTGTCGATCCCGCCGGGCCTGGCGATCATGCTGCTGCTCTGGCGCATCACCGGCTGGGCCTTCAATACCGTGATGCTGGGCGCGTTTGTGGTGTACCTGCCTTTCGTGCCCCTGGTGACACGCTACGCGCGGGTGGTGTGGATGTACGTGGACCGGCACTTCGACCCGTAGCGGGCGGAGCAAACCGTGGGCGCTTCCGAATCGGCGGATGGTGGCGCGCTCTTCTTTCCGAGTGGCCCGTTTATCTGGCCAATCCTCGTGCCCGCGCGGCGTTAACTTGTTTGGAATGTAGCGCGTGCAGAGATTGGACCAGATAAACGCTTTCAAACCGGCCAATCTGCTTGACTCTAAGCCACTTACGTTTTCCTTTTCATGCAAGCAGATTGGCCGGTTTAAAACAGTAATCTGGCCAAAGCGCTTCATCGTTGCCAACTTCCCACAAGTGGACTTAACCGGCCAATTTTTACCCGATTTGACGCGGTGTCGCGGTGGGGTCACGCAAGACCACGCAGGACCATTCCGCACAATGGGAGTGCGGAGAGCAAGAAATTTTGTGTGCCAACCGAGTCAACCTCCGGGGCCTCCGGCCAGACAGCCTCCCCGGCCGCTCTTCAGGTAAGACAAATTCGACGAAAAGGAAAAATGGAAGCCTATCCACCGCAGATTGATCTCTTCGCCGAACGGAGGACCGCATTTGAGGATTGGCCGGTATGAAAGGACTTCTGGACAGCGCCGGAGGATTTCACTTCCACGAGTAGGGCGTTCTTGTCCTTGTAGCCGCTGGGAAGGTCAACACTGGGGCCGACTGCTCAAGTACTGACCTGATTCCGCGCACGCCGCGTGCAGCGTCGGTGGAGCTGCAAGCGCTCAAACTGTATTTCGGATTTAGCGCTGTCTTAGGGCCACTTCATCCACGGGCAAACGTGGAACCCACTAGCCACCGTCGACGTGCAGCAAGAGGGTATATACTCGTTGGACATCGGGAGCAAAAAAGGCAAATCTCGGCCAGGATGGACTAATGGGAAACCGCCCGGGGCTACCGGAGGCAGCCGACCGCAAGATGCGGGCATATTTCGCTGATACGAATTGTATCGTCAAGTGTGTCGTGACCAAAGGGGCATACGAGAGGCACCACCTCAACCACAAGCCCTGGGATCATCGGCTCAGCAACCTCGTTCCTCTCAGTCCATTTCTCAACAAGAACCTCTATTTAGTGCAGAAAGAGCCGGTTAACCGCTGGCTTCTCGATCCACGCGTCGAGTGCGAGGAGTTGAAACGTGAGGCTGAACAGGCCTTCTGGATTGACGGCAACGTGACGCGCGCTTACGGCTGCGTCCGTATCGCGTACTACGTCGCGCATTACTGCAGAAAATCACTTTCGTACAAGCTGGACTGCGCTTGGCGAGCACTCTATTATGCCCGTCAAAGACTGAATTACGAAATAATTGACGAACTTCTGGACGACACGATCCTGTTTCCGCTTGGGACGTCTCATGGTCCAATTCGCCCGGATGTCATCCGTGGCCTTCTCGTCGAGTTCGAAACGCTGTTGACCACCGGCGGAGAGGCCACGCTTGCGGAGGAACTACGTCAGAAGGTGCCAATGAAGGCTTTCGCGGATCGCGCCCGAGAGGCCTCAGTGCTCAGAAGATCCGCTCATACGCTAGGAAGGAATCACGGCCCAACTCCTGACGTCCTCTCCCGGCTGAACGAATCGCTGATTGCCTGCCCCTCGGAGCCTAACCACCTGCTGAACATTGCTGCGAGCCAAATTGATGTGCACATCGGTCAGCAGACGCAGGACGGCTACAACCATGCGAGGGACGCAGCGTCCGAAGCATATTACAAACTTATTGCTCCTAAAATTCGAGTTCAGAACGGGCAGTTTTCGCCCAGATCGAATTCTCAGACCCAGCCTGTCCATGCCTCGCCGTCGAACATCGCGAATCTTTGCCTCATGGAATCGTTACTCCTCGCCCTAACGCGAGGGTCGCCCAAAATGTTGGCTGATACAGTCTGCGTAGCAGGGCACTACCAACGTGTCGCTGGAAACAGACTCGATGGACCCGGGCAAGGCAGCTGGCAAACGATAGTTGACTCACTGGACAACACCGATCAGGATCACTGTAAGCTGGCGGGAATGATCATGGCAGCGGTGGCACCGACTTTGCCGACCCCGATCAAAGCTAAGATTATCAAGGCAGGGAATCTCCTCGTTCGGATATAGTCGACGGGGCGTGACCCAGACCGCAAAATCAGGAGCCAATGTCTACGATCCCCACTTGGCCGCGTCGCCGGCAAACCGCCGATGTGTGCACAAACGGCGATGTGGAAGCATCCCTCCTCCGAGCTTATCGTCGAGCCCTTCGTAGGGATCGTCCGCCGCCGCGCGAAATCCACCCGATTCGAAATCGCGCACGAAAGCCGTCGTCGAATCGTCGCCGCCCTATAACACGCTCAGAATTCTCTCCTGCAAGCTGGCGGGGTCGAACCTGGCGTTCTTGTAGATCTCACCGGGCTTGCCGGAGCGGGAGAAATCATCCATCCCCAATGTCCGGACCGAGTGATTCGCAGGCAGTAGAAAGGGATACAGAAACCCGCGCCAGCCATTGTGCAAGGTCATTACATAGCGCCGCTCGTCGTCGGATAGAATCTCAGCGGCTTTCCGCGGATTGGTCTGCCGTAGCTCCTCGTAGAGTTGCGGCGAAGTCACCGCTACAATCTTGACGTCCGCGCGCTCCTCAATGGCGGGCAGAACCTCGAGCAGGTTGGCCATCACCTGTCCACCCGAAACCACCAGTACCAGCTTGCGTTTCTGGTTCTCGCGGAATGGCTTGAACACATAGGCGCCATGGATGGCTTCGCTGGCGGGCGGAACTCCGTCGCCGCGCTTCAACACGGGCGTGCCGGGACGCACCACCGAGAAGACCACCGGCTCGCCGCGGCGCGCCGCATGAAAGAGCATCTCCACGGCTTCGTTGGCATCCAGAGGCTTGTACACCTTGATGCCCGGATACGCGGTGAAAAGAGACATCCAAAAGAGGCCGTGATGAGTGGGCCCATCTTCGCCGGTTTCGGGGCCATCGTGGGCCGCCAGCATGATGAAAAAGCCGCGCGCCTCCGGATTGACCGCACGGTCGATGAGCGTCATGCGAACGGCATTGGACATCATGGGCGTGAAGACACCGTAGGTCGCGAAAGCGCTCATGGGCCGAAAGCCGCCCGGGAGCACATCCTGCGCGATGGCGCACGAGAGCATGGCCATGTTCTGTTCGGCGATCCCGAAGCGGATGCCGCGGCCCAGCGGATTCTCCCGATCCATCACCCCGTAGACACTTTCGGCCTTGCCGGTAAGGATGGATTTCATCAAGTCGCCGGCTCCCACATAGAAAAACGCCGAGTTCTTCATGGCCCAGGCGAACCAGGCCTCGGTGGCCTTGCGGGTGGGCACCACATCGCCTTCCTGAAACACCAGTTCGGGCGGCAGAACTTCCGGACGCCGCAGGCTCGTGTGATCGGCCATGGGCCGGCCGGCCAGCGCGGTCCGCATCTGGCCGGCCAGGTCCCGCTCGGACGGAATCCGGAGGGCGATGGCTAGAAGGCGGCCATGCACGTATTCGGTCTCGGCAGCGCTCATAGCGGCAATGATGGCTTCGAGATCGGCGACCGTCCCGCCTGGCCGGCCCGGAATCTGGAACCCGAGCTTTCGCACTGCCTCCACGTACTCTTCGTGCTTGAGCGGCGTGCCGTGAGAGTCCGCCGTGCCCTGAAGCCGGTCGTACGCCAGTCCCTTGGTGGTGTGGCAGATCACCACCGTGGGCCTTCCGGCGCCCCAACCATTCGCCGCCAGCCGATAGGCATAGGCGAGTTCGCGAATCGAGTGGCCATCCACTTCCATGACATTCCAACCGTGAGCGAACCAGTGATTGAGATAAGGAAACGGAAGCACCTCGGCGATGGGGCCATCGATGCCGAAATGGTTGTAGTCCAGCGCGACGATCAGATTCCCGACGCCGAGATTAGCCGCCAGGTTGCGGGCTTCGTAGCTCATCCCCTCCTCGGTTTCGGCATCCCCCGCAATCACGAATACTTTGGTTTTTAGGCCACAGGAGCGGTGCAGAAGCGCGAAACCCAGAGCCGCCGACAACCCATGGCCGGACGAGCCGGTCGAGGCATCTGCCAGCGCGTATTGCGATTCGACGTGACCGCTAGGGCCGCCCCATCGACGGAAATTGGCGAGTTGTTCGGGGTACACCACGGCCCTGGCAGCCGGACCCTTCAGGGTGAATTCCGTGCGCCGCAGCGTCTCGTACACGAGCGAGACCAAGCTGTGAAACAGAGGCGTGCAGTGGCCGGCGGACCACACCACCCGGCTGCGGCCAGGGTGTTTCGGATTCCATGCATCGAAGTCAAGAGATCCGCTCAGCAGCAGCGTAAGCGCCATCTCCGCCTTGGAGGACGAGCCGCCGGGATGGCCGGACTGGGCCGCATCTACGGCGGCAAAGGCCAGGCCGCGAACAATGCGGCACAGCGTGCGGATCTTCGGCTCGTCGATTTCAGGCAGCGGCTCGAGTTGCAGGCCCTGGAGGTTCAAGTATTCGCCCCCCTCGGCCTGATATTGAAACCTCTCGGGCTCGCTAGCTCGGAGCGCGGCGCGGGCCTCGCTGTCCAGCAGGCCGGCGCTCGTGGAGACGGCTGACAACATGGCAACCTCCCTCAGCCTGCGATTGTAGCAGGTATACGGATATTCAGAGTTTTTAGTCCGACTCCGTTATGGTGTTGGCGGAAGCGACCGCCGTAGTGGGTCCGGGTTTACTTCCGTGCCGCTCGGGACGACTGCACCAGGGCCGGCAATGGGGTCACAATATCTTAGGAGGCGATCCGATGAAGCGTGGTGAGTTTATTGCGCGAGTTGCGGGCGGCGCGTTCGCCGTTTCCACCGGGGATGCGATGCCCGATGAAGGACCGTTTGCCACCACGGAAATTCAAATCGAGCGCGCTCAGCCTGGTAAACCACATGCGGGGAAGGTGCTGGCCGCCATTCAACCACATGCCGACGATCTTTCCCTCTTCGCGGGCGGGCTGGTGCTGAAACTGATCCATGAAGGGTACACCGGCTATCTGATTCGAACCACCAACGACGACCACACCGGTCCGGGAACCGTCGCCGAAGGCATGCTGGCCAACGAGCGCGACAATCTGGCGGTGGCCCGGGCGTTCGGGTTGCAGAAGACCTACGACCTGTACTACCGCAACCACATGTTGGACGCCGTGTCTCCGCTCGAATTGCGGCTGCGGCTCATCTTTCTTTTCCGGCTGCTGAAAGTGGACACAGTCGTCTCCTACGATCCATGGGCGCACTATGAGGAGAATCCGGACCACTACGTCACCGCCAGCGCGGTGGAAGCGGCTTGTTGGATGTCCGGCATGAGCAAGGATTATCCGGAGCACTTCGACGCGGGCCTGGCGCCCCATTCGGTGGGCGAGAAGTATTACTTTGCGCGCGGACCGCAGTATGTCAACCGCGTAGTGGACATCGCCGAATTCATGGACCGGAAGATTGCCGTCAATATACTCAACGCGGCTCAAGGACCGGCGGGCCAGCGCGGGGCACAACTGCGGCGCCGCCTGACGGAGCAGGGATTGCGGCTGGCCTTGCTCGGCAACGACGACGAAACGGCGAACCGGGAATACACCCGCCAGTTCGTTCTGGACAGGGACGCGGAAATCGGCAAGCGATTCAGCCTGACCTATGCGGAGGCATATCACTACATCGGACCCGAACCGGCCAAGGTCGAAGACTACATCTCGAAAAATGCCGTGAGGCTGTGAAGGTGGGCGGCAGGGGACGGGCGAGATTCCAGGCGCGCCAATACGTTGGGTTTGGCCGGCGGCGGGGATTTGGCCTAAAATGTTTACGTGGATGTCACGCTACAGCCCGAGATCGAGCAGATGGTATTGGACCGCGTGCGAAGCGGGGAATATTCAAGCACGAACGAGTTGCTAAATGCAGCAGTGAGAAGTCTCCTCGCATATGAGCACATAGCGATTGAAAAGCCCGGTAAACCCGATCTGAAGTCGCTGGAACTGGCGCAGGATGCCCCTGCCAATCTGGAGTGGCTGAACAGGAATCGCGAGGCATACATGGGCGAGTGGGTGGCTCTCCATAAAGGAAGGTTGATCGCTCACGGCAGGAACGGCTTAGACGTTTTCCGCGCCGCGCAGAGTCAGGGGATCAACCCTCCGCTGATGCATCGCATCGTCCCGGAAGATACCGCTTCATGGGGCGGCTGGTAGGCCGGTGCCGAGACTCAGTTTTCGAATCGAGTACCAATACAAAGACGAACGCGGAATTCTCCTCCCAGTGGCATTGCGATACGCCGACCGTGAGACCGATTTCTTCGCGCGAGTGGACACGGAGGCCTCTTTCTGCATCTTTCAGCGGTTGCATACTGAAACGGTTGGGATCGTGGTCGAGTCGGGCATCCCGACGAGAATTTCTACGGTGACGGGCGGCTTTCTAACGTATGCGCACCGAGTCGCTTTGGGCGTGCTCGGTATCGAGGTGGAGGCGACCGTTTGTTTCGCGGAGGATCCCGCAATGCCGCGCGATGTACTTGGGCAAACCGGATGGCTCGACCGAATGCGACTCGCCTTGGTGGATTATGACCGGCAGCTTTATTTGAGCCATTACGATGACCCGGCCGATGAGGAAAAGTAGTTTGCTTCGCTGGGTCGAGTGTCGAGATCCCCCTAATGTAGGCCCGCCCACCAAGCCTGTAAAATAAAAGCTGGTGCCACTGGTTCCTCCTTATATCGAATCGTTGCGGCCTTACGAGGCGGGTCGCACCATCGAGTCGGTCCGCCAACAGTACGGACTCGCACATGTCGCCAAACTGGCGTCCAACGAGAATCCCCTGGGCGCTTCCCCCAAGGCCGTGGAGGCCATCGGCGGCGTGCTGGGCGGGTTGAACCTTTACCCCAACGGCGGTCTGGATCTGCGCGAGGTCCTGGCCGCGGAATTCGACCTCAAAGTGGACAACGTGATCGCCGGCAGCGGATCGGAAGGCATCATGTCCAATATCATCCGCGCGTTCCTGTGCGACGAAGATGAGGTGCTGACCACCGAGGCGGCGTTTATCGGCTTCCAGGTGCTGGCCCGCTCGCGCGGTGTAAAGTATCGCACGGTGCCTTATCGCGATTGGCATTACGACCTGCCGGCGCTGGCCGCGGCGATCAACGCCAATACCAAAATCGTCTATCTGGCCAATCCCAACAATCCCACGGGCACCATCTTCACGAAGCACCAGTTCGACGATTTTTACCGCCACGTGCCGGAGCGCGTGCTGATCATCCTGGATGAAGCTTACTTCGAGTACGCCAAGGATAACCCGCGCTATCCGGACTCCATGCACTATCGCTACGACAACGTCATTACGCTGCGCACCTTCTCCAAGATCTACGGCCTGGCCGGCGTGCGCATCGGGTATGGCTTTGCGCACGAGGAGCTGATCCGCAACCTGCTGAAGGTGAAGCTGCCGTTTGAGCCTTCCACGCCCGCACAGGCGGCCGGCGTGGCAGCGCTGGCGGACAAGGAATTCCTGCACCGGTCGCTGGAATTGAACGCCCGCGGGATCGGCGACCTGACGGCGGGGCTGGCGGACCTGGGCTTGATGGTGGTGCCGTCGGAGGCGAATTTTGTAATGACAGTCCTGCCTTCGGAGCAGGACGCCATGAGGGTTTTCGAGGAACTGCTGGCCCAGGGCGTGGTGGTTCGTCCGCTGAAGGCCTTTGGACTGCCCCATTGCCTGCGGATCTCAACCGGGACCGACGAGGACAACCGCCTGTGCCTGGAGGCCTTAAGGAGGAGTCATGCCGCAAGTCATGCCGCAAATTGGGGAGCATCCCACAGCCGTTGAGAGGGATTTCCTTCCGCTGAACGGCACCGATTACGTGGAGTTTTACGTGGGTAACGCGCGCCAGGCGGCGTACTACTACCGCAGCGCTTTCGGTTTCAGCCTGGCGGCTTACCGGGGTCCGGAAACCGGCACGCGCGACCGGGCCTCCTATGTCGTCACGCAGAACAAAATCCGCTTCGTCCTAACCACACCGCTCGAGCCGGAGCACCCCATCGCCGATCACATCCGGCTGCACGGCGATGGCGTCCGCGACATCGCGCTGCGGGTGGACGACGCCGAAACCGCCTGGCGGGAAACCACGCAGCGCGGCGCCCGCAGCGTGCGCGAGCCGGAGACCCTGCGCGACGAGCAGGGCGAAGCCCGCATCGCCTCCATCGCGGCCTACGGCGACACCATCCACAGCTTCGTGGAACGGCGCAACTACGGCGGCCCCTTTCTGCCAGGATTCGCCGCCGTGGGGGGGCCTGACGCCGGGTCCGGCTCCGGCGGCGGCGCGGGCGGCGGCTCCGGTCCCGGCGGCGGTTCCAGCTCCGGCGCGCGCGGCGGTCCGGGCTCCGGCGCCGACGGCGGTTCCGGCTCCGGTCCCGACACGGTGGCGCGCCCCGTGGGGCTGAAGCACGTCGACCATATCGTGGGCAACGTGGGGTGGGGCCAGATGGACCGCTGGGTGGAGTTCTATCGCGACGTGATGGGCTTCAAAATGTTCAAGCACTTCGACGACCAAGACATTTCCACGGAATACTCGGCGCTGATGTCGAAGGTGATGTCGAACGGCAACGAGCGCGTCAAGTTCCCCATCAACGAGCCGGCGGCGGGCAAGCGCAAGTCGCAGATCGAGGAGTATCTGGACTTTTACCACGGCCCCGGCGTGCAGCACATCGCCATGGCCACCGGCGACATCGTGGAAACAGTGTCCCTGCTGCGCCGCCAGGGCGTGGACTTTCTGCGGGTGCCCTCGGCTTACTACGACGATCTTCTGGCGCGCACCGGCCCCATCGACGAACCCATCGCGGAGCTGCGCGAACTGGGCATCCTGGTGGACCGCGACGACGAAGGCTATATGCTGCAGATTTTCACCCGCCCCGTGGCGGACCGGCCCACGCTATTCTATGAAGTGATCCAGCGTAAGGGGAGCCGCAGTTTCGGAAAGGGGAATTTCAAGGCCCTTTTCGAAGCCATCGAACGCGAGCAGGCCCGGCGCGGCAATCTCTGAATGAAGCTCTGCACCTTCGAGGTGGCCACTCACCTGGGCCGCTACAGCCGGGTGGGCGCTTATAAAGACGGCCGTATCATCGACTTGAACTTTGCCACCGCCTGGCACATGGCCCAGCAGGGCGAGAGCGAGCCGCAACAGTTGGCTGACGCGCTGGTTCCCGCCAGCATGCCCAGCTTCCTGCGTGCGGGGCTGCGCGCCACCCACACCGCCGAGGAACTCTTCGAGTCCAACGGCCCGCGGCCGCCCGAATGGTGGCGGCAGGATTCGCCGCCCCGCGGCCCCAACGACGAAACCCTGGTGTACCAGCCGGAGCAAGTCAGGCTGCGCGCCCCACTGCCCAACCCTACCCGCCTGGGCACCGAGGATGAGGTCCAGTTCGACGAAAAACTCGGGTGCGAGCTGAAAATGGCGGCGGTAATCGGCAAGCAGGGGATCCATATCAAGGCCATTGAGGCGCGCCAATACATCGCTGGTTTTACAGGTATGAACGATTTCAGCGGCCGTTACGTGGCGCTGGGACCCTGCCTGGTGACCCCCGACGAGATCGGCAATCCGTATAGCCTCGAAATCACCGCCCGCGTGAACGGCGAACCGTTCGGGCGTACCACCTCCGCGACATTGCGCCCCAAGTTCGAGCAGCGCATTGAAGCCCTTTCGGTGAACGACCTGGTGCTGCCCGGGGATATTGTGGCCTTCAAACTGGACCTGTCGCCGCCACTTAGAAACGGCGATGTGGTAGAACTGGAGATTGAAAAGATTGGGGTTCTCAGGAGCCGGATGGTATAGGAAACCATCAACGGCGGGCGTCTAGCCCGGAATGGCCATGACGGCAGACGTAACCCAAAAGTAAACCGATGCATCTAGGGAATACAGGATACATGCGCATAACCGGACCGATTCTGATCCTAGGGCTTTTTTGTGCGATCACTGGGCTGGCCCAAACGTCCGATCCGCAGCCAGTTTCCCCGGTTTCGCCGCCTGCCGGGGCATCCGGGGGCCCGGCGGCATCCACGGTTTCTGCTCCTTCCGCAACCCAACCAGTGCAGCCCGTAATACCTTTAGTAGAGGATAAGCGCATCTTCGGCGTGCTGCCCAACAACCGCACCACCGAGGGATCGATCCCGTTCAAGGCGATCACGGCCAAGCAAAAGATGACGATAGCGTTCAAAGACTCGTTTGATTACCCGGTTTATCCAACCGCCGCACTCTTCGCTACTTTGTATCAATTGGAAAATCAGAATCCTTCCTTCGGCCAGGGCATGGCGGGCTATGCCAAGCGCTTCGGCACCGCCTACGGCGACCAGATGATCGGCAACATGATGACGGAGGGGATCTTTCCCAGCCTGTTCCATCAGGACCCGCGCTACTTCCGGGTGGGCGAGGGCACCAAGTTGCACCGCACCCGCATGGCCCTGCAACAGATTGTGATTTGCCGGACAGATTCCAATCACAAGACCTTCAACTTCTCGGAGTGGGGCGGCAATGCCTTCTCCACGGCCATTTCCAACGCGTACTATCCCGATACGCGGAATGTTTCCGATAACGTGTCGAAGTGGCTGATCGCCGTCGCCACCGACTCGTTTTCCAACATTCTCAAGGAATTCTGGCCCGACGTGAAGCACCATTTCAAGAAGCACAAAGAAGAGGACCCGCTGGTTTCCACCTCGCACTAGGGTGGAAAGTGCCCCCGGCAAGCTTTGACGCGGAGGCGCGGAGAAGAAGGCGGGGACTTATGAGTGTGCTCTGCGGTTTCCTCCGCGCCTCTGCGTCTCCGCGTCAGGGGTCCGCCGTACCAGCGCTCTCACGAGCGTCGGGCGAGACCCTCACTGCTTGCCGAAATGCGTTTGGGCCAGCATCCAGGTGTTCGGGTCGAGTTCCACTGAGGCCGGTTCCCGGTCGCAGGCAGTTTCAAAGTGTTGCCGCTTCCCGGTCATTTGGAAGGTTGCGATTTTCGGCGGAGCCCCCGCGGCCGCGAAGGCAATTTCCAGGGGCAGGCGGAAGGCTTCGCCGGCCTGCGTCTGGGTCAACTCGATTTCGATCTTGCGGCTGGCGGAGCTGTATTTCCATCCGCCGTCCAGGGCCGGCGAACCCGCGCGGTACATCCATTGTTGGAAGAACCAGCCGAGGTCCGAGCCCGACACCTCTTCCATCACCTTGCGGAAATCGGCGGTGGAGGCGTTGCCGTCGCGAAAACGGCGATAGTATTCGCGGATGCCGGCCCAGAATTTTTCGGTGCCTACCTGGCCGCGCAACAGGTGCAGCGCCCAGGCCCCCTTCTGGTACACGATTTGGTTGGGGATGCCCTTCCACGGCTTGTCTTGCACCACGGCCACGCCGGGGAGCCGGATCTCGGCCGAGAGCACCGCCGTGCGGCTGCGCTTCAGCCCGGCTACGAAAGCCTCGCGGCCTTCGTAGTGCTCGCTGGTGAGCAGCGCGAAGTAAGTAGCAAAGCCTTCACTCAGCCACACGTCGTCCCAATCGCTCTCGGTCACCGAATCGCCGAACCACTGGTGCGCGGTCTCATGCGCCACCAGGCCCCACGCGGGACGGCCGGTCACCGCGCGCTCGCCGAAAAAAATGGCGCTGGCGTGCTCCATGCCGCCGCCCATGCCAGCCGCTTCCACGGCAGCCAGCTTCTCGTAGGGGTAGGGACCGATGCGGTCGCTGTAGAACTCGATAGCCCGCCGCAAAGGCTGCTCGAAGGCGACGGTGCCGGCGTCGCGATCCTGGTAGAACAGCCAGCTCTGGAGCGGCACGCCCGCGGCCCGGCCAAAGTTCCGCGAGGCGAACTGCGCCACGCCGATGTTGTTCAGCCATGTGGCGATGGGCACGGATTGCTTCCAGTGCGTGGTGCGCCGCCCGTCGCCCAGGTCGATCTGCTCCAGCAAAAGTCCGTTGGCCACCACCTGGTATTTGGCCGGCGCGGTGACGATGAATTCGCTGGTGGCTTTGTCGTAAGGGTGGTCGATGGTGGGCAGCCACTGCCGCGCATTATCGGGCCAGTTGACGCTGAAGAAGACGCGGTCGCCGAATTTGTTGGCGATCGTCTTCAGGCCGCCGCCGGGGGTTCCGTGGTACTTCACGGTGAACGCGCGGATCTCGCCGGCTTTGGCCGCCGGGAATGTCAAGCGCAAGCGGTCGGCCTGGTGCTGGTAGCGGACCGCGCCGCCATCGCTGGTCACCTCGGTAACGGTCATGCCTTTGCCGTTGGCGGCGGAGGTGAGATCGAGAGCCGCCTCGGTAACGCCGTCCTTGACGAACTTCAACACCGCGGTGGTTTCGCCCGCGATCTCGCTCGACGCATCGCTCAGAGTGACGCGAAAGATATAGTGCTGCGCATCGACGGCCGGCTGCCGCGGATAGGAATCGGCGGCCACGAGGCGCACGCAGAGCGCCGCCAGCAGAAGCGATTTCATTCACCCACTATACTCGAAGCGCACCGGTTGCCTGCACATGCCTACATGAGGGTGCTCGCCCGGAGCGGTGGTTCGCCGTCCCTATGCGGACGGTGGGCAGGTGGGGCGCCCTCTGGGCCCGCCGCCGCCAACGCCCTTTCGCGACCGCATCCCACGTGGGCACGCTCTACATGATCGCCGCGGGAGGGGCCGGTTCGTTGGGGTCGCCGGCGTTCTTCATGGGCACCTTGACGAGCGCCCATGCAATCAGAGCCATGACCACGATGCCCGCGAGGTAGGACGGCTCCTTGAACACCTCCGGCAACTTCCAGTCCTCGAACTTGAAGGTCGCCGTGACCAGGCCCGCCAGCGCTTCGCCGGCGATCAGCCCGGACGCCACCAGCACGCCCACGTTTTCTACGCGCGCGCTCTGGGCCTCATTGCAGCCGGCCCGCCGGCGCCTCGTATCGGTGAACCAGCGGATCATGCCGCCCACGAAGATCGCGGATGTGGTGGCGATCGGCAGGTACATCCCGATGGCCACCAGCATGGGGCTCTTCACCCGGAACATGATCATGGCGAGGCCCATCAGGATGCCCGTAATCACCAGCGGCCACGCCATATCGCCGCCCACGATGCCCTGAGCGAGCGATGCCATCAGTCCGGCCTGCGGCGCGGAGAGTCCCTTGTCGCCGAACCCGCTGCCGCCCGAATTGATGTTGCCCTGATACAGAATCATCAGCGGGAAATACATCACTACGCTGGCCACCACCACGGCGATCAATTCGGCGATCTGGATGGTGCGCGGCGTGCCGCCCAGAATGTACCCGACTTTGAAATCCTGCAGCAGCTCGCCGGCCACGGCGGAAGACACGCACACCACCGCCGCCACTCCCAGGACGGCCACCACGCCGCTCGCGCCCGAGACGCCCATGGTAACCATCAGGAGGGCCGCGATCACCAGCGTGGAAAGAGTAAGGCCCGAAATCGGGTTGTTCGAGGAGCCAATCACACCCACCAGGTAACCCGATACGGTGGCAAAGAAGAAGCCCACGATCAGCATCACCAGCGCCGCCGCGATGCCGCCAGTTACCAGCCCGGAGAGATAGACGTAGAGCACACACATGAGGACGAAGGTCACGCCGATCAGCGCGAAGACGGTCTTGGAGCTCATGTACCGTTCCGTCCGGCCCACAGATTCCGGTGGCGGCCCTCCGCCGCGCAGCTCGGCGACGGCTTTTGCGAGGCCCGCTATCAGGTTCTTGCGCATGCGGAACAGCGTGTAGCAGGTGCCTACCATCATCCCGCCCACGGCGATGGGCCGCACAATGTACCGCCACACGGCATTGGCCAGGCCGAGCCAGCTCTCGTTCTGGTTGGCGCCCGCCGGAACGTAGTTCTGTAACTGCGGGCCGAGGAAAAAGATCAGCAGGGGGATCAGGAGTCCCCACGCGATGACGCTGCCTGAAAAGTTGAGCGCCGCCAGCTCCGGCCCGATAATGTAGCCGACGCCAATCAGAGCCGGGCTCACGCTGGGGGCCGCGCAGGTGGAGACGCCGCCCGCGCCCAGCACCTGGTTGGTATTCATCCCGCCCAGCCGCAGCTTGCTCTGGCCGAGTTGCCCTACGCTGAAGAAGAAATCCTTGTCCGGCGCGAACAGGTTGAATACGCCGCCCAGATACACCAGGGCGCCGAAGCCGATGTTGTAGAAAAGATACTTGGCGGCGCGGGCGCCGGCCTGTCCGGCCTTATGGATTTCCGAAGCGGCCAGAGATTCCGGAAAGGGCAGCTCCGGATCTTCCACCATCACGCGCCGGATGAGCGAGACGAACAGCACGCCCAAAACCGAACCGACCAGCATGAGCGCGGTGGATTTCAAATAGTTCGGATCGGCGGCCAGCGCCCACAAGCGTCCAAAGAATCCCAGGTCTTTCGAGATGACCGGCGGGGTCCAGACGTGCGCCAGGTAAAACGCGGGCAGCGTGAAGACCGCGCCGGCGGCCACCGATTCGCCGATAGAGCCGGCGGTGCGCGCGATATTCTCTTCCAGGATGGAGCCTTTGCCCAGCCGCAGCACGGCCATGCCGATCACGGCGGCCGGATAAGTGGCGGCGATGGTCTGGCCGGCGCGCAGGCCCAGATAGGCATTGGCCGCTCCCAGAACCGCGGTCATCACTAGGCCCAGCAGGATGGCCCGCCAGGTGAACTCCTTCATCTTCATGTTCTCCGGCACAAACGGCCGGTGTTGTTGGGGGGGCGTCATGAAAGCCTGGACCTCACCTTTTCGCTCAACGCTTTTCCGTCCACGGTTTTGCCTTTGAGTTTGGCCTGCGCGGCCTTCATCACCACGCCCATCTGCTTGAGGGAACTGACGCCCGTTTCCGCCAGGGCCTCGGCGATGGCGGTTTCGATTTCGGCTTCGCCGGCGGCGGCCGGCAAATACGATTCGACGATCACGCGCTCGGCCTCCTCTTTATCGGCCTGCTCGTGGCGTCCCGCCTGGCGGAACGCCGTGGCGGCCTCGATGCGCTGCTTGATCAGCGACTTCAATACCTGCATTTCGGCCGCTTCGTCGAGCGGCTTGGGCGAATCCACCTTCTGCTTCATGAGCGCGGCTTTGATCAGCCGGAGCGTGGGGAGACGGGCCTCTTCGCGGCCTTTCATGGCCGCGACCATATCCTTCTGCACCTGGTCGATAAGGGGCATGATGAATGCTAATCTAGAACACCGGCAACGCGCAACCCGATCCGGCGCGGGGGGCGCGGGCCGCTTGGAGGCCGGGCGGCGCGGGCCGCAGGCGCGGGCGGGCCGCTGGAAGCCGGGTTGCCGCGGGGCACCCGGCGCTTGCTCACGGGGACCTGCCGGTTCGGGCCGGGGTGCGCGGGCGGGCCGCTTGGAGGCCGGGTTGCCGCGGGGCACCCGGCGCTTGCTCACGGGGGCCTGCCGGTTCGGGCCGCAGGCGCGGGCGGGCCGCTGGAGAGCGGGTTGCCGCGGAGAACTTGGCACTTGCCCACCGGCCGGGCGGTCCGGGCCGCAGGCGCGGGCGGACCGCTGGAGGCCGGGTTGCCGCGGAGAACTTGGCCCTTGCCCACCGGCCTGCCGGTTCGGGTCGGAGTGCGCGGGCGGGCCGCCGGAGAGCGGGTTGCCGCGGAGAACTTGGCGGTTGCCCACCGGCCCGCCGGGCCGGGCCGGTCCCGACTGGCAGCTTCGGCGCCCTTTTTCGAACTTTCAGGTATCTATATCAAAATCCGCGTCGGGATCCGCGGCGCGGTTTACAACCGTTTCGGAGCCTATTGGGCCCAAACTTGCCACCCCCCAAACTGGTGTAATATAGTCGCTGGAACCAAGCGAAACACAGAGATTCCGGGATGCAGGCGTGAGGACCCGTGAGAGGACAGGCCCCGAAACTTCAGCTTCATTGCAGGCCATTCTTTTAGTCGTTATGGGCTTGGCCGTTTAACTGGCGGCCGGTCGTCTCACCCCGGTTCAGCAGCGTGTGGTCCGTGGCTCTGCCTTCGCTTGGCGCTCATTGGGAAACGGCCGGATTTCCGGTCCTGGGGACACGATGGCGAAATCAACGTTAGAGCCTGCGGGGCCTGCCGAGGCCCCGCCGAAAGCGAAGCCGTCTCTGCCAGAGGCGCTCAAGAATATTCTCTCCAAAGACGAAGGCACGGACGAAGGGAAGGCCATCGCCCGCCGCCGTAAGTTTGTGATGGCAGCGGTGTTAGGGACGCTGGTCGTCAACCTTCTGATGTTCCTGCGGTTCTTCTTTCCGCGCGCCCTTTACGAACCCAAAACCAAGTTTCGCATCGGCTATCCGGCGGATTTCGGTTTTGGCGTGGACACCAAATTTCAAAACCAGTACCGTATCTGGGTGGTGCGCAACACCGAGGGCATTTTCGTGATCTCGGCGATCTGCACTCATCTGGGCTGCACGCCCGACTGGAAGCCCAGCGAAAACAAGTTCAAATGCCCGTGCCACGGCAGCGGCTACGACCCCGAGGGCGTCAATTTCGAAGGTCCGGCGCCGCGGCCCATGGATCGCGCGCACGTGGAGTTGGATCCCCAAGGCCAGATCGTGGTGGACCTGAGCCACCTGTACTCCTGGCCCAAGGGCGAGCGGTCTCAATTCGGCGACCCGGGCGCGATCCTTCGGGTGTGAGGTCTCATTATGGCGGAAACTAACGGACACAACGACGGCAAGCCCGTTGGGGCGCCCACCGGGCCCGGATCTGGGTCCGGCGACGGGCCGGGCGGCGGAAACGGAAGCGGTGGGGGGCCATCTGGGCCCGGCGGCAAGGTGGCCGCCCTGGTGGCCAGCGCCAAAGCCACCCAGGCGCGCGCGGTGGAGGAAATCAAGGAGACCATCAAGGCTCCGGAAAAGACCGAAGTCTGGAAGTCGGTGCTGCGCGTCAAGCACGACGAAACCCCGCGCAGCCGCGCGCTGGGCGTGCTCTCCAACGTTTTCCTGCACCTGCATCCGGCCAAGGTCAACCGCGACGCGGTGGCCTACAACTACACCTGGGGCATGGGCGGCATGACGTTCTACGTCTACATCACGCTGGTGTTCACGGGGACGCTGCTGATGTTTTACTATCATCCCTCGAAAGTGTTGGCCTTCCGCGATATTTTGTATCTCGAAAGCGACGTGCCGTTCGGCAAGCTGCTGCGCAACATGCACCGCTGGGGCGCCCACCTGATGGTCATCATGGTGGAGCTGCACATGTTCCGGGTCTTCCTGACCGGATCGTACAAAAAGCCGCGCGAGTTCAACTGGGTGGTGGGCGTGCTGCTGCTGGTGCTCACGCTGCTGCTCAGCTTCACCGGCTACCTGCTGCCCGACGACCAGCTCGGCTTCTGGGCGGTCACGGTGGGCACCAACATGGCGCGCGCCACGCCGCTTCTGGGCCACGCCGGTCCGTTCGGAGCGCAACTAGGCATGACGCCCTTCAACGACGTGCGGTTCGGTCTGCTGGGCGGCTCGATTGTGGATTCCAACGCCCTGCTGCGCGCCTACATCTGGCACTGCGTGGCGATTCCGATCATCGCCTCGGCGTTCATGGTGGTGCATTTCTGGCGCGTCCGCAAGGACGGCGGCATCTCCGGCCCGGCCCCGGTGGTGCTGGAGAGCGAGATTAAGGAGCCTAGGAAAGTATGATCTCACCGCGGAGACGCGGAGTTCGCAGAGGCTACGCAGAGAAAACCATTTCCTTGTTTTCTTGTTTTCTCCGCGCTTCCTCCGCGCTCTCCGCGTCTCCGCGGTGAAAACAGAGGTTCACTTATGGATCTTCATCAACTTTGGACCATCCTCAGCACCCCGGACAACGTCCCCATCGTGCTGCTGCTGTTTGTCGTTCCGTTCTATGCCTGGTATGGGCTGCGGCAGGCTTTCGCCAACGATCGCCTGATCGCACAGCTTGAGGCCGACCCGGCCCTGGCGAAGACCCACTACCGCAAGACCCAGCCTTACAAAGCGGGATGGGCTAAGGAAGTGAGCGTTTGGCCGTATCTGTTGCGCATCGAGTTTCTGGCGGCCATTATCGTCACGGTCATCCTGATGGTCTGGTCGATTACGCTCAACGCGCCGCTCGAAGAGCCGTCCAATCCCACGCTCACTATGAATCCGTCCAAGGCGCCCTGGTATTTCCTCGGCCTTCAGGAAATGCTGGTGTACTTCGATCCCTGGATGGCGGGCGTGGTGATGCCGTCGCTGATTATCGCCGGCCTGATGGTCATCCCGTATATAGACACGAATCCCCTGGGCAACGGATACTACACCTATAAACAGCGCAAGTTCTCGATTCTGACCTTCATTTTCGGTTTCATCGTGCTGTGGGTCTCGATGATCGTGATCGGCACGCTGATCCGGGGGCCTGGATGGATGTGGTTCTGGCCGGGCACCACCTGGGATCATAACCGGCTCATCTTCGAGGTGAACCGCGATTTGCCGGACGTCTTCGGCATCACCGGGCGGGTGCCCAAGATCGTCTTCGGCGCGGTCGTGGTGGGCGCCTATTGCGCGGCGGCCGGCGTGCTGATGCACAAGCTGATCACCAAGACCGCGTTCAACCGCAAGATCTACGCGCGCATGAGCGTGCTGCAGTACGTCATCATGCAGACGTTTCTGGTCATCATGCTCGCCCTGCCGGTGAAGATCCTGGCCCGGCAGTTGTTCCGCATTAAATACGTTTGGGTCACCCCCTGGTTCAACATATGAGCGATCAAGGTCAAGAGAAGGACCCGGTAGTCAATTCCTCACTAAGCAAGCAGCTCTTCATCTGGTCGGCACTACTGGTGCTTTCTCTGATTTGGGGACTGTGGGACGAGATGTACGGTATCCGTCCCTGGAAGAGTTACGAGGCGCGCTTCGAGAAGCTGTACGGCCGCTATCTGGCCTCGGCGAAGCTGGGCGAGGTGGCCAACGAGCGCCAGCTCAAATCGGCGCCCGAATACCGCCGGCTGGACGCGGAAATGCAGGCCGCCGAGAAGGCCGCGATGCCGGCCGCCTCGGCCATCGATAAGGAAGTCAACGAAGATCTGGTGCCCAAGATCCTGGCGCTCAACGATCCCTTTCAGGAAGTGCGCAGCCACATCGGCTCGCTGACCTATGAGATCGAGGTTTCCAAAAGCGAGAGCCGCAAGGACTCGCTACGCAAGCAGATTCAGGAGCTGAGGGACGAAACCCACAAGATCGCGCTGCCGGGCGAGAGAGAAAAGCGCACCATGAAGTTCGCCGACATGGACGCGCAGTTGCTGGCCTGGAAGGCCCGCAAGGCCGAGTTGTTGCAGAAGCGCGTGGACGTCATGAAGCAGGCCACCGAGCTGCGGGCCAAGCGCGACCAGTATCTCTCCGACCGCATCGCCGACGCCAGCGCCGATACCATCGCGGCGGTCGAGAATTCGCTATCGAGCTTCGACATCCGCATCCGGCAGATCCACATCAAGGACGTGGATTTGGTGGACCGCTGCGAATCCTGCCACCTGGGCACGCGCGAACCGGTGGTGCTGAAGGCGGCCAACATGGGCGGCGAAGAAGTGTTTACCAGCCATCCGGAGCCGGAGCTGCTCAAGATTCACGATCCCGAACGGTTCGGCTGCACGCCCTGCCATGGCGGCAATGGCGTGGCGCTGTCCAGCGTGGAAAAGGCGCACGGCTACAACAAGTACTGGCTGTGGCCCCTGCATCACAAAGAAAACATCGAAGCCGGCTGCCAGCAGTGCCACTCGAAAGAGATCGTCACCGAGATGGCCCCTACGCTGGACGCCGGGCGCGAACTCTTCCGGCTGCGCGGCTGCATGGCCTGCCACCGGTACGAAGGCTTCGACCGCGATGCCGACGAGATGGCGTCGGTCGGGCAGCAGGTCCGGCAACTCGAACAACAGAAGGCCGAGTGGCGGCGGCAGGCGGGCTTCGACGAGCAGAAGGGCAACAACCCGCGCACTTCCGACGCCGAGGCCAAGAAGCTGTTCCAGGAATCCAACGACCTGAAGGTGCGGGCCAGCGGCCTGGACGCCAAACTCGAGCAGCTCGACATGCGGTCGCACGAGTTGGTGCGCGAAGTGAAGAAGGTGGGTCCGAGCCTGAAGGAAGCGCGCGTGAAACTGCGCAAGGAGTGGATCCCGGTCTGGCTCAAGGACCCGCATCTGTGGCGCGAAGGCACCAAGATGCCCACGTTCCGCCTGGACGATGGCGAGATCCACGCCATCGCGGCCTTCATCTGGCAATCGGGCGTCCAGGGAACGCTGCCGCAACAGAAGCCGGGCGACCCCGAAAAGGGCAAGGAAGCTTTCGAAACGCGCGGCTGCATGGCTTGCCATTCGATGGGCGAGGGCGGGCAGAGGCAGGGCGGCACGTTTGCCGCCAACCTCAGCCGGGAAGGCGAAAAGGCCAACTACGATTACCTGGTCCGCTGGGTACACAACCCGCGCCAGCGCACCCTGCCTTACTGCCCCTACGAAAAGAAGGACCTGACCGAGGAAGATTATAAGCGGCATGACCAGCCGTTCGTCTTCGACCTGGAACATACCAAGTGCCCCAACGACGGGCACGAGCTGCAAGTCCAGCAGATGACTCCGATGCCCAGCCTCCGGCTGACCGAGGACGATGCGCGCGATGTCGCCAGTTATCTGATGACCCGCAAGCGCGATAACTTCACTTACCAGAACGCCGACTATCTGGACGATGCGGGTTTGAAGAACCGCGGCATGGCCCTGGTGCGCTTCTACGGCTGCGCGGGCTGCCACGAAATCTCGGGCCTGGAAGAGGAACAGCGCATCGGCACCGAGCTGACCAAAGAGGGTTCCAAGCCCATCGAGCGCCTGGATTTCGCGCTGCTCGGCCACAAGGCCGAAGACGAGGGCTGGCTCACCCACAAGGGCTTCTTCGAGCACAAGCTGGCCGATCCGGCGGTCTACGACCAAGGCAAGGAAAAGGCCAAGCAGGACCGGCTGAAGATGCCGAACTTCAACCTCACCAAGCCCGAAATCGACGAGGTTACTACTTTCCTGGAAGGCTCGGTCGACGCCAGCGTGCCGGCGCGGTATTTCTACGCGCCCACCGATCAGCGCCAGGATATTATCGACGGCTGGTGGGTGGTGCGCAAGTATAACTGCATGGGCTGCCACAAAGTACACGTCGGGCAGACCACCACGTTCGACCTGATGACTAAGTACCAGGATCCCGATTGGAAGGATCAGAAGCCGCCCACTCTGATCGGCGAGGGCGCGCGCGTGCGGCCCGACTGGCTGATGCGCTTCCTGAACAATCCGGCCTTGAGCGACACCGACACCAATCGCGACGGCGTGCGCCAGTATCTGAAGGTGCGGATGCCGACCTTCAGTTTTTCCGATGGCGAAATTCGCAAGCTGGTGCGCTTCTTCGAGGCGCTTTCCTCGCAGGCGCAGCCCTTCATCGCGGAACAGACCGATCCGTTGAGCGACCAGGAGCGCGGCATGGCCCGCGCGCTGTTCACCAGCGAAGGCGCGCCGTGCCTGAAGTGCCACATGACCGGCGACCCCAAACACGATGCCAAGGCCACCGCGCCGAACTTCACGGTAGCGCGTGAACGCTTGAAACCGGGCTGGACCAAGCGCTGGATTCTGGACCCGGCGGCGATGGCGCCCGGCACCGCCATGCCTTCCGGATTGTTCCGGCACGACGAAGACCGGTGGGTGTTTGCAGGCCCCACGCCGGCCAGTTTCCAGGGTTACACTAAGGACCAGGCGGACCTGCTGGTGCGCTACATGTTCCAATTCACGCCGGAGGAGCTGGGAAGGTTGAGGGCTAGCGCCGGCGCGGGCGGGTTGCCGTGACAGACGATTTTCGACGCGGAGACGCGGAGGCGCGGAGGAAAACGCGGAGAACACATTTTGAAATCATTCTCGGTGGGTTTCTCTGCGTCTCCGCGCCTCTGCGTCAAGGTTTTTGATTTTCAAGGAGACTTTCAACGATGAAGAGATTTTGGATCGGAAGCGGGCTGGTTTCCGCGCTGGTGGTCACCGCATTCACGCTGGTAAGTTGCGGCGGCGGGGAGACCAAGACGGAAGCGCCCAAGTCGGCGGAGAGTGGCGGACCGGCTGCCATGCCGGATCTGGACAACGGCGGCACAATCACGGGTAAAGTGACGTTTGATGGGACGCCGCCCAAGATGGCCGTTCTGGACGTGTCGGCGAACCCGGTGTGCGCCAAAGCGCATGCCTCCGCGCCATTGCGGTCCGAAGAAGTGGTGGTCAACAGCGGTGGAACGTTGAAGAACGTGTTTGTTTGGGTGAGCGCGGGCTTGCCGGATAAGACCTGGCAGGTGCCGGCCACCGCCGTTACGATCGATCAGAACGGCTGCGAGTACATGCCGCATGTGATTGCATTGATGGCCGGGCAGAATCTGGAAATCAAGAACAGCGACCCGACCAATCACAACATCCACCCGCAGCCCACGGTGAACCAGGAGTTCAACGAGTCGCAGGCGCCCGGAACTCCGCCGATCGCCAAGACGTTCGCGAGGCAGGAAATCATGATGCCGGTGAAGTGCAACGTGCACAACTGGATGCGGTCGTATATCAGCGTGGTCTCGCACCCCTTCTTCGCGGTGACGGGCGACGACGGAACGTATACAATAAAGGGTCTGCCGCCGGGGACTTACACCATCGAAATCGTTCACGAGAAGTACGGCAAGCAGCAGCAGCAGATCACGGTAGGGGCCAAGGAGAGCAAGACCGCCGATTTCACGGTTAAGGGGTAGGGTGGCAGACCGCTCCCTGACGGTCGCGGCTCCGACACCGAGCCGCGGCTCGGTAGGGATAGGTAACAGAGCCGGGCCCAGGGGGCACCCCGTGAGGGAGCGGTGCTTGGAGGGGATCTGGGCCAGTTAGGGAAGCCTTCTACGTTCGGGATGCATCTGTAGACTATGGACAATCTTGGGCTGCACCGGTTCACGGTTCTGGTGGCAGTGTGCACCTTTCTGCTGGTCGTCGCCGGCAGTCTGGTCACCAGCAACGATGCCGCTTTGTCCGTGCCCGACTGGCCCCTCTCCTGGGGCAGACTGGTGCCGCCGCTGGAGGGCGGCATTCGCTATGAATTCGCGCATCGCGCGCTGGCCGCGCTGGTAGCGCTGCTCACCATCACGATGGCGGTGTGGCTGGAGCGGGTCGAGGGCCGTCGATGGATGCGCCGCTTGGGCTGGGCGGCAGTCGTGGCGGTGCTGGTGCAGGCCGCCTTGGGCGGTGCAGCGGTGCGGCTGGTGACGCCCAAGACCGTGACTATCGCGCATGCCTGCCTGGCGCAAGTCTGTTTCGGTTTGGTCGTGGCGATAATCGTGGGGCAGGCGCTCCGCCTGCCAACGCTACCTGCATTGAGCGAATTGGCAGGGGGGCGCCCCTTGGGCCCGCCTGCCCCACTAGTGGCCGCGGTGGCGCTCTTCGGCCAGACGATCCTCGGCGCGATGGTGCGCTATGGCGCGGCGGGTGTGGGCTTCCACATCATCGGTGCGGTAGTCGCCACGATTCTGGTGATGTGGGCCGGCTTGCGGATTCCGTTGCGGCGGCCCGCGTTGCTGCTCGTCTCGCTCACCTTCTCGCAGGTTTTTCTGGGCCTCGGGTCGTACATGGCGCGCGTCGTCAACATCGTCACGCCCCAGCCGATGCCTTTGACGATCTGGTTCACGGTGGCTCACGTGGCCGTGGGTTCGGCGGCTTTTGGAGCGGCAGTGGTATTGACAATGGCGCCCCCGGTGGCGCACGAGGGAGTAGCCATCGCCTGATGCGCGATTACATCGAGTTGACCAAGCCGCGAATCACCTGGCTCATCCTGATGAGCACGGGGATCGGCTATTTCTTCGGGCTGCCCCGCGCGGCCAACTGGTGGGAGTTTCTGAAGAACATCCCGCTCCTTTCGCTGCTGCACACCATCGTGGGCACGGCCCTGATCGCCTCCGGCACCGCCGCCCTGAACCAGTGGTACGAGCGCGAGGCCGATCGCAAGATGCGGCGCACGGCGGGCCGCCCTCTGCCGGCCGGCAAAATGTCCGCGTCGCGCGCGCTGGCCTTCGGAGCCGCGCTTTCGGTAGCCGGTTTCGCCGAGTTGTGGCTGGGGGTGAACCTGCTCGCCGGCCTGATTGGCGCCTTCACTCTGGCCAGCTATCTGTTCATCTACACACCCATGAAGCAGCGCACCTGGTGGTCCACTACGGTGGGCGCTATTCCCGGAGCCATGCCTCCGGTGATCGGTTACGCCGCGGCGGCTGGCGCCATCCCGCGCGAATCCTGGGTGCTGTTTGCGATTCTGTTTCTGTGGCAGTTCCCGCATTTCTATTCGATCGCCTGGATGTACAAGGACGATTACGCCCGCGCCGGCATCCGCATGTTGCCGGTGGTGGAACCGGATTGCCGCTCCACGGCGCGCCAGATCGTGCTCTACGGCGTGGCGCTGATTCCGGTCAGCCTGGTTCCCGGCATCCTGGGGATGTCCGGCCGTATCTATGTGATCGGAGCCTTATTGCTGGGCCTGTGGTTCTTGTATTCAGGGGTGCGAGTGGCGCTGGAACGCAGCCTGTCTCGCGCTCGCGGTGTGCTGGTCACTTCGGTCCTCTACCTTCCGCTCATCTACGGGCTTATGCTCTTAGATAGGCCCGGTTTGTGATTCAAGTTCAAAATCTCACCCATCGTTATGGAGACCGCATCGCACTTTCTCACGTCAGTTTCGAGGTGAAGAAGGGCGAGATCTTTGGCCTGCTAGGGCCCAATGGCGGCGGCAAGTCCACGCTGTTTCGCATTCTATCCACCATGATGGCGCCTACCGAGGGCAGCGCCACGCTGGCCGGTTTCGATGTGGAGCGCCAACCGGCCCAGGTGCGCCGCCATGTCGGCGTGGTGTTTCAGACGCAAAGCCTGGACAAGGCGCTTACCGTCGAGGAGAACCTGCGCGCCCAGGGCCACCTGCACGGGCTGAGCGGCGCGGTGCTCCGCGAGCGCATGGAACGGGCCATGGAACAACTGGGGCTAGCGGACCGCCGCAAGGATCTGGTGGAGACGCTTTCCGGAGGCCTGCGGCGCCGCGTGGAAATCGCCAAGGCGCTGCTGCACCAGCCGCAAATCCTGTTAATGGACGAAGCGTCCACGGGCCTCGACCCGTCCGCGCGCCGCGACCTCTCGCGGCACGTGGAAACGCTGCGCGAGACCGAGGGCGTGACCATCCTGCTGACCACCCACATCCTGGAGGAGGCTGGCCGCTGCGACCGCCTGGTTCTGCTGCACCAGGGCAGCATCGTCGCCCAAGGCAGCCCGGCGGAGTTGCGGTCGCGTATCGGCGGCGACGTGGTGGTGCTGGAATCTTCCGACAGCGTCAACCTGGCGGCCCAGATTGCCGAGCGTTTCGGGGTGCGGCCCACCGCGATTGATGGCCACGTGCGCGTGGAGATCGCCAACGGCCACCGTTTCATCGCCGAAGTGGTGGAGGCGTTTCCGGGCGCCATCGAGTCGGTGGGCCTCCACAAGCCCTCGCTCGAGGATGTGTTTGTGAAGGAAACGGGAGCGTCCATTGAGTAACTTCTTCTTGCCCGCGGCCACCCTATGGCAGCGCGAGCTGGTGCGCTTCTGGCGTCAGAAGAGCCGCGTGCTGGGGGTGGTGGCTTCGCCGCTGGTCTTCTGGCTGCTCATCGGCTACGGCTCGAACGACCTGGGCCGCTTCTATTCCGGAGCGCTGGTGCTGACGGTGATGTTTTCGGCCATCTTCTCGACCATCTCGATCATCGAAGACCGGCGCGAAGGCTTCTTGCTTTCCATGCTGGTATCGCCCGCGCCGCGCACCAGCCTGGTGTTCGGCAAGATTCTGGGCGCGGCCACGCTGGCCTGGATCCAGGGGCTGATCTTTCTGGCCTTCGCTCCCCTGGCCGGTGTGCGCATCGGCTGGCTGGATCTGATCCCCGTGGTGGCCTCGATTTTTCTGATTTCGTTCACGCTCACCGGGCTGGGCTTTGTGATCGCATGGAAGATGGATTCCACTTCCGGTTTTCACGCCATCATGAACCTGTTGCTGGTGCCCATGTGGATGGTCTCGGGGTCGCTATTCCCCATGGCGACGGCGCACGGATGGGTGAAGGCCATTATGTGGATCAACCCGCTGACGTATTCGATCTCCCTGTTGAACTACACGCTGCGGCTGCCCAACGCCTCGCCCGGCGCGATGGAGAGCGTCGTGGTGACGGCCGCTTTCGGCCTGGTGCTGCTGCTGGCATCGGGCATAATGGCCGCGCAGAAGGCCACCCGCAGCGCGGCATGAGGACCCCCTATCTGTTCTCTCCGCGTATTCTCGGCGTGCTCTGCGTCTCCGCGGTGAATGTCCTGGCGCCCGCCTGCATCCAACCCAAGCCGCTGGAAGTGATGGGCGCGGCTCCGGCGTTTCAGCTCACCACTCAAACCGGCGCCTCCTTCGACAGCCAATCGCTGGCCGGGCACGTCTGGGTGGCCGACTTCGTTTACACCACCTGCACCGGCCCCTGCCCGATGATGAGCTCGCAGATGCGCCAGATCCAGAGCCTCACCGCCGAAACGCCGGACGTGAAGCTGGTGTCTTTCACGGTAGACCCGCAGCACGATACGCCGCCGGTGCTGGCCGAGTACGCCAAGCACTTCAAATACGACCCGGCGCGCTGGGTCTTCCTCACCGGCGACCAGGCGGGGCTCAACCAGGCCGGCCTGGGATTCAAGCTGAACAGCGTGGATGGCTCAACCACCCACAGCACGCGTTTCGTGCTGGTGGACCGGCGGCAGCGCGTCCGCGGCTATTACATCAGCTCCGACGACGGGTTTATTCAACGGCTGTTGCACGATATCCGGCAACTGGAGCGCGATAGCTCATGACCCCCGTTCTGCCCACCGTCAACGCGATACTCAACGCCACCGCCTTCGTGCTGCTGCTATGGGGCTACCGGCTGATCCGCCGGAAGCGCGTCGACCGGCACCGCAAGGTCATGATTACGGCATTCATCACCTCGTGCCTGTTTCTGGTCTGCTACGTGATCTACCACGTGCAGGTTGGCAGCGTGCGCTTCCCGCATACGGGCGCGATCCGCACGGTGTATCTGACCATCCTCGGGACCCATACCGCGCTGGCGGCCACGGTTCCGGTGCTGGCCATCATCACGCTGCGCCGCGGCTTGACGCAGCGCTATGAGATGCATCGGCGGATCGCCAAATGGACGCTGCCCATCTGGATGTACGTCAGCGTGACGGGCGTGGTGGTGTATCTGATGCTATACCACATGTAATCGCGGCGCCAACCGTCAGAAACAGTACTTGTAAGGGAATCGGTTGACAGGCGAAAGCGCCTGTCCCACATGCCTTCCAAGGCCTTCGGCAGCAATGTGGGACTTCGTCTGTCAACCCGGCAATCCCACGGATTCCTTTACGCCGAATCGGGGCGCGGCCTGGGAGAATGGTTTTGTGCCTAAGAACGGATTCTCCCGGCGTAATCTGATGGCGCTGTCGGCGGGGCTGCCCATTGTGGCGGCCGGCCAGGCAGCCCGGCGTACCGATGGATACGTCGATATTTTGCGGCCCCCGGACCTTGCCACGGCGTTCCTGGAAACCGAGGCCCTCCCGCTGGCTCGGGACGGCCGCCGATGGACGGCCAAGGGTATCTCAGTGGAGGCCGAACCGCGCGGCGCTGGGCTGCCGGTCAGGATTGAGGCGCCGGAAGCCCCGCTAATGCGGGTTCGCCTTCGCTGGAAGGCCAATGTGCCTGAGCGGTGGCGCATCCTCAACGACCAGTGGGAGCGGAGTTACGGCGACCTGGAATGGCGCGGCATGCTCGGCGAGCGCATCCTACCCTGGTACTTTCTGGCATTCGACGGCCAGGCGACTCACGGTTATGGTGTCGCGACGGGCGGTTCGTCTTTCGCGTTTTGGCAGGTGGATCCGGTGGGTATTTCGCTCTGGATCGACCTGCGCAATGGTGGAGGAGCCGTGCGCCTCGGGAAGCGTACGCTGGAAGCCGCCACGGTGCGGACGCGGCGCGGCGGCACAGGCGAGACTGCGTTCGAATCCGCGCGCCGCTTCTGCCATGTGCTCTGCGACCAGCCCCGCCTCGCTCCGGCGCCTGTTTATGGCGGCAATAACTGGTATTACGCGTATGGGCGGAACTGCTCGGCCACCGATATCCAGCGCGACTCCAGTCTGATCGCCGAACTGGCGCCCACAAGCCGGAATAGGCCCTTCATGGTGATCGACGACGGTTGGTCAATCACAAATACCGCGGGTCCGTGGGAACGTGGCAACGCGAGATTTCCCGATATGCCCAGCTTGGCCGCCGCCATGAGACAGCAGGGCGTTCGGCCGGGCATCTGGCTGCGCCCGCTGGTCACGACAGCCGAAGTCCCCGATAGTGCGCGCCTGCGGGCTCGCTCCGGTTCGCGAAACCGCATCATCGATCCCACCATTCCCGAGATGATGGAGATGGTGCGCCAGGACATCCGCCGCATGGCGTCCTGGGGCTTCGAGCTGATCAAGCACGACTACACAAGCTTCGATCTGTTGGGCCGTTGGGGTTTTAATATGGCAGCCGATCTGACGGACCCCGGGTGGCATTTCGCCGACCAGAGTATGACCACCGCCGAGGTCACGCTGGCGCTGTACCGCACGATTCGCGAAGCAGCCGGCAGCGGATTGATTCTTGGTTGCAACACCTTCGGCCACCTGGCTGCCGGACTTTTCGAGCTGCAGCGCACCGGCGACGACACCAGCGGCCGCGAATTCCACCGCACGCGGCGCATGGGCGTCAATACATTAGCGTTCCGCGGGCCTCAGCATCGGGCGTTTTTCGACCTGGATGCCGATTGCGCGCCCATCACGCCGCAGGTTCCGTGGGACTTGACCTCCAGGTGGCTGAACCTGGTCGCGCGCAGCGGAACCGCCCTGTTCGTATCCCCCGACCCGAAAGCGCTGAACGCCGAATCGAAGCAGGCGATTCAGCGTGCGTTTGCGACGGCCGCAACGCCGCGCGGCATCGCGGAACCGCTCGACTGGATGGAGACCACCACGCCGGGCCGCTGGCGCATCGCAGGGCAGACCGCGGAATACGACTGGTACGGACCGGAGGGCGGGACTCCGTTTCCGCGGTAGAGCGGCGGCGAACCAAACCGATTGGGGCCTATTCGTTGCGGAGCGCCACGGTCGCCTCTACGCGGGTGGCGCGGCGCACGGGGAGGAAACTGGCCAACAGGACCGCCGCGCTCTCGACCGCCAGCACGCCGAGGAATGTGGCGGGGTCGAAGGGGCCGGCGCCGTAGGTGAGGTCCGGCACGTCAGGCAGCACAAGCAGCTTCGAAAGGAGCGTGGCGAGACCGAGCGCGCCAACCAGACCAATGCCCGCCCCCCAGACGACGCAACTCAGGGCTTGCCGATTCCGCTGTGAGACGGTGCGGTTAGGTCGCCACCTTGGAGCGTGATGGCAACCACTTGAGGAGTGTTCGATCCTGGGAAATACTGTCGCAGAGGCGGACTCTATAGCGGACTCGACTACCTTGCCTGAATCGCCTCGCGGGTCAACGCCGCCTGCCGGGCCACCGCTTCCGGCATCCCAGCCATGGGCCGCGTGAAGCGGTCGACGGTCTCCAGATCGGCCGCGCTGCCCACCAGGTAAAGCGCGCGCAACGCCTCCCACACGTGGTTCTTGTCAGCGGACAACTCCACCAGCAAATCTCCCGCCCGCACCACCGCACCCTCCTGGCGATCCAGCGCGAGCACTTCGCCGGGAACCGCGGCGCGCACTTCCGTCTCGCCGATGTGCGCCACCAACGTGCCCGGATTGACAAAATTGCCCAGCTTCAGCCGGAAGCGCACTGCGCCGCCCACGGGCGCCGTGATGGTAAAAGGCTGCAGCATGGCGGTCAGCTCCGGTCTCGCGGCGGGATCGCCGAAAGCGGCCAGGGCCGGCGCGGCGTTGCGGCGCACCATCGGTTCGGGATCGTGCAGCAGGCGCAGCAGAGCCTCATGGAAGGGCGCATAGTTGCGGTCCTGCCCCATAATCCAGGCGGCCGTCTGGCGCAGTTCCCGGTTGGGGCTGGACGCCTGCCGGACGACGGCGGGATACCAGCGCGAGACATTCTGTCCTCCGGACAGACGTTCCCCTACCTGCACGAGGGCATGCTGCGCGTGGCGCGGCTTGGAGGCGTCAGCGAAGTATTCGTCGATCTGCGCGTCGGAAAGCTTGCGGCCGAACCAGGTCCAATACCAGAAGAGGAACGGGAACAGGACCAGCAGCAGGGCGAAACCGGCCACCAGCAGAAAGGCCTTGCGGCCGGGACGGCGATGCGTACTCATGGGCGCTGTAACTATCCTATCGCCTCGCGGCTTTTGCCTCTATCGCCTCGCGTCGAGCGCTTTGGCGATGGCGTACCAGGCCGGCTTGCGCTGGAACTCGCGGTCGAGCGGCAGAACCCGCACCGCGCAGCGATCCGGGCGGCGGTTGCGGCTGGCGAGCCACGTGTATTTGTCGGTTAAGCCCCAGGTGAGCACGGCGATGACGGCGGGTTCGGCCAGCGCGGCCGCGAGGTAGCTCTCGTAGACCTCGGCGATGGCGCGGTCGCGGGCTTTGATGTCCGAGGGAAGCCCCTGGTCCGAGACGTCCAGTTCGGTGATCAGGATCTTCAGCCCCAGGGCGGCGATATCGCCCAGGAAGCGGCGCAACGTCTCGGGCTGGAAATCTTTCCATTGCGCGGCCGAAAGGTGGGCCTGCATGCCGAACGCCTCGAGCGGCAAGTTCTGCTTCTTCAGCCGGCGCAGCAGGGTGAGCACCGCCTTGCGTTTGGCCTCGTCCTGCGGTCTGTCGTAGTCCAGTCCGTAATCGTTGTAGCCCGCCAGCGCGTGCGCATCGGCCTCGGCGGCGGTGGTGTAGGCGATCGCCAGGTATTCCGGACCCAACAGCTCCAGCCAGGGCGTTTTGCGCAGTCCGTCCTCGCGGCCATCCGGCGGATGAACGGCTTCGTTGACCACGTCCCAGGAATGCAGGCGGCCCTGGTAATGCCCCATCACCGTGCGAATGTGCTTCTCCAGGTAGCCGCGGGCGTTCTCCTTGGTGACCGTGGAGGCGAACCAGCGCGGAAGCTGCTCGTGCCACACCAGCGTGTGCCCGCGCATCTTCATCTCATGGCCGGCTGCAAAGCGCGCCAGAAAATCGCCTGGGACGAAATCGTAGCGCTCCGGCTCGGGATGGACGGACGTCCATTTAAGAACGTTTTCGGGGACCAGGATATTGCACTCTTCGGCGAAGTGGGCGGAATAATCCGGGTCGTTCTGTAGAGGCCCATAGGCGGCGGCAGCGCCATAGAGCAGGCCGTGCGCGGCGGCATGGGCGCGCAGCGGATCTTCGGCGGCGGTCAGACGGAAAGCGGCGGGGGCCAGGCAAGCGGCGGATTGGAGAAACATGCGGCGGGCGATCATGATAGCCGCAGTGTAGCGGGTTTCGCGGAGGACGGGGGCTAACACTGCCGGCAGGCGGCGTCCAATCCCTCGAAGTCAATCTTCGAACAGAGCGCAGAGCGGTGGTGCAGAATCGGCAAATCGCCAAGGTGGAAAAGGGCGATGATCGGGCTCGTATTGGAGACGATCCGAATCAGATTCTTCCGGCGTGCTCCACTTCCGCCTCCCGCTCGTCATCCGTCATGTCCAGGAACGGGATGCCAAGCTGCGAAGCGTAACTAATGAACGCAAGCCGGGGCATATCGAGCAACTCCGCGGCCTTTCCGCTGAGAATTCGACCCTGCGAATAGAGCTTGAGGACGATCAACTCCCGCGCGGTGTCCCGCACCGGCCTGTCGAACATCTGCAACAGGCCGGCCGTTCGGGATCGAGCGGGATGTTGATCGTCATATGAAGCGGCCTTACTCGGCCAGCGATTCCTCGCCGGAGGTCTCCTCCGGCAGGCCGCCGGCATACTGCAAGCGGGTCTCTTCGTCGTAGCCGGGGATGACGTCCAGGGTCGGCTCCACCACCGGTTCGTCCACTACGTCCTCGCCCGCGATCTTCACCTGGCGGTAATACTCCATGCCGGTGCCGGCCGGAACCAGGCGGCCCATGATCACGTTCTCCTTCAGGCCGCGCAGATAGTCCACCTTGCCATTGATGGCGGCTTCGGTGAGCACGCGGGTGGTCTCCTGGAAGGAGGCCGCGGAGATGAACGAATCGGTCGACAAGGATGCCTTGGTGATGCCCAGCAACACGGCTTTGCCCTGTGCCGGACGCCCGCCCGCCTCGACGACGCGCTGGTTTTCGGAACGGAACTTGAACTTGTCCACCACCTCTTCGGGCAAGAATTCGGTGTCGCCGATATCCTCCACCTTCACCCAGCGCATCATCTGGCGCGATATCACCTCCAGATGTTTGTCGTTGATGTTGACGCCCTGCAGACGGTAGACTTCCTGGATCTCGTTCACCAGGTACTTCTGCAGTTCCTTCTCGCCGAGCACGTCCAGAATATCGTGCGGATTGCGCGGGCCGTCCATCAGCGGTTCTCCCGCCTTCACCCGCTCGCCCTCCTGAACGTTGATGTGGACGCCGCGGGGCAGCGAATACTCGCGCTGCTCGCCATCGTCCCCGACAACGAAGATCTTGCGCTGGCCCTTGCTGACCTCGCCGTATTTGACGATGCCGTTGATCTCGGCAATGATGGCCGTCTCGCGCGGCTTGCGCGCTTCGAACAGCTCCACCACGCGTGGCAGACCGCCGGTGATGTCCTTGGTCTTGGTGGTTTCGCGCGGAATCTTGGCCACCACGTCGCCGGCGTGGACGTCTTCGCCGTCGTGCACCATCAGGTGGGCATGCGTCGGCATGAGGTACTTCTTGGCTTCCGAACGCGAGCCCGACGCGCCTTCGGGCCGGACCACCACTTGAGGCTGGCGCTTCTCGTCGGGCGAGTCCGTCACCACAAGCTGCGACATGCCGGTCACTTCATCCACCTGCTCCTGCAACGTCAGGCCGTCGATCAGGTCCTTGAAGTGCACCACGCCGGAGACTTCGGTAAGGATCGAGAAGGTGTACGGATCCCATTCCAGCAGGATCTGGTTGCTCTTCACGGGCGCGCCGGCCTCCACCAGCACGCGCGCGCCGTAAACCACCGGGTAGCGTTCCTTCTCGCGGCCCTTGTCGTCCACCACCGCCATAATGCCGTTGCGGTTCATGGCGATCAGCTCGCCGGCCTTGCTGCGCACCGTCTGGATGCCGATGTAGCGGGCGAAACCGTCGCTCTTGGCGTCCTGCGTGGATTGCTCGCTCACGCGCGTGGCCGTTCCGCCGATGTGGAACGTGCGCATGGTCAACTGCGTGCCGGGTTCGCCGATGGACTGCGCCGCGATCACGCCTACCGCTTCGCCGCGCTCCACCAGCCGTCCGGTAGCCAGGTTGCGGCCATAGCACGCCATGCACACGCCGCGCTTGGATTCGCAGGTGAGCACCGAGCGGATCTTGACGCGCTCGATGCCGGCCGATTGAATGGCCGCCGCCAGGTCCTCGGTAATCTCCTGGTTCACGGCCACGATCACATTGCCTTCGTAATCCTTCTGATCCTCCAGCGCTACGCGGCCCACGATGCGGTCGCGCAGCGGCTCGATGATTTCGCCGGATTCGATGATCGGCTCCACGTAGATGCCTTCGGTGGTGCCGCAGTCGTTTTCGGTGACGATCACGTCCTGCGCCACGTCCACCAGGCGGCGCGTCAGGTAACCCGAATCGGCGGTCTTCAGCGCCGTATCGGCCAGACCCTTGCGGGCGCCGTGGGTCGAGATGAAGTACTGCAACACGTTGAGGCCTTCGCGGAAGTTGGCGGTGATGGGGGTCTCGATGATTTCGCCCGAGGGCTTGGCCATCAGCCCGCGCATGCCGGAAAGCTGGCGGATCTGCTGCTTGGAACCGCGCGCGCCCGAATCGGCCATGATGTAAATCGGATTGAGGTAGCGGCCGGTGCGGTCGTCCTCTTCCATGGCCGCCATCATTTCGTCGGAAACGCGTTCCGTTACCTTGGACCAGATTTCGATGATCTTGTTGTAGCGCTCGCCGTGGGTGATGGCGCCGTCCTGATACTGGCTCTCGACGTTCACTACTTCCCGTTCCGCCTCGCGCACCAGGCCGGCCTTCTCGGCCGGGACGACCATGTCGTCGATGCCGATCGAAATGCCGGCGCGGGTGGCGTAGAGGAAGCCCAGCGCCTTCACCTCGTCCAGCATCGAGACCGTGATGTGCAGCCCGAACTTCAGGTAGCAGTACTGCACAAGCTGCGCCAGGCCCTTTTTCTTCAGCAGGCCGTTGATGTACGGCATGTCCTGCGGCAGGCTGTCGTTGAGAATCACGCGGCCGACGGTGGTTTCCATGTACTGCTTGATGAACTCGATCGGCTCGGTGTGCAGAATGTTCTGGCTGTCGAAGGCGTGCACCAGGTCGATCACCCGCCCGGTGTAGCGCAGCTTGATGGGCGTGAGGGTTTCCACTTCGCCCATTTCGAGCGCAATCAGCACGTCGTCGGTGGAGGCGAAGGTGCGGCCCTCGCCCTTGGCGCCGGGGCGCGCCTTGGTCAGGTAATAGCAGCCCAGCACCATGTCCTGGGTGGGGATGGCGATGGGGCCGCCGTGCGCCGGCGACAGAATGTTGTTCGACGAAAGCATCAGCGTGGAGGCTTCAATCTGCGCCTCGGGCGAAAGCGGAATGTGCACGGCCATCTGGTCGCCGTCGAAATCGGCGTTAAACGCCGTGCAGGTCAGCGGGTGCAGCTTGATGGCCTTGCCTTCCACCAGCACCGGCTCGAAGGCCTGGATGCCCAGGCGGTGCAGCGTGGGAGCGCGGTTCAGCAGAATGGGGTGGTCCTTGATGACCTCTTCCAGAATGTCCCAAACCACCGGGTCCTGCTGCTCCACCAGCTCCTTGGCCTGCTTGATGGTGGTGCAGTGGCCGCGCTGCTCCAGGCGGTGATAGATGAACGGCTTGAACAGCTCCAGCGCCATCTTCTTGGGAAGCCCGCACTGGTTCAGCCGCAGATCCGGACCCACCACGATCACCGAGCGGCCGGAGTAATCCACGCGCTTGCCCAGCAGGTTCTGGCGGAAGCGGCCCTGCTTGCCCTTCAGCGTATCGGAGAGCGATTTCAGCGGGCGGTTGTTGGCGCCGCGCAGCACGCGGCCGCGCCGCCCGTTGTCGAACAGGGCGTCCACCGCCTCCTGCAGCATGCGCTTCTCGTTGCGCACGATCACGTCCGGCGCGTGCAGCTCGATCAGCTTTTTCAGCCGGTTGTTGCGGTTGATCACGCGGCGGTACAGGTCGTTCAGATCCGAGGTGGCGAACCGGCCGCCATCCAGCGGCACCAGCGGGCGCAGCTCCGGAGGAATCACCGGGATCACGTCCAGGATCATCCACTCGGGCTTGTTGCCCGATTTGCGGAAGCTCTCGACCACCCGCAGACGCTTGGCATACTTCAGCTTCTTCTGCTGCGAAGTCTCGGTCTTCATCTTCTCGCGGATCTCTTCGGAGAGCTGCTCGACATCCACCTTCTTGAGCAGCTCCTTGATGCCCTCGGCGCCCATCATGGCGACAAAGCGGCTGGGAAACTCCTGGTCGAGCTGGCGTTTCTTCTCGTCGGTGATCACTTCGCCGCGGGTCAGATCGGGCACTTCGCCCGGATCCACCACCACGTAGGCTTCGAAGTACAGCACCCGCTCCAGCTCCCGCAGGGTAATGTCCAGCAGGTGGCCGATGCGGCTCGGCAGCCCCTTGAAAAACCACACGTGCGAGCACGGGCTGGCCAGCTCGATATGGCCCAGCCGCTCGCGGCGAACGCGCGCCAGCGTCACTTCCACGCCGCACTTGTCGCAGATCACGCCGCGGTGCTTCATGCGCTTGTACTTGCCGCACAAGCACTCCCAGTCCTGCGTGGGGCCGAAAATGCGCGCGCAGAACAGCCCGTCGCGCTCCGGCTTAAAGGTCCGGTAATTGATGGTCTCGGGCTTGGTGACTTCGCCGTGGGACCAGCTCCGGATTTTTTCCGGAGACGCCAGAGAAATGCGGATCGAATCGAAATCCGCAATCAAATTCGCCCGATCGTACGGAGAGGATCTCATTATAATTGGCTCCAACTTGTTTTCACCGCGGAGACGCGGAGAACGCGGAGGAAGCGCGGAGAAGACCAAGAGAAAGAAGAGTTTTTCTCTGCGTAGTCTCTGCGGACTCAGCGTCTCTGCGGTGAATCCCCCACTCTCTAGTCCGCCGCCAGCGCCGTGTCCTGCACTTCCCGCGGCTTCTTCATCAACTCCACATCGAGACACAGCGATTGCAACTCGCGAATCAGCACGTTGAACGATTCCGGAACGCCCGGCTCAATCGCCGCCTCGCCCTTCACGATGGCCTCGTAGATCTTCGCGCGGCCATACACGTCGTCCGATTTGGCCGTCAGCAGCTCCTGCAAAATGTAAGCCGCGCCGTAGGCTTCAAGCGCCCACACTTCCATTTCGCCGAAACGCTGCCCGCCGAACTGCGCCTTGCCGCCCAGCGGCTGCTGGGTAATCAGCGAGTACGGCCCGATGGAACGGGCGTGGATCTTGTCGTCCACCAGGTGCGACAGCTTCAGCATGTAAATGTAGCCGACGGTCACCGGCTGCTCGAATTGCGTGCCGGTCATGCCGTCGTAGAGGGTGGTCTTGCCGGAGGTCGGCAGATGGGCCTCCGTGAGCGCCTTCTTGATTTCGCGCTCGGTGGCCCCGTCGAATACGGGGGTCGCGTAATGCAAGCCCAGTGCCTTGGCAGCCCAGCCCAGGTGGGTCTCCAGAATCTGTCCCACGTTCATGCGCGAAGGCACGCCCAGCGGATTCAGCACGATCTCCACCGGCGTCCCGTCCGGCAGGTAAGGCATGTCCTCTTCCGGAAGGATCCGCGCGATCACGCCCTTGTTCCCGTGGCGGCCGGCCATCTTATCGCCCACCGACAGCTTGCGCTTCATGGCGATGTAGACCTTCACCAGCTTGATCACGCCCGGAGGCAGCTCGTCGCCCTTCTGCAGCTTGGCCACCTTTTCGTCGGTAATCTTCTCCAGCACCGCGATCTGCCGCGAGGTCATCTCTTCGATTTCGTCGATCTGCTCGTTCAGCCGCGGGTCTTTGCTGTGCAGGCGCATGCGCTTCAGGTCGCGCGATTTCATCTTCTCGATGAGCTCCCGCGTCAGCTCGGTGTCCTTCGACAGCAGGCGCTTGTTGGTCTTTTCGTCGTGCAGGTCGGCCAGCAGCTTCTTGCCTTCCAGCAGGCCGCCCAGGCGCTTGGCGCGCTCGTCGGTCAGAATGCGGATTTCGTCCTGCAGATTGCGCTTCAGCCGCGCGACCTGCGATTCCTCAATGGCCTTGGATCGCTCGTCCTTCTCCTGTCCCTTGCGCGAGAAGATCTTGCAATCCACAATCGTGCCCTCGATGCCCGGCGGGCAGTACAGCGAGGCGTCCTTCACGTCGCCGGCCTTTTCGCCGAAGATGGCCCGCAGCAGCTTCTCCTCGGGAGTGAGCTGAGTTTCGCCCTTGGGCGTCACCTTGCCCACCAGAATATCGCCCGGCTTCACGGTGGCCCCGATCCGGATGATGCCGCTCTCGTCCAGGTTGCGCAGGAAGGAATCGGCGATGTTGGGAATATCCCGCGTGATCTCCTCCGGCCCCAGCTTGGTGTCGCGCGCCTCGATTTCAAATTCTTCGATGTGGATCGAGGTGTAGTAATCTTCCTTGACCAGCTTCTCGCTCACCAGGATCGCGTCTTCGAAGTTGTACCCGCGCCACGGCATGAACGCCACCAGCACGTTACGCCCCAGCGCCAGCTCGCCCATGTCGGTGCACGGACCGTCGGCCAGCACCTGGAACTTGGTCATCCGCTGGCCCACCCGTACGATGGGCTTCTGGTTGATGCAGGTGTTCTGGTTCGAGCGCTTGAACTTGGTGAGCTGATAGATGTCCGCGCCCACCTCGCGGGAAAGCTGGCCTTCCTGCGCCGCCCCTTCCACGCGCACGATGATGCGCTCGGAATCCACCGAATCCACCACTCCGGGGCGCTTGCAGAGCACCACCGCGCCCGAATCGCGCGCCGTCACGCGCTCCATGCCGGTGCCCACGTACGGAGCGTCGGCGCGCAGCAGCGGCACGGCTTGGCGTTGCATGTTCGATCCCATCAGCGCGCGGTTGGCGTCGTCGTTTTCCAGGAACGGAATCAGACTGGCGGCCACCGAGACGAGCTGCTTGGGACTGACGTCGATGTATTCGATCTCGTCACGGGACTTCAGCACGAAGTTGCCGGCCTGCCGCGCGTTGGAAAGATCGGGCACGATGCGCCCCTTCTCGTCCAGCTCCACGTTGGCCTGCGCCACCGTCCACTTGTCTTCCTCCCACGCCGAGAGGTACTCGCAGTGGGCCTCGAACTCGGCCGGCTGCTTCTTCACGCCCATCTTCCGGTTGACTTCGTCGGCTTCGGAGCGGGGCGCGATGTCGCCTACCTTGTAATTGGTGTCGCCGGGATTCAGAACCTTGACTTCGTCGATCACCACACCCTTCACCACTTTGCGGTAGGGACTCTCGATGAAGCCGTATTCGTTGATCCGCGCGAAGCACGAAAGCGAGGAAATCAGGCCGATGTTGGGACCTTCCGGCGTCTCGATGGGGCAGATGCGCCCGTAGTGCGTGGGATGCACGTCGCGCACTTCGAACCCCGCCCGCTCGCGGCTCAACCCGCCCGGCCCCAAGGCCGAGAGACGCCGCTTGTGGGTGATCTCCGACAGCGGGTTGGTCTGATCCATGAACTGCGAAAGTTGGCTCGATCCGAAGAATTCGCGGATCGCCGCCATCACCGGCTTGGCGTTCACCAGGTCGTGCGGCATGGCCGTCGACATCTCCTGGTACACCGACATCTTTTCTTTAATGGCGCGCTCCATGCGCACCAGGCCGATGCGGAACTGGTTTTCCAGCAGCTCGCCCACCGCGCGCACGCGCCGGTTGCCCAGGTGATCGATATCGTCCACCGCGCCGATGCCCTTGCGCAATTTCAGCAGGTACTTGATGGTGGCGCGGAAGTCTTCCGAATCCAGGGTCCGCTTGTCGAGAGAAGTGGCGTCCGCCTTGTCGAACAGCTTGATGTTGAACTTCATGCGGCCCACGCGCGAGAAGTCGTACTTGCGCGCGTCGAAGAACATGCCCTGGAAGAGCTGCGTGGCCGTATCGAGCGTCGGCGGATCGCCGGGACGCAGCTTGCGGTAGATCTCGATCAGCGCCTCGTGCTGCGTCTTCACGGCGTCCTTCCGGATGGTCGCCGAAATCACCGTGCCCACGTCGTCGCGCTCGGGGAAGAAGACTTCAAATTCCTCGATCCCCGATTCGAGCAGCTTGCCCAGCGCCACCGTGGTCAGCTCGCTATTGGCGTCGATCAGCACTTCGCCCGTGGACATGTCCACGACATCGGCCACCACGTAAGCGCCTTCCAGATCGTTGGCCGCCACTTCCACCTGCTGGATCTTGGCCTTCTGAATTTCCTTGAACAGCGAGGAAGTGATTTTCTTGCCCTGTCCCACCACGGTTTCGCCGGGTTTGGCGTTGATCGCGTAGGAGAGCTTCAGCCCCGTCAGACCCTCGTCGACGTTCCACAGCAGCTTCTTTTCCTTGACGCTGATCTTGCTCACGCGGTAGAACGCGCGCAGAATCTGCTCGTCCGTCTTATAGCCCAGAGCCCGCAGAAATACCGAGCCGTAGAACTTGCGTTTGCGGTCGATGCGGACATACAGGATGTTCTTGTTGTCGTACTCGAATTCCACCCAGCTTCCGCGGTAGGGAATGATCTTGCCAAGGTAATATCCCAACGGCGCCTGCTTTTCGAAAAACACGCCCGGCGAACGGTGCAACTGGGAAACAATCACGCGCTCGGTGCCGTTGATGATGAACGTTCCATTGTCCGTCATCAGCGGGATTTCGCCGAAAAAGACCTCCTGTTCCTTGATGTCCCGGACGCTCTTTTTCTGCGTCTCCGGGTCCTTCGAGTAAACCGTGAGCCGGATGGTCACCTTCAAGGGCGCGGCGTAGGTCATCCCGCGTTCCTGGCACTCCTGCATGTCGTATTTGAGCTGCAGCCCCACGGGATCGCCGCACTTGTTGCAGAACGTCACCACGTTCTTATTGAACGTGCCGCAGTGCTGGCAGAGAATGTCGCCGGCGTGGAAAGGGTCGGTGCGGATGGTTGCGCCGCAATTGCGGCAGGTCGAGCGCAAATGATGCAGCCCTTTCAGGTTACCGCACTTGCACTCCCAATTGCCGATTGAATAATCCACGAACTCCAGGTCGCTGACGCCACGAAAATCCGAAATCGGAAACACCGAGTTGAACACGGTCTGCAGTCCGATATCCTCGCGCTCGGCGGGGAGGAGGTCCATCTGCAGGAACCGTTCATAGGACTTCTTCTGGACTTCGATCAGATTGGGAATCGGAATCGAAGTCTTGATTTTCGAAAAATCCACTCGCTCGGGGTGCCCGCTGGGGTGCCCATTGGGCCCGGCGCCGTTTTGTTGAATGTCCATTCTTATACTCCTGACGGCCGAAGAGCAAAAGCCGAAGAAACTGTGCTCAACAGTACAAAACCACAGGCGGGCCGGGAAGCGGCAGCTTCCGGCCTGCGAAATCCAGTACAGTGTCGGGCGCGGGGGATCCCAGAGAAGCGGACCCGCGAGCGCGCGGTGAACGGGGATGTGAATCGGGCAGGTGTTGGTGTCGAACGGGCATCGGAGCAAAGCCCGCGATGAAAAGAAAACCGGTTAGCGTCGAAGCCGGGGCACAAGTATCCTGTGGTAGCGTTGCGGGAATTCGGACGCACAGAGATCCCCTCTCTGCAGTTACGTCCGAACTGCAATTGAAGTACCAGGATTTTGAAATCACGGTCACCAATTGGGATCGAATCCGGCTAAATCGAGGCCCAACTATTAACTTTAACAGGACTCGCGTCCTGCGTCAAACAGCAAAAACCGCTCCAACCGCTACTTCACTTCCACGGTCGCGCCCACGTCGGTGAACTTCTTGGCGATGGCTGCGGCTTCGTCCTTGCTCACGCCTTCCTTGACCGGCTTGGGAGCGCCGTCCACCAGGTCCTTGGCTTCCTTCAGCCCCAGGCTGGTGACTTCGCGCACGGCCTTGATCACGTTGATCTTATTGGCGCCGGCCGCGGTCAGCACAACGGTGAATTCGGTCTTCTCCTCGACCGGGGCGGCCGCCGCTGCCGCCGCGCCGCCGCCGGCCGCCGCTGCCGCCGGAGCGGCCGCTGCCGCCGACACACCCAGCTTCTCTTCGAGCAACTTGACCAACTGGGAGGCCTCCAGCAGGGTCAAGCCTTGAATCTGTTCCGCAATTGCATTAATGTCCGCCATTTTTCGAACTCCTTAAAATAAGCTTTCAGCCGTCAGCTTCCGCTGACAGGTTCATTGAAACTTGTTCTCTTTCACACCCTGATCCAGCACCACCGCCAGATTGCGGCCCACCGCGTTCATGGCGGTCAGCAGGCGCCCGGCCGGAGCGTTGATCAGGTACAGCAACTTGGCCAGGATCGCTTCCCTCGGCGGCATGGTCGCCAGGTCGTTGATGGCTTTGATATCGATCGCCCGGCCCTCCACCATCCCCGCCTTGAAGGTGAAACTTGGATTGGCCTTCGCGTAAGCCGTCAGCGCCTTGGCCAGCGCCACCGGATCGTTGGAGGTGTAGGCGATCGAGGTCATCCCGCGCAGGCCCTTCAGAACCTGCTCCGAGGGAGTGCCCTCGGAAGCAATGTCCGCCAGGTTATTCTTCACCACGCGGTACTTGCCGCCCACACCGCGGATCACTTTGCGCAGCTCGAAATCCTGGTTCACGCGCATCTTTTCGTAGCCCGTGACGAACAGGTTCTGCAAGCGCGCCAAGTCCTGGCGCAAGGCATCGACGTCTTTTTTCTTGTCTTCCTTCTTTTTCATGGAAACACCTGTTGGGCTTTAGAGCGCTGCCGCCGCCTTTGTGCTGAAGGGGGTCGTGTCGATGGCCACGCCCGGCCCCATGGTCGAGCAGATGGTGGCGCTCTTCACGTACTTGCCTTTGGCTACCGCCGGCTTGGCCTTGATCACCGCGCTGATCAGGCTGGAAGCGTTTTCCACCAGCTTATCCGCCGAAAAGCTGACTTTGCCGACCGGCGCGTGGATGATGCCGGTCTTATCCACCCGGAACTCCACTTTGCCGGCCTTGACTTCTTTTACCGCCTTGATCACATCCACCGTGACCGTACCGGTTTTGGGGTTCGGCATCAGGCCGCGCGGCCCCAGAATCTTGCCCAGTTTGCCCACCGAGCGCATCATATCCGGGGTGGCGATCACGGCGTCGAAATCGGTCCAGCTCTCCGACTGGATCTTGTTCACCATATCCTCGCCGCCCACGAAATCGGCCCCCGCGTCGGTGGCCTCGCGCTGTTTATCGCCGCTGGCGATCACCAGCACTTTCTTCGACTTGCCCAGCCCGTTGGGCATCACCACCGTGCCGCGCACCATCTGGTCGGCATGCTTGGGGTCCACTCCGAGGCGCATGTGGACTTCCACGGTTTCGTCGAACTTGGCGAATTTAATCTTTTTGATCAGCGGAATCGCCTCTTCGAGCTGGTATTCTTTGTGTTCTACCTGCTTGAGGGCGGACTGATATTGTTTGCCTGGTTTCCGTGCCATGGTTCCTCATTGGTGCAAGCGGTTCGTCCCGAACAGGCATACGAACCTCCCACTGAGCGTTTTCAAAGGGACATCCGGCAGTGTAGCAGATCGCTCAAGCCCCCTGCAACTCGCCTGACGATTTTGGGGACGATTTTGGCGGTAGTGGGTGCGAGATTTCTCCACCGATGCTGAGGCAAAAAGGGCCATAATGAACTTGGATCCGGCGCATTCCGGCCTCCCCGGAGGCCGCCAAACGCCGTGTTGACAGGCGCTGGGTGCGTATTGTAGAATTCCGCCAATTCCTAACCTTCGGTTAGGAATTCGCGAAATGCCGTATT
>JBKQPR010000158.1:0-22639 GCA_052144935.1 Bryobacteraceae bacterium
TGCGTGCCTTGGCCCATGAAGCCAAGCCTCGCGAGCCATTTCGTTAGCCTCGTGTTCCGTTTCTACTTGCCAGTAACGTAGTTCTGCGGAACGTTATCCGATTTCCAGGCGTGGAAATCGAGGCTAGCCTGCGGAATAACTCCTACGCTATCAATAAAGGATTTTCGGAACCGCTTGTAGTGAAGACCTACCCTCTATGCAGTCGCACAGAAATCTGGCATTCTGCTGTTAACCACTGTTGCGCGGCGATTTCCAGACGGCGCGCTTAACCGGGCCGAGTACCGCCACGGGGTGGCCCCGCCGGGTGATCGTGATGGACCCGCCATCCTGTTCGGTCTCGCGGAGGTAAGCGAAGCACTTGGCCTTGAACTCGGACGCACTCAACACCCGAGCCTTCTTAATTCTCAGGATAACAGGCCGTATTGGTCATCTGACCAACGGAGCGTCGCTCCGTCCCGTCCGGGGTACAGGCCGGCCATGTTAGATTTTTCAAGGGAGAAGACCTTATGCCCATCGTCGACATCAGCAGCCTCGATGTTATAGAGCGCTCGCCAGGCTGTCAGGCTGGTATGGACGCTATTTCCACTCGCCGAAACATGACATTCGCGCATTACGACTTCACGCGCGGCGCGTCCATTCACGAGCACTTCCATCCTCAGGAAGAAGTCTATCAGTTCTCGGGGTTATGCTCTGGGGCCTTGCCGCGTGTCATCGATTCGCCCATGCCGGAGACCAGCGCAGCGATTCTTTCCCGCAACTCCTTAGCGTCAATTCCCCAGGCAGCCCGCTGAATTCGGAAGAACTGCCGCGCGCTTAGGAGGACGCCATGAGGCAGCCGCGGCGGGTGGGCTAGAATGACAATTGACGAGTGGCTGGAGGCTTTGTCATGACCACGGAGGAGCGGTTCGAGAGAATTGAGCACGTCACGGCAGGGCTGGACGAGCAGCGGCGAAAGGACCGGGAAGAATCCCGCCAGCTCTGGCGGGATACCCAGCGCCAGCTCAACGAAGCGGCGGCCCGCATCAACGATCTGACGCTGAAAGTGGCGGATACCAACGAAAGGCAGGACCGCATGGCGGAAGAATTTCGCGCCGCCGACCGGCGACTGGCCGAGGAAGCGCGCGCCGCCGATCAGGAGTTGCGGGAAAGGATCGCTGCGCTGGTATCCGGTATGGGCGGCATGGTGGGAGAAGCCCGCGCCGCCGACCAGGAGTTGCGGGAAAGAATCGCTACGCTGGTCTCCGAAGCCCGCGCCGCCGACCAGCGCCTGGCCGAGGAAGCCCGCGCCGCCGACCAGGAGTTGCGCGAAAGAATCGCCGCGCTGGTCTCCGGGATGGGCGAATGGATGGCACGCGGCAGGGCCCCCGAGCACAAGCCCGAGAACTGATGGCGTCGAAGATGCGGGGCAGTCCAGGGGGGCGCGGCCTACGCGATTTCCCCGTATGCCCGCGCCCCTCGCTCCCGCTGTACAATTAGTTCTGGTGCAAAGCCGCCCAGGGAACTCCGTCGGGGCGGGTTGCGTATCCACTAAGGAGTGCTTTCCCACGCCTATGACTGCTACGAACAGCCCGACACTGGGGCAAATCCATGCGCTGCTTGCCGAGAGGGGCTACGAAGTCTCCGAATCCGGCCCCGACACACTGAAGATCGTCGAGGTCCACAGCGGGATCTCTTTGCAGGGGGTTCTGCAGGGCGAGATCATGTTCTTCTCGCTGACGTGCACGGTGGTGCCCGACGAGGCCATCACGCCCGCCCTGATGGCGCAGATGCTGGCGGCCGATAACGGCATCCACACTTCGCATTTCCAGCTTTATGACGCCGGCTATGGCAAGGTGGCCATCACCTTGGCCAATTTCTGCAAATTGCAGGAGATGGGTCCCGACGACGAAGACGATATCCTTTCCTGCGTGCATTTCCTGTTGGTAGATGTAATGACGGCCCGGCACTTGCTGGGCTCGCTCGAATCGTAACGGAGAATAAACATGCCATTTCTTTCCGACATTTTCGGCCGCGTGGGCCGCGTGGCCCGCGGCACGGCCAACCAGGGAGTGGACGCCCTGGAGGACGCCCACTTCGAAGCCACGGTGCGCCAAACCGTGGCGGACATGAGGACCGAGCTGAGCAAGGTCATCAACGCCTCCGCCATGGCCATGAGCAATTACAACCGTCTGGACGCCGAGTATCAAAAGTACTTGCGCCAGTCGCAGGATTGGAAGGACCGGGCCGGCCTGGCGCTGGATGCGGGCAAGGAAGACCTGGCCCGCCAGGCCCTGGCCAAGAAGGCCGAATGCGACCAGCAGTGCGCTTCCATGAAGCAGGGCGTGGATTCCGCCGGCGCCACCAGCGAAAAGCTCAAGGCGCAAGTGGCCGAGCTGAAGCGCAAGATCGACGAAGGCGAGCGCACCGCCACTACCCTGGTGGCTCGCAAGAACGCCGCCGAGGCCCAGCGCAAGGTGTCGGAAGCCATGTCCGGGGTGGGAAGCGCGGACAACGCCTTTTCGCAGTTGAAGCGCTTCGAAGACACGGTTTCCAAGGAAGAAGCCACCGCCCAGGCCTACGATCAGCTTGCCAGTACCGGCAAGGACGAAAACCTGGAGGCGCAGTTCGCGCAGCTCGGGAGCCACAGCGTGGATTCGGAGTTGGAGGCGCTCAAGGCCGAGCGGCTGCAGAAGGCCAATCCGGCGCCGACCTACCCGCCGAAGTCCATAGGCGCAGGCCCCGTGATCGACATCCCGGCGGCCAGCGGAGGGAAAGCCGGGGCATAGACCGGCCCCTGGGACCCTATGCATCATACCCTGATTCTGGAGGCCATTCTCGGCGTCCTGTTGGTGATTGTTCTTATGAACCTGTTTAAGAAGCATCCGGCTCCCGAGGGGCGCCCTTCGGGCCCCACGCCGCAACCCGACGTATCCAACCTGAAGCCCACCGACGCCCGCACCGGAGACGCCATCTCCATCGCGGGCGCCGGCGACAACATGGTGGACCTGGATTTCACCGCCGACCGTACCACCACATACGAGGCCGGATCGCGCAACTGGACCGAGGTGAGCGGCCCTTACCGCGAGCGTCGCGTGGCCCTGCGCGTAGCGGTGGAGGACGAGATGGAGGTCGCCATCCACAACGACCCGCGCAAGCTCACCATCGAGGACCTGGGCGTTTCGGAAGACGACCTGGCTCAAATGGACGAGCGCCAGAATACCGGCGACTCCTTCGAGTTCGACAACAAGACCTGGCTCTACCGGCTGAGCCGCGAGGCGCAGGCCAAACGCGACGACCAGCGCCAATCCACCGGCTTTTATTACTGGGAGTTCCGCGAGCACGAAGGCAAGGGGCTGCTCACGGTGCGCAAGCCGGAGGGCGAGCCGTTTGGCGTGACGCTTTACACGGGGATTGCCGCGGGGGATGTGAGCATCTACCGGCGGTGAAAGGAATGCCGTGAACCGATCCACATTGAAGTTTCTGGCGGCCGCGATCATCGTCCTGATGGGGGTGGTAGCGGTATCCAACCTGGATGGATTGCCGCGCAGCGTGCGCAGCCGGATCGACACCGAGCACAAAGAGCTGGCTTCGGCCGAGACCCGCTTTCATGCGGCGCAGGATGCCGTGCTGGGCGACCTGCAGACGGAAGCCGACCTGTTCCATGGAATCGCCTCCAGCCAGCAGTGGCCGGACCAGCTCTCGCAGTCGCTGGGGGATCTGCAGTACGCCTCGCGCGACATGGATCAGCTCGACCAGATCCGCCGCCAGGACCGTGGCGATCAGCAGCAGCAGGCGGAAACCCTGCTGGCGCAGGAACACGATCTGCGCACCAAGGCGCTTGATTCGGCGCTGGCCCTTCAGAAGGAAGCCGCCCACTGGGTGGATCTGAAGCAGCATTTGCCCGACGCGGTGGCAGCCATGGATCGCGACGATCAGTCCATCGCGTCGTTCGATCTGGCTTCGCTGGCCGCCTCCATCCAGCGTACGGAAACGGACTGGCCGGATAAGAAGGCCGATCTGGATGCGCGGCTGGCCGGCCTGCAAAAAGAGGTGGCCGACAGCCAGGCCGCGTGGCAAAAGAGCGCCGACGCGCGCCGCGTGGCGGCCTCGGGAGACTCGGCGCATCTGGATTACGGCGCGCTATTCGGAGCGGCCGATGAGCTGAAGGCCACGGCCGCCGACCTGGCCGCCAAATCCGCCGAAATCAAAGCGCTCAGCGGGCAGCTCTACGATTCCTGGGACAAGCTCCTGGTGGATATGGAGGTGCGCGGCCACTTCGGCGGGAAGACCTGGGACCAGCGGATCCGCACCGTGCGTACGCACTATCCGGACGCTTCGGGCAGAGAGGGCCAGACCACTTCCGACGACCAATGGGTGGACGTCCCACAGGCCACCTATGAGGCCGACAAGAACGACCTGGGCATGGCCATCGCGCACAAATCCGCCGGCAAGTACGACAGCGAAGCCGAACGCGTGGCGCAGCCCGCCGGGTTCGCGTATGTGGCCCCGATTTCGGTGGGGCGGAATCAATACGGCTATTGGGACCATAGCGGGGGCCACGATTTCTGGGTCTTCTACGGCCAATACGCGCTGATGCGCGACCTGCTTTTCAATCACGATTACCGCCCGCTGGACCGCTACGAATGGGAGGGCTACCGCGACTATCGGTCGAGTGGCCGCACCTATTACGGGCACGACGAAGCCTACGGGCAGGCGCCCAAATACGGCACTCAGGGAACCAGCACGCCGAGCCGCTACGCGGGCAGCACGTTCGCCAAGAGCGGCGGTTTCAAGGATTCCAAGTACGCCTCAAAAAGCGGCGGCTACCGCGATTCGAAATTCGCTTCGCCGAACGCCTCCAATCCGAACGCCGACCATTCGCCGCAGCACTTCGGCTCGGGATCCCACCCGAGCGCCGCGCCACGGCCTTCTTCGCCGCGACCCTCTTCGCCGCGACCCTCCTACCGGCCGCCCAGTGGCGCGCGCCGTTTCGGCAAGCACTAGGAGCGCCGGGCCACCGAATGCCTGGCAACGGCTCTCCAGACGCCCTCGAAACCACCGATTTCGCAACACACGAGGCCCTACGGCGCTCCTTCGAGGGGCGCGTGGGCCGGGGTCCAATTCCAGCCTTCCGAGCCGTGTGCGATGAAGGCTGGAAAGGACCGGTTGGCACCCTCAGCAAGCCGTACGCACGCTGGCTGGCTTGGCTACTGCTTCCCGCCGTGCTCGCGGCGCAGGCCGATCTCAGCCACTGGCAGGTGCCCGCCGCCATGCGCACCCTGGGATACGCCGCGGAAACGCGCCAGGAGGGCTGCCGCAGCGCCACCTGCACTGTGCTGCTCCCCCCCGCGGAGCCGCCACGCGGTGCGTTCGGCAACCTCACACAGACCTTGGACGCCGCGCCCTACCACGGCCGCCAGGTGACGCTGAGCGCCTGGATTCGCGTGGAAGCCGGCGGGGGACCCTCCGGGGTGCCCTCTGGGACCGGCGATTCCGCGCAACTGTGGCTGCGCGTAATGCGGCCCGATGCGCAGTTGGGTTTCTACGACGATATGGGCGACCGTCCGATCTCCTCCACCGAATGGCAGCGCTATGAAATTGCGGGCGAGGTGGCGGCCGACGCGCAGTCGATTCAGATCGGCGTGCTTTCGTTCGGAACGCCGCGCGTGTGGATCGATGGCGTGCAACTGACGCCCGGCGCCGCGGCGAGTGCGGCCGAAGCTGCCGTGCGCCGCGAGATGGAGGAAATCTACGCACGCATCGATGCCGGTTACGCCCGCGGCGACATCTCCGAAATGACCAGCCTGGCGCTGCCCGATGCGCAGATCGTGACGATAGGCAAAACGCTTGCCGGACATTTCCGATCGCCGCTGGCGGGCACGCTGAAGGAGATCGCGTCCCAACTGCGCCTGGGTACGACGATTCAGTCGCGCTCCACCGTGACGTGCGTTCAAATGGCGGAGGGCGCCGCCACCGTTTTCGTCAACAATGACTCGCTGATGAGCGGCGGAGTGCCCACGAGGTCCACGGCCGAGCTTATCTCCATCGATCGCGATACCTGGGTGCGCACGCCGGCCGGATGGCGGTTGAAGGAAACCGTGCTGATTTCCGCCCGCTCGGTGACTCCCCGAACCGATGGCGAAGCTGCGCGCCTGGTGGCGGCGGAACTGAAACAGAGCGCGACACCGCTGGCAGCAGAGGATCCCGCGGACGACACGGCCGGCCTCGCCGCGTTCGGGAAAGCCGTGAGCGACGCCCGCATCGTGGCGCTGGGCGAGGCCACTCACGGCACGCGCGAGTTCTACCAACTGAACCATCGGCTGTTCGAGTACCTGGTGCGGCAAAAGGGATTCACGGTGCTGGCCATCGAGGCCAACTGGCCCGAGGCGCTGGCGGTGGACCGCTATATCAAGACCGGCGACGGCAGTCCTCGGGAGGCGCTGGCGGGCATGAACTTCTGGACCTGGTACACCGAGGAAATGCTCGACCTGGTGGAGTGGATGCGCGCCTACAATCGGTCGCCCGGCCAGCATCCCATCCTGACCTTCACGTCCTTCGACATGCAGTTTGGGCACGCCGCGGCGGACAAGGCCGTGGACTATCTGAAGGAGTATGCGCCCGACGTGGCGGGGGTGGCGCGGGCGGTTTTCGCCGAGGCGTACGACATCGAGGCGCATCACGGCGAAATCCTCGATGCGCGCGCCGAGAGTGTGGCCGCGCGGGTGGCGGGCGTGGCGCGCGAATTCGACACGCGGCACCGCGAGCTGACCACTGCATCCGGCGAGGAAAAGTGGCGCGACGCACGGCAGGCGGTGGCTATCGTTCAACAGTCCTGCTGGTTGCGGATGGCCGGCAAGGGGCCGGGGTATCGTGACGAGGCCATGGCCGGGAACGCGGGATGGATTGCGGGCAACGCGTTTCCGCGCGAGAAGGTCGTGCTATGGGCTCACAACGCGCACGTGCGCATGAGCGGCGAACCGAAGAGCATGGGGACCTTCCTGCGCGAGCGTTTCGGACGCCAACTCTACGTGGTGGGTTACGCCTTCCGCCGCGGCGGGTTGCGCGCCAAGGGCCCCCAGGGCGGGACGGCCGCCGATGTGAAGGTCTTCGATGCGCCGCCATCGCCCGAGGGATCGGGCGACGCGGTGTTGAGCGGCGCGGGTCTGCCACTGTTCTTTCTGGACCTGGCCAGCGTGCCGCGAGTGAGCGCGCTGGGCGGCTGGCTGGCGGAGCCGCACCTGTTTCACAGTGTTGGCTCGAGCTGGTTCACCGACGATCCGGACGCCAACTTGGAGCCAGGCGTGTTGGTGCAGAGATACGACGGGCTGATCTTCGTGGAAGAGGGGCACGCAGCGCGGCCGCTGTGAGCGGAGCGTCCTCTTCACCACGGAGACGCGGAGATAACGGAGGAAGCGCGGGGAAGAGAAGAGAAAAGCAAAGAGGTCTTCTCCGTGCTTCCTCCGTTATCTCCGCGTCTCCGTGGTGAATGCAGCGCCATTCAGGAACTCGCACAGCAACCCGTGGAAATGGTGCACGCCGTTTTCGCGCTTCACCGAGAACCGCCCCTGATTATAGTGCCGGGAGCGCAGGCCGCGCTGGACCGACTCGCAGATGCGGATGTCCTCCCGCTGGATCTCGTCGCTGAAATCGATGGTGGCTTGGGCCACTTCTCCCTCGTAGGCGAACCATTCGAAGATCGTGAGGGTGCGGTCCGCACCGAGCGGCAGGATCAGGTTACTGCTCAAGTTATCGGGGTAGATATTCAGCATGAAGTTGGGAAATAGCCAGTAATACAGGGCGCTGTGGCCGGCGTCCTCGAACTGGTAGCGGCGCGGCTCGCCCGAGCGGGCCCGGATGGGCGCGATCTGCGACGAGTAATAGCGATAAGTGTCCACGCGGTATTGCTGGTAATCCAATTCGCGGTATAAGCTGGGATGCGCGGAGGGTAAGTGGTAGCCTTCCAAGTAATTATCGATGTAGACCTTCCAGTTACACTGAATCTCGTAATCGCGGCGGTAAGAAAATTGTAAGTGGTCGATCGGGCAGCCGGATTCGCTGGTCTTGCGGGGAATCGCGCCCAGCGCTTCGGCCAGCGGCGGGGCCTCCGGGTCCTGGTTGACGAACACGAACGGCCCCCAGATCTCCACCTGAAAGCGCGGCAGGCGGACGGCGGCGCGGTCCCAATCCTCCACGCCCTCGAATTCGGGCTGGCCGAGCAGGCGGCCATCCAGGCCATAGGTCCAGGCGTGGTAGGGGCAGCGCAACACGTTGGCCTGCCTGCAGCCGTCCGCGATCACCGCCCCGCGGTGCCGGCAGACGTTCGAAAAGGCGTGCAGGGCGCCGTCTTGGGCGCGGGTCACCACCACCGGCTCGCCGGCGATCTCGCAGGCCAGGTAACTGCCCGGCGCGGCCAGCTTGCCGGCATGGCCTACCGCCTGCCAGGTGCGGCCGAAGACGCGGCTGCGCTCCGTTTCGAACATCGCCGGGTCGGTATACCAGCGGGCCGGGATGGTGGAAGCGCGCGCCAGGTCGGGTTGAAAGCGGAAATCGCTCGGGTCCATTACAGTAAGCCTACAGGCTTCGGAAGCCTCAGGCTACTGCGGCGTCCACGAAATAGGTGGACAGACGCGCAAAAGCGAAGGGCCGCCTGAAAGGCGGCTGCAGCCAAGATTGGCTGCCCCACAGTCTCTCCAGCCATTTGGCGTACACTACACTACTATATTAGCCATGGATTCTCTACTCGACTGGCGCAGCGAATTTCCCATCCTGAGCCACACCACTTACATGATCAGCCACTCGCTGGGCGCCATGCCGCGGCGCGCCGCCGCCCGCGTGGCCGAGTACGCCGAAACGTGGGCCACTCGCGGCATACGGGCGTGGGAAGAGGGCTGGTGGGAGATGCCGATTACGGTGGGGAACCTGGTGGGAGCGATCATCGGCGCGGGCCAAGGCGAAGTAGTCATGCAGCAGAACGTCTCCATCTGCCAGCAGATTGTGACCTCCTGTTTCGATTGGTCGGGCCGGCGCAACAAGCTGGTCACCGACGGCTTGAACTTCCCCTCGAACGACTACAACTACCACGGCCTGGTGCGGCAGGGCGCGCGCGTGGTTTCGGCGCCGTCGCCGGACGGCATGACGCTGCCGGTGGAACGCGTGCTTGACGCGATCGACGACCAGACGCAACTGGTCTCGGTCTCGCACGTGGCCTTTCGCAGCTCGTATCTGCAGGACACCAAGGCCATCGTGGAACGCGCGCACGCCGTGGGCGCCCTGGTGGTGGCCGATCTGTACCAGGCGGCTGGCGCGGTCCCGGTGAACGTCCGCGAGTGGAACGTGGATTTCGCCACCGGCGGCTCGGTGAAGTGGCTGTGCGGCGGGCCGGGCGCGGGCTACCTGTATGTGCGGCGCGACCTGTGGGAGAAGCTCACGCCCGGGGCCACCGGCTGGATGGCGCACGAGCAACCCTTTGCCTTCGAGGGCGGACCCATCCGCTTCGCGCACGACGCATTTCGCTTCCTGAACGGCACGCCCAACATTCCAGGGCTGTACGCGGCGCGCTCGGGATACGAGATTGTCGGCGCGATCGGCGTGGAGGCGATTCGCGAAAAGTCGCTGCGCCAGACCGCGCGGCTGATCGAGCTGGCGGATGAAGCCGGCATCCGTGTGAACACGCCGCGCGACCCCACGCGCCGCGGCGGCGTGGTGATTCTGGACGTGCCCAACGGCCAGGAAGTGACGCGAGAGCTGGTGCGCCGCGAGGTGATGGTGGATTATCGTCCCGGGGCGGGCATAAGGGTCGCGCCGCACTTCTACACGACCGATGAAGAAGTGGAGCACACGGTGGCGGCGATCCGCGCGATTACAGCGGGGCAGGCGGCTTCCTGAGGCGCGGGGCTCGCCACGTCGCCGCTTCCCTCAACTGCGGTGCGGCATACGCCCCTACGGCGCTCTTCGCGGGAAAGGCTCCGTGCTGATCGATAATCTCCCGCACGCGCGGCAGCAGAACGAACTGGAGCCACTGGTAGAAGGTCATCGTGTCGCCAAAAAGGGCCCTTTTCGATTCGAAGGCCGCTGGTCTGCGGCGCGCGCGTCCGCGGCCAAGCGATCCATCCGTTCGTCGGTATCCGCGAGCTTCAAGGTCAGATCGTTGATGCGGGCAGCCGCTTCGTTGAGCTGGCGTTGCGTATCCCGCCAAAGCTAGCGATTCTCTTCCCGGTCTTTTCGCCGCTGCTCGTCGAGGCCGGCCGTAAAGTGCTCAATTCTCTCGAACCGCTCTTCCGTGGTCATGACAAGCCCCCCGCCGCCCCTCAATTGTCATTCTATTATAGATAGCCCACCAGTTCGCGCTCACTTTCCTGGCGCGAGCTGAGACGTTGAGACGCCGAGAGCAGAGTTGGTTCTCTTCTTCTTCTCTCCGCGTCTCCGCGCCTCCGCGTCAAGTTTTCAGCAGCTTACTGCGGTCGCATCCAGATGTCGTCCAGCACGTCCACCGACGATGTGAGCGTCTCACCGCCGACCGTGAGCCGGATAAAGTAAGTGCCGGGTTCCAGCAGTGGGCCCTGGACAGCGCCGCCGAATCCGCCGAAGCCACCGCCGCCACCGCCGCCACCGCCTCCACGGCCGCCGCCCGCTACGAAGGGCACGCCCGTGAATCCACCACGTCCGCGGCCTCCACCGCCTCCACCACCGCCGCCGCCTGCCGCAGCTTCGGCTCCGGCTGCCGCCGGCGGCGCATTACCCGCGCCGGCCGCGCCGGCCGCGCCCGCCTCGGCCCCTTGTGCCGCTGCCGCCGCGCCACCGCGCCCGCCTCGGCCTCCCCGTCCACCGCGTCCGCCCGCTGCGGCGGTCGTGCCCGGTGGAGGCGCCGGCCCGCGCATGGCCCATTGCACACGGTTCATGCCGGCTTTGATCGGCATGTCCATGGTGCTGACCACGTTGTTGTTCTGCAGGAAGTCCAGCTTGCCCGTGCCCATGTCCGACCTGGCCCACACGGTGATGGCTGTGCCGCCCTGCGGGTTCCGGCCCACGAACTCGACGTTTTTCACGTGGCGCTGCGACTGCGGATCGTTCTTCCACAGGATCGCCGGCCGTGGGTCGAACAGCACCGCGTCCTTATTGCCGCTCATCTTGGTGGCGTCGGCCCACTGCTCCAGCGCGGTGATGTCGTCGCAGATCCAGATCGACCGCCCGTGGGAGGCCAGGATCAGGTCGCGATCCCGCGGATGAATCAGAATGTCGTCCACCCGCACGCTGGGCAGGCCGGTCATGAACTTCTTCCATTCCTCGCCCTGGTTCAGGGTGACGTACAACCCGAACTCGGTGCCCACCCACAGCAGGTTGGGATTGTCCATGTCCTCGCGCAGAGCGTTGATGTTGCCATGAGCCGGCAGGTTGCCCGCCACGTTCGTCCAGGTCCGGCCGTAATCGGTGGTCTTGAAGAGGTAGGGCTTCCAATCGTCGTTGCGGTGGTTGTCCAGCGCGACGTAGGCCGTGCCGGGATCGTAGTGCGAGGGTTCGATGCGCGAAATCTGCACCCACCCCTTGGGCGCCCCGGTAATATTAGGGTAGACGTTGGTGAAAGTCTCGCCATCGTCCTTGCTCACCTGCAAATTGCCGTCGTCGGTGCCGATCCAGAGGATGCCCGGACGCGAGGGAGACTCGCGAATCTGCGTCGCCAGCGAACTGGCTGCATAGCCGTCGTGCTTCTCCGCCATGGGCTTGTCGCCCGGCACACCCATGATGGCCATTTCGGGCGCCCAGCGGTTCACGTTCTGGCTCAAGTCGGTGGGGTTCATCCACCAGGTATCGCCGCGGTTGTTGGACTTGAAGAAGTACTGCGCCGCCATGTAGATCTTGGCCGGGTTGTGCGGCGAGATCTCCAGGGGCGCGTTCCAGTAGAAGCGGAATGGCTCGGGAGTGGGGGGAGCGTTCACCACGTTGGGCACGCCGCCACGGCCGCCGAAGCCCCCGCCTCCACCGCCACCGCCGCCGGCGCCGCCGCGTCCGGCTTCCGCCGCTGCCTCTGCCGCCTGTTCCGGGGGCTGAGACGTGGCCACGCCCGGCGTCGGATTATTCACCCGGTTGATCTCGTTGGCCGTCGCCGCCGCCGCGCCGCCCCGTCCAGCCGTGGGCCGGATGCTTTTTTGGGTGCCCGCGCGCAGATCGTGCCGGGTCATGTTGCCGTCCTGCGATTCGCCGTAAACAATGGCCCAGTCGCTGGGGTCGTTGCGCGTATAGAAACCGTCGCCGCCGGCCACCGTATACCAATCGGTGTTGACCGGACCGCTATTGGAGCGCAAGGCGCTCGGCCCACACCAGGCGTTGTTGTCCTGCAAGCCGCCGCACACGTAGTAAGGCCGCCGCATGTCGGCCGAAACCTGGTAGAACTGCCCCACCGCGATATCGTTGTGGTAATCCCAACTTTCGCCGCCATCGTTGCTGCTATCCACGCCGCCATCGTGTCCGATGAAGACGACCCGGGGATCCTTGGGATTGATCCAGAAGGCGTGAAAGTCGGTGTGCGACCCCTGGATGTTGGTCCAGGTCTTGCCGCCATCCTTCGAAATACGGCCCGGATTGCCGCCCACAAAAATCTTCTGGTCGTTGGCCGGGTCCACGCGGATCTGGCTGAAGTACATGGGGCGCTCGTCCTGGTTGCTCATGAAGGTCCAGGTCTTACCGCCGTCTTCGGAGCGGAACACGCCGGGGGCATTCGGATTCGGCGGACCCGCGGGAATGCCGTTGTTGCCGCGGCCCCCGCCGCCACCACCGCCGCGGCCCCCGCCGCCACCACCGCCGCGTCCGCCACCGGAACCGCCTGCGCCCGCTGCACCGGCCGCGCCTGCCGCGCCGCCGGCCTCCGCCGCCGCCGATTCACCGGCCGCTCCGCCCCGCCCGCCGCGCGACGGACCGCCCTCGGCCGTGGTGCCGCCGCCCGTGCCGGCGCTCGCGCCAGCCTCTACCTGCGCATAGACGATGGAAGATTTGGCGCGGAAAATCGAAACCGCGATGCGGCCATAAATGCCGTCTTTGGGCTTGGGCCAGCCCGGCCCATCCAGCTTACTCCAGGTTGCGCCCGCATCCGTAGTCTTCCACAGCGCGCTGCCCGGCCCGCCGCCGTTATAGCCCCACCACGTGCGCCGGTGCTGGTAGGAGGCCGCGTAAAGTATTTTGGGATTCGAAAAATCGATCGCCACGTCGGTGAATCCTGTGTCCGGGTCGATGTACTTCGACTTGGTCCAGTGCTGGCCGCCATCCGTGGATTTATAGAGGCCGCGATCCGGGTTGGGACCGAACAGGTGCCCGTTGGCCGCCACGTAGACGACCTTCGGGTTGGTGGGGTCCACCACAACCCGCCCGATCGACTGCGTGTCCTCCAGGCCCAGGTGGGTCCACGTCTTGCCGCCGTCCGTGGTGCCCCACACGCCGTTGCCAATCGAAGCGCTCTGCCGGTTATTGGCCTCGCCCGTCCCCACGTACACGGTGTCCGTATCCGAAGGCGCGATGGCCACCGAGCCGATCGATTCGTTGTCCATGTTGTCCCACAGCGACTTCCAGTGATAGCCGCCGTCGGTGGACTTCCACAGGCCGCCGGTGGCGAATCCGACGTAAATGGTCATCGGATCCTTTTCCGCGCCCACGATATCGTCGACGCGGCCCATCATCACCGCGGGGCCAATGGAACGGAATTCAAATCCGCGGAAAAGCGGATCGGTTGATGCGTTCACCGGCGGTGGGGGCGGTGTTGCCGCCTCGGCGCCGCCACGCCCTTGGGCCCATGCCATGCCGCCACAACCAACGCAGGCGGCCAACACCAAAGACAAAGATCTTCTGGAAATCCGTACGCGCATATGGGGTCCAATTTAGCACAACGGGTTCCGCCTTGCGCGAGGAAAGCGGGCAGGCGGACCTTGTGGCCACCACGGAAAAATCGCCCCGCCGCTGCGGCTGGTAGCGCGCGACGAGGCCGGGCATGGCTCGCGCCCCATCCCGCAGAACGCCGGGGTGCAACCAGGGCCAGGGGCCGTCCCGCCCCGCCTGCCATCGCCGCTACGACAAAGCACGATGGGCGCGCGCCAGACCGCAAAACGCTGCTCGCCAGGCTGCACCACGCCGACTGGGCACAGGTAGCGCCCCGGCGGCATTTCTCCGCGGCAGTCGGCTTCTTATCCTTCTCGGCGTTGGCCGCCGTCCGGCCCTCCTTCTCGCGCCGATAACTGAGTGGACAGGAAAACTTTCAGCGAGTAAGTGCCCGGCTGCAATGGGAATCCCGTGTCGTCCTTCCGCTTTACTGGGATGCCGTCGTGGACGAGTCCTTGATCCGGCCGGTGAAATCCAGCCGCGCCCGCTATCTCGCCTTCAACTCCGCGAGCGCGATCAGCAAGAAGTTCCAGGTGACCACCGCAGCGAAATAGTAGTTCAGGAACACCACCACCCGCGGGCGCTTGAACTTCAATGCCAGCGCCACCAGCAGCACAGCGAAGATCTTCGCGATCAGCAGCGCGGCCAGCGGACCGGCTCGCATCAGCCGCCCCACAAAAAAGCTCGCCTCCGAGGCGCCCATGCGCAGTCCGAGCAGCGTCGTCAGAATGTCCAGAGTCTGCAGGGCCACAAAAACGCTCAACGAGGGCGCCGGAAACTCCTTGCGGGGAAAGAAGGGAATCATGAGTCTGCATTCATTCTCCGGGCGGCGCGCGTTGCGGTCCAGGCTATCTTTGGTTAGGTACGGGCCGGACCAGCGAGCGCGCCCCGCGGCCCTCTTTCGCACTGTCGTCTTTGGTTGACGCCATCGCGCGCCATGGTGTAAGCTGCCCGCAAGCGTTTTCGACATGGCCCAGCCCACTACCGTATTGCCTGAGGAGTCCGGTTTTGTCCGCGGACTGAATCTTTTCGATGCCACCATGGTGGTGATCGGCGTCATGATCGGCTCCGGCATCTTTATCGTCACCGCCGATATGTCGCGCCTCATCGGCAGCCCCGGCTGGATGCTGATGGCCTGGGTGCTCACCGGCCTGCTCACTATCGCCGCCGCGCTGTCTTATGGAGAGCTGGCCTCCATGCTGCCGCACGCCGGCGGCATGTACGTATACCTGCGCGAGGCCTGGTCGCCGCTGTGGGGATTCCTCTACGGATGGACCCTCTTCACGGTCATCCAGACCGGCACCATCGCCGCCGTGGCGGTGGGGTTCGCGCGCTTCCTCTCGGTGGTCCTGCCGGCCGTCGGCGAGAGCCGCTACCTGATTGAGCCGATCCATCTTTCGTCCGGGTACGCGGTCTCGCTTTCGACCGCGCAACTGGTGGCCATCGCGGTGATCGTGCTGCTCACCTGGACCAATTCGCTCGGCCTCGAGTACGGCAAGATCGTGCAGAACCTTTTCACTTCGGCGAAGACCCTGGCCCTGGCCGCCCTGATCCTGGCGGGACTGACCTTGGGCTGGAGCCCGGCGGCGGTGAAGATCAACTTCACGGATAATGTTCCGCTTTGGCTCCTTCGATCCTTCGCTCGGCGTCGCGGCAGCAGCTTTTTCGGGCTGCTGGTGGCCATCTGCGTGTCGCAATCGGGGTCCCTGTTTGCGGCCGACGCCTGGCATGACGTCACCCTCATCGCGGGGGAAGTGAAGGATCCGCGCCGCAACCTGCCCAAGGCCCTGGCGCTCGGCTGCACTGCGGTATGCGTGCTCTATCTGCTGGCCAATGTCGCGTATCTGGTGGTGTTGCCGCTGCCGGCGATTCAGAATGCGCCCTCCGATCGCGTGGCCACCGCCATGCTGCAGGAGATCTTTCCCTGGTACGGTCCTGTGCTGATGGCCGTGGCCATCATGATCTCGACCTTCGGATGCGTGAACAGCCTGGTGCTGGCGGGGGCGCGCGCCTTCTACGCCATGGCGCATGACGGGCTGTTTTTCAAGCCAGCCGGAACGCTCAACCGCGCCCGCGTGCCAGGCTGGTCGCTGATGGTCCAGTGTATCTGGGCTTCCTTCTTAGTGCTGCCGCGCACTTACGATGCCGCCACCGGCAAGTACGGCAACTTATATAGCAATCTGCTGGACTATGTAATTTCGGCCGCGCTGCTATTCTACATCCTGACCATCGCGGGAGTATTCCGCCTGCGCTATAAACTCCCCAACGCCGAGCGCCCCTATCGCGTCACTGGTTATCCCTGGGTGCCGGGCTTCTACATTGTGGGCGCGGCCATCGTGCTGGTGATGCTGTTCGCCTACCGCCCAGCCACCACCTGGCCCGGGCTGGTGGTGGTCATCCTCGGCGGCGTGGTGTACGGCTTCATCCGGAAGCAATACCGTGTGACCTGAGCTGTAAGCGGACCGAAACCAGGAGGGGGGTCCGCTCTTCGAGACCGGCCCGTTCGCCAACGCAGCCCTTACCGGTCTTCCAGCAGCCGCGGCCAATTCAGAATCACTACGAATGGGGTAGTGGCCGGATCTCTGGTCTCCTCCGGCGTGATCATCAGGAAGCGCTGGCCATCCTTGGAAACGATGAACCGATTCCGCCCCTGCGTGGGTGTGTGGACCGGAAACAGCGCCTTGGGCGGACCCGGCGCGCCCTGCGCGGAAACCTCGGCCGCCATCATGCCGGCATGGGCAAAGTAGAAGATCTCGCGCCCGTCGCCGCGCCATTGGGGCTCGCCGCCGCTCGCCGTCGAGAGCTGCCACCGCTGGCCGTTCGGCAAGGGCTGCAAGTACAGGTCGCTTCCGCGGCTGCTCTCCTGGGACCGGTAGATCACCGCATGGCCATCGGGTGAGACCACCGCCTCATCCTGGCGGTAGGGCACGCCGAAGAGCGGTGATGGGGTGTGCTGGCTGGCGGTCAACGGCAAAACCCAAAGCTCGCGGCTGGATTTGGGATTGAGCACCGAGTAGATAAGTTTCCCATCGGAGGACCAATCCAGCACGGTCTTATCCTCGCTCGACTCCAGCAGCGTTCGCTCCGGGCCGGTTCCGAAGGAGGATTTGGCGTAAATGTCGCGACGCCCGCGGCGGTCCGAGCTATAGGCGATTTCGGAACCATCCGGCGACCAGGTGGGGTTGGATTCATCGGCCGGGTCGAAGGTCACGGCGGTTTTGGTTCCTCGCGTCAGATCGAATACCCAGATGTCGCGCTTGCCATTGGTGTCCCGAATGCATACCGCGAGCCGTTGCCCGTCGGGGGAGAGAGCCGGATTCGAATAGTCGGCGGCCTCTCCCAAAGTTCCGGTCACGTTGCCACTCCGGCCGTACCACGTCAGCCGGCTCGGATTCGTCACCGCGCCCTGCCGGAAGACCAGTACGCCGTTACGGGAGACCGAGAACCAACCGTAGGGTGAGTTAGGGGAGCTGGCTACCCCACTCACCAGGGTCCGTGCATCGCCGATAAGCGTTCCACGGCCGGCATCAAACCGTTGCGCCACCAGGGAACCGCCTTCCAGGTAAAGCAGGTAATCCGGCGGCGCGAACAAGGCCTGGCTGGCTTTGCTCAGCAGCAGCTTGGGGTCTTTCCCGTCCAAGGGGGCCAGCCAGGTTTCCAGCGCCGTGGTCTGCCGCTTCACGAACAGGAAGCTCTTCCCGTCCGGCAGCGCCTGCGGCAGCTCGTGCAGGCCTTCAGCGGATTTCTGAACCGTCACTTGTTTGCGGCCGGCGCTTTTTTCCACCCAAAACAGGCCTTTTTCGGCAATGCCGAAGAAATAGGACCCCGCCGGCCCCCAGGCGAAATCGCTCACCTTTTCCCGCAGCACCTCGCTTCGCAGGCCGGTTAGGTCGACCCGGCTGATCATGTTGCCGTCCGGGATGGCGATCGAACTGCTGTCAGCCGACCACCGTGGATCGTTGTAAGGCAGATTCTGGAAGGGCGCCGATTCACCGGTAGAGACCCGGTACATCCACAGCCTGGGACCGCCACCGGAAGGCGGCGGGTCCACCGCAAACAGAATGCGTGCTCCGTCCGGCGAAACCGCCGGCCAGGAATACCGATAGAATCTCTCGCCCGGCGGCGGATCTACGGTGAAGCGGACCAGCGGTGCGGGAGCGGGCTTCTCGCTCCAGTGAATCCATCCGATAGCCGCGGCCACCGAGGCCAGCGCGGCCGCCAGCAACCACGGAAGCCAGAACCGCTTCGGACGCGCCGTGGGCTGGACCACCGCCGCAGGAGCCGCCAACGCGCTCGAACCACCCGCCAACCACTCGATCTCCGCTTTCAGGTCGCGCGCCGACTGCCAGCGCTCGTCGGGGTCCTTCGCCAGGCAGCGCATCAGCACGCGGTCTAGCGCGGGCGGCGACACCGGCAGCAGGCTCGAGATCGGCGGCGGCTGGGCAGTCATGATCGCCGCGATCAGGCTGGCCGAGTTGGCCGCCTCGAATGCGCGCCGGCCCGTCAGGATCTCATAGAGCACCAACCCAAATGAGAAGATATCGCTGCGGAAATCGGCCTCTTGCCCTTGCAGTTGCTCCGGCGCCATGTACTGCATGGTGCCGACGATGGAGCCTTCCTGTGTGTGCGCCTGGGTGACGGTCTCTTCGGTCACCGCCGGCTTGAAACTCCCTTCCCGCTTTGCCAGGCCGAAGTCCAGCAGCTTCAGCCCGGATTTCGTGACCAGAATGTTGGCCGGTTTCAGGTCGCGATGCACGATGCCCTTGCGATGTGCGGCATCCAGGGCCCCGGCGATTTGTGCCGCGGCCTTCAGTGCCTGGTCCAGCGGAAGAGGGCCTTTGATCGGACTGCCGTCGATGAACTCCATCACCAGGTAGTTCGGACCAACGTCGTACAGCGTGCAAATATTGGGATGGTTGAGCGCGGAGATGGCCCGCGCCTCGCCTTCAAACCGCTCCGTGAACTGTTGTTTCGCGACCTTGATCGCGACCATGCGTTCCAGGCGGGTATCGCGGGCTTTGTAGACCTCGCCCATGCCACCTGTGCCCAGGATGCCGAGAATCTCGTAGGGGCCGATGCGAGTGCCGGGAGATAGAGCCATAAGAAGCTCTCCGATTATATCCCACAGCCTTGCCGGCCCTGGCTCTCCTTGGGTGGTCCGGCTTCGCTTTGAAAGGCCGGCTGTGTGTCCGGTCAGAGCGAATGCGCGCTGTATGTCTGAAACAAGTTCCAGTTTGTTGGACATTCGGAAAATGGCCCCGGATGTTCTGGGAAATTACCCCGGGAAGACCCGTGAGGCAAATCGGTTACCCATAACCCGCTTGCGACTGGCCACGCCCCCGCTGAATCGATAGCTTAACCCGAGGGACCCCGGGAGGCCGGCGAAAACTCGCGTCCGCGCGGAGCGCCTTTTAATTCGTCTAATCTAAGGGGACGGCCCCCCTGTGGTTGTGTAGTTGAGTCACAAATCCGGCTAATCTGAGCCCGTTTTTCGGTTTTGGGGCTGGAGACGAGTGTTTGGATGCGGGAGCGGGCGCGAACAAGCCGGCGGTAGAGAGGCCTCACGAAATCAACCGTGACTCCACAAAGCAGCCGCGGAACCCACCGCACCGGTCGGGGTTGGCGTCCGCATTTGGACTCCCAAACGCCGCTTCCGAGGAATGTCTGTAACACTGTTGAGGAATTTGGTCGGGCCGCCGAGATTTGAACTCGGGACCTCTTGCACCCCAAGCAAGCGCGCTAGCCAGGCTGCGCCACGGCCCGTATCGCTACCAGTCTATCACGCTAATCGGTCTACCACGGCGATACTTCAATGAATCTCTTGGAGCACTCGCCTTTCCGCTGTGGCGCCCGGTCCAGCCCGGAATCGCGGAATACCGAATGCCGGCCGCGGTTGGCTGATAGCATACTCATAGAGTGCCCGGCCCGCTCTACATCGTCGCCACCCCCATAGGCAACCTGGAGGACATCACCTACCGCGCCGTGCGGGTGCTCCGGGAGGCCTCGCTAATCGCCTGCGAGGACACCCGGCATACCCGCAACCTGCTGGAACACTACGGCATCCGGACCCCCACCATCAGCTATCACGAGCACAATGAAACCGAACGCGCCGCGGAGCTGGTGGCGCGTATGCTGGCGGGCGAATCCGTGGCGCTGGTGACGGACGCCGGCACGCCGCTGGTGTCCGACCCGGGGTACCGGCTGGTCAGCGCGGCGATTCTCAACCAAATCCCGGTGCTGCCGATCCCCGGCCCTTCGGCGGCGCTCACTGCGCTGGCCGGGTCCGGACTGCCCACCGACGCCTTCCACTTCGGCGGCTTCCTGCCGCACAAACCGGGACAGCGCGCCAAGGTTTTGGAAGCGCTGGCCGGCGAGGAGGCGACGCTGGTTTTCTACGAGGCGCCGCACCGCATTCTGGAGGCGCTGGAAGCCATCGAAGCGGCGCTCGGCCCGCGGCCCGTGGTGGTGGCTCGCGAGCTCACCAAGGTCCACGAAGAGTTTCTGCGCGGCGCGGCGGGCGAAATCCGCGATCGGCTTGCCGCGCGCGAAGCGGTGAAGGGCGAATTCACGATCCTGATCGGCAAGGCCACTCAGCCGCCGCCCGACCACACTCCCATGAACGAGGCCGTCGAGGCCCTGGTGCGCGCCGGCGCGCCGCGTATGGACGCCATCAAGCAGGTGGCCCGCCGCCGCGGTCTCTCCAAACGGGCGGTGTACGACCAGTTGTTGCGCCAGAAGTAGCGTGGCGCTTCCCTGCCCTGCGCTCGGCCGCCACGCTGTCCTGTCAGGAAAAATCGTGGGTAGATTCGGGTGATAGTCTGGCCGGCGGCCATCGGGGCGCTGATCGGCCACGGGGATGTCCAGGGCCAACTGGCGGGCCTGCCTCTCAACTACACCACGTGCCAGATCGGTCGAGCACGTGACGAAATGGAAGCGTCAGGCTTCGTGTTTATCCGGGAATCCATATCTTGCCGGCGGCGATCAACTCGGTTCCCGGCAGGCAGGGGAATTGCCTCGGACGACCTGGCGAAGAATGCCAAGCCTTTGTAGCTGGTCAGGTATTGATAGTTGGTGCGGAAAACACCGCCTTCCGCATAGACCACCAGCGGTTGGGCCGTGCAGCCGAGCAGCTTAGTGAACTCCTCCGGCTTGCGGCGCACCACGGCGGCTTCCCGCGTGCCGTCCCCTCGCCCGGCCAGCTTGCTCAAATGCCACCGCGCGAAGGAGGGCTGTCACGGTAGCGCAATCCAATCACTGCACAGCGATCGTCACAATATTGGAAGGCCGCCCGGCGCTGGCCGCGAAGCTGATCTGGAGCGGCACCACACTACCTGACATCGCGTCCGCGGGAATCTGCACATTCACCTGGTACAAGCCCACGAATCCGGGCGCGAGGCCGGAGAACTGTACCGGTGCATTGCAGAAGGTAAGTAACCCGGAAGAACCGGGGCATCCTATGCGTACAGCAGGCTGCGCCGCCGTGGGCGAAAGACCGGTCGCGGCAGCGCCGTCGATGGGCGGATTTTGCACCGCCCCGAGCCCCGTCGTGTAGATCGAAATGTACTCGCCTTTTGCCGCAGGCCTGGACCCTGGGAACGCTCCCGTGGGCGCCGCAATCGTCGCCGTGCCCGCGATCAGCACCGCCCCTTGTCCCGACCCCGCCTGATTGGTCGTGAAAATCTGCGGAGCCGTCTGGATCGAAGCGGTGACCGTATTCGAGGTCGTCCCACCCGACACCACCGCGATGTTGGCCACACTGCCCGCGCTCTCCCACGGCACGACAAAGTCGATCTGACCAGCGGAAGCATAGTATATGGGCGCCGCGGTTCCGTTTACCAGCACCTGCACTCCACCGAGCGTCGTGGGCAACGGAAACGAGGCCACCACCGGCGCCGCCGCCAACTGCGAACCATACAGAGCCACGAACATGCCTGGCGACAATCCCACCGCGAAGGAATTCGTCGCGGAATCCGAGGTCACCGAGACCGGACCGGCCGCATTCTGAACGCCATTGGGGTAAATCGTCGGGCCAGCCGAGGTGAGCAGCGGATCCGAGAGCCCTCCGGCGCTGCCAGGCGTATTGACGGACACGTTGTACACCGTGGAAGGGGTAATCGAGCTCGTGGGAACCGCGGCCGTCAATTGTGTGCTGCTTGAGAACGAGGTGGTCAGCGGGTTCCCATTCAGCCAGATCGCCGAGTTCGCCGTGAAATTGCTTCCATTCACCGTCAGCTTATATCCGGAGCTCGCCGCGGTGAGCGAAGCGCTGCTCAGCCGTGGAGCCGTGGTGGGTACAGCCAGATCCCAGACGCCGCGCCCGGTAGTGGCCACGCGCAGGATTCTTGCCCCCCGATGCAGGTTCAGGCTGGTAGTGTTCACCAGCGGAAATCCGGATGCCAAAGGGTACCAGGAAGCGCCTCCGTCCGAACTCCTGAAGACGGAAGAAGCCGTGCCGAGGTACATCGTGTTGGGCAGATCGGGGTCCACCACCAGGTCCTGCGGAGCGTCTACGACATTGGGGCCGAAACTCCTGGCCTGTAAGCTCATGCCACCATCGCTGCTCACCAACAAGGGAGCCGGCAACAAGCCGTTGAACTGCAGCGCATACAACTGATTCGGGTTGGCCGGATCGATGCCGATCCCCACGAAATTGGTGGATGACGAGACCGTTACCACTTGGATCCGGCGTGAAAACGCGGTTTCACGGCTGAAGGGGCTTCAATCTGGCAGCCCTGGCGAGTATCGTTTCGGCGAGGCTTTCTATCATCGGTGAAGGTCGGAGTCTGAGCACCGGACGATT
>JBKQPR010000159.1:0-5425 GCA_052144935.1 Bryobacteraceae bacterium
CGGCATTTCGCGAATTCCTAACCGAAGGTTAGGAATTGGCGGAATTCTACAATACGCACCCAGCGCCTGTCAACACGGCGTTTGGCGGCCTCCGGGGAGGCCGGAATGCGCCGGATCCAAGTAATAGGATGTTTTCGAGTCTGCCCGCCGATAGGTTGAGCGCGGATCGCCAAATGAACGGAATAGAACCTCAGCGAACAGCCAAGAGCAATCGACGAGGAAATCGTCTGATTGCGTTCGGATGGTACGGCGGAAAGTTCAGCCACCTCGACTGGCTTCTGCCCCTCCTACCCCCGTCCGAGCACTACTGTGAGCCCTTCGCGGGTTCCGCAGCCGTCCTCATCAACCGGAAACCGTCCCCGATCGAGACGTATAACGATATGGATGGCGAAGTCGTCAATTTTTTCAAGGTGTTGCGCGATCAACGGGAGGAGTTGATGCAGGCTATCGGATTGACTCCGTTCTCGAAACGAGAGTTCGAGTTGGCCATTGCAGAACCGGCAGAAGCCCTTGCGCCAGTCGAACGTGCCAGACGCTTTTACATTCGCGCACGCCAGGTACGTACTGGACTTGCGCAGACCGCCAGCGTTGGGCGTTGGGCACATTGTACTCTCACGAGCCGCGCCGGTATGGCCGGAGCAGTTTCGCGGTGGCTGGGGGCCATCGAGCACCTGCCGGACATCGCCCAAAGACTGTTGCGAGTCCAGTTCGAGAATGCTCCCGCCATCGAGGTCATTGAACGCTACGACAGCAAGGAAACTCTGTTCTACTGCGACCCTCCGTATCCGCACGAAAGCCGTGGTGACAGCAAGGCGTACGCCCACGAGATGAGCGACGACGCACACGGCAGGTTGGCGGAAGTCCTCCGGGGATGCAAGGCCAAGGTGGCGGTATCCAGCTACCACAGCCCGCTCAATGACAGGATCTTCAAGGGATGGCGTTGCCTCGAGGCTTCTGAAAAGCTCTGCCACTCCGTCAAAACGTTGCGGCAGGAGGTGCTTTTCGTCAACTATGATCCCGACGACTTGACGCTATGGCTTCAGCCTCGACAAGGGTCGTTGCTCTAGTTCGATCGGTGGACTGGCTCTTCGGGGGAGCGACAAGGCCTGCCCGGCGGCGCAAGATCGTCCCCGCTCTCCCGTGTTACGCTGCCAGCATGAACCGCAAGCTCTGTCTCGCCCTCCTGTTGCCCTGGCTCCTCGCGGCCCAAGCCCCCGGCGCCGATCGGCCGCTGACCGCCTTGCCCTACACACCCAGTCTGGAGCCAGCTTTTCTCGATCGCTCCGTGGATCCGTGCGTGGACTTCTTCCACTTCGCCTGCGGCAACTGGATCAAGATGAACCCCATCCCCGGCGACCAGCCGCGCTGGGACGTCTACGGCAAGCTGACAAACGACAATCTGCGCTTCCTGTGGGGCCTGCTCGAAGAGACCGCCAAGCCCTCGCCATCGCGCACGCCCTCGGAGCAGAAGATCGGCGACTACTTCGCCGCCTGCATGGACGAGGCCGCCATCGAAGAGGCCGGCGCCGCGCCGCTCGGCAAGATGCTGGATGAGATCGCCGCCCTCCAAAGCGCCGCCGGCCTTCCGCCGGTTCTCGCGCGCCTGCACCTGGAGACCTCCGGAAGCGCGCTCTTCGGCTTCGATTCCAACCAGGACTATGCCGATTCCAACCAGGTGATCGCCTTCGCCGAAGCCGGTGGTTTGGGCCTGCCCGATCGCGATTACTACGTCAACACCGACGCCAAGTCCCAGGAGACGCGCGCCAAATACCTGGAGCACGTGGCGCGCATGTTCCAGTTGCTCGGCGATTCGGCGGCCACCGCGAAATCCGAGGCGCAGACGGTGATGGATATCGAGACCGCGCTTGCCAAGGCGTCTCTGACCCGCGTCGACAAGCGCGATCCTTACAAGCTCTTCCACAAGGTGGCGCGCGCCCAATTCCTGGCCCAGACGCCTTCGTTCGGCTGGGCCGCGTATTGGAACGGCCTTGGCTTGCCCGCTCCCGCCGAAATCAACGTCACCGAGCCCGAGTTCTTCAAAGAGGTCGAGAAGCAGCTCAAGACCCGCCCCATCGCCGATTGGAAGACCTATCTGCGCTGGCACCTGGTGCACGCCCAGTCGGCCTATCTCTCGAAGGGATTCGTCGAGGCCAGCTTCGATTTCTACAGCAAGTACCTCCGCGGCGTGGCCGAAATGCCGCCGCGCTGGAAACGTTGTGTGCGCTTCATCGACCGCGATCTGGGGGAGGCCCTCGGCCAGGTCTTCGTCGCCAAGACCTTCAGCGGCGACACCAGGCAACGCGCGCTCGACATGACTAAGGAGATCGAGAAGGCCATGGAAGCTGACATTCACCAGCTCGCCTGGATGGGGGAGGCCACCAAGCAGCAGGCCCTGGTGAAGCTGCACGGCATGGTGAACAAGATCGGATACCCCGACCACTGGCGCGACTACAGCTCCGTGCGCATCGAGCGCGGCGATTTCGCGGGCGACGTGGACCGCGCCATCGAATTCGAATCGCGGCGGGAGTTGGCGAAGATCGGCAAGCCCGTCGATCACACCGAATGGCAGATGACCCCGCCCACCGTCAACGCTTACTACGATCCGCAAATGAACGACATCAACTTCCCGGCCGGCGTGCTGCAGCCCCCGCTCTACGATCCGAAAATGGACGACGCGCCCAACTACGGCAACACCGGCGCCACCATCGGCCACGAGCTGACCCACGGCTTCGACGACGAAGGCCGCCAGTTCGACGCCAAGGGCAACCTGAAGGACTGGTGGACGGAGAAAGACGCCGCCGAATTCGTCAAGCGCTCGGCCTGCATTTCGGACCAATACGCGCAGTACACCGTGATCGACGATATCAAGATCAACAGCAAGTTGACCCTCGGCGAGGACGCGGCCGATCTCGGTGGAACCATTCTCGGCTACATGGCCTGGAAGGACGCGACGCGCGGCCAGGAGCTGAAATCGATCGACGGCTTCACCCCCGATCAGCGCTTCTTCATCGGCATGGCCCAGTGGGCCTGCGGCGATGAACGCCCCGAGAGCAAGCGCCTCAACGCCATCACCAACCCGCACTCGCCCGACGAGTACCGCATCAACGGGGTGGTTTCGGACATGCCGGAGTTCGGCGCGGCTTTCTCCTGCAAAGCCGGCCAGCCCATGGTCCATGCGCCGGCCTGCCGGGTATGGTGAGCCGGCACAAATCCGGCCGGAGGAAAGGAACGACGACGGCCGGAACGGCGGTGGTCCTCCACCCTCGTGTGGGGAGTCCCGCTGGCCCTCCCTGTGGCTCGGCGCCGCGTGATCGGCTGGAGGAATCCTTCGGGACGGCGCAAAAACAACTGCACCGCCGCAACTGCGGGAAGCGCCGGCTGAAAGCCGGCTGCAGCCAGGATTGGCGGCCCCACGTCAGCCGGCAAAATGTGAAGTTATTGTTGCGCGGTTCCTTGGTTGCTGGCTGCGACTGGTTCTGACGTTCTGTGCGCCCACGCGTGCCGGAAGCCTCCGGAAGCCGGCGGCCACCGGCGGCGCCGCCGTACAATGGTACCCATGCGACTTGCGGGTTTGTTTCTGCTGGGCGGCGCAGTGTGGGGCGCGGCGTTGGATGACGCCACGAGCCAGTTGAGCCGCGATATCTTTCGCGAGTTGGTCGAAATCAATACCACCGATTCGGTGGGCAACACCACCCAGGCGGCGGAAGCCATGGCGAAGAGGCTGAAGGACGCCGGCTTTCCGGCCGCGGACATCCAGGTGCTGGGGCCGAACGATCGCAAAGGCAACCTGGTGGCACGCTTCAGGGGCTCCGGAGCCAGGAGGCCCGTGCTGCTGATCGGTCACCTCGATGTGGTGGAGGCGCGCCGCGAAGACTGGACCACCGACCCCTTCCAATTCGTCGAGAAGGATGGCTATTTCTACGGCCGCGGGACCCAGGACATGAAGGTGGACGATGCCATTCTGGTGACCACTTTCATCCGCTTCCTTCGCGAGCGATACCGTCCGGACCGGGACCTGATTCTGGCCCTGACCGCGGATGAAGAGGGTGGCCAATCGAACGGCGTCCAGTGGCTGCTGAAGAACCACCGGGAGCTGATCGATGCCGAGTTCGTGCTCAACGCCGACTCGGGCGGCCTCACCACCATGCACGGCAAGCCCGTGAACGTGGATCTGGAGGCCAGCGAGAAACAGTACGCCGATTTCCAATTGACGGCCCTCAACCCGGGCGGCCACAGTTCCCTGCCCACCCCGGATAATGCGATTTATCACATCGCGGACGCCCTTTCGCGGCTGGAGCATGCGCCCTTCCCGGTGGAGTTGAACTCGGTGACCCGCACCTACTTCGAACGGCGCGCGCCGCTCGAAACCGGGCAGACCAAAGCCGACATGAACGCCATTCTGCATACGCCGCCGGACCAGGAGGCGGTGGCGCGGCTGAGCCAGGACCCGCGCTACAACTCCATGCTCCGCACCACCTGCGTGGCCACACGGCTCAGCGCCGGCCATGCCAACAACGCCCTCCCGCAAACCGCCCAGGCGAACGTCAATTGCCGCATCCTGCCGGGGCACTCGGCCGAGGAGACGCGGCAGGCGCTCGTCCGCGTGTTCGCCGACCCGAAAGTCGCGGTGCGGTTCGTGGCCACCAATGGCGTCGCGGAAGACCGGGCTCCGGAGGGGAAGGGCTTTCCCACGGTGCTGCCCCCGGCGGACGTGTTGCGGCCGCTGGAGCGGGTGGCGGCGGAAATGTGGCCGGGCGCGCCGGTGATTCCCGAAATGGAAACCGGCGCTTCCGACAGCGTCCACACCATGGCCGCCGGCATCCCCAGTTACGGGGTCAACGGCATTGGAATCGACCAGGACGACATCCGCGCGCACGGCAAGGACGAGCGGGTGCGAGTGGCCTCCTACTTTGAGGGCGTCGACTTCTATTACCGCTTCTTGAAGGCGATGACTGGGGGCCAATAGCGGCTTGGACGAACTGCCCCGGCCCACAGCGGAGCTACGGGCGAACTTCCGCGGGACGAGGAAACCGCCGCACGCGGATCTGCCTCTCGCGCTGGCGGGTTTGCGCAATGTATGAGGATTCGATTCGCATGTTCGCGCTCCGCGGTGTCCATACGGAACCTTCCCGGTGGCGTTTGGGTTCCGTGTTCCCGGGATCTCGCCGAGCGCCGTGCCTTACTCGCCGTGAGCGCGCGCCATTCCGCCGGGTCCTCCGGCGCATCGAGGCGCCGTGGGAAGTGCTACTCATGCGCCTCCCTGACCAGCCACGCGTCCACTGGCATCCAGCAACTTTCCGTATAGCTGCTTCATCCGCTCCTGGCCTTGTTGGCTCTTGCTGCGGCTGACCCGCGCAATTTCTACCACACGCAGCTTGACGCTGCGCGAGCGGTCCCGCAGTTGCGTACCCGCTCCCTCGGCAAC
>JBKQPR010000160.1:0-12471 GCA_052144935.1 Bryobacteraceae bacterium
CAAGCTTCCGCCGCAGGTTCATCCAGTCCTAACGCAACTGGAAAACACCGTTCGCAACCAATTAGACCCGTCGCAGGCATACAGCATGGTTCCAGGTCGCGACCCCCAAAACCGTTAGGCACCCCCGCAATGCGCCGGCTGAGGGTGTCCGGGTGTGCTATGGTAGTGTCCAAGCAGGCTTGGGCGACAAGGGCGGGAGTCTGTCCGCAACTGAAAAGCTTCCAATTGGCTGGTTTTGCGGTCGTCCGGCACGGCACGCCACGAAAGCGCTGGGGCTACGCCACAGGACTTGAATTTCGTGGGCCGCTGAAGCGTCATGAAACGGGGACATGGAAGATCCGGCGCATCCGCCATGCCGACGGCGTGTGGACGAAGAGTGACGCCCAGGTGCCAATCGACGAGCTTTCCCAGATGGCTTAAATCGATTGCCGCAGTGTGCCGGCTGAGGGATCTGCGCGGATGAGGCTTGTCCGTCTGCTGCTCCGGCTGACCGGCAAGGGCGATTCCAAGGTGGCCGTCGTTTTCGGCTCCGATCCGCCCAGTTGCCATCGCGCCGTGGTGCATCTGTCGAAGGGCGCGATGGAGGTTCCCGTATGGGTGTTCTGCACCCAGCCGCCGCTGCCGCAGACCGTCCCGCTGTGCGAAAAGGTCTTGGTCGCCGCCAATTCCTGGGCGCTGCTGCTCGCCGCCGAGCGGCAACTGTGGAACCGATGGGTGGCACTGAGCGTGGCGGCCTGGACCGGAGAACGCCGCGGCTGGCTGCTGAAACTGGCGCCGTTTCTGACGCCGCCCTTCCGCGTCCTGGTGATGAACGAGCGGGGGGATTTCTTCGCCGGAACTCCGGGGCCGGTCGTGGGCCATATCCGCCGCCGGGTGCGCGATCACGCGCATTCCATGTGGAACCGGTGCGGCGATCTGGCGCACGGATACTGGCGGTTGGCATCGTACCACGTCTGGCGATCGGGTCCGGTGCGCCGCGTGAAGGATGAAGCCTGCGGCCTGCTGCGGTTGGCTGCCGCCTGGCTGCTGTGGGCCGGCGCCTGGCTGCTGCGGATGAGCGGCAATCCGCACCGCTGGATTTTTCGCAACTTGCATGGCGACCGCGCACTGACGCCGGACTACGCCGCCGACGACCCCAGCGAAGGGTACGCCACCGGTCCATCCACCCTGGTGGCGCGGTTCTGCCAGAAACGGGCAGTGTGGGATGGGGAGGCCTTCGAAGACTTCGCACGGCGGAGCGACGCCCGCTGGATTCTGTGGCTGGAGCGGCCCGATGCGCAGGTGGAGATGGGCGATCTGCTGCCGGTGCTGGAGAGCCGGGGCACGTTTGCGGCCTCGCGCCAGAGCCATTTTCGGGCCTGGAAACCGGCGCTGCTGCCCGCCGCGCCCTTCCGCACGCTACAGCCCGGCGAGGCCAGCCAGGTGCTGGCGCCGCTATCGAATGCCATCCTGGTGGACCGGTCGAAACTGCTGGCTTTAGGAGTGCCGCGCTGCGGTCTGGCGGGCGCCGCGTGGATGCTGCTGTTCTGGAAAGCCGCCGCGGCCGGGTGGCGATCCTACAGCCTGGGGCAGGAGCGGCCGGGGCGCGAGCAGCCCGATTTTCCCTTGCAGGAGACCTCCATGTTTCTGCGGGTGATGAGGGATGGGCGCCTGCGCCAGTTGGCGCCCCGGCAACCCGACCTGGCGCGCGGCAACATCGCCTTCACGCCGGCGCTGCAATGGAACTACCGGCCCGGGGGGACTCGTCCCAGGGTGTTGCTGGTTTCGCCCTTCCTGCCGTATCCGCTTTCGCACGGCGGGGCGGTCCGTATCTACAACCTGTGCCGCGCGCTGGGGTCCCGAGTCGATTTCATCCTGGTGGCCATGCGGGAATCGCACGAAGCGGTGGATTACGCCAAGCTGCACGAAGTGTTTCGCCAGGTGTCGGTGGTGGACCGCGACGAAAAGCCGTGCAAAGAGGGCGGCCTGCCCGGCCAGGTGCGCCAGTACCAATCGCGTTCCATGCGCGCGCTGATTGCCGAGCTGGCGCGGCGCTGGAAGCCGGATGCGTTGCAGATCGAATATACCCACATGGCCGGCTTTCGGGACGCCGCGCCGGAGATTCCGGCGGTGCTGGTGGAGCACGATCTGACCTTCAGCCTGTACCGCCAACTGGCGGAGCAGAATCCCTCCGACCGCGCGGCGCGCCGGGAGTATCAGCGCTGGCTGGCATTCGAGCGGCACTGGCTGAAGGAGTTCGACGCGGTCTGGACGGTTTCGGAAGAGGACCGGCGGGCGGCCATCGGCGCGGGCGAGCGCAACCCGCAACTCACCTACGCGATTGCCAACGGAGTGGATCTGGACCGCTTCCAGCCGTGCCCGCAAGACGATGGCGCCCCTCCGGAGGTTCTATACGTAGGATCGTTCCGCCACTTACCCAACTTCCTGGGCTTCGAGAAGTTGCGGACCGAGATCATGCCCCGGCTGTGGAAGCGTTTCCCCGAACTGCGGCTGCGGGTTGTGGCGGGACCACAGCACGATCGTTTCCGGAAGCAATTTGCGCGGCACGGTGGCCGAAGCGCGCAGCCTTTCGCGCCAGCTCTTGACCGGCGGATTGACGTTCACGGATTTGTGGAGGATCTGCGGCCGCTGTATACGCGCGCCACGGTGGCCGCCGTGCCGCTGGAGGTCTCCGCCGGCACCAATATCAAGGTGATGGAAGCGATGGCCTGCGGCCGCGCGGTGGTGACGACACCGGTGGGATGCGCGGGCCTGGGTCTCGAGGACGGCCGCGACGCCCTGATCCGCGCGGATGCGGGGGCTTTCGCCGAGGCCCTCGCGGAGCTGCTTTCCGACGCCCGGTTGCGCCGCGCGATGGCCGCCCAGGCGCGCCGCACGGTGGAAGAGCGCTTCGGCTGGCAAGCCATCGGCGAGGCTGCCTACCAGAGCTACCTGGCGCTGGGAAGCCGGCAGTTCGCCGCCAAGTAACCCTATTCGTCCGGAGCCGTTGTGGGGCGGACATTCCTGCCAGGCAATCCTGCCCGCAGCCTGAAAGGCCGCAATGCCACTTACTTTGGGTCTGGAGGCCACTCTGCACAAGTCGTGGGGCAGCCACTCCTGGCTGTCCGAATGGGCCTCCGGCCCACCAAACTCCAATGAAAGCCCAGCGGTTTCGAAGAACGTATTTCCAATGACTTGCGATGGGCTTTCGACGCTGCAGCCGAAAAGGCCGCCTAAAGGGCGGCTGGGCCACAGAGGGCGAACCAGGATTGCCAACCAGGATTGCCCGCCCCACAATTTAATGCGGAATGGTGCCATCGACAAAGTAAGTGGCATTGAAATTGAAGCCTGAAAGGCTGCCCACGGGGCCTGCCACGTCGATGTGGCGCACGGACTCCCGCGCAGCACCCTCCGGTTGGGCAGTCGCGTCTGCGCTCCGGCGGCAGCGCCCGAACGGGAGCCGGAACCGGTTCCGGCCGGAGTCTCGACATGGCAAGCAGTGCCGGGACCGAGGAGCACGCCCCGCGCGCCACAATCCCGTTGCCAGGTGTAGTTGAAAATGCCGGCTCGGAGGTCTTTGAAGGTGAGCGAATGCGGCTTACTCCGAGGCGCCCGGCTCACTTAGGCGCGATGTAGAACCTTCGCGCCCAAACTTCTCGCAATTTCGCAATCTATATGCCCGACAAACTGGACACGCTAGCGGTGTGTGCAAACTCCGCCCCGGCTGCCGGCGATAACGAGTCCTCCGAATGGCGCCCTGGCGTGCGCCGCGACCCGGCGCCCGATCCGGCCAGTCCGGAGCACGCAACGGTTTCGTTCATTGGAGTGGCTTCACGCCAATCGCCGCTCGAATCGCGCCTCCTGACAGGCACCGCCGTGTTCATCTTCGCCTGGATCGTAGCACGCGCCTCGATTCAATCCATAACCATAGACGAGGCGGACACATATCTTGCCTTTGTTGCACGCCCATCTCCCTCTCACTGGGAAGCCGCCGCCAACAATCACGTCCTCAACTCGCTCCTGATGCGGCTGTCCACGGTCCTATTTGGCGTTTCTCAGTTGAGCGTGCGAATTCCGGCTTTGATCGGCGCGGGGATATATATTTGGGCCGCAGTGACGCTCGTAAGACTGATAACCACTGATGGCAGATTTCGATGGTTCCTGCTAATATGCCTCACCGGCAACCCCTTTGTCATGGATCACCTCGTGGCAGCCCGCGGCTACAGCCTGGCGTTAGCGTTTCTGCTTTCCGCGATTGCGCTGGCCGCCTCGTACGTGTCGGAGCAGGTTGTGCGAGACCCGCGCCGCCTGTATTGGCGGTGTGCGATTTGCTCCATTTCTTGCGGGCTCTCATTCAGCGCAAACTTCTCATTTGCGCTCGTCGACGCCACGACGCTGTTGCTATGTTCCGTTTGGCTTGGCGGGCACGCGGCCGCTCCCCACGAAAGCCGGTATCGACGGCTGGAGACATATGCCAAGGTTCTGCTGGCGTCCTGCATCCCAGGCATGCTCGTCGCGCTGTTCATCACGGGGTCGGTTCTTCTCGACTGGCCCAGGGGATCCCTCGTGTGGGGTGCAACTTCTCTGAAGGACACGGTTCGAAGCGTGAGCGAGGCATCGTTATTTCAGCCCAATCAATATCTGCTCAACCCGGTTCTGCACAGTGCCCTGTTGCACTGTAGCCGGCTCCTGTTTCCAATGCTCGGAATCGCGTGCGCGTTCCGGCTCATTTGCCTGGTTGCCCACACCGGGAGATTCAACGACCCCCGCGCAAGGTTCCTGCTGGCACTCTGCTCGGTCGGCGGTGGCGCCGCCGGTCTCGCAATGTGCTTGCACTACCTGCTGTTCCGGACTCTTCATGTCCTCCTTCCGTTCGACCGGACAGCCGTCTTTCTCGCCCCCCTTCTCGCCTTGTTCGCGGGCGCTCTCGCCGCGATTCCTACGGGGTCCGTCATGGGAGTCGTCTCCCGCCGCCTGAACGTGGCCGCCATCGCCATTGTAAGCTTGTATTTCTTGGGCTGTTTCCGTCTGACTTACTTCAAGACCTGGCAGTTTGACGCGGACGTGAAGAACGCCTATTCGGCGCTGGCTTTCTACAACCTCAACTACGGCGTAACCAGTGTGTCTTCCAATTGGCGGTATGTAGCCGCCCTCAACTTCTACCGGGCGTCCTCGCGGGTTGGGACGCCGGCCGAAATCCCCAACGGCCCCCCGGTGGTCGGGGAATATCCTCCAGGGAAGGACGCTTATGTGCTCTTCCGGCCCTGGGATCAGCCGTTCATCGATCGTCAGTGTTTGAAGGTCGTCTACTACGATGCGATCACCGGTGTTGCCGTGGCCGTGACGCCCGAGCTGGACACTACGCCGCGCCACGCTATCTTACAGATGCTCGCACAGTGCAGTGACAAGATGCCCTTTGGGGTGAGAACGACGAAAAGGATTATTGGCCGCTGGGCCCAGGGCACCCCCGCTGGTGAACGCTGATCCAAAACAAGAGAGTTATCAGCGTTCATCGGCGTTTATCAGCAGCCAATGATCTTTGTCCGGGAACTTCTAAGGGAGCGCTTCATGGGTGGGGGAAAGTGTCACTGTATTGGGCGAAACTCAATGATTGACCGGTCTTGCGTTAAGTTAAGGAACTCTACGCGGAATTGACCGGCGGGGTGAACCAGTTCTTCCGAAGGCGTCGACTCGTGGCGCCGGTTGACGGCGGAACCCAGCCACGTTAGGGTGAGTACACCGTGACATTTCCGGAAGTGCTGCTACAATACGAGCGCCGATTGAGCGAAGTGCAGGCGGGCCTGGCGCAGGCTCGCTGGCATCAGACGGCGGCCGGGGCCGTGCTAGTCATGGTGGCCGCAGCCGTCCTGGCGCTGACGTGGCAGGCGGCTCGCAAGCAAACCTCGTTCTGGTGGCCGCTTGTGGCCGCGCCTCTGGCACTGCCGCCGGCGCGGCTCTACCGGCGCTATCATCACGCCGCCGATCGCCTGTGGAGGGTCCAGCGATTCTCGGAGCGGGCCTTGCGGCGCGTCCAAGGCGATTGGGCCGGGAAGGGAATCTCCGGAGACGAGTTCTGCGATCCCCACCACCCGTATGCGCACGATCTGAATGTCTTCGGCGAGGGATCGCTTTTCGAGCTCCTCTGCGTAGCGCGTACCGGCGTTGGCCGGCGCGGCCTCGCCCGTTACTTATTGCAGGCGGCCCGGCTCGATGAAATTCGGGAGCGGCAGGAGGCCGTGCGGGAATTGCGGGCGCAGACGGAGCTTCGAGAAGAAGTGGCCGCGCTCGGTCCCTTCGAATCTTCGGAGTCGAAGTGGGAGACCTTCACCGCATGGCTGGATTCGCCGCCGGTGCCGTTCCCCGCCCTCCTTCGCAGCGTCTTGCCGCTCACGTCGGCAGCTGTCGCGAGCCTCGTGGTTGGCGGCCTGCTGGGCATCGTTCCGTGGACTCTGGTGGCAAAAGGCTTAGTTCCGCTGCTCGCGTTCCACTCTGCGGCCGGTCTGCTCCTCCGGAAGCGTGTGCGCGGCGTCATCGAGCGGATGCAGCTTCTTTCGGCCGAGACTCAAGTGGTAAGAGAAGGCCTGCAACTTCTCGAAGGCCGCCAGTTCCGGTCGGCCAAGCTGCACCGGATCTCCGAACAGGTGCGCGGCAGCTCCGCAGCAGTGCGAAAGCTGGAGCGGCTGCTGGGTGCTCTCGGCGAGAGGACCAAGGACTGGTTCTATCTGCCTTCGCTGGTGTTGATGGGCGGGACCCAGTTGTCGATGGCGGTCGAGCAATGGCGCGCCGCGCACGGCCTGGCGGCCCGAGGCTGGCTGGCGGCATGGGCCGAATTCGAAGCGCTCAACGCGCTGGCCTGTTATGCATACGAAAACCCGGACCACACCTTCCCGGAAGTTTCCGAGGGAGGTGCGCCAGACAAAAATGCTCCGCACTTCGAAGCGCGGGCGGCCGGGCATCCCCTGCTGCCGCACGATGGTTGCGTCCCGAACGACGTTACGTTGAATCGCACGTCGCGCTTCTATATCGTCAGCGGATCGAACATGTCGGGCAAGAGTACGCTGCTGCGCACGATTGGATTGAACGCCGTGCTGGCGCTGGCCGGGGCTCCGGTACGGGCGGCGGCACTGCGGCTGTCGCGATTCTCGGTGTGCGCCTCGCTCGCGCCCGCCGAATCGCTCCTGAACGGAAGGTCCGGATTCCTCGCGGAAGTGGACCGCTTGAAGCAGGCCATCGGGTTGACGGACGGGCGCCAACCGGTTCTGTTCCTGGTCGACGAAATCTTCAGCGGGACGAATTCGAGCGACCGCCGTGTGGCCGCGGAGGCGGTCGTGCGGACGCTGGTGGATCGTGGCGCCGTGGGCGCCATTTCCACACACGACCTGACGCTTACTGAGATCGCCGCCCGGGAAGGGACCGGCGGCGTGAACGTACACATGGGGTCCCGGAACGGCGGCGGCCCGTTGGATTTCGATTATCTCTTGAAGGCGGGTGTAACTACTGAGGCAAACGCTTTGGCCATCGCCAGGATGGCGGGAGTAAGTATGTAAGTCGCCACTGCCGGCCGCGGCTCGGCAACTTACCGGGCCGCGACCCTGAAAGCACGAAGTTTGCCGTTATAGCTCGGGGTGCAGGTGCAGCGTTTTACCGGCCGCTACATAGATTTTCTGCGCAAAAGGCACTTGGCCGTTTTCCCGAATTTCGATGTTATAGTTGCCGGGGCGCAGGTGCATCGTCCGATTGTCGTGCGTGGTGCCCGCAAAGGCCCCATTGATGAACACCTGGGCGTCCTTCACCTTAGTATCCAGCTTCACTTCGCCGGAGTTGGGGTAGTAACCGTAACCGTAGGCCGGGCCCCAATACGGCCCCCAGAACGGACTGTAAAAGCCACCATACACCGGCCCGCCAACAAACACTCGCACCGCGGCCGGGGCACTCATGGGCGCCAAAGTCATCAGGGCAACCGCCAGAATCAGCATTCCTTTTTTCATTTTCTTCAACCTCCGTCTGGATATATGGCAATCTCCTTGCCAAACAGTAACCTGTTGTGTTTCCGGTATTTACGGTGAATTCCGGTGGCCGCAGGTCACCAGGGTGGCCGAAATCAGCCACCGCATATCGAGATGCCGTGGGCAGGCTGGGCTTGCCGAAACGCGCCCACTCGGCCCAGCCCGCCGCGATCACGGGGGCGTCGATTTGCGGCTGCCCTGTGTGCCCTTGAAGTTGAAACTGAAGCCCGCGCGGGAGCCATCGATCGCGATTCGCTCGAAGGCCGCACCAGCGAACCGCGCCGAAAGTGTTCATCTCAATTCCACCAGCCAATGGCGAGCAGGCCAGGCGCCCCGATCCGACCGCGCGCGGCGCCGTTTCACCTGGTTGTCGCGATTCTTCATTGAATCCTCACGCCCGGCGCATTATCCTGATTCCAATGCTCCGAAAGCTCGTTTATAGCGTTCTCTTTGCCACCATGGCGGCGCAGGCGGCCGACAAAGTGATCGGCGGACCGTTTGCCGTCAACGTAAGCGGCCGCTCGGCGACGGTGGTATGGATCGTCGAGACCGGGGAAGCCGCCATCACCGCGCGAGGCGGCACGGCGACTCGCACGGTGCCCACTCTGCGCGCCGAGAAGGTGGTTTTTACGGGGCTGAAACCCGGCACGGTCTTCGAATACAAAGTGCCCGGCAGGGAGGAACTCAGCGGCAGCTTCAAAACTCCGCCGGCCGGCGACCAGCCGTTCGAGTTCGTGTACTACGGCGACAACCGCACCCGGCACGACGTGCACAGGAAGGTGATCGCAGCCGTGCTCGCCAACAGCCACCCGGACCTTGTGTTGCAAGGCGGCGACATGGTAGCCGACGGCGCGGACGCCTCGCAGTGGCCCATTTTCTTCGATATCGAACGGGACCTGCTGCGCCAGGTGGCCTTCTTTCCCTGCCTCGGCAACCACGAACGCAACGCCACCGATTACTACGATTTCTTCCAGGCGGCGCCCTACTACTCCTTCGACTGGGGCAAGGCGCACTTCACCATCTTCAACAGCGACATCGCCAATGCCGGTCCCAACCAGGCGGCGCGCCAGGCATTTTGGAACGAGCAGACCGCCTGGCTGGAGGAGGACCTGCGCAAGAGCCAGGGCGCCACGTTCCGGTTCGTGGTGGCGCATCACCCGCCCATGACCGCGGTGACCAGCCGCCAGGGCGACAACCCCCACATCACCGCTCTCATCCCGACGTTCGAAAAGTACCATGTCACCGCCGCGTTTTTTGGCCACGATCACAACTATCAGCACTATTTGAAGAACGGCGTCCACTACATCGTTGCCGGTGGCGGCGGAGCCCCGCTCTACGACGTGGACAAACCGCCGCGGGACATCATGGTGAAGGTCATGAAGACCGAGAATTTCGTGCGCGTGCGGGTGGACGGCGACGTGGCGCATGCGGACGCAATCGCTCCCGACGGCTCGAAGATCGATAGCATGGACTGGCAAGGCGGGGCGCATTAGGCGCTCGCGCCATTCGACCCCAGCCGCCTCGCCCACGCGCCTCGTCGGCACTGTCTTGCGCCGGGCAAGCTGCCTGGCCGGTGTCAGGATTGCCCGAACAGCTTGGCGGCCCTCAGCCGGATTTCATCCTCGGGGACGTCTTCCAGGTGGGTGGCAAAGATCCACACGTGGCCGAAGGGGTCTTCCAGCTTCACCACCCGGTCGCCGTAGAACTGGGACTCCGGAGGACGCAACACCTTGGCGCCCGCGCCGGCAGCCCGGCCAGCCAGCGCATCCACATCCTCTACGTAAATATGGACGCTCACCGGCGTGCCGCCAAGCGCCAGAGGGCTGCGCACGCCCAACTCCGGAAATTCGTCCGAGAGCATGAGGAGCGCCTCGCCGATGCGGATTTCGGCGTGCCCGATCTTGCCCGAGGGGTCCGCCAGGCGGTACCCTTCCTTGGCGCCGAAAGCCTTCGAGTAAAACTGGATGGCATCGGCCGCGTGGCGGCAGCAAAGGTACGGCGTAGCGCCTTGGTAACCTTTCGGAACGGCTCGCGGCATGGCTCAAAACCCCTCCCAGACGTAGGCCGAAAACCGGCGCATGGTCTCGAATCCCATCTGCTCGTAAAGGTCCACCGCCGAGACGTTGGCCGCCGTCACCGTGAGGCTGGCCGACCGGCAGCCCAGGTCCCGCAGCGTAATCAGCGATTGCCGCATCAGCGCGTGCCCGATCCCCGTGCCGCGGACCGCGTGAGAAACGCAGATCTGCGTGATATGGCCGGATTCCGGCGCCACCAAGCTGGCCAGTGAGACGCCGCACAGCCGGTGCGTCACCGCGTCGAAGGCCACGTACGAGGCCGGCCGGAAGAAGGCGCCGCAACCGGGGTATTGCACGATGTTGGCCAGGAACCGCCGCGCGCCCGCCTGGCTGCGGTACTGGTCGTTGATGCGGCTGTCGACGTGGCCCTCGTAGGCATCGGCAATCAGGGCCGCGGCGCTCTCGTGGTAGTGCTCGGACCATTTGTCGATATACATCGGCCGGCGCACTTCGCCATCGCCCAGGTCCGCCTGCCGCAGGTCGACGCGCATGAAGTTGCGTTCGTACGCGCCCAGGTATCGCTCCTCGGGCGTCGGCCGGCAGGGCGCGAACTGCAGCATCATGAGCTGCGATTCGATGCGGCGGATGTGGCGGTTGGCCATGATATCGTCGAGAGCCGCCTCCAGCAGGCGGTTTTCGCGCTCCACGGTGCGTTGCGCGCGCTTCACGTACAGATCGCCGATCAGCCCTTTGCCGTCTTCCAACACGTAATACAGGTAGCCGGCCACCACCCCATCCTCGATCAGCGCGTTGCCGTTCAATGCCCGCATGTCGACGAAACGGCGCACCAGGTCGGCCGATTTCTCGAAGTCCCACTCCAGCTCGGTGTGCCACGCATCGGTCTCTTCGGTAAGCAGGGCCTCCAGGTCGCGGGCGGTAATACGCCGCAAATCGACGATCTCGGGCGGCCGGCAGAAGGCCGGATGTAACCGGGCGGCCATTGGAATGCCTGCTATTGTACCCCGTACATTGCGGCGTAACCTAGTTGTTGCCTGACATAATCGCGCGGATACGCAAGGGTTACCGAGGCCGCCTTTCCCGCGGCGTCGAATTTTGCAACCAGATCGGCATTGATCCCGCACCAGTACGTAGGCACGTCCAGCTTGCGGTAACGCGCCATCACCTGGTCGCGTAGCGCCGGATCGAAATGCACCCCGTACTTGTCCACCAGCGCCTTGATGGCCTCGTAATCGCCCTCGGCTTTGATGCGCATCAACTCCGCCAGCAGCATGCCCACGCCCTGGTGCATCTTATCGAAATCCTTCAGCAGGAGGTAAGTCTTGCCGCCACGCTGCACCTTCTGGATGGCGCCGGTCTTGTCCGTAATGTAGTTGACGATCAACTGCCGGTTGCGCTGGTGGTCCTCCTCGATGGTTTCGCCCTGCGGGATGCGCTGAAGCTGCGTAATCACGGTGCGCACGGCGGCGTAGTACATGGCCTTTCCGACCTCGGGGCTGGAGACCAGCCCTAGGTCCTTGAGCTTGGGGTCGACCGCGTTCCACAGCGCCATCAGGTCGGCGCGAGCCTCCTCGAGGGTCGAGAAGTATTCCTTCAAATAGGCCTCCGAACCGCCCTGCAGCTTGGGATTCAGCTTGCCCGATCCGTGCCCGATGACCTCGTGCAGCGCGGTCATCAGGTCGGATGCCTCGTCGCCGTATTTCTTGCAAATGGCCACTTCCTCGGGCGACGCTGCGAACTCTTCCAGAGGGCCGAAGCCGGTGGCTTCGCGCAGCGTGCGGGAACTGCCCGTGAACAGGAAACTCTTGCTGCCGTACTTCTCGCGGATCTCGTTTTCGTTGGGCAGGTTGTCGCCAATCGTGTTCACGTGGAAATCGCCGGTCTCGATGACCGTCTCCACTGCCTTGGCCAGCGGTGGTTTCACTCCCTGCTTCTTGTACTGCGCGAGCCACGGTGCGCGATCCTCGAAATACTGCGCGTTGGCCGCGATTTGGGTCATCATCCCGCTGAACTTCCGGTCGGTGATGGTGACGAAGCTCTGCGACGTTCCCTTGGCCGCGCGGGCGTCGCGATAGACCTCGATGAAGCCGTTCGTGAAGTCCACCGTGGGATTATTCTGCACCCAGGCGATCCCGAAGCGGATCCAGTCGGCCGGGTCGCCGGTCTGATAATAACGGATCAGCGCCTCCAGCACCTGGTCCTGGCCGGGTTCGGCATAAGCTCGCGCGTTCTCCAGGTACTCGTTGGCCTTCTTCAGGAACTGGGCATAGTATCCCGGCGGCACTTTGCCATCCGGTGTGCCGGCGCGATAGACCTCTTCCTGCAGCCGTCGGCGCTTGGCAAGAGTGGGCCAGTAACGCTCGGATGGATCGACCACTGTTAGGAACAGGATTAGGAACACCGAGAAGAGGAAGAAAGTTCAAGTCATCATCGGTCTGCGTGGACGCGTGCGA
>JBKQPR010000161.1:0-12405 GCA_052144935.1 Bryobacteraceae bacterium
ACACTCTTCCCCCCCCCGACGCTCGGCCGAGCTTGCCGCAAAAAAGAGAGCGACCGGCCCAACCAACTCCTGCCGGAAGGCAGGATTGTCGGGCGCGATGTTGGTGAGGATCGTCGGCTGCATAAACGCGCCTTGATGGCGGATGCGATCGCCTCCCGCGAATACCCGCCCACCATGCGCAACAGCTTCGCGGACCTGCTTTAGTAAGAGGTTCAGCGCATTCTCGGAAGCCAATGGACCCAGCGTCGTGCTTTCATCCAATGGGTCGCCTGGCTTCAATTGCGCCAAGGCGTCACGAAACGCATGCAGGAACTGTTCCGCCCGCTGCCCCACCACAATGAAGCGTTTCGCGCCGATGCAGGTTTGCCCCACATTGCCGATACGGCCCAGGACGGCCATCTGGACGGCGAACTCAAGATCGCAATCCTCCAACACGATGAAGGCATCGCTGCCACCCAGTTCCATGGTTGATCTCTTCAGGTTCTTGCCAGCGCGAGATGCCAGGGCTTCACCCGCCTGCTCCGATCCAGTAAGCGCGACGCCCATGGTCCGCTGATCATCCAGCAACGCGCCAACTTGATCGCTTGAAACAAAGAGATTCGTGTAGGCGCCGCAGGGTGCTCCGGCATCCGTGAAGAGTTGCTGGAAGGCGAGCGCACATTGCGGCACGCCGGAGGAATGCTTCACCAGAAGGACGTTGCCGGCCATCAGGTTCGGAGCGGCAAACCGTGCAAGCTGGTAATAGGGAAAATTCCACGGCTGAACACCGATCAACACCCCAAGCGGAGAAAATTCAAGGTGCGCGTCGCCCATCGCTGTATTGATGACCTGCGGCGCAAGAAATGCCTCGGCATGATCGGCAAAGTATTGGAGAATTGCGGCGCTCAGCGCCACTTCGTCGCGGCCTTCCGAGATCCTCTTCCCCATTTCAACGGCCGCAAGACGAGCCAAAGTTTCTTTCCGGTCCAACATCAGAGACGCGGCCCGGCCCACCACCTTGGCGCGGTCCCGGAAACTTGCTTTGGACCATACCTTCTGAAAGGTGCTGTCAGCCTTTGCCAACGCGCCCTCCACCTGCGAATCGGTGAGCTGGTCGAATGTTTGCAGCAGCTCACCGTTAAACGGATTAATGCTTTGATATGCCATGATGTTCTCCTTTTAATTGCTGAACTTGAGCCGTTATGGACGGCCCGCGAGATATTCGGCGAGCGAAGGCGCCTTCGGAGACCAGCCGAGCCGGCGAGCATTGACCGCGCTCACGCGGCTGTTAGATGTGATGCCGTATCGCCCTGCCTCGCCGGCCTGCCGAACGACATCTTCCACGCTGAGACTTACGGTCTTGCCGTCGAAGCCGAGGGAGCGGCTGACCATCTCGGCAATTTCCTTGAAAGACGCATCGCCGTTCTCAGCGAAGTAGAATGAACCACCCGGAGCCTTTTCCAGGGCGAGCAAGTACAGCTCGACGAGGTCATCGATGTGGACGTTCGAGTAACGATTGAGACCCTTGCCAAAGTAAACGCCCGCGCCGAGTTGCTTGGAAAGGGCAATGATTTTCGGGAGCTGATCGCTATCCGGGTTCAGCCCGCGACCGGTGCCGTAGATCATCGTCGGACAGATGACCACGGAGCGAATTCCTTTGCTGATGGCAGCTTCGCGAACAAAACGGATCATCTCCACGCGCGGACGCCGAAACGGGACGGGCTCAAAGTAGGTGTCCTCGGTGAAGGCGACCGAGCTTGCATACTCGCCGCCTGCGGAGTCCGCGACGATGCCCGAGCCTGTTGTGTAAATCAGGGGCTTTCCGCTCCGCTCAAGCGCTCCAACCAGGGTGAGCACAGAATCCGCATCATCGGCGCTTGCAGCGTGAATGACCGCATCCGCTGCTTGTGCGGCATCGGAGAGGATGCGCCAATCCTCCAAGTTCCCCACGAGCGGGTCAATTCCGCGCTCTCTCAACAGGGGAGCTTGCTCCTTGGACCGAACCAAGCCCAGCACTGCATGGCTCGCTCTGACGAGCCCCTCTGCGACCGAACCGCCAATGTAGCCAGTCGCTCCTGTGACAAATACCTTCATATCAATCTCCTTCCCGTGGCTTCGAACTCAGCTTGCCAACGTTCTTGGCTGCCACTTGACTTCACTATTATAGATTATCGATAATCGATAAAGGTTACAGACAAAATGAAAAATTCTTCTCCCCTGGTTCGCGAGAGCACCTCCGCACGACTGAAGACGTTGATTCTTCAGAGGATCATTGATGGGTATTACCCACCCGGGCATCGACTCAAAGAGCTGGAGATCGCGCGGGAATTTAATACAAGCCAAGCGCCCGTCCGAGAAGCCTTCCGCGAACTTGAGGCAACCGGCGTCATCGAGACTGAAGCTCACCGTGGAAGTCGCGTCCGCACCGTCTCCGAGAGAGAGCTAGGCGAAGCCTACCAGGTGCGCGCGGTCCTGGAACAACTTGCCGGAGAGCTGGCGGCAGGACGATTCAGCGGAAAGGAGGCTCTCCTGCAACAACAGGCGGACAAGGTCAGGAGAGCATACGAGAAGGGAAACATGGAGGAATACGCACGTCACGACTTGGCGTTTCATCGCATGATTGTCGCGGCGGCCGGCAACCAAGTGCTCTTGGAAAACTGGGACGCACTTCACTTCGACATCCGCACGCGACTTTTCCTGGGCCGCCCCACACCAAGCCTTCAGTCCACCTTGGATCTTCATGATGAAGTTGTGAAGGCGCTCATTGAGGGAAAGGGCAAACTGGCGGGGCAGTTCCTGCGGAAGCACTCTGAAGCATTCTGCTCGGGTGGGAACGAAGTACAACAAGACATTCCTGAATGACGGGAGTCTCGCCGTCCTTGCAAGGGAAGACCACTAACCCCTTGTTCGTTACCACGCTCGGATGCGGTGGAAATGCGGGGTCCCCGAACAGCGGCGCTCGTCGCCTCAGCGAGCCCGAGGCCCGGAGATGGGAAAGTTGACCGGTTGGGAACGGCCAAGGAAGCCATTTGAGCGTAGTCGCGATTCGAGAAGTGGTTCCTCAGCAGAGGTCCCGCAACCGCGGGCGAATGACGCGCCACTCGGAAAGAGCGTCTTCCCGCGTGGGGATCTCAGCACGCCAAGCAGCGCGCAAGACTACTTGGACCTGGAACTGGGCCCGCGGTCACATGCCCGCACCCACCGCGCAGGGACGTGGGGCGCAAACGGCAAGACGGGTTCGGCCTGGCGCCGGCGGCGCCGGGCAGCGATGCGCCATGCGCCCCCACGCCGGGCGTCGTCATGCGCGCCGCCTGGCGCACGTCGGGATCGGCCCGCCAGCGTCCGCCGGAGACCGGGGAGCCGTCTACGAGCTTGCTGCCGCGCGGATGGCCGCTCTCGGCCCGCGGGCGCAGGGCCGCCGCCCAACGCGCCACGCGGCAGGGGCGCCGGGCAGCGAGCGGAAAACCGGGGCCGCAGGCCGAGACCAGCGCGGAACTGACTCACCGCCTCAGGCGCCGCCGCGCGGATGGACACCCTCGATCCGCGGTCGCATGGCCGCCGCCCACGGCGCCGCGGGCGGGACGCCAAGGCCGAACGGCAAGACTGGTTCGGCCTGGCGGCCAGCAGCGGCGCTCGGTAGCGAACGGGAAGCCTGCGCCGTCGGGCGGAGATCCCTACGCCGTCTCTCGCGAGGGCAACCGGACGGGCCGGCAGCACAGGAGCACGCCACCCAAAGGCGTCGCCTCGGCCGACGCTCCGCCGCGCGGATGGACGCTCTCGGCCCGCGGTCGCTGCCCACCGCCCACCACGCCGCGGGCGGGACGCCGGGCGGAAACGGGACTTGTTCGGCCTGGCGGCCGGCAGCGGCGCCGGGGCAGCGATTCGCCATGCGCCCTCGCGCCGGCATCGTCATGCGCGCCGCCTGGCGCGCGTTCGCGGCGGGCCGCGCCGCCGTCCGGATGGACGCTTTCCCGGCCCGCGGTCGCATGCCCGCCCCCATCGTGCAGCGGGCTGAGACGGCAACACTGGTTCGGCCTGGCGGTCGGCAGGGGCGCGGGGCAGCGATTCGGAGAAGTCGGCGCCGCCGGCCAAAGCGTCATGCGCGCCGCCTGGCGCACGTCGGGATCGGCCCGCCAGCAGCCGCAGGAGACCGAGGAGCCGTCCCGCAGCTTGCTGCCGCACGGATGTACGCTCTCGGCTCGGCCCGCGGTCGCACGGCCGCCGTCCACGCGGCGCGGGCGCGACGCCGGGGAGCGATTCGTCACCCGCCCCCACGCTGCCGTTCTGAATGCCCGCCGCCTTGCGCACGTCGGGGTCGGCCCGCACTTCGTGGACGCCTGTGGTCAAGGGCACGGCTGATCTGCCCGCTGAGTCCTTTTCCCGCCAGGCCGCCTGCAAAGCCGCCCTTGGCTGCGGCAGTGAAAACGCTGAAGCTGAGAGAGCTGACTTCACAGTTCCGCGCTGCGGCCCTGGAGGCGTACCGCCAGCGGAAGAAGAGCGCGGCCCCATGATCGTCCTGGCGATCTTAATCGCGGTCTCGATCGGCTTGACAAAATCGGGCATTGAGCGCGCAATGCCCAAAAACCCTGCGGCAAACAAAGAGGTTATTACGCGCGCGCGCGTAGGAGTGTCTCCTTTTGTCTCCTACCGCGGTAACAGGGGCGCTCCACAGGTGACCGGCTCCTGCATTGCGGGCCATTCTCCCAGCGCAGCAAACCGACAGTCATTTCTTTGATCGGTGTTGCAAACAAACACGCGCGCGAACGGAACGCCTTTGTCGGAACCGGCCGGACCACTGCTGTCGTTTACCGCGCTGTTATCCCTGTGAGAGAATTCCAGGATGACCCGTTCATTCGCTCTCACAGCCGCCGCTTTCGCCCTCGTCTCCCACGCGCTCAGTCGCCCGAGCAGCTCGCGATGCGCCAGATTCGTCCCGAGGCCATCCGCGCCCACATGCGTTTTCTGGCCGATGACCTGCTGGAGGGCCGCGGCACGGGCACCCGCGGTTACGAGCTGGCTGCCAAGTACGTCGCCTCTCAATTCGAAGGGCTTGGCCTCCAGCCGGGGGGCACCAACGGCACCTACTTCCAGGTCGTGCGGCTTCGCCGGATGGAACTCGTGCCCGGCCAGAGTTCCATGACTCTGGTCCGGGACGGCCGCGAGGAGCCGCTCGCCTTCGAGAGGGATTTTGCCATGGGCGGCAGTGCCGTCTATCCCGATACCAGCGTCCGGGCGCCAGCCGTGTTCGTCGGCTTTGGCGTGGAGGCCCCCGACCTGGGGTACAACGACTATACCAGCGTGGACGTACGCGGCAAGATCGTGGTCATGCTCTATGGCGCGCCCGCCCGTTTCCCGTCCGCCGAGCGTGCTCATTACTCAGGGATCGCCAAGACCGAAGCGGCCGTGGGAGTCATCACGCTCTGGATGGGTGCGGTCGCGGAGCATTTTCCTTTCCCGCGAATCGTGGATCACCTCAAGAACCCCTCCTTCCGATGGCTCGACGCTCAGCAAAGGCCCAACGATTCTTTCCCGGAAATTCGCGGAGGCGCGCTGCTCGGGCCGGAGGGCGCACGGAAGTTGTTCGCAGGCGCGACCAAGTCGCTCGACCAGGCCGTGGCCGATGGCGCCGCCAGCAAACCCCAGGCCTTCGTCTTGCCACTCACCGTCTCCATCCACACGGTCACGCGCCACATCCCGGTTGAGAGCCCCAATGTTGCAGCCGTGCTGCAAGGCTCGGATTCGAAACTGCGCGATGAATACGTGGTCTACACCGCGCATGTCGATCACATGGGAATCGGGTTGCCCGTCGACGGCGATTCCATCTACAACGGCGCCGTCGATAACGCCTCGGGGACCGCCGCTTTGATCGAAGTGGCGCGCGCCTTCACCAGCCTTCCACGCCCACCCCGCCGCTCCGTCCTCTTCGTGGCCGTGACCGGTGAGGAGGCCGGGCTGATCGGCTCCGATTATTTCGCGCACAACCCCACCGTCTCCAGGCGCAGCCTGGTCGCCGACCTGAACATGGATGGCATCTCCCTCTTCTATGACTTTCGCGATATTGTGGCACTCGGAGAGGAGCATTCCTCGCTCGGCAAGATCGTCCGCCAGGCCGCCAGCCAGATGGACCTCGAAGTCAGCCCCGACCCCATGCCCGAGGAGGTCTTCTTCATCCGCAGCGATCAATACTCTTTCGTGCGGCAGGGCGTCCCCTCCGTCGCCATCGGCGAGGGCTTCAAAACGGCGGATCCCAAGATCGACGGCAAGAAGATGGCGCTGGAATGGGAAGCCAAGCTGTACCACACGCCCAAAGACGACATGAACCAGCCACTCAACTTCATCGCTGCCGTCCGCTGCACGCGGGTCAACTTTCTGGCCGGCTACCTGACTGCACAAGCAGATCAGAGGCCCGTCTGGAACGCCGGTGATTTTTTTGGGAAAATGTTCGGCGACAATCGGGGGCCAGCGCAGTGAGTTCCATCGCCCCCGCGATTCTCGGGTAAAGCTGTCTCGGGCTCTTGAGGAGTTGGGTGGAATCCGACCCGTCTGGCGTCCAAGGCGGCGTGGGGTTTTGTAGGTTTTGTAGGTGCCATCTGGGGAGGATTTAGATGGACGCTCTCGGTCCGCGGTCGCATGGCGCCGCCCACCGCGGCGCGGGCGGGACGCCGGGATGCAAACGGACTGGTTCGGCCGGGCGATGAGCAGTGGGGCCGGGCAGGGGTCGGCGCCGCCGGCGCGCATAATCGCCATGCGCTCCCGCGCCAGCATCGTTCACGCGCGCCGCCTGGCGCGCGTCGGGATCGGGCCGCCAGCAGCCGCAGGAGACCGCGGAGCCGTCCACCAGCTTCCTGCCGCGCGGATGGACGCTCCCGGCCCGCGGTCGCACGGGCACCCACCGCACGCCGGGTGGGAACGCCGGGCGGAAACCGGTAAGACCGGTTCGGCCCGGCGGCCAGCAGTGGCGCCGGGCAGCGATTCGCAACGCGACCGCATGTCGGCATCCGTCATGCGCGCCGCTTGGCGCACGTCGGGATCGGCGCCAGCAGCCGCAGGAGACCAAAGAGCCATCCACCAGCTTGCTGGCGCGCGGATGGCCGCTCTCAGCCGCGTTCGCCTGGCCGCCGCCCCACCGTGCAGCGGGCGGGGCGCCGGGCGGAAACGGCACGACTGGTTCAGCCTGGCGGCCGGCACTTTGGCGTCCGGGCAGTGATCGGCGAAGCGGGTGCCGCCGCGCGCCTGGACGCTCTCGGCCCGCGGTCGCATGGCCGGCCGCCCACCGCGCCGCGGGCGGGGGGGCGGAAACGAAGCCGGCGCCACCGGCGGCTGGCGGCCGGCCGCGCGGACGGACGCTTTCGGCCATCGAAGAAGCCGGCGCCGCCGGCGAAGACGAGCGCTGAATTGCTACGCCGTCTCTCGCGAGGGCAACCAGGCTGCCCGCCAGGAGGGGCCGCCGCCCATCGCGCTGCGGTTGGGACGCTGGGTTGAGGTTGGCGAGCAGACCCAGCCGCAACTACCATCTTGAGTTGCCGTACCAACGCAGGACTCGGAGCGCGCGCAGTGTATTCCAGCGGCTTGCCCTGCCGACATCAGCCTCCATCTGCAATGGGATTATGTTCGGGATGAAGGATGTTGAGCGGCCAGCGCCCGTTCTGGTGGCGGCGCTGAATCACGATTTCGATGGCTTCACGGACGCGGCTGTCGGGTTGGATTCCTGCATTTCGCACATAATGTACGGCTGTGCCGTTCTTAGTGTGTTCGTGGTGCGCCGCGCAAGCGACGCAAGACTCCGAGGAACTGGACCGCCGCCTTCATCTCGTCGAGGCCGAACGTTCGCATGGCCGTCTGACGGTGGCGGAATCGATGCTGGCCGATGTGCAGGCGGAGATCGAGCGGACGGAAGGACCTGGCTTCCTGTTGGCCGCGGCGCTGAGGGAACATGGGCTGTTGCGGGACGACGAGGGCCGCTCGGACGAGGCGATTCCATTCTATGATATGAGCGCGCTCTGGCGATGGTTCGCGCGCAGCCGGGCGCCAGTCCCGTGACAGTGGGGCGGTTACTTGCCAATCTCGCCAGTTCGCAAGCGGACTGTGGCAATGTCGAAGTGGCGCTTGCGCTCTCCGCGGAAGCAATGACCTTGGTGCGGACTGCCGTGGAACGAACGCCTGTGGATTTCGCGGTCTCGCTCTATGCGCACGGAATCGCTTTGCATGGCCTTGGCCAGAACACAGAGTCACTGCGGGATCTGCGGGAATCGCTTGATATCTGGCAGCGTGCGGCCGAGCCGGATTACGCACAGGTGGCGTTACTCAAAGAGGCAATGGCCAGGTGCTTCGCCGATCTAGGCTACAGCAATCAGGCCGAAACTTCCCAACGGGAGGCGCTCGCAATCCGCGCGAAGATTTCGGACCCGAATCGCTAAGCGTCGCTGCGTCACTGAACGATCTCGGCGTAATGCTGACACGCGCGCAACGCTTCTCTGAAGGGCAGCAATCGCTCGCAAGGGCGGCTCTGATCTTTGAGCAATTCGGAGAAAGCGAACAGCGGCGATTGACGGCGGTGTTGGGCAATCTGGGCGCCCTCTATTACAGCCAGGCTCGGAATAGCGCACAGCTATACGCGAAGGCTGAGGACGTCTACCGGCGCAAGCTCGCGATCGAGGAGGGGATGTTCGGATTGTCGGATGTTCGCGTATCGGCGACGCTGGAGATGTTGGGGGAAATTCTGTACCGCAAGCGCGCGTACAACAAGGCCGGACGGGTCTACGGCCGCGGCCTGGCGATCCAGCAGCCGGTGCTCGAGATGGTTTGCGGTTAGAGCGGTTCACTGGAGAGCCACCTCGAACGAATGGGTGCCGGGCGCCACCTCGAAAGCGCGATTCCCTCTGTCGCCAGCGGAAGCCGAGCGTTGCGCCTGCGTCCGTACCGGACCCTCGCCAGGCACGAACACGGTCGCCGTTGTTCCTGGCGGCACCGTGACACTCAAGCGGAACGTTCCATTCTCTATCCGCCAGTCGCTGACGATTTCGCCATGAATCGAACGGTATTTGGCTTTCGCGAAAGTGAGGTCGCCAACCACGGCAGGCTTGATCACAAAATGCTTGAAGCCGGGGGACTTCCCATCACTGCGAATCCCCGCCACGCCCTCGGTGAACCATGCGCCGATCGAGATGAGGGTGTCATGGATGTGTGACTGGCCCGTCCAACCCTCCCAGCTCGTCGTGGCGCCGTTGGCTAGCATGTAGCCCCAGCCCGGGTAGTCCTTCTTGCTGGTCATTTCGTAAATCAAGTCGTTGCGGTCCGCTTCCATCAGGTATTTCATGACGAAATACGTGCCGTGCATGCCGGTGTCGAGATGACCGCCGTTGTGGACGCGAATCGTGTTCTCCAGCTTTTCCATCACGTCTTTGCGCAATTGCGCCGGGACAACGCCCGTCAGGAGCGGAAACGCCTCCTGAACCGAGTCGCCATTGGTATAGCTGTGGTCGGCAGCATTATAGAAACGTTGGTGGATGGCCTTCGACACCGCGGCTGCCCGTGCGGTATAGGCAGCCGCGTCCACTTCTTTCCCGAGGACGCCCGCGATCTTGCTGGCGAGCTGAAGCTGGTAGACGTAATGAACGCTGTTGATGGCTTGCGCGGGCGGACTGTTGCCCCGGAAGCTGCCTTTAGGCGTTAGCCAATCGCCCAGGAAGTTCCAGGTCTGGATCGTCATCGCATGGCTCTTGTGGTCGAGCAGAAGATCTTCAGAGCTTTCCGATGCGAGGTAGCCAAGCCACTTGCGGATCATTGGATAATTCGTTTCGAGCAGCCCTTTGTCGCCATATTGGAGGTACATCTGCCACGGCAGTGTCACCACCATACCGCCCCACATCGGGCCACCGCCTCCCTGGTTCTGATAGTTCGGCGCCGTATGTGGCAGAGAACCGGTCTCCGGGTCCTGTGCATCGCGCCAGTTGGCGAGCCAGCGGCTGTACAGGCCTCCGGTCGAAAAGTTGAACATGCCCGTTTCGAAGGAGGTTCCGGCATCACCTCCATAGCCAAGTCGCTCCCGCGTCGGGCAGTCCACCACGTAGCCGCCCAGCGTGAGTGCTTCGTAAGTCCGGGTGACGAGCCCGTAGATCTGGTTCAGGAGATCACTGGACGACGTGAACTCGCCGACCCTGTCGTAGGCCGTGCGAATCAGATATCCGGTGGCGTCGGCAACGTCTGGCGCAGTCTCGATTCCGATGACTCGCACATATCGAAATCCGTGATAGTTGAAACGGGAGCGGAAGGTCAGCGGTTCGCCGTTGCCCACCACCTCGTCACGTTGGTTGAACGTGTTGGGGAAAATCGTTGGGTTTCCTCCCCGCCCGGCCCTTCCGGCGCCAGCGCCAGCCGGCGGCGTGGCGCCACTGCGTCCGGCTGTTCCCGCGCCGGTGGTAGGCCCACTCTGACCTGGCACGTTTAAGTGGCCTGAGGGGCTACCCGCTGCTCCCGCAGCCGCGCCTGGAGCCGGTTTGTCAGGCTCCATCTGATCGGAGTACTCCAGCTTGACGGTCGATCCCTTTGCGATTGGGGGCAATTTGATCTCGAGCCATCCGGTGAAATTCTTCCCCATGTCGATGACCCAGCCGCCCTGAGGATAAGCGTCGACCCGGACAGCCTGGATCGCCTCCACCAACCGGTTCGGCTCCACCATTTGAGCCGCCGTCAGAACCCGGGGCGGCTCGAACACCGCAGCCACCTGCCACCCGGAATCGTCCAGGTCTAACTGGTTCCAGCCAGGAACCTCCAACCTGGCGTCGAAGCGCTCTCCGCCGTAGTCTCCGAATGCCGTCCCACGGCCGAGAGGAGTGATGGGGCTCTCATAAACCTTCCAGGTTTCATCGGTAACCACCTGAGCGGTCCTTCCGTCACCCATTGAAATATCCAGTTGCGCTCGCACCAGCGGGCCATCGTGAATCACTCCAGAGTGCCCCTTCACGTACCAACCCCGGCCTAGCCAAAGCGCCACGATGTTCTTTCCTGGAACCAAATAGTCCGCTACTTCGTGAGTGACATAGAGATTCCGTCTGGAGTAATCGCTTACCGCCGGACTTAAGACATGATCATCCACCTTTCTGCCGTTGACGTATAGCTCGTAGTAGCCGAGGGCGTTGACGTAGGCCACGGCCCTACTCGGCTTGTTGACCAGGGTAAATGTCTTCCGCAGCCAGGGAAATGGAAGCGGTGTGCCTTCAGTTGTTCCATAGGGACGTTGTTCGCCAATCCATTTCGAGTGCCAATCCGACGATTGAAGCAGGCCCATCGACCAGGTTGCTTGCGCACTCCAAGCCGATGGCTTGCCGGCGTCGCTCCAAACGCGCACCTTCCAGTAAGCCTGTTGTCCCGAAGCGAGCTTCATGCCACCATATTCAACCCACATGGATTGCGCAGAGGCGACACGGCCGGAGTCCCAGAGATCACCCTGATCCCTCAGGAGGATCGCGGGGGCGCTGGCAACCAGTACGCGATAGGCGGTCTGAGCGCGAACTCTCGCCACTGGATCGAGGCGCCAGCTCAAGCGCGGCTTCTGGACGTCGATGCCCAACGGGTTGGAGAGGTACTCGCAGCGGAGCCGCTGAACCGAAAGGTCCGCTCTTTCCGAGTCGTCGCCGAAAAGCAACGCCCCTCCAAATGGCAAAGCGAGTAGAACAACAACGCGTAGTGGTTTGAAGTTGCTCGTATTCACGTATGCATCACTCCGGTTGGCACGCGCAAAAACATCCCCCAGGACTCAATGAACACACCGCTTTGAGTGCAGTAGTCGAGCTGATGCGGCCAGGCCACCCGCGAGGGTTCGCGGGTGGCCTCGCGGGTTGAGTGTCTAGAACCGAATCCGCGCCGAAAGCGCCATGTGGCGGGCCTGAACCTGCGCGCTTTGGACCGTACCGAACGCGGCGTTGGTGTTCGCGCCGCTGGTGAAGTTCAAGGTGAGCGAAGTATTCGGGTTGCTCGGGTTGAAATGGTTGAGCGTGTTAAAAGTCTCCGCGCGCAGTTCCAGGGTCACTTTCTCCTTGATGTGGGTCATCTTGGCCAGGGACAGGTCCAGATTCCACAGCCACGGACCGTAGAACAGGGTCGGCGGCGTGTTGCCGATGCCCAGCGAGTTCGCCGGCGGGAGCGTAAACTTGGCGGCGTTCAGGGGAACCTGCAAATCGTGGGTTGTCGTCGCCGAATCAAATTGCCCGGCGGGCAGGTACAGGTTGTTCCCCATCTCGCACCGGAATGGGAGGTCCGCGGTCGGAGTGCCGGTCCAGTATTCCGAAGGAGCGCCGGTCGAGCCGCAGCTCACGGTGTACGGAGTGCCTGCGAAGATCGAGCCGTTACCGTTCAGGTACCAGCCGTCCAGCACCGCCTTAGTGAAGGCGTTGCTCCACATTCGGCTGCCGCCGGGGATATCGTAAG
>JBKQPR010000162.1:0-84783 GCA_052144935.1 Bryobacteraceae bacterium
GGTACTTTGTACCCGTTTAGCGCCAGTGCGAGCGCCGGGAAGGCGGCGACCCCGGGGGAGCGTCCCAGGATGCCCGCCCCACTACCGCAGCTTCACCACCACGTCCTCAAACAGCAGTTCCACGGTCTTCAGCGAACCGGCCTTGCCCCGATACGGAAAATACAGGAAGCCGCTCGTGGGTGAGTGATGCTTGCCCTCCTGCAAGGCCGTCGCGACGAGCAACTCCGCGGCCGTCACCGGAGGCGTGCGCGGAACGCCGGCCACGCCGGGATCGGCATCCGGGGGAGCCGGCAGCGGCTGGCCGGTCCGGGGCGGCTGGCCGGGGATCTGCGCCGGGCGCGGCGCCCCCAGAATCACCCCGGCATCCCCAACCCCGGCGCCGGCCTCCAGCCGAGGCGTCTCGCGCCATTCGGGATGCTGCAGCGAGGCCTGCACCATCTGGATGCCTGCCGGGGAGAGCGGGGTCCTTCTACCGTTCAGGCGCAGGGCAAAGGCGCCTGCGTGCACTTCGATTTCGGAGCCCTTGGGCGGATACAGCGCCACTTCCACCACCAGATAATCCGGCGCGAGGTACGTCATGCCGCGCCCCGAGAAGCTGTGGACCATGAACTCCGCTCCGATGGCGACGCTCTTGGCCTGCCCGTGCGCTTCGTAATCCTCGGGCTTGGGCTTGGGGTCGGTGCCGCCTTGCGCGAGCAGCACGGAGGCACCGAGGAGGATGAGCGTCCAGCGCATGCCTCATGATACCGCGCGGTTATTTCCCGGCCGGCACGCGCCGCCGCAGCTCCTCGAACCAGTTCTCCACCCCGACCATTTCACTGCTGCCCGATACGACAGTGGGAATCTGCTCCAACAGGAATCTTTTGCCATCGGGGGCCACATCCCACGTGGTCCCGCCCCGCTGCGCGAAGAGCCGAGAGGGGATGCCCGCGTGGAATTGCGGCGTGGTCTGCACATCGACCGACATTACGTTCGCACCGTCGCGGTAAAACAGCTCGCGGCCGTTTTTCGACCAGCGTGGAGAGTACCCGCCTTCCGCGGAGATGCGCACTTTACCGCCAGGGCCCGGGAAGGGTTGAACGTAGACCTCCTCCGATCCCGACTCCGTGGAGGTATATGCCAGCCAATGGCCGTCCGGCGATACCTCTCCCTCGCCTTCGTGGAACGCGGTGTCGTGGAGGCGGTACGGTCTTCCGGGCCCAGAGGCCATCCCAGACGGCACCTCCACCGGTAAGACCCAAATGTGAAGGGCCGGCTGGTCCGTTCCCGGCATGGAATAGACTAGCGCCTTGCCATCGGGCGACCACGAAGTGGGCCAGGCCCTACTTTCGGTCGCCAGGAGCAGTTCGGGTTTCCCGCTGCCGTCCGCGGCAACGGAGTAAATCCCATGCTTCCCTGCGATGGTGGCCCCGAAAGTCACTTGGCGTCCGTCCGGCGCCCAGATTGGGTATTCATTGACGCCCTCGGACGTCAGGCGTGTCTTGGTGTGCCGGTCCACGTCGTAAATCCAGATGTCGCCCTCGGTTGTCTTACCGGTATGGATTTGGCTCGCGATCCGCCGCCCGTCCGGCGACAGCCTTCCGGTGTCCCACGATTCCCCCTCTGTAAACGGTTCCATCACCCCTTTGCGATCGGCCCAGGTCAGAATGGTCTTGTTCTGGCTGTCGCCTTTCATGTACACCAGTAGGCCGGAATCGCAAAAGGAATACAGGGCGGTTAGGGTCCCGGTCCCTACATTCTCAATTACCGGCGCCTCCGGCCCCGTCAATTCCATCCGGCGGACATTGAAGGGCGCAGCAAAGCGGTGTTTCCGCGGAGGTAAGCGAGATGACCGGTCGGCACATAGCGTGGGTTGGTTGCGTCGTTTACCAGGGTACGATGGACGCCCTTTTTTAGATCGAGCACAGCGACCTGGGGCGCGGAGCCACCGGCAATGGTAAATAGGAGCGCCTGCCCGCCCGGCAGGAAATCGGGCTGCCGGTGACCGGTTTCGCCTTTTTTCGAATCGACGGTCGTGAGAGCTTGCGCCTGGCCTCCTGTCGCGGCAACCTTCATCAACCCGGTTGCGCCGCTGAACGCGATCTCGCCATTTTCGCCCCAGTCGGGCCGGCCTATCACTTTCTCGGCCAGCGTAATCGGAGTGCCTCCGGTAACCGGGATCTTCTTGACTGTGGCCTCAGGATAGCCGAGAAACGCAATCCATTGGCCGTCAGGAGAGAACACCGGAAGGACACCGCCTTCTCCGCCGGGGAGCGGCTTGGATTCCGTTTGATCCAGCATCCGGAGCACAAGGCGAAACGTGTTTCCTGTCAATTCCGCGAAGACCAGCCGCGTGCCGTCGCGCGAGAGTGCCGGCAATCCGAAGGTTTCCTTCTGCGTATACGACCAACGCACCACCGGACGGAGCGGCGCTGGGGAAGTGTGCCAGATGCCCCAGCCCCCTCCGGCTCCGGCGCCGATTCCGATCGCTGCCGCCGCCCAGGGCAGCCACGATCGGCCTTGCCGAGCGGGCGGTGGAGAAGCCGCGACCGGTTCTTCCGCGGCGTCCAACTCGAGCCGGGCGTCGCCGATGTCGCGCAGCCGCTTCCTGGGCTCGCGCTCCAGGCAGCGTTGCAACAGCTTGCGCACGTTGGGCGGCGTGCCGGCGGGCAGCCGCTTCCAATCGATCTCGGCGCGCAGCACCGCCGCCAGCGTGTCCGAAACGGTTTCGCCTTCGAAGGCGATGCAGCCGGTGAGCATCTCGTAGAGCACCACCCCGAAGGACCAGATGTCGGCGCGCTTGTCCACCGGCTTGCCGCGCGCCTGCTCGGGACTCATGTAGCCGGCCGTGCCCAGGATCACCCCGGCGCGCGTGGCTTCCAGCGTGAGGGTCGGGGAAGCGGTCCGGTCGCCGCCCGAGGCGGGCTCGGCATCGAAGGCTTTGGCCAATCCGAAATCGAGCACCTTCACCCTGCCCTCAGGCGTGACTTTCACGTTCGCCGGCTTGAGGTCGCGATGGATGATGCCCTTTTCATGGGCCGCCTCCAGCGCATCGGCCATCTGGCGCACGATGTCCAGCGCTTCCTCTAGCGGAATCCGACCGGGGTGCCCGCCCGCGGGCCCGATGCGCTCCGCCAGCGTGGGCCCCTCCACCAGTTCCATGACCAGAGCGCGCACACCGCGGTCTTCCTCAATCCCGTAGATGGCCGCGATATTGGGATGGTTGAGCGCGGCCAACGCCTGCGCCTCGCGCCGCAGCCGGGCCAGGCGATCGGCATCGTCGAAGAAGGCCGCCGGCAGCGTCTTGATGGCCACGTCGCGGTTCAGGCGCGAGTCGTGCGCGCGGTAGACTTCGCCCATGCCCCCGGCGCCCAGCGGGCCGATGATCTCGTAGGGGCCCAGGCGAGTTCCAGCGGAGAGAGGCATAACGGTCACTTCCTCACGGGCACGCGCCGCTGCAGTTCCTCGAACCAGTCCACTACGACCTGCAACTCCCGGCTGCCGGTTTCGCCCGCGGGAAACTGCTCGAACAAGAAGCGATTGCCGTCGGGGGCCACATCCCAGGTGCTGGAGCCTCTCTGGGCGAACAGCCGGGTGGGGATACCGGCGTGGAATTGCGGGGTGGTCCGCACGTCGACCGACATCACCACCGACGACGTGCTGTCCAAATAGAACAGCTCACGGCCATTCTTCGACCAGCGCGGCGCCTGCCCGCCTTCCGTGGAGATGCGCTCTTTGCCGCCTGGCCCCGGAAACGGCTGCACATAGACCTCCGGGGAGCCCGATTCCACGGAAGTATAGGCCAGCCAATGGCCGTCCGGCGAGACCTCGCCCTCGTCCTCGGAGAAGGGGGTGTCGTGGAGACGGTACGGTTGGCCGGGCCGTTGGAACTTGTATCGGTTGGCGGGCGAAAGCGCCGGCGCCCCGTCGGGTCTGGCGGGCAGCGTCACCGGCAAAACCCACAGGCGAGGGACGGGCGGGTCCTTTCCGGGCATGGAATAGACCAGCGCCTTGCCGTCGGGCGACCATGAAGTGGGCCTGGCGCGGTCCTCGGTTTCAAGGAGCAACAAGGGCTTCTCGCTGCCGTCCGCGGGAGCCGAGTAAATCCCATGTTTCCCCGCGGCCGAGGCTGAAAACGTCACACGGCCTCCATCCGGCGTCCAGATGGGATATTGATTGATGCCTCCGAACGTCAGGCGGCTCTTGGCGCGGCGGGCCACGTCGTAGATCCAGATATCGCCCTCGGGCGCCTTATTGGTATAGATTTGGTTGGCAACCAGGCGCCCATCCGGCGAGAGCCTTCCGGTGCCCCAATATTCCGCCGCCGTAAACGGCTCCATGGCTCCTTTGCGATCGGCCCAGGCCAGAATCGTCTTTTCGTTTACACCGGCGCCCTTCATGAACACCAGCAGGCCGGAATCGCTAAAGGAATACTCGCCCACGGCGGCTGCAGAGTCGCTGACGCCCTCCACCACCGGAATGGCCGGTCCCGTCAATTCCAGCCGGCGGGGATCGAAAGGCGCCGCAAACAGCGTGGTCCCGCGAAGGTAGATCAGGTGGCCGGTGGGGACATAGCGGGCGCCGGAAGCGTCGTTTACCAAGGTACGATGGGTGCCGTTTTTCGGATCGAGCACCGCGACCTGCTGGGAGCCTCCGGTTTCGGTGGTAAATACGATCGCCCGCCCGCCCGGCAGGAAATGAGGGTCGCGGTGGCGGGTCTCGCCCTTCTTTGAATCGAGGTTGGTGAGCGCTTGCGGCTGGCCCCCCGCCGCCGCCACCTTCATCAACCCGAACCCGCTGGCGGCGCTGAACAGGATTTCGCCATTTTCGCCCCAGTCCGACGGGGGGCCGGACTTTTCGGCCAGGGTGATCGGAGCGCCGCCGGTGACCGGGATCTTCTTGAGCTTGCCCGAGCTGAAAAAGGCAATCCATTGCCCGTCCGGAGAGAAGACCGGATAGACGCCGCCTTCCCCGCCGGGAAGCGGTCTGGATTCGGCCTGATCCATTGTGTGGAGCATCAGGCGGAACGCGTTGGCGGGTATTTCCGCGAAAGCCAGGCGGGTTCCGTCGTGGGAAAGCGCCGGCAAGCCGAAGCGATCTTTCTGTGTATACGACCACCGCAGCACCGGACGGGGCGGTGCCGGAGGAGTGTGCCAGAGAAGCCAGCCCGCGCCCACCCCGGCGCCGCCCATCAGCACGGCCACCGCCCAGGGCAACCACCGCCGTCGGGGCCGCGCGGGCTGCGCGCGGAGGACAGCAGCCGGGGGGAGATAAGCCGCGGGCGCGAGAGCTCGTGCCGCTGGCTCCTTCGGGGCGGGCGGGGCGCGAAGCACAGAAGCGGGGGGGAGATAAGGCGCGGCCGTGAGAACCCGCGCCGCCGGCTCCTGCGGGGCGGGTGGGGCAGGCGGAGCTGGCGGGGCTGGGGGAAGAGCGGCCGCGGGTGGCGCGGGGGGTGGTTCCTCCTGGGCGTCCAATTCCAGGCGGGCGTCGCCGATGTCGCGCAGCCGTTTTCTGGGGTCGCGCTCCAGACATCGCTGCAGCAGCCGGCGGACCCTGGGCGGAACCTCGGGGGGCAACCGCTTCCAGTCGATCTCCGAGCGCAGCACCGCCGCCAGGGTGTCCGAAATGGTTTCGCCTTCGAAGGCCATCCGGCCAGTGAGCATCTCGTAGAGCACCACCCCGAAGGACCAGATGTCGGTGCGCTTGTCCACCGGCTTGCCGCGCGCCTGTTCGGGGCTCATATAGGCGGGCGTCCCCAGGATGATGCCGGCGCGGGCGGATTCCAGCGTGAGGGTCGGCGAGTTGTCTGAGCCGGCGCTGGCGGCGTCTGTCTCGAAGAACTTGGCGAGACCGAAATCCAGTACCTTCACTTTGCCGGGGTATCCGCCGGCGGATCCGGTGAGCTTGATGTTGGCCGGCTTGAGGTCGCGATGGATGATGCCTTTTTCGTGAGCCGCCTCCAGTGCATCGGCGATCTGACGCGCGATGTCGAGCGCTTCGTCAAGGGGAATCGGGCTGGGGTGCGCGCCAGCGGGCTGCCGGCTTGCGGGGTGCCCGCTTGCGGGCCCAATGCGTTCCGCCAGCGTCGGCCCCTCCACCAGCTCCATGACCAGGGCGCGCACGCCGCGGTCGTCTTCCAGGCCGAAGATGGTCCCGATATTGGGATGGCTGAGCGCGGCCAGCGCCTGTGCTTCGCGCTGCAGCCGGGCCAGCCGATTGGCATCGTCGAAGAAGGCGGTGGGGAGCGTTTTAATGGCCACGTCGCGGTTCAAGCGCGAGTCGCGGGCGCGGTAGACCTCGCCCATGCCTCCGGCACCGAGCGGGCCGACGATCTCGTAGGGGCCGAGGCGAGTTCCGGTGGAGAGGGGCATGGGAGAAATTGGACTTAGTATACAACGCGCGCGCGGCGGAGCCGTTGACCACGCTTTCACCGCAACCGGGTCCGGGGGCTGGCCGCGCCGCGGGAACGGTCGAGGGCGCAGCCCCCGCATTGGCTCGACGGACGGCGTTTTCCCTCAGACGACTCCGAACCTCTTTTTTTAGGGGATTCCCTTAATATCGGTAGACTGGAACTTGCGGTACCTGCCAGGTACCCGAGTACCTTTCGCTTGCGATTCACACCCTCGCATAATAAACTACAGCGGTCGGGAAAAGTCAGGGAACGAGCAGCGATTATGGATTGGCGGAAACCACCGGAACCGAGCGAGCAGATCGCAGGCGAGCGTCGCTCCGACAAGCGCTATGACATCTCTTTGGAACTGCGCTGGAAGGTGCTGCGCCGCAAGAGGATGCTGGATTCCGGTCTGGGCCGTACAGTGGATCTTTCGAGCGGTGGGATTCTGTTCGAGACCGGCCGCAAGCTTCCCGTGGGACTGAAAGTCCAGCTATCGATCAACTGGCCCGTGCTCCTGCACAACGCCGCGCCGCTGCAGTTGACGGTGTCGGGACGGGTGGTGCGATCGGACAACCAGCGGGCCGCCATCGAGATTAATCAGCACGAATTTCGCACCGTGGGCGTATCGGCCGAGCAGCGGGGCACGCTGTCGGCTTCGGCTCGAGCGCCGTTCACCTTTCGAGCCGGGGCCTGAAAGCTTTCCGCGATCGGCAAGGACCCGCCAGGGGCGGCGGGACGGGTCACCGCGCAGCGAGACACCAGGCCGGGGCGGCTTGGTCAATCAATGACGAAGCCAGCGCGAGCGGCGCAAGCCCTTTTGAATCGGCGGCTGCCCGAAACGTTTCCTGAGCAGACGCGGAGATGGCGTTGAAAACAAAGGCTGAGAGCTGACGGCTGAAAGTCCTGGCAGTCCTGGAAATTGCTCCGAAATAACCGTACCAAGCGCTCGGTTGAAGACGCGGCAAATAACAGGCGAAAGTGCCCTGCCAGTGCCCGCCGCGTCTTCATTCCCATTGGTGGGCCGCCGCGGCCCATAAGGCACTCCCTGTAGGGTGCCTCTGGGCCCGGCTCCGATGCGCTTTCAGAGCGGTCCCAGAGGGCACCCCGCCGGGAGCGCTTGCCGATGATTGCGCCGGTTATCTCCTGAGGGGCCCTTACCCCTGGCCGCCCCAGGCTTGGCCTGTCCGTGGACGGCGCGCCACCGGCCCGGGTTGCGCGCGCCAGCCGGATCCCTGGGTCGGTGCCGGCGCGGGGGGCGGGGCGGCGGGCGGCGGGTCGGTGGGTGGCGCCGGCGGCTTGGGCGGGCGCCGGTCCAACCGGCGGGTGATGAAGTCGTGGTGCGCCTTTTGCTGGCGCGGCGAGCCGGGTGTTCCTTCGACCTTTCCTTCCACCTCGGACCACTCTTCGGCCGTGATCTCCTGCACCGCCGGCAGGTACTTCTGGAAATGGCTGCGCAGCCGTTCCTGCACGGGCTTCAGCGCCGAATGATAGAGCAGGAATAACACATCATCTGGGGGCGCCGCCGAGACCAGGTGATAGACCTGCGAAGGCTTCCGAATGCGCGGAGAGCGCAACGCCGCTTCCAGCTTTTTCGACCGCGCCTCCAGTTTCTGCCACTGGGCCAGGTCTGCTTTGCTCAGTTCCGTAGCCTTCGCCAGCGCTTGCCGTTCCTTGACCGTCAGCTTCTCCGTGAGAACGTACAGAAACGGCGCGAAACGGGCCGCGCGGGAGGCTGCATCGTCGGGCAGAAGCCGGGCGGCCTTCTCCAGTTTCAGGATGCCACCCAGGTTCAGCTTGTGCCCACCGAGCGCGGGCGAGAAACGCCCCAGCAGCTTGCTCTCTTCCAACAGCTTGAGAACCTCCGATGGGCCGTCATCGGAAGCGATCTGCTTCAGTTCTTCGCCCAGTACCCGCGGTGGAATGGATTGCGCCACACCGGATTCGCGGGCCGTCGCCGCCTGCAGTTGGGTGCGCTCCTCCACGGCAAACCCCAGCCGCACGCGGAACCGGACGAGGCGCAGCAGGCGCGAAGGGTCGTCGTAGAATCCGTAGGGGTTGGCGGCGCGCAACTCGTGGCGTTGGATGTCCGCCAGGCCGTTGAGCGGATCCAGCAGCAATCCGCGGGAGGCCTTGTTCAGCGACAGGGCGATGGCATTGCAGGTGAAATCCCGGCCGCGCAGGTCCTCTTGGATGGTGGCAGGGGTAATCTGCGGCTTGGCGCCGTTGCGACCCGGCTTCTCGCGCCGGGCCATGCCGATCTTCGCGGTGATGCCGCCGGGAAATACCAGCGCGGCGCTCTTGCGGGCCTCATCGATGGAAACCAGCGTGGCCGCGAAGCCGGAACCGGAGGCGAAGGCGGCACCGGAACCGGAACTGGCCCCCGAGGCGGAACCCGAGCCGGAACCGGAGCCGGAGCTGGCGCTCAAGACCGCCTTGACCAGCGGCAGGGCGTTGCCTTCCACCACGAAATCCAGGCCACGGATGCGGAAGCCAGCCAGCATATCGCGCATCGCACCGCCGGTCAGGAACAGGTTCAGGCTGGCTTCGGCGGCGGCACTCTGCACCACGGCCACCGCCCGGTTCTGTCCCGGGCTGAGGTGGCTCTCCAGCATGTAGATGTAATCGCTCATCGCCTGACCTTCTCAATCTTCCAGTTCCGGCTGCCGCGCCCGCATCCCGCGCCGGGCGAAAACGCTGGGGGACCCCCGCCGGGGGACCCGCTGCTTGCCTGACCCTCAGGCTCTGGGGTGGTGTTTCTCGACGGTTTCCCGAAGCCTCGACCGCATCACGTGGGTGTAAATCTGGGTGGTCGAGATATCGGCGTGGCCCAACATGGCTTGCACGCTGCGGAGGTCCGCCCCGCCCTCCAATAGATGCGTGGCAAAGCTATGGCGCAACACGTGGGGGGTCAATCCCCGGAAGATACCGGCTTTCCTGCCGTGCGCCGCCAGCAGCTTCCAAAATGCCTGCCGCGTCAGGCATCCCCCTTGGGCAGTCACGAACAGGTACCGGCTTGGCCGGCCCTTGAGCAGCGCCGGACGGCCCTCCGCCAGGTACGCCTCCACCGCCAGGATGGCCGGCTTGCCGGCCGGGACCAGGCGCTGCTTGTGGCCCTTGCCCATGGTGCGCAGAATCCCATACTGCAGATCCAGGTCGCCCATTCCCACCCGGCAGAGTTCGGAAACTCTGAGACCGGTGGCATATAAAAGCTCCAGCATGGCGCGATCCCGCGAGCCGGTCGGGCGAGAGCTGTCCGGAGCCTGGATGATACGCTCGATCTCCTGCAAATTGAGGAACTTGGGAATCGTTTGCCACTGCCGCGGAGTGCGCAGGTAGGGCGCTACATCGGATTCGATCCGCCCTTCCCTCAGGAGAAAACCGTAGAAAGTACGAAGTGTGGTGACGTGCCGCGCAATCGAGCGGGGGCCCAATCCCGTGGTGTATAAATGGTCCACGTAAGCCAGCAGATCTTCCCTGCCGGGGATTTCCGCAGGCGCTTTGAAAAACGCGCTAAATTTAGATAAATCAGCCGAATAGGCTTCGAGCGAGTTGGCCGACAGGCCTTTCTCGAGGCGGCAGAAATCGAGAAACGCGGCCGTCTGCCGGTTGAGGGGGCGCGAGTCTGCCGTGAGCGCTGCGGACATCGTGCCAATGATACAATAAGCGCCGAAATGTTTGAAACATAGTTGTTAACGAGGCGCCATTTGGCCGGGTCCACCACCAAGAAGGCGGTCATCCGCCGGTATCAGCGGGAAGCGCTTGCGGGTTACGTAAATCCCGCTTCTTTTCTTCAACCTGCAGGCGTTGAACTAATCTCCGAGGAAGGCCGGGCTACGGTCGTTCCGTATGCCGAAATCAAGACCGTGGCCTTTGTGCGGGAATTTTCGGATGGCGAGGGGGAGCGGCGGGTCTTTTTCACCCGCCCCAAAATGGAAGGCCTGTGGGTGAGCCTCAAATTCCGGGATGGCGAGGTACTGGAGGGGGTTCTGCCCAATAATCTGCTGCAGCGGGATGAGTATGGGTTCATGATCATACCACCCGACCCCGCCGGCCGCCAACAGCGCATTTTCGTTCCCAGGGCGGCGCTCCAATCGGCCGAGGTATTGGGGGTAGTGGGGAGCCCTCTGAAGAAGAGGAAGGCCCAGACGGCGGCCAAGGAGCAGATCCGGCTGTTTGAGGAATGAGAGAAGTCGATCCAGAGGCGTAACGCCAAGGCTCCCCGATTCCGCCTATAAAAAAGATCGGGTTCGGGCCCTCGCACGGCCGGAGGGGCTCGGGCTATACTGGAATTTAATACACGTAAGTCTCTAGTCCTAGTTCTAAGTCTGGAGGTTCTATGAAGTTCCGCAGCCTGGCTCTGTCCGCCGTTGGGCTCCTGGTACTGTCGTTCGCCTCGATGGCCCAGATTACGGCCGTCGAAGGCATCGTGAAAGGCACCGATGGGAAGCCTGTCCAGGGAGCCAAGATTGTATTGGTTCGAACCGATATCAAAGGCAATTACAGCACCAAGACCGATAAGAAGGGCCATTACATCTATATGGGCCTTCCTATGGGGAAGTACGACATCTCCGTCGAAATCGACGGCAAGATGGTGGATCAGCAAAAGGGCGTGCCTACGCGGCCAGGCGATCCATTCCAATTAGACTTCGATTTGAAGGCCAATCAGCAACAGCAAAGCGGCTCCAAGCAGGCCGAGATGCAGAAAGCCGTCGAAACCGGCCAGATCTCGGACGATTTGAAGCGTCAGATGACCCCCGAACAAAAGGCGGCGCTGGAAAAGACCATCAAGGAGCAGTCCGAGAAAATGAAGGGCCGCAAGGAGCTCAATGATGCCTTCAACGCGGGCATGGACGCCGTAAAGGCGGAGAAGTGGGATGTGGCGGTCGAGTCCTTCACCAAAGCCTCGACGCTCGATCCCACCCAGGTGGCCGTCTGGTCGCAACTCGCCGAAGCCTACGTCAGGCTGGCGGGAACCAAGACCGGACCGGATTTTGACGCTACCCTTCAAAAGGGCTTGGACGCCTATCAGAAGTCCCTCGAGCTGAAGCCCGACGATGCGGCCAGCCACAACAACTACGCGCTGGCGCTGGCCAAGGCCAAAAAGTATCCGGAAATGCAGGCCGAGCTGAAGAAGGCGGCCGATCTGGATCCCACCAACGGCGGCAAGTACTATTACAACCTGGGCGCCGTGTTGGTGAATACCGGCCAGAACGAGGCCGCCGCCGATGCTTTCAAGCATGCCATCGAACTCACCGCCAATTATGCGGACGCATATTACCAGTACGGCGTGATGCTAATAAGCAAGGCGCAGATCGCCGCGGATGGAAAAGTGACGGCGGCGCCGGGAACCATCGAGGCATTCCAGAAGTATTTGGAGCTGGCCCCCAGCGGCCAGTTTGCGCAGCAGGCCAAGGATATGCTGACCACGCTCGGAACGAGTGTGCAGACCAACTACCAGAACCCCGACGCGAAGAAAAAGAAGAAGTAGGTTGAGTTTTCGGGGGTGGAACCGCTGGCTTCCGCCCCGGCATCATGGGCGAACTATTCGAAGTATTATTCCGCGGCCTGATTTTTGTCTTCCTTTACCTTCTGGTGAGATCGCTCTTCCGGAGTGTGCTGGCCGGTTTCCGTTCCGCCGCCGTTCCCCGTTCCGCCTCCAGGCAGCCCCCGCCCGTGCTGGCCGGCGGCGAGTTGAAGAAGGACCCGGTGTGCGGCACCTACGTTTCCACGACCGGGAGCATCAGCAGGAAGGTGAATGGCGAGACGGTTCATTTTTGCTCACCCGAATGCCGGGATCAGTACAAGGCGGGGTGAGTGGCGGAGGAAGACGCGGGGAAGAGTCACCGGATCTCTCGCCAAGCCGCCAAGGCGCCAAGTATCGCCAAGAGAACACAACACAACGGCGAAATCGACGCTGGATGCGCGGGGAAGAATCCAGAAACGGAGATGGTCGTCTTCTTCCGCGCCGGAGCGCCTCCACGGCGGAACCCGAATTTGGCAGCAAACTCGTTTGTCTGCTAAAACTTAGATAAGCCGACTCGATGGGGTGAATCGAAACTTTTTGTTTCCCACACTGGACCCTGCTGTGCTACAAATTGGTACACGAGCAGTCTTCGTTTACGTCCGATAAGTAGGTAGTGAGACCAATGGGGGAACCAAGGTACATCGCGATACCGGGAACCCGGACCCATGAGCTCCCGCCCTTGCTGGTGCATTCGGCGGAACATGCGGCGGGGGAGGATGCCTCCGATCTGAGTTCCGTGATGGTGGAGGCCGAGGACATGCTGGCCGCGAGCGACGCCGATTCGGAAGTGCTCGAGCGGCGCAAGTTCGACCTGGCGCTGCAGCTCGCCGAGCAATACCGAGGTCTGTTGTCGCACTGGCATTGGGGCGATTCCGTGCTGGAATGGATTCGCCAATGCGAGATCACCTTTGAATCGCAGGAAGCGCTGCGTAAGCTGCTGCACCCGGACCTATGGCCGCACGCCAGCCGCGCCAGCTTCGTCACGCTCCTGATGGAAAAGCACGTCCCCACCCACGGCGTAGCGCTGGACCGCGCGGTCGGTCTGCGCCTGACCTTCCGGCAGCCGCCGCCCATCGATTGCTTCTCGAACCAGTTCCTGATCTATCTGAACTCCACCATGACCGCCGGCGCATACCAGACCTGGTCGCACCTGGCGCCGCGAGAGCCGGCGTTGCTCCCGCCCGAACGCTTCCATTTTGAAGTGCTGGACATCGGCGACTGATGGAAGAGTACGGCCGGGGGTGCCCTCCGGGCCCGGCGCCCTCTGGGACCGGCTCCGATCGCTCGAACTGGCCGGTAGTAGACTGAAGCTATGGCTACGCAGACGACCGTCCCCGTGGAAGAGTATCTGCGGACGACCTATCATCCCGACGTGGAATATGTTGGCGGTGAGCTGGTGGAGCGCAATGTGGGCGAATACTTTCATAGCATCCTTCAGTCGATGATCGTGACCTTGCTGAGCATCCGGCAGCGCGAGCGCGGCTTTCGAACATTCACCGAACAGCGCGTTCGCGTAAGCGACGAGCCGCGCTATCGCATACCCGATATCTGCGTCAAGGCGCTGCCGCACGAGATTACGCCCATCCTCACCTGCCCGGACCTGGTGATCGAGGTGCTCTCGCCCGACGATAGAGCCAGCGACATGCTGACCAAAATCGCGGATTATCTGGCCGCCGGCATCCCGCATATCTGGCTGATCGATCCTTACAAGCGCAGTGTCATGGAAGCGGACCAGTCGGGAATCCGCCGGCCGGCCAACCAAGTGGTGTCTACACCGCTCGTGGGCGGGGTCGATTTCGCCGCGCTCTTTCGGGACCTCGACGAGCCGGCTGAACGCTGAGTACACCCTTTTGCAAGTAGTTGGCAGGCGAATCGCCTGCCCCACGTTCGCCTACTTGGTTTTCCCGGCGTTATCCAGCACGCTTTGCGCCATGTAGTTCCGGATGTTGGCGCTGTTGCGCGCCACCTCGTAATAGGCCGATTTCAGGAGTTGGTCCTTGCGGTTGAGCAAGGCTTCCCGGATCTCCTGCTGCACCCGCGGATCCTGCAAATCGCGTTGGCCGGCCGGCTCGCGAGAGATCACTTTCAGTATCAGGTAGCCTTCCGGCAAGCGCACCGGCTGAGAAGGCACGCCTGGCGCCAGAGAGACGATCACCTTGCGCAGCTCCGGGCTGACCTTGTCCAGATTGGATTCGGGAATCATGCCCATGTCGCCGCCGTTCGGCGCGGAGTTGGGATCCTCGGAATAATTCTGCGCCAGCATCCCGAAATCCTCTCCCCGCTGCAGGCGGGCCTCCAGATCCTTGATCTTGCTCTGGGCTTCGCCATCGTTTTGCGCCTTGCTGTTTTTCAGGTTGCGCACGTTGCCGTTGGGAGACGGCGTTACCAGGATCTGGGCGATGTGGATCTGCGGCTCGGCGCGGTTGAAGGCGTTCTTGTTGTCTTCGTAAAACTTGGTTACCTCCGCGTCGGTGACGGTGATGTGCGAAGTGATCTCCTTGTTGATCAGCTTGCTTACGGTCTGGTCGCGGCGGATCTGGGTGCGCAGGTCGTTCATGCTCATGTGGCGCTCCGCCAGCAGCTTGTCGAACTGATCCTTGGTGTAGGGCGCACGCATCTTGTTGATCTCGGTTTCCACGTCGGCATCCACGGCCGTCAAACCCAGCTTCTCGGCGCGCTGCCGCATGATCTCGCTGGTGATCAGGCTGTTCAGCAGCTCCAGCTTTTGCGACATCACGGAGTCTTCGTTGGCGCCTTCGCCGGGCTGGCTCTGCGTCTGGGTTTGCGTTTGGAAAGTCTTCTCGAGCTCCACATAGGTGATGGCCTGCCCGTTGACTTCGGCCGCTACGCCCGAGGGCGCCGCACGTTTGCAGGAACACTGCGTCAGGGCGGCCACCGCCGCGGCAAGCAACACAAGACGACGCTTCATGGGTGAACTTTATTGTAACCGCTGTGGGCGGCGGCGGTGTCCGCTAGAATAGTCGGTGGCTATGAGAGTGGGAATGATAGGAACCGGCGCGATCTCGCACATGCACGCGCAGGTCTATAAAAATATCGGTTTTGAGTTGACCGTGTGCACGGATATTTTCGAGGAAGCGGGACGGCGATTCGCCGATCGGTACGGCGCGGAATTCGTTCCCACCTACGCAGACGTCTGCCGCCACCCCCGAGTGGACTACGTGGACGTGTGCACCTTCCCGGATTTCCGGCTGGAACCCATCGAGATCTGCGCCCAGACCGGGAAGCACGTGCAGGTACAGAAGCCCATCGCCACCAGCCTGGAGGTGGCCCGTAAAATGATCGAGACCGCCCGCCGTGGCGGGATTCTGCTGGGCGTGGTGAGCCAGCACCGTTTCGACGACGCCAGCCGCTTCCTCTCCAAGGCCTTCGCCCAGGGCCGGCTGGGCAAGCTGCTGCAGTGCGATTGTTACGTGAAGTGGTACCGCTCGGCCGCCTACTATTCGCGCCCCATCAAGGGAAGCTGGAAGACCGAGGGCGGCGGCGCCCTCATCAACCAGGCCATCCACCAGGTCGACATCCTGCGCTGGCTGGCGGGCCCGGTGGCGGAGGTTTTCGGCGTATGGCAGTTGGGCGCGCTGCACCGCATCGAATCGGAGGACGTGGTGAGCGCCGTGGTGCGCTACCGGTCGGGCGCCACGGGCGTGATTCAAGCCTCCACGGCCTTCTGGCCCGGCTACACCGAGCGCACCGAGTTTCACGGCACCAAGGGAACCGCCGTGATTTCGGGCGACAAGCTGACCACCTGGGACGTGGAAGACGACTCGGGTGAACCCGCGCCGGTGGAGCAGGAAGTATCCTCGGGCGCGTCCGACCCCATGGCGATCTCGCTGGAGCCGTTTGAAAGGCAGTTCCTGGATTTCGGCCAGGCCATCGAGCAGGGCCGTCAGCCGATGGTATCCGGCGAGGAGGGCTACGCCGCCCTGGAGCTGGTAGAGGCGGTGTATCAGTCGTGCCGCAGTGGCGAGAAGGTGGTGCTGGCGGGATAACGCGGCACGCCGCCAGCCCCTGTCTCGCGTGGGTGGCTGGCGTGAACGGCATCGGCTAATTCGGCCGGCCAGCTCCGATCCTTCTGTAACCGACGGCAGACGGGCGGGATCACACCGCCAGCGGGCGAAATCGAAACACCAGCGGACGAAATCGCGCGGTTGAGAGTTATACTGGTAATCCATGACCAGGGGGGCACGCAACCGGATTCGATACGCGTTCGTGTTGCTCCTGCTCTGCGCCGTGACCGCCGGGCAAACCGCGGCGCTTACCTCCACGCACGAACGGCACCAGGCGCACGATCATGGCTGTCTGGTTTGCTACGTGGGGTCCCTGCCATTAGTGGAGTGCACCACTGAAGCTCCTGCCGCACCGGTCTTTCTCGTCCGGTGGCTGTTGTCCCCGCCGGAATTCTCAGCCTCGCATGACGCCCGTCCCGCCACCCGTTCGTCGCGGGCCCCTCCAGCTTAGTTCCTTCGCGGCAACTTTGCGGTCCGCGCCGGCAACGGCGCGGACCCGATTTTGATTTGTCGAAACCAGGAACTAAGAGGAGAGGCTGGAATTCCATGCCGACTATGTGTTTGTGGAGGCCGCGGCGCCGTTTTTTCGCCGCGGCGATCGTGGCGCTGGCGGTCTTTCAGTGCGCCTGCGGGACTTCGAAGTTCACTCCGGGCGCTGCCGCGGAACAGGCCAAGCCGGTCCAGGCCGGGCTCTTCACCGTGGCCGCCGAACAGATGGCTCACCTGAGGGTGGTCACCGTGGGGACCAGGGTATGGCAGACCACGGTCGTGACCACCGGCACGGTGGACTGGGACGCCGACCACACCACCCAGGCCATCACGCAGGTGAATGGGCCGATTTCGCGCATCCTGGTCGACACCGGCGCCAAGGTCAAAGAAGGCGACCCGCTGCTCTACGTCTCCAGCTCCGACGTCGCCAACGCCATTTCCGCCTATCGCAAGGCGCGCAACCGCGAGGCGTTCAACAAACGCATCGTGGATCGGATGAATATACTGCTAGACCGCGGCGCGGTGGCCGCCAAGGACGTGGAGAGCAGCGAGGCCGATTACAACGACGCCCGCACCGACGTCCAGAACAGCCTCCAGGCCCTCCGCATCTTCGGCATCACCCAGCAGGCAATCGACCAGGCCGAGCAGCAGGGCACGGCCATCAGCACCGAATTGGCCGTGCGCGCGCCTATCGCCGGGGTGGTGGTGCAGAAGCTCGTCTCGCCCGGAATGCTCATCCAGGCCGGCACTACCGTCTGCTTCATGCTCAGCGACACTTCCACGGTCTGGGTGTGGGGCCACATCTTCGATCGCGACCTTCCCCTGGTGCGCACCGGCGACTCCGTGGAGGAGACCAACCCCGCCTCCTCCCGCACCTTTCGCGGCGTCGTGAACTACCTGGGAGCCTTCGTCGACCCGGCCACCCGCACCACCCCCGTACGCATCGTCACTCAGAACCCCGAGGGCCTGCTCAAGAAGGACATGTTCGTGGAGGCCGCCATTCACACCGGATCGCAGGCCAACGTGCTGGCGGTGCCGGCGGCGGCCGTGCTGCGCGACGACAAGAACGAGCCGATTGTCTACGTCCAGGTGGAACCCGGCAAGTTCGCGCAACGCTCCGTGACCATCGGAACGCTGCAGGACGGCATGGTGGCGATCACCGGCGGATTGCAAAAAGGCGAGAGCGTGCTGGCCGACGGCAGCCTCTTCGTGCAATTCGCCACCAGTATCCAATAAAGGCGCAAACCCCATGATCGCCAGACTCGTTACCTTCGCACTCAGGCAGCCTTTCCTGGTCGTGGTGGCCGCCATCGCCATGATGATCTGGGGCGCATGGTCGTTCCAAAAGCTCCCCATCGACGCCTATCCCGATCTTTCGCCGCCGCACGTCGAGATCATCACCCAATGGCCCGGCCACGCGTCCGAAGAGATCGAGAGGCTGGTCACCATTCCGCTCGAAATCGAGCTGAACGGCATTCCGCGTCTCGATTCGCTGCGCTCCATTTCCCGGTACGGCCTCTCCTTCATCGCCATGAACTTCGAGTACGGCGTCGACCAGTATTTCGTGCGCGAGCAGGCTTTCGAGCGGATGCCCAACGCGCAGATGCCCGACGGGATAACTCCCAGTCTTTCCCCGATGTTCAGCCCGAGCGGCCTCATTTACCGCTACGTGCTGCAGAGCCCCGACCGTTCCCCGCAGGATTTGAAGACCATCGAAGACTGGGTGCTCGAGCGCCATTACCGCTCCATCCAGGGGGTCGCCGACGATTCCGGCCTCGGCGGAACCACCATGCAATACCAGGTGCTGCTGGATAACAGCAAGGTCTTTGCCTATGGGGTTTCCGTGCCGCAGATCTTCCAGCAGTTGGCCAACAACAACGCCAACGCGGGCGGCGGCTTTTATTCCCAGGGCGGGCAGTTCTACTACATCCGCGGCCTGGGGCTGGTGCGCAACCTCGACGATATCGGCAACATCATCGTGCAGGAGAAGAACGGTATCCCCGTCCGCGTCAAAGACCTCGCCCAGGTCCAGCTCGGCTACGCGCCGCGGCTCGGCCAGTTCGGCTTCATGAAGCAGAATGAGGCCGTCGAAGGCGTCATCCTGATGCGCGTGGGAGAGCAGGCGCAGGTCATCCTGAAGCGCGTCGAGGCGATGACCAAGGAATTGAACGAGCATATACTCCCTCCCGATGTGAAGGTGGTCCCGTACTACGACCGGCAGAGTCTCATCGAAGAGACCACCAAGACCGTAGAAGCCAACCTGTTGCGTGGCATGCTGCTGGTGCTGGTCATTCTGGGGATTTTTCTCTTCAGCCCGCGCACCGCGCTGATTGTGGCCGTCACCATTCCTTTCGCCCTGCTGTTTGCCTTCATCTGTCTCGACTGGCGCCACATCCCCGCCAACCTGCTTTCCATCGGGGCCATCGATTTCGGAATTATCGTGGACGGTTCCATCGTCATGGTCGAAAACATCTTCCGCGAGTTGGCCTCGCGTCAGGGGCAAGACTACAACCTCGTGGGAGTGATTCGCGAGGCGGCGAAAGACGTCGAGCGGCCCATCTTTTACGCCATCGCCGTGATCATCGCCGGCTATATCCCCATCTATGTTCTCCGCGGCCCTTCCGGAGAACTGTTCCAGCCGATGGCCGACACCATGTCGTTCGCCCTGTTGGGCGCGCTCCTGTGCGCGCTCACCGTGCTGCCCGTACTGTGCGCGTTGTTCCTGCGCGGCCGCATCCACGAACCCGAAGTCAGGATCTTCGATTGGGTGCGCCGGCGGTACGGAAGGACGCTCGGCTGGTGCCTGCGCAACCGCCTGATCACGGTCTTCCTGGTGCTGCTGGTGTTTGCCTCCTCGCTGCTTCTGATTCCATCCATCGGCGGCGAATTCATGCCGCACCTGGATGAAGGCGCGCTGTGGGTGCGCGCCACCACTCCCTACACCATCTCTTTCGAGGAAGCTTCCGCGCTTTCCCCGCAGATCCGCGACATCCTCATGAGCTTTCCCCAGGTCACCACGGTGGCCAACGAGTTGGGACGTCCGGACGACGGCACCGACCCGACCGGATTCTTCAACAACGAATTCTACGTCGGTCTTAAGCCCTACAACGATTCCACCTGGAAAGGGGCCATCCACTCCAAGCCGGAGCTCATCGAGGCCGTGCAGCGCAAACTGTCGGCCTTCCCCGGAGTGATCTTCAATTACACCCAACCCGCCGAAGATGCCGTGGATGAGGCCGAAACCGGCCTCAAGAGCGCCCTCGCCGTCAAGATCTACGGCCCCGATCTCAACCTGCTGGGGGACAAAGCCACACAGGTAAAGGACATCCTCACCAAGATCCCCGGCATCACTGAGATCACCGTGGTGCGCGAGACCGGCCAGCCCAGCCTGGTGATTACGCCCGACCGCGCCAAGCTCGCACGCTATGGATTGAACGTCAGCGACATCAATACCCTGATCGGCACAGCCATGGGCGGGCAGGCCGCCACCCAGGTGATTCAGGGCGAGCGCCAGTTCGACCTGATCCTGCGCATGCAGGAGCCTTTCCGCAAGGACGAAAACGCCATCCGCAACCTGCTGGTGGCCACGCCCGACGGCCAGTACCTGCCCTTGAGCCAGTTTTGCGAAATCAAGGAGGAGAGCGGCGCGTCCTTCATCTATCGCGAGTCGAATTCCCGCTATATCGGTATTCAGTTCTCGGTCGAGGGGCGCGACTTGGCCAGCGCCGTCGGCGAGGCGAGCAAAAAGGTGGAAGACGCCGTAAAGCTGCCCATCGGCTACAAGTTCGAATGGGGCGGCGAATACAAGGACTACCTGGCCTCCCAGGCGCAGATGAAAATCATCCTGCCCCTTACCGTCTTCCTGGTTCTGGCGATTCTGTTCGTGCTCTACGGCAATTTCAAATTCCCCATCATCATCTTCTTCAGCGTGCTGGTCACCGAACCGGTGGGCGGCCTGCTGGCGCTGCGGCTCACGCATACCAATTTCAGCGTGTCGTCCATGCTGGGGTTTGTCGCTTTGATGGGAGTGGCAGTGCAGACCAGCGTGATTCTGTATTCGTTCATCAACAAGCTGCGCCTGGAGGGCCGGGACATCATGGAGGCCACCCTGGAAGCTTCCGTCTTAAGGCTGCGGCCCATCATGATGACGGCGCTGGTGGCCTGTTTCGGACTGTTGCCCGCGGCCATGTCGACGGGCATCGGCAGCGATTCGCAAAAACCGTTTGCCATCGTAATCGTGGGCGGCCTGGCGTCACGGCTGCTGCTCTCTGTTTTCCTGGCCCCCGTCCTTTACGCACTGGTGGCCCGCGACGGCGACACCTTGCAGGTGTGACATGACTCACGGAGATGAAATGCGGCGATTCCTTTGGATACTGGCAACGGCGGCGTGCCTGGCCGGGCGCGCGCCCGCACAAACGGCTCTCGACTGGCAGCAGGTCCAGGCGCGGTTCCAGGCCGCCAACCCGGCGGTGCGCGCCGGCATGATCAATATCGACGAATCCAGAGCCGCCGAAATTACCGCGTACCTGCGCCCCAATCCCAATCTGACCACCAGCCTAGACCAGTTGACTCCATTCACTTTCCACCCCTACCAGCCGCTGACTGGCGCGTTTCCGGCGATCATCGTGGACTACCTGCACGAGCGGGCGCGTAAGCGTGAGTTGCGGCTCGATAGCGCCCAACAAGCCACTACCATCGCCATATCGCAGCAGGAGGACCTGGTGCGCACCCTGCTGTTCGGCTTGCGCAGCGCTTTTGTACAGACCCTGCAGGCCAAGGCCGTACTCGCCCTGGCGCGCGACAACCTGGCTTACTTCGACCGCGAGTTGGGCATCTTCCGCGACCGCCTGAGCTCCGGCGACATCGCCCAGATCGACCTCAAGCGCCTCGCGTTGCAGCGCGTGCAGTACGAATCGGACCTGCAGACCGCGCTGGTCAATTTGCGCACCGCCAAAATCCAGCTTCTGCAACTGCTCAACGACCGCACGCCGGTCGACCAGTTCGACGTCACCGGGCCGTTCGATTTCTCCGACCGCCTCCTGCCGCTCGAAGAGGTCCGCTCTCAGGCGGTCGCCGCCCGGCCGGATCTCAAAGCCGCCGTGGAGGCGGTCGAAAAGGCCAGAACCGATCACAAGCTGGCCGTCGCCAACGGCTCCACGGACCCCACTTTCAGCGTCGACGCCGCACGCAACCCGCCCTACAGCGCCTATATCGGATTCAGCGTCAACATCCCGCTACGCATCTTCGACCGCAACCAGGGTGAGAAACTCCGCACGCAACTGGACATCACCCACGCGGAGCGGGCGCGCGAACAGGCCGAGGCGCAGGTCTACGGCGATGTCGATTCCGCCTACGTCACCCTGGCAAGCTCCATCGAGCTGCTCAAGCCCTACCGCGACACATACCTGGCTATGGCCAAGGACGTGCGCGACACCATGGAGTTTTCCTACCAGCGCGGCCAGGCGGCGCTGGTCGATTACCTGGACGCACAGCGCGACTATCGCGCCACCTACGTGACCTACCTCACCCTGGTGGGGTCTTACCTGACCGCCGCGGGCCAGCTCAATCTGGCCGCCGGCCGCGAAGTCATCCAATAGAAAGGCGGGTTCCGACCGCCCGGCGCTGCATGTCGCGGCCCGCTTCGTGCGATCGTGCATTTCAAATGCATTTTTGCAAGCTGTGCGCTGGCCTTTACAATACTTAAAGATGATTGCTCTGCTGCGCGGCGTGTTGATCGAGAAGCATCCCAACCAGGCGATAGTCGAAACCGGGGGCGTCGGGTATGACGTCACCATTCCGGTTTCCACTTACACCCACCTTCCCGAGACCGGGAACGAAGTGCGGCTGCGCATCCATACGCACGTCCGCGAGGATGCCCTGGCGCTCTACGGGTTCCTCACCCAGGACGAGAAGGCCATGTTCGAGAAGCTAATCGGGGTCAGCGGGATCGGGCCGACCTTGGCCGTCAAGGTGCTTTCCGGGCTGGCGGCGGCGGATCTGATCCAGTCCATCCGGCGCGGCGAGGTGGACAAGCTGGTGCGCATTCCCGGGGTGGGCAAAAAGACCGCCGAACGCATGGTGCTGGAATTGCGCGACAAGCTGCCGGCAGCCACGGGAGAGGAACCCGCGCCCGCGGCGGCGGCGCTTTCGCCGATCGACCAGGACGTGCTCTCGGCGCTGCTGAACCTGGGCTGCGCGCGTCCCCAGGCCGAAGCAGCCGTGCGCAAGGCCAAGGTGGCCGGCGGAGTGGCGGCAGAGTTCGAGCCGCTCTTCCGGCGGGCATTGGAGCTGGTGCGGTGAGGGCCACGGCTTCTCACCGCAGAGACGCGGAGAGCGCAGAGACTTCGCGGAGAAAACCGAAGAAGAGAAGTGGATTTTCTCTGCGAAGTCTCCGTTTCCTCCGCGACTCCGCGGTGAGGAGCGATGCCCCCGCCCGAACAGCGTTAAGCTGGTAGCACATGCCGGACCGGAAGCTGATTTCCGGGGATCGCCAGGCCGACGAGTTGCAGTTCGAAGCGGGGCTGCGCCCGCGCCGGCTGGCCGATTTCACGGGACAAAGCAAGCTCAAAGAGAATCTCTCGATTGCCATCGAAGCCGCCCGCAAACGCGGCGAGGCCATGGACCACGTGCTGCTCTACGGCCCGCCCGGACTGGGCAAGACCACCCTGGCCTCGATCATCGCCGAGGAGTTGGAGGTCACCTTCACCGGCACCAGCGGGCCGGTGCTGCAGAAGAAGCTGGACCTCACCGGCATCCTGAGCAACGTCCGGCTGCACCAGGTCTTCTTCATCGACGAAATCCACCGGCTGCTGCCGGATGTGGAGGAGATGCTCTACTCGGCGCTGGAGGATTTCCGCGTCGATATCCTGGTGGGCACGGGACCAGGCGCGCGCACCGTTTCGCTGCCGATGCCCAAATTCACGGCCATCGGCGCCACTACGCGCCAGGGACTGGTGAGCGCGCCGCTGCGCGGCCGCTTCGGCCTGGTGCTGCGCTTGGAGCCGTACACCGTGCCGGAGCTGCAGGTGATCGTCAACCGTTCGGCGCGGCTGCTGCAGGTGGAGATCGAAGCCGGCGCGGCGGACGAGATCGCGCGGCGCTGCCGGGGAACGCCGCGCATCGCCAACCGCCTGCTGCGGCGCGTGCGCGACTACGCCCAGGTGCGCGCCGACGGCCACATCACGCTGGAGGTGGCGCAAACCATGCTTAACCTGCTGGACGTGGACCGCTACGGCCTCGACGAGATCGACCAGAAGATCATGCGGACGATTCTCGAAAAGTTCCGCGGTGGACCGGTGGGTGTCAACACCATCGCGGCGTCGATTTCGGAGGAGGCCGAGACCATCGAAGAGGTGTATGAACCGTACCTGATCCAGCTCGGTTTCCTGAACCGGACTCCGCGAGGGCGCGTGGCCACCGAGATCGCCTACGATTATTTCCAGGTGAAGCCCAAGCTGCGCATCGGCGACCAGCCGGCCCTGTTCTGAACGGTGAAGACCATCTATCTCAGCCTGGGGTCGAACGTGGGCGATCGCCAGGCCAATCTGCGGGCCGCGCTGGAACGCCTGGCCGCGCCGGATCTGAGGGTGGTGCGCGTCTCGCCGGTCTATGAAACCGAGCCGGTGGACGCGCCCCCTGGGATCCCTGAGCAGCGCTGGTTTCTGAACCTGGCGGCGGAGGCCGAGACGGACCTCTTTCCCATGCAGCTTCTGGCGCGGACGCAGAAAATCGAGCGGGCGCTGGGGCGGGTCAGGACCGTGCGGAATGGGCCGCGCAGCATCGATATCGACATTCTGCTGTATGCGAAGGCGGTGGTGCGCAGCGCCAGGCTGGAGATTCCGCATCCGCGCATGCACGAGCGGCGGTTTGTGCTGGCGCCCCTGGCGGACCTGGCGCCGGAGCTGCGGCACCCCGTGACGCATAAGACCGTCCGCGAGATGTTGGCCGCCGCGCCAGCCGCGGTGGTGCGCCGCTTGACGGAGTTGGGATAATCAGGTATGGACGCATGGACGCTTCTGCGGGAGGTGTCGGAGGCCTATCGCAGCTTGAAAAGCCTGGCGCTGGAGGCGGCCCTCATCGATGAATCGGGTGATGAGAATACCAACCAGCGCAGCGAACGGCGCGTGCGTTTCTTTTACGCTGCGCCGAACCGCATCCGCTATGAGCCCTGCGGCAAGCGCGGAATTCTGCAGGTCGCCGACGGTGAGCAATTGCATACACTTCAGACCAGCTTTCCAAGCCGCCCAGCCGGCATCGCCCGCCAGCGATACACCAGCGTTCCGATCGCGGAAACAGTTCCGCCGCTGCCCCACCGTTTCAATCCGGAGTGGCCCGCCTCCGCTGAGGCGTACTTGTTTCAGGGGATTGACGAGCGAGTCGTCTCGGCGGAGATTCTGTGCCAGGAGGACGGCTGTTACGTCGTATCGGTCGCCTATGAGCCGCCCCCGCGCCCCGGCCTCATGGTCAGCGGATCTCCGGTCCTGGTCTGGGTGGATGAGCGAAACCACATGGTGATGCGCCGGCAAGGCAAATCGGGGCATCGCTTCCCCACCGAGGAGGAAGTCATCTGGAGCCGGCACACGGTGGTAGTTCGGCAGATGCGGGTGAATGAGCCGCTGCCGGAGGAAACTTTCCAATTCATACCGCCGCCGGACGCGACGCCGGAAACGGGCGGCGGCGGCTTCGGCCGCGGTGGCGGCGGGGGCGGCTTTGTCCACCAGGACCCGGACGAAAAGCGGCGGCTGGAGCATCGCGGCTCGCACGAATGGGAAGGCGACACGCTGGTCGAACACTCCAAGTGGAAAATCCGAGGCATCAAGCTGACTTTCGAACGCCGCCTGACCTTTTCGGACGGCGGGACGGAACTGAGCGTCGCCGAACGCATCGCCGGTCCCAAAGGAGAGGTGGAAACCACTTGCAAGCTACCGGTGGGTTGACGGAAGACCTCCAGGTCGCCCTCAAGAAATACTGGGGCTACGACACATTCCGCCCACTGCAGGAGCGCATCATCCAGAGCCTCATGACTGGGCACGATGCGGCCGTGGTGATGCCCACGGGCGGCGGGAAATCGCTCTGCTACCAGTTGCCCGCGCTGGCCCTGGCCAAGACCGTGGTGGTGATTTCGCCGCTAATCGCGCTGATGCAGGACCAGGTGGCACAGCTTGCCGACATGGGGATTCCGGCGGCGCTCCTGAACAGCTCGCAGCAGCAAGACGAGCAGCGCACGGTGATGCGGGCGGCCGCGCAGGGAGCCTACCGGCTGCTGTACCTCTCCCCGGAACGGCTGGCCCGGCAGGACACCATCGCCTGGCTCAAGCGCGTCCCGGTGGCCTTCTTCGCCATCGACGAAGCCCACTGCATTTCGGAATGGGGCCACGAGTTCCGGCCGGAGTACCGCCAGCTCAGCTCGCTGCGGCAGAATTTTCCGGAAATGCCCATCGCCGCGTTTACCGCCAGCGCCACGCGGCGCGTGAGGCAGGATATCCTGGACCAGCTCCAGCTTCGCGAGCCGCACAAGTACATCGCCAGCTTCCATCGCGTCAACCTGCGATACCTCGTGGAGCAGTGCGACAAGGAGACGCACCGCCGCCGGCTGATGGCGGCGTTGAAGGCCTACGCGGGGCAGAGCGTGATCGTCTACGCGCCCACCATCGCGGAGGTGGAGCGCACAGTGGACTACCTGGAGGACCGGCGCATCGCCGCGGTGCCCTATCACGGCCAGATGGAAACTCCGGTTCGCCGCCGCAATCAGGAGGCCTGGATGAACGACGAGGTGCGGGTGCTGGTGGGCACCATCGCGTTCGGGCTGGGCATCAACAAGCCGGCCGTGCGGGCGGTGATTCATACCTCGCTGCCGAAGTCCATCGAGCAGTATTACCAGGAGGCCGGACGGGCCGGACGCGATGGCCTGCCGGCCGATTGCGTGCTGTTGTGGCAGCCCAAGGACGCCGGTCTCCTGGCCTACTTCATCGAACAACTGCAAGATCCCGCCGAGAAGGAACGCGCCTGGCAGCGCTACCGCACCATCCGAAATTTCGTGGAGAGCGCGCGCTGCCGGCACTTCCAGGTGTGCATGCATTTCGGGCAGACTCCCAAATGGCAGCGCTGCGGGATGTGCGATGTGTGCGGGAATCTTCCCGAATGGATGAAGACGGGGGCGGCGGAGCCGCGGGTGAAGACCAAGCGGGCCAGGAAGGCGCAGCGGCCGGCGGGGCAGCCGGCCTGGGAGGCCCCGCCGCCGGTAATGCCGCCGCAACCGTTGCGCGAGGAACATCCCGCACCGAGGCTGCAGCCCTTGCCGCAGCCCAGACCGCAGCCAGTCCGCGCGGGCGGCGAGGCCGCCGACCTGATCGACTTCCTCAAGGAATGGCGTCGCCGTAAGGCGCAGCGCTTGTCCGTGCCCGCCTACGTGGTACTGAGCGACGCGGCGATCGAGGATCTGTGCCGCAAGCAGCCCACCAATCTGCGCGAGCTGCTGGCCGTCAATGGCTTTGGCGAGCGCAAAGCGGAATTGTACGGCAGCGAGATCTTCTCGGCCTTCGAGGCCTTTCGCAAAGGCGCGCGGGCGGCGGCGCGGGAAGTGGCGCAGGTTTCTCCCGCCGAGGAGACGCTGCGGTTGCTGGCGGAGGGCAAGAGCTTCGCGGAAATCGCCGCCATCCGTGGGCGGCAGCCCTCCACCGTGATCAACATGGTGGCCGACCTGGTGGAAAAGGGCCGCGTGGAATACGACCTGGATTGGGTGGGCGCGGAGAACCACCAGCGCATTCTGGAAGCCATCGGATTGCACGGGTCGCATTGGCTGAAGCCGCTGCGGGAGGCCCTGCCGGCGGAAATCACCTACGAGCAGATCCGCCTGGTGGTGGCGTTCACGCGGCGGAAAGAAAATCAGCCACAGATGAACACAGATGAACACGGATAAAAACAGGGGTGTTATCTGTGTTTATGTGTGGCTAAACTTGGCCGTTCAGATAAACATCTCTTCGTCCTGCGTGGCGGAATCCACGGAGGACCTGCGGGGACCCTTGACCAGGGTGGAAACCGCGGCCGAAATGCCCGCCGCGATGCCGTTGACTTCGCGCACCGGACGCATCACCGCGTGCCGGATCGATTCGCCGGCATGTTCCACCTGGTCAACGGTGCTCTCCACCGCGTTATCGATCTGTTCGAGGCGGTTGCGGGCGCGGTCGCCGGCTTCGTAGATCAGGTCGCCGATGCGCTCCACCTGCTGCCGCCCGGTTTCGGCGATGGCCACCGCTTCGACGCAAACCTCGGAAACCCGCGGGCGGTTGTCTTCGACGATGTGATTCAGGTTGGTCAGCACGGTGGCTGCCCTGTCCGCCACCTGGCCTATTCTCTCCGCGGCGGCACCGGCCTTCTCGAACGCAGGGACCGCCCTGTCGATGAGCGGTCCGGCCTTCTCCACCACCGGTGCGAGCTTGACCAGCACCGGTTCGGCTTGCTGCACCAGGGTGTCGACCCGCTGCTCGATCGCCCGGGCAACGCGGTAGATCGCGGACATCGAGATGGCCAGCACGATAGAGGCGATCGCCGCCAAGCCCACGCCCACCGCGATCACGATGCGAAAGGCATTATCGTCCATGTGGAGAATCCCTTTGGGATCGTGGCTAGCTGGCTTCGCCTTCGGCCGGCGGCGGCTGGCGGTTCACGGTGTCGCGATAGGCCTGTTTGCCGGCTTCCACGGCGTCGGCCAGGTTGGTCTTCTGGCGGCCCAAGGCCTCTTTGCCCTTGTCCACCCACTCCGAGGCGGTCTGCTGCACCTGCGATCCTTGTTTCTTCAGATAGTCCGCGCCTTCGCCCGCCTTGTCGCGGATCAGCCCGCGGGTTTCCTCGCCGGATTTGGGCGCGAACAGGATGCCCAAACCGACACCCACGCCCAAACCCAGCAGGAAGCTGGAGAGCCCGTTCTTATTCATATATCCTCCTCAGTAAGCCGCATCATGTATTAACGGGAAAGCCACCCTACTTCAGTTTTCAGTATACTCCCCATGGGATTGGTGAATCATGGAGGAACGGAAATCGCGCCTGCTGGACGCCGAGGCGCTGTGGACATACGCACTGAAGGTGCTGGGCGGACGCGCCCACTCCACCGGCGAGCTGCGGGAAAAACTGCGCCGCCGCGCCGCGCGAGCCGCCGACGTGGACAGCGTGCTGGCGCGTTTGAAAGACGCCCATTACCTGGACGACCAGCGCTTTGCGGAGGGCTTTGCCAACGCCCGGTTGAGCGGCGAGGGAATGGGGATGAGACGGGTGATGGACGACCTCCGCCAGCGCCGCGTGGCGCCCACGCTGGCCCAGCGGACCGTGGAAAAAGTGTATCGCGATGTGGACGAGGAGGCGCTCATCGAAGAGTGGGTCCGGCGGAAGTACCGCCTGGCGCTGCGCGAAGGTCTGTTCCAGCAGGACAAGGACTGGGCCGGGGCCTACCGGCGTCTGCTGCGCGCGGGTTTCCGGACGGCGGAGATCGTGAAGGTGCTGAAGCGGTTCGCCAGGAACCCGGAGTTGCTGGACCAATTGGAGCCGCCCGAGGAGGAGGGGGAGGGGGGGGTCTGAAAGACGCGCGCACGCGCCAGCAAGCGCCGCCCCAGCCTCGCCCGCCCAAATCCGTCCAGGCGGGCGGCTTTGCTTTCGAGCCGCTCGGCCGCCCGATCGCATCTGTGCACAGGCTCATCCGCGCTATTCCGGCAGGGTCGCTCGTGTTATTGAAGGTCGCGTCCCCAGCGGCAACCGGCTGCCGTTCCGCGCGCCGGAGCACCGCCGGGTGGCTGGCCGCTCAGAATCGTTCCGGCGGCGGGCCTCCGGCGCCGGCGGCGCCCACCCATGCCGACATCCTGCGCGGCGCGTACGGGCCGTATCGCGCCAATTTCCTAATACGTTGGGAGATCCCCCGGCTCTGCCGGGGAGGCAGCAGGCCCGCATTCGCGTTCTCAGCGTCGATGATCATCACCTGTTGCGCGAAGGCATTTCGAAGATCATCAATGACCAGCCGGATATGGTCGTGGTGGCGCAGGCAACAAGCGGAGGTGAAGCCATTCAACAATTTCGGCGGCACCGGCCCGACGTGACGCTGCTGGACCTCAAATCGCCGGATATTCATGGTATCGACGTCCTGGTCACAATCCGGGCGGAGTTTTGTGACCCGCGAATTGCGATGCTGACGACCGCCCAAGGAGACGTGGAAATCCAGCGGGCCCTGGAAGCGGGGGCTTGGGCTTGCATTTTAAAGAGCGCGTCTCCGCAGGAGTTAACTCAGGCGATCCGGCAAGTTCACGCCGGAAAGAAGTGTGTTCCCGCTGAAGTGGCGGCACGACTTTTATAGCTGAACATATCAGCGACGACGACCTGACCGCTCGTGAGCTTGAGGTGTTACGACATCTTACGACATATAGCCGGGTGGAATCGAAATTGAGATAGCGGTGACCTGCTCTTTCGATTGCCGTACGCCGCGGGTCCGCCGGGATTCGTCTCGGCGCGTGGGTGCGAAGAACGCCCACTAACTCACTTTTTCGAACACCACGAATCCGTGCGCCGGGATCACCGCGTTGATCTGGCCGCCATTCACCGGCAACGTGGCGCCGCCATTGCCTACATTGTCGCCTCCATAGATGGCGGCATCGCTATTGAAAATCTCCAGCCATCCGCCCGAAGCGAGGCGCGACGAGTCCGTGCCGATCACATACCCGTGATCGAAGGGCGCGTCGTTCAGGCTCGCCAACACCAGCAATTGCTGGCTAGGGGAGGTGCGGGTCATCGCGATCACGCGGTTGTCATTATCGGCGCAGATCACATCGAGCGCGCGCGACCGCGCCGCCGGATTCGCTGTCACCAGCCGGATCAGGTCCTGATAGAAGCGGAACAGGAACTGCCCGTCGCCCGTCCGCTCGCCGATGAGATCTTCCTTATTCAAGTTGAAATTGTTGTACTGAAAATACTTCGCCGCGCCAATCTCTTCGCCCATCAGGAACATGGGCGTCCCGGCCGACAGAGCCGACAGACCGAAAGCGAAGCGGCTGCGCGCCTCGGCATACTTCCGCGTGTCGCCAACCAGCGGCGCCTGATTCACCGCCGTCACGATGGTGCGCTCGGTGTTGGGGTCATTGCCGGCCTCGTCGTGATTCTCGTGATAGGCGATGGTGTTGGATTGCGTACCCAGCAGCGCTCCGGCGAAGTAATCCATGTGGAGCGGCCCGGCGGCGCCATAGCCCGCATTCTTCAGCAGCTTCGCGTAGTTGTCGCCGTAGTCACCGTCGCCAATCAGATGATGATAGAAATCCGCGTACCAAACCGCGTCGAATCCAATGCCTCCCTGAGCCTGCGGCTGCGTCATGGCGCTCCACCCGGTATGGTCCTCGGCGATCAGGAACGCCTGCGGATTCACCATCTTCACCGTCCGGGCCAATTCCCGCAGAAACTTGATCCCGTACAGATTCGCGTCGCCGATGGACTCTCCATTGAAATTCAGTGAGTTGTTCTGGTGAATGGCGTCGGTCAGGTCCACCCGCAGTCCGTCGAAGTGAAAGTCGTCCAGCACAGCCGCCGCGCTGCTGGTGAACATCTGGCGCACGTTCTCTTCGCTGAAGCGCGGAGTGTATCCGCTGGAACCGTTGTTCAGGTATCCGCCGTTGATGTTCCCCGGGTAGTCCGTGGGCAGCCCCTGATACCAGTACCAACTGTTATCTTGCGGCGCGATATTGGGGTCCGCATCGTATCCCCACTCCGATCGTTCGTTGTCCGCCGTCGCGAAGTGGTTGTACACCACGTCCAGGATGACGGCGATGCCCCGCTGGTGGCACGCACGCACGAAATGCTTCATTTGATTGGCGCCGCCCGCGCTGGTCTGCAGACAGAAGAACAGCGAAGTCCCATAGCCCCACTGCAGATCGCCATCGAATTCCATCACCGGCAGCAGCTCCACGGCGTTCACCCCAAGGCCCGTCAACTGGTCCACAAATGCCATCGCATCGGCAAAGGTTCCCTCCGACGTCGAAGGAAATCCGAGAGAACCCACGTGCAGCTCGTAGATGACCAGGTCCTCAAGGTTAGTCGGAGGCATTTGCCCGGCAGTGTATTCGCTGGCCCAGAACTCTTCCGCCGGAATCAGCGTCTGCTTGGCGATGCCCGTATCGTCGAAGTCCCCGGTCACTTGATCCGGATCGGAGACCACCGAACAACTTACGATCCCGTCCAGATCCAGGTAAGAGCCTTGATAGTCCGCCCCGCCCGGATTGGTCGCGCCGCGGCCCACCTGGTTGCGGGAGAAAATGTCGACCTTATAAGTCGCCTCGCCCTGCTCATTGGTGACCCGGTACATGTACAGGCGATTCATGTACGCGCCGAAGTCGGCGAGCGCCGGCGGGTCACTCTCCCAAATGCCGCCGCCCTTCAGAGCCAGCGGCACCACCGTGGCCGCCGGGTCCACGCCTGTGCCGTCGTCGGCGACATAGCCCGTGGGCGTGCCGCTCGCTAAGTCGAATGGAGCGAAAACCACTTCGACCTTACTGGCATGGGGCGCCCACACCGCGAACCTTATGCCCGGGAGCGGCGATCCCGGCTGGAAATACTTCTGCGCGCCGAACCTGCGCCCTGTCACGAACCAGTAATCCTGCTGGGATTCGCCCGCCGCCAGAACAAAGCTTCGAACCTGCTGGTCCGAGTTCTCATCCGGCGTCTCGGTTGCCACCACCCAAGTGTCCGGCGCGCCCTCCATATCGGCCAGCACGCCCCATTGGAAAGTGGTTCCGGCCTGGCTTGCGTCGAACGGCACACTAGCCTCAAAAGCGTCGCAGCCGGTCTCATCTTGCGATTCGGCCATCGGCGCTTCCGTCCATTGATTGGAAAATTGGCCCGTGGCATTCCAGCTTCCGGACAGCCTGACATTGCTGAACAGGCGGCGCTTTACGCCGCTATGAAACGTGAAATTGACGGCGATTTGCGCCATTTGCGATCACTCCTCGCGATGGGCAGCCACAAGACTGCTGCCCACGAGGATCGCACAAATCGCGGCACGCCGGACACGCATTGCAGCCGCTGCCCAGGAAAGCCAGTCGCAATTGTCAGAACCCGCTTCACGCAATGGATCTGTGAAGTTAATTTTCGCTAATCCGGTGGCGCTGCTCATTTCAGCCAGTGCGGTACGCAAAATAGAATTCGCGGCCGGTTCATACTCGCCGCCGGCCGGCCGGTCTCAGGCGCTTCCCGCTCGAAGCTCGCTCCGAACTTCGCCGGCAACGTTGCGGATACCGCCGCCTCAGTTCCAGCACCTCCGGCGCCACTTGTTGCGGGACCTCCTTGGAACTATGGTGCGGCCGGACGATGTCCGCTTATTTCCCCTCGGCGGGCGTTTGCGCCTTCAGGAATGCGTCCACATTGCTCTTGTCGATGAGAGTGGCGCCGGTGTCGACAAACACCGGCAGGGGGGAGCGCGTGTCTTGCGTCCAGTTCCCATCCAGGCTCGGGAGCTTGTAGTGATGCACCATGTCGAGGATGAGGGCGCCGAAATGCGCCATGGTGAAGGGTTTCTGCGCGATGGTTGCAGCGATCCTTCCCTTCTGGATCCAGCTCAGCGTATTGTCGTCCGTATCCATCGCGACCAGGACTTTGTTTTCGACCTTCTCCCGGTCCAGCACGTCCGCGACCTCCTGACATGAAGTGCTCACCAGGCAGACGAAAGCATCCGGCATGGATTTGCCCTTGACAATCTCCTGGGTGGTATCGTATGCGATGGTCGGGCTGCCTTTCACATCGACGATTCGGACAATCTTGATCTGCGGATGGTCGGCCAGGATATTCTTGTAACCTTGTAATCGCTCGTCGAGATTGAGCTGTCCCGGCATGGTGAAGACGACCACCTCGCCTTTACCATGCAGCCGGTCGGTGAGGACGCGTCCTCCCATCAGTCCCGCCTGATAATTGTTCGTGCCGATAAAGGTCAGGCGCTTGCTAGTCGGGGCATCCGCGTCGATGGTGATGACCGGGATGCCTTGCGCGATCGCGGCGTCGATGGGGTCTTTCATGACCGTTGGATCGGCGGCTGAGACCAGGATGCCGGACGGTTTCTTGGCTACGGCATCGCGAAAGGCGTCCGCCTCGGCCTTCACGTCGTAGTTTTCAGGACCGACCACTTCGGCGGCCACTCCCAAGCCGTGCGCCGCCTTGATGAGTCCGGCTCCGGCTGCCTGCCAATAGCCGAGCTTGGTGGTTACGGACACCAGGTAATACTTTTCGAGGGCATCGTGCCGGGAACTACTGCAAGCTACAAGGCCCAGCATCAACGTGGCGGAAGCGAACGCGGCGAGTGTTTTTTGCATGAAGTCCTCCTTGGCAAGTATAGCCGTTGCCCGGAGCCGCGTCGATACCGGCAGTCCCGCCCCCGTATTCCCGGCGGCTTGAGTCGTGGCCCTACCGTGAGCGGCCGCCGGCGCCCCCGGTTATTCCATTACCAGCACGCGAAGCTGCGAGCCGTCCGCGCCGCCCCGAAACACCCGCTCCATAGCCTTCTTGAAATCCGCCGGCCGGGCGTTCGGAATGTCCAGGAATTGTTGCGGATTCCGGTCCACCAGCGGGAACCACGAACTCTGGATCTGCACCATGATGCGGTGGCCGGAGCGGAACGTGTGCAACACATCCGGCATCCAGAACTCGATCTTCTCCGGCTTGCCCGGCGTGAATGGCTCCGGCGTGGACAGGCTGTTGCGGAACTTGCCGCGGAACGGCTCGCCGCGGACAAGCTGCTGGTAGCCGCCCATGTACACGCCCTTGACGTTGGGGGCCGGGTCGGGATAATCGTTGGGATAAACGTCGATCAGCTTCACCACGAAATCCGAATCCGTGCCGGTTGTCGATACGTGCAGCACCGGCGTGATGGGTCCGGCAATCGTGACGTCATGGTCGAGCGGTTCGGTCTCGTAGGTCAGCACGTCGGGTCGCGTGGCGGCGAAGCGTTGGTCGAACGTCATGTAGTCCACGGGCATGCCCATGCCGGGAGCGGGTTCGCCGGTCGAGGGCACGGGCTTATTGGGATCGCTCGGATATTCGTCAAAGCCGGTGGCCGCCGGCGCGCTCCAGGAAAGTTTCCCATCGGCATCGAAATACAGCGAGCGGGCCGTGGCGCCGGTGGGTGGCCAGGCGTCAAAACGGCGCCACTCGTTCAGTCCCGTCTCGAACAGGTACGCCTTGGGAATGGCGCTCTCCGCACTCGCCTTGAGTCCGTTGCCCTTGCCCTTCAGGTTCTGAATGAAGAACGGAAGCTCGATATTCTCCTGGAAAAACTCGGCGGTATTGGACTTGAAGGTCAAATTGCCGAGCGTGTCTCCGCGATCGCCGGCCCAGCCGCCGTGGCGCCATGGCCCCATCACCAAAGTATCCGGGGCCTGTGCGCCATTTTTCTCCACGGCGTTGAACAGCTTCAGCGGTCCGGCGAGATCCTCGGCATCGAACCAGCCGCCCACCCACATCACCGCCGGCGTCACGTTTTTCATGTGCGGCGCCTGGGCGCGCGTCTGCCAGTACTCGTCGTAGGAGGTGTGCTTGATGGTGTCGTCCCAGTACACGTTGGCATGTTTGAGATACTTCTCGTTGGCGTTCGCGATCGGCCCCATGCGCAGGAAGAAATCGTACGCGTCCATCGTGCCCGGGTCGAAGCGGACGGCCGGTGCAGGCCGCTCCGGATCCGGCTTCCGCGGCAGGAATCCCGAGTAAAAGCGGAAGTTGGCGGCCAGGTGAAAGGCTCCGTTGTGATACCCGTCGTCGCCATTCCCGACGTCGCCCATGGGAGCCTGCGGAGACACGGCCTTCAGCGCCGGATGCGCGTTCATCAGACCATGCGCCGCGAAGAAGCCCGGATAGGAGATCCCCCACATGCCGGCCCTTCCGTTGTTGTTGGGGACGTGTTTCACCAGCCACTCGATGGTGTCGTAGGTGTCGGTGCTCTCGTCAGTGTCCTTGGGCCCCGAGTAATGCGTCCTGTGCGGGCGCACGTCCACAAAGACGCCCTCCGACATGTAGCGGCCGCGCACATCCTCGTAGACGAAAATGAAGCCCTCCTTTTCCGCGGCAAAAGACGGGCCGAGTCGCGTCTTGTAGTTGTCCGCGCCGTAGGGTCCGACGTTGTAGGGCGTCCGCTGCATGAGGATCGGATAGGATTGGCTGGCGTCCTTCGGAAGGTACGCCGCGGCGAACAGGCGCACGCCATCGCGCATCGGAATCCTGTATTCGTACTTGGTGTAGTGGGCCAGGGTGTAGGCCAGCTCCGTGCGCGCGGCCTCCGCCGGAGTAGGGGGCGCCGCAGCAGGTTGGGCGAGCAGGATCCCGCCGGAGACCAGCAAGCTGAGACTCGTTAGTTTTCGAATTGCCATGCGGAAAGTTATACCACGGCGGGGCCTGGTGCTTCACCGTGGGCCAGGAGAGATCTTGGGGGTGGGGCAGGATTCGCCTGCCAAGGGGGACAAGGGCTGGCGATTCGCCTGCCAGGGGGGACAAGGGCAGGCGAATCGCCCGCCCCACCTCCGCGTCAAAGGGTTTCGGCTTCACGAAGCGCTATACTGGCTCTGCTATGCCCCGTAGAGTCAGAGCAGCCTGGATCCCCGCGGGCGCCGCGCTGGCCGGAGCCCTCGCGCTGGTTGGCGCGGACCCGCCTCCGGCGGGCGAAACCTGGCGATTTGATCGCCTCGATTCAATCGGCGGCCACGCCACCACCGTTCTGGGCCACCCGCAAATCGTCGATACGTCCATCGGCAAAGCCCTCTCGTTCGATGGCGTCCAGGACGCGGTGCAACTGGACGTGCATCCTCTGGCCGGCGCCCAGACCTTCACCATGGAAATGATCTTCCGCCCGGACCCCGGCGGCGGTGAGGAGCAGCGGTTCTTCCATCTTCAGGAAGTGGACCCCCAGACCGGCCGCGATACGGCCACACGTATGCTCTTCGAGTTGCGGGTAATCGATGGCCGCTGGTGTCTGGACGGCGTGGCGTTCTCGGGAAATGAATCCAAGGTTCTGATCGACCGCGAGAAGTTGCATTCGCTCGGCGCCTGGCATCACGCCGCCCTGGTCTACGATGGCCGCGAGCTGCGCGACTATGTGGATGGCGTCGAGCAAGGCTCGGCCGCGGTGCATCTTGCGCCCCAGGGCCCCGGCCACAGTTCCATCGGCACGCGGATCGACCGGCGGAGTTACTTCAAAGGGGCCGTCTTCCTGGCGCGTATGACACCTCGCGCCCTCGCCCCGTCCGAATTCCTCTCCGTTCCACATTTTCGCGAGCATACCGTGGCCACCGGACTCGCGGGCGGATACCAGGTGGTCGCCGTGGACCTGAACCACGACGGCAAACCCGACTTGATTGCCCTCACCACCCGTGGCAACGAGCTGGTGTGGTTCGAGAACCCCACCTGGGAGCGGCACACGCTGGCAACCGGTCTCGCGCACATGATCAACTGCGTGGCCGTCGGCGCGGACTCCGAGGGCATTCCGGAAATCGTGCTGGCCAGCGAGTTCGACAACGTGGCCAAGAACAGCATCGGCGTGGTTTCGGTCTTGCACCACGATGGCGATCCGCGCCGGCCATGGAAGGCGACCGAAATCGACCGGCTGCCCACTTCCCACCGTCTCCGGCTGGCGGATATCGACGGTAGCGGCAAGCCGGTGGTTATCAACGCCGCTTTGACCGGCCCGCACGCCGAACCGCCCGATTACCGCGACCAGACGCCGCTGGTGTACTATCGGCCCGGCATTTGGAAACGGGAGACCATTCAGCCGGAGAATACCGGGTTAGTGCACGGCATCTATGTCCTCGACTGGGACGGCGATGGACGCGATGAGATTCTGAACGCGGGCTTCGAAGGGATCCACCTCTTCAAGCTTGGGAAGGACGGCCAATGGAGCAGGACGGCCATTGCGGCAGGCGCTCCCGATCCATGGCCGAAATCCGGATCCAGCGACATTGCCGTGGGGCGGATCGGCCAAGAGCGTTTCCTGGCTGCCATCGAACCATGGCACGGCAATCAGGTGGCGATTTATCGTTTGCGCGGCGGCGCGTGGCAGCGCCAGGTCATCGACACTTCGCTGGTTGACGGGCACACCCTGCAGACCGCGGATCTGGATGGCGATGGCGACGACGAGGTGATTGCGGGATATCGGGGCGGGGGCCACAGCGTGTATCTCTACCATTACGACCGCGGCGCCGGGACCTGGTCGCGGCAGATGCTCGATCAGGGTGGAATGGGCGCCGCGGCGTGTGCCGTGGTCGATCTGAATGGGGATGGCCGGCCGGATATTGCCTGTATCGGCTCCGCCACCGCCAATCTCAAGTGGTACGAAAATCTCGGACCGCATCCGTAGAGCGCTTGTAGAGTTTGATTGCCGGCGTCAGTCGAAGCCGTTTTCCTGCGCGATACTTGAAGACATCGTCGCAGCAACGTGAAAGGAATCGAGGCACGCCATCTTCAAGAGACTTCTCGGATCGCTCAGCGGATCGCCCGCGTCATCGCCGCCGTCTGCCAATGTCGCAGGACCTTACGCTCAAGGCGAAATCAATTTCATCTATCAACTGCTCTTCTGTGACGATCCGGACCTGTTCCGGCCACAGCCTGCAACGCCGCCGGCGCCATGGCACATCATTCTCTTCAGCGCCCAGCCGGATCCAGCCGCCGTTCGTGCGCTGGCGGAAGATCAAAGCCAGGAGAGCCGCCTCAGAGTTCTCGCTTGCAACTGGCTCCGGCGCAATCGACAGGAAGTTCCCAAGAAGGAGCTCTTCGGAATCGTCGTTGAGGTTCCGCTGGATCGCGGGTTGGACGTGCTGGCGGCGTACGCGGATGGGAGCGTTCGCTACATCAATCAAACCGGCAAGCTGGTAGTGTTTGAGCCGGCGCCGGCAAATGTCGGAGTTCAGGCCGGCAAGTTGCTCGCCGCCTCGCGCGCGGCGATCGCACAGATCGGCCCCTGGCAGCATCCAAGATTGCCGCCGCCAAAACAGGGCAAGATTCGCCTGACGTTCCTGGTTTCCGACGGATTGTATTTCGGCGAAGGCCCGCTGCCCGGGATGGATCGCGATCCCATCGCCGCCCCCGTCATTGGCGAGGCCGGCAAACTTCTGCAGGTGGTCGTGGATGCGGCGCTCGCCGGCAAACAGTGATCGGAACGCCGGCTACAAATCTCCCCATGGACCACACCAAATCGGCCGATCGACGGGTGCTGGTTCTGAGACCGGCGAAATGGAAATCGATTGCGTGTCTGGTGGGGTCGCTCGCATTCGCGGCCTTCGGAGCGCGGGTCGCCGTTAGTAACGGCGGAATCGTCGTCTGGCTCTGCGTTTCCTTTTTTGCTTTGTGCTCGGCGGTCTTCCTTGTCCAGCTCATCCCCGGGTCGTCGTATCTTCGCCTGACCGCGGAAGGCTTCGATGTTTGCACGATGTTCCGGAAATGGCCGCGCATCTTGTGGAGTTCCGCTAGCAACTTTCGAGCCGTGAGTATCCCGCCTTCCTTCACGAGGTTGGTCGTGTTCGACCTGGATGAACCGGCTCGCCGAACGTTGAGCCGGCTTAATCGGGGATTGGCCGGGGCCGACGCTGGCTTGCCGGATACGTACGGAATGAGCGCGCAGGATCTTGCCAGCCTGATGAATGCCTGGCGCTCCGGCGGCATTCCATCGTCATAACCCTCCGGAAACCTCAGTGCAGTCGTTCGTGCGAAGCAGGGCAAGCTAAGCATGCCGCTGGACATTGGCCATTTCGAGGCCACTCCTCGTTCGATGCGATGATTTTCCGTGGGGAAGGGCCAGAGGGCACCCCCGCCTTCCGTCGCCTGCCACCGGTGCATTGTGGTGCAGCCAATCTTGGCTGCAGTGGGCTTTCAGCCGGCGAAGCCGGCTCTGGGCAAGCCAAGCATGCCCCACCAATCTACCATTCGTTACCGGCCTTTCATCTCCAGCACGGTGATCGAATAAGCCGGAAAGGTGCGCGTGAACGTCGTGCCCAGGCCGTCGATGGGGGAGGCCACGGGCACGATTTTGTTCGGCTCGGCGATGGAGTTGGTGTCGTCGGGGCTGGACGCGCTCATGGCGATCGACTGGCCCTTGGGGTCGAGCGAATGAAGGCCGCTGAGCTCGATGCGCACGGCCTGGGGCGTGGCGGCGCGGTTCACGATCTTCAGGAAGATGGTGTGGGCGCCGCTCGCCAGCGTGGCGTTGAAGAACAGTGTGGGCACCTGCTCGGGCGGTGGCGCCTGGGGCGGCGTGGCCGGCGGTTCCCCGTTGGGTCCTCTGCGCCCGGCAGGAGTGGGTGGCTGCCAGAGGCGCGTGGGCACGTCCTGGGCGGCGATCGGCAAAACCACATCGCCGTGGTAGACGCTGAACATCTTCTGCGCGTAGTAGGCTGGAGATCCGTAGCTCGAGACCGTGTCGTAGCCGATCAGGTCGGTGCGCCACTGCATGCCACCGGGGTTCACGTTGACGAAGAGGGGGGCATAGCTGGACATGATCACCAGGTCGGAATTGCGCTCCATGCCGGTCATCCAGGCGGCGTCGCCCAAGGCCGCGCTCATGTTGGGCGTCGGAGCGCCGACACGAGTGGCCCATTCGCCCACGAAGACCTTGGGTCCCGAGCGCGGGCGGGAGTCGTACATGTGGGCGGTGGAGGCCATCAGGTCCTCGGAGTTGCGGTAGTAGTGCTCGTCGATGACGTCGGGAACGCGCGTCGAGACACGCGCGGTGGCGATGAGCTGTAGTTTGGGGTACTTGGCTTTGATGGCGTCGTAGAACTGAGTGAACCGGCCGTCGTAGGTGCCGCCGCCGGCGCGGTCGAAGTTGTCCTCGTTGCCGATTTCGACGTAGGTGAGGGGGAACGCGGCGGGATGGCCATCCTTGGCGCGGCGCGCGCCCCACGTGGTGGAAGCCGAGCCGGTGAGGTATTCGATTTCATCGAGCGCGTCCTGCACGTAGGGTTGGAGGTCCGGGCCGGGAGCCACGCGCTGGCCGCGCAGCGAATAGCCGGCATAGACGGCCAGCAGCGGCTCCATGTGGAGGTCTTCGCACCATTCCAGGAATTCCGCGAGGCCCATGCCGTCGGTGGACCAGTAGCGCCAGGCATCGTCCATATGGCCGGGGCGCTGGGACACGTCGCCGAGGGTCTTCTTCCAGTCGAAGCGCGTGGCGATGGTGTTGCCCTCCAGGTAGTTGCCGCCGGGGAAGCGCAGGAAGGCGGGCTTCATATCGGCCAGGAGCTGCGTGATGTCCGGGCGATCGCCGTTGGGGCGGTCGTGGAAGGTGGGCGGAAACAGAGAAACCATGTTGAACCAGACGGCGCCGGGGCTGGCCCCGGTGATCGCGAGGTGGTTGGCCGCGGACACCGGGGCGTTCCGCGTGGTGAAGACCGCCGAGTACTTCCGCCAGGTTTCCGTCAGGCCACGGACTTCGGCGCTGGCGTAGGTGGTGGCGCCATCTTCGCTCATGATGGCGATGGTGAGGGGCCCCTTGAATCCGGGGGCGGCCTTGGCGTAGAACGAGGCGCGGTAGCGGGTGTTGGGCCGCACGGGGATACCCCAGAATCCTTCGTTGGCAATCCCCACGCGCTGGTTGCCGGCGGCCTCGGCGATGGTCAGCTTGAGGCTGGTGGGGAGGGCGTCGTTGAACTTCTCCGAGGGGTCGAGGGCCATCGTTCCGGCGCCGCCGTGCTCCTGGAGCAGGGTCCAGTGGACCGGTTCCTTGGGATCCTCCATAAGGGTGCGGTTGCGTACCAGCTCGCCGTACAGGCCGCCGTCGTAGGAGAAATTGATCTCTTCGGTCATCAATCCGTAGAGCTTGGGGCTGACGTGGGCGGCCACCTGATCGGCCTGAATCCGCAGCACGGTGGGGCCGGCCGGCTGGGCGGGCAGGCTGGCGGGCGTCCAGGCGAGCGCCATCCAGGCGAGTGCGCTCAACGATGTCGCGAGGTTGATCCGGAACATAGCTTTGGGTTTTACTATAGCGCTTGCGCGCTTCGGCCGGCAGGGGAGAGTCCGTGAACGCGTAAGGAAGTCTCGGAAGGCGTGGGGTCCGCCGGCCCATCGAGAGTCCGGGCGAGACCCCTACAAAGCCGTGCTACCGGACATAAACCCGCGATGGGCACTCGATCTGTAAACCGGGCAACTCAGTCCGCAGTTTCACCGGTTGCATGCCGTGCTTGCCCAGCGCTTCAAAGGTCACCGCGTATTGATTCTCGATCCGGTCGTGAAAATCCTTCAGGAACGGCTGAATCGTCACCGGGTCGGTGAAATCCTCGAAGTAGGCATTGCCGCCGGTCTCCTGGCTGACCTCGCCGAGGCGGGACTGCGCGAAATTGGTCACCCAGTCGCTCCGGCCATAGAGACCGGCGCTGCGCAGATAAATGGAATAGACCATCACGCCACTTTTCAAAGCGTCTTGGATGGCCGCGTCCACGTAAGGATCGTCCATAACCTGGGTGCCCCAGTAGCGGTCTACGCCGTCCGTCAACATCAGCACTGCCCGGCGGCCGGCCGCTTCTTTCGACGGCCAATGCTTCACGAGATCCGAAAGCGCAAAGTAAGGACTGCCATTCTCGCCCGGGATGGCTGCCGGCAGGCGCAAAGCACTAGCCGCCTTCCGGGGATCCGCCGTGAATGCCTGGGCCAGAGCGACGGTTCCGTTGTGCATGTAGCCAACCGCCACCTGGGTCGTGGAGGGCAGGGAATTGAGGAAGGTCTTCAGCTCGGGCAACTGGAGGCCCAGGCTGGACGACCGCGTGGAATCGTCCAGGAGAACGAAGAGCTGCATGTCCGCCAGGTCGCCCGCCAAGCGCTGCACGCGCAGTACGTGCACCGGGGTGTTATCCTGTATAACCGTCAGGTCGCGGGCTTCCAGGTTGTTCGGTACACTGCCGCCCTGATGAAGAGGTTGGACGGTGATCACCATCTGAGCCGATTGAGCCGGCACCCCAGTGGAATTTGGCCCGGAAGCCCGCATCCCGGGGCTGGCGGCCATGAGCGCCGCGATCGTCATCCCAGTAAAGACAATCCCAGTAAAGACGCGCTGTCGTTTGATCTTCATTTCGCCACCTCCCCGTTCTCCTCTATACAGTTGGATGCCGCCGCGGGGATGGCGGTTCCTGTCGAAACTGTAGGCCGTCGGTTGGAGGGAAGAGGAGTGCTTGGACGGTGCCAAAAAGCGGGTAACGTTTTGTAATGCGGTCCAATCGGGGCCCGGCGCATGGCGCTGAGGCACTCGTTTACATAGAATCAACAGCTTACGGGGTAGTGCCACAGCGGAGAGGTAGCTGGAAACCTAATGCCGGGATCGGGGCTAGAAACACGTCCAGCGAGGGGAGCCAGGTTTCCTGTGTATTCAGACCGCCAAAAGGGATTATCGATGCGAACGCCGCCCAGTGTTGCGCCTTGCTGAAGGTCTTCACTGTAGAGAAGGTCCGCGCCCGGCAAACGCGCCGCGTGAAGATCATCGCATCCCAGAAGGAAATTCGATTCAGACGATGCAACTCGATGGCCGCTATCACATCGCCTTCCACAAAGCGAACCACTCGGGCACGCGTGAGCAACTGAACCTTTTGTTGCGCCGTCTCAGGATCGACGCCCAGTTTCCCGGTGGCAGCGGCAAAGTACTCCTGCAAAACCTGAATTGATACAACCAGCAGACCGGACCGCCGATAGCCGGTGATGAGCTGAATCGCGAGTGCCTGCTTGGCTGGCGCAGAGGCGTCGTCGGCGTAGATGAAAATGTTTGGTATCGAAAAATGCCAGCCGATTCATGACCGCTCGTGAAGTTCTTCCCTATCGAACTTCCACCCGCGGGAGTCGCCGCGAGCAAGCCTTGAGAGGCGCTCAAACTCAACGGCGTCTTCATTTGGATCCGACTTTCCCGCTAGTTGCTCAAGATACTCCCTAACGAACTGATTGACACTCGTTCCAAGAGCCTCGGCTCGGCGGCGTGCACGAAGAAGTACTTCGTCGACGACGGAGAGGGTAACGTTCATGTAACACATATTACGTGCGCACAGAAGACCCGGTGTCAAGTTGTTGCCCGGACACCCTCGGACACCCTCGGCCGTTGTTAACGATGTTCGTGGGTTGGCGACCTGCGATATGCTCGGCGCACGCCCGTAACCGTCAGCCCAGAACCCCCAACCACCCCGCCACGAACAGCACCAGCGCCGGGTGAATCCCCGTCATGGCGTCGTCGGCATCGATCCCGCCTGCCAAAGCAATCCCTGTTACCTCCGGTTCTGGCGAAGTCCTCATGGCCGTACTGCGAAGGAGCGTGATGAACCACTTGATCCACTGCAGGGGACAACGGAGCGTTGGTCCGCGGTCCTGAAGATGGTGGTGCCCGGAATGTACGGGCTTTCGGCCGACGAGAGATAAGTGCGAAACGCGTCCAGGAGCGGCAGGAGTGGTGATTCGGATCGCACACGGCCGGACCGCATGTATACTGCTTGGGGTGACGTTCGATCAAGCCGGGTTTGACATTCGCTGTGAGTGGGGACTTGCAGGACTTCGCGAGATTGGGGCGGACTCAGACGTTGTTGTAATCGTGGATGTCCTTTCCTTCACCACGGCGGTTGACATAGCGACCGCCCGCGGCGCCCAGGTTTTCCCTTATCCCCTGAAAGGCGCATCGGCCGTCGAGTACGCCGGTTCGCTCCATGCAAACCTTGCGTCTGTCGACCGCGGCGCGGGTGTCTCGCTATCGCCGGCGTCGCTCGGAAACATCCCGGCCGGATCTCGATGGGTGCTTCCTTCACCCAATGGAGCCGCCCTGGCGTTTGCCGCGGATCATCCAATCGTACTGGCTGCCTGTCTTCGGAACGCCACGGCCGTTGCTCAAACTGCCGCTCGCCTGGGTTCGACCATCGCGGTGATTCCCGCCGGCGAAACGTGGGCGACGGGTGAGTTTCGGCCGAGCCTCGAAGACTGGATTGGTGCGGGTGCGGTCATCGCTGCCTGCCCGGGAAGGCGCTCGCCGGAATCGGCGATCGCGGCGGCGGCTTTCGACTGCGTTCGCGGAGATCTCTTAGGAGCGTTGCAGGGATCGGGGTCGGGCAAGGAGTTGATCGAGCGGGGCTTTGGCCGGGATGTCGAGTTGGCTTCCGAACTGAACGTGAGCATGACGGCTCCCCGTCTCGTGAATCGGGCTTTTGTAAGCGTGAACGCGCAGTGAGCGTGGTGAGCGCTCGTCCGCATCCCTCAGCTCAGAACCCCCAACCACCCCGCCACGAACAGCACCAGCGCCGCGTAAATCCCCGCCATGGCGTCGTCGGCATTGATCCCCCAACCGCCCGGCAGGGCCTCCAATTGCCTTACGGGCGGCGGCTTCCAGATGTCGAACAGGCGAAACAGCGCGAACGCCGCCAGGTAGGTTTTCCAGTTCAGGGTGCGCGCCCCAGCCAGCGAGATCCACTGCCCGATCACCTCGTCCACCACCACGCATTGCGGATCCTTGGTATCCAAAGCCCGCGCCGTCACACCTGCCGCCCACACCGCGGGAGCGAACAGAAGGGCCGCCAGCAGAGCGAAATCCAGCCCGCTGAAACCGCCGTAAGCGTGCAGGGCGATGGCGATCAGGATGGCGGCCGCCGATCCGGCCGTGCCCGGTGCGCGTGGCGCCAAACCGCATCCAAACCACGTGGACATCAGCCTGGCCAGGCGGATGCGCCCCACGCTACTCGTCCTCGTCCTCATCCGCCTCGGGTGGCGCCACGCTGGGGCCTGGAATGACGTACTTCTCCGAGGCCCAGTTGGCCAGGTCGATCACCCGGCAGCGCTCGCTGCAAAAGGGAAAATCGGGGTCGCCCAAAGCCACTTCCTTCTTTTTGCAGATCGGGCACTTCATACGGCGATCTGAATCAGCGGCGCCGCGGATGGCACGGGGGCGTCTTCGGTGGGTTCCAGCAGGGTTCCCACCACGTCATAATCGTGGGCCTCGGTGATGCGCAGCCGGCGGATTTCGCCGGGCCGCGGCTCGGCGCCCTCGAAGTCGTTGATTAGGGTGACCCCGTCGATGCCGGGCGCCTGCGTGGCGAGGCGCGCCTCCCACAGCAGATCGGTTTCCGCCGAGGGGCCTTCCACCAGCACGGCCGCCTGGCTGCCCACCAAGGCACGGTTGCGCGCCCGCGCGATCTTGCGCTGCAGGGCCATCAGGTGGCGCTTGCGATTGTGCGCCGTGCGGCCATCCACTTTGCCCTCCAGGGCGAAGCTGGCGCTGGTGTCTTCGTCCGAGTACGTGAACACGCCCAGGTTGTCGAACCGCGCCGCTTCCACGAACTGGCACAGCTCTTCGAAATCCGCAGCGGTCTCACCGGGAAAACCGGCGATGAAGCTGGTGCGGATGGCAATCCCCGGAATGGTGCGGCGGATGCGCTCCAGCAGCTTGAGGAAAATATCGCCCGAGGCGCCCCGCTTCATGCGCTTCAGGACCCGCGCGCTGGCGTGCTGCAAGGGCATGTCGATGTACTTCACCAGGGCCGCATGGGCCGCCATGGAATCGAGCAGCCGCTGGGTGACTTTGTTGGGATAGGCGTACAGGAAGCGAATCCACTTTTCGTGCGGCGTTTCGATCCGCGCCAGCCGCTCCAGAAGCTGCGGCAGCCCGTCGGCCAGCCCCAGGTCTTCCCCGTAGCAGGTGGTGTCCTGTCCGATCAGGTTGATCTCGCGCACCCCGCGCTCGAACAGCCGCGTGGCTTCGGAAATCACCGATTCGAAGCGCCGGCTGCGAAATGCGCCGCGGTACTGCGGAATCACGCAGAAGGTGCAGGGGTGGTCGCAGCCCTCGGCGATCTTGATGTAGGCGAAGTGCCGTGGCGTGGCCAGCACGCGGGGCGTCAGGTCGTGGTAGAGATAGGGTTCGGGCGAGGCGGGCGGCTCCGCGGGCGGCTCCATGCCCTCGCACAGGGCCACGATGCTCTCCAGCTCGTTGGTGCCCACCAGCGCGTCCACTTCCGGCATTTCCTTGCGGATGTCGCCACGGTACCGCTCCACCAGGCAGCCGGCCACGATCAGCTTCCGGGCCCGCCCGATTTTCTTGTACTCGGCCATTTCCAGGATGGTGTCGACCGACTCTTTCTTGGCGGGGTCGATAAAGCTGCAGGTGTTCACCACCAGCACGTCCGCCTGGTCCGGATGCGGGGTGAGTTCGTGGCCCTTGGCCACAAGCTGGCCCATCATGACCTCGCTATCGACCAGATTTTTGGGGCAGCCTAAACTGATGAAACCGACTTTCAAGCGTTCGATCCAGTAAAATGAGGGTTCTTGTACCAGAATAGCATCCGGGATCGTCTTCTTGACGGCGATCCCCGTAACACGCTATGTTCGGACCAAAGTCTCGGCCCAGGGAAACGATGAAACGAACACTTGCGGTTCCAGCTCTATTCCTTTTCTTCGCCGCCGTCATTTTGGGGCAGACCCCCCAAATGTCCCCCAAGGCCGCCACCGACTGGTATGCCAAGCAGCCCTGGCTGGTGGGCGCCAACTACATTCCGGCCTACGCCGCCAACCAGCTCGAAATGTGGCAGCCGGAAACCTTCGACATCGACCGTATCGACATGGAGTTGGGCTGGGCCGAAGCTCTGGGAATGAATACCATGCGGGTCTTCCTGCACAACCTGCTTTGGCAGGAAGATCCTGGCGGCCTCAACAGCTTCCACCGCCGCATCGACAAGTTTCTCGCGGTCTGCAAACGCCACAAAATCCGCCCCATCTTCGTCCTGTTGGATTCCTGCTGGGACCCCTTCCCCAAGACCGGCCGGCAGCTCCCGCCGCGCCCCGGCATCCACAATTCCAGATGGCTGCAGAGCCCCGGCGCCGCCGCGCTGACCGATCCGGCGCAGGAGGCGCACATTCTGGAATACATCGAGGATTTTATCCTGGCCTTCAGCACCGACGATCGGATCCTGGCCTGGGACCTGTGGAACGAGCCCGACAACACCAACACGAACAGCTATGCGCCGACCGAGCCGGCCAACAAAGTGGCGCTGGTGCAGGCCCTCCTGCCGAAGATCTTTCGCTACGCGCGCGCCGGGCTGCCCAGCCAACCGCTGACCAGCGCCGTCTGGCACGGCGACTGGTCGGACCCCTCCAAACTGAGCCCCATCGAAAAGACCCAGCTCGATCTGTCGGACTTGATTTCCTTCCACAACTACGGCCCGCCCGAGGAATTCGAGAAGCGCGTGCAGTGGCTGCAGCAATACCACCGTCCGATTCTGTGCACCGAATACATGGCGCGGCCCCTGGGCAGCACCTTCCAGGCCATCCTGCCCATAGCCAAGAAGTACAGCGTGGCGGCCTACAACTGGGGCCTGGTGGCGGGTAAGACCCAAACCTACCTGCCTTGGGATTCCTGGCAGCAGCCCTACATCAACCGCGCGCCCCCGCTCTGGTTCCACGAAATCTTCACCACCAACGGCAAGCCCTACAGCCAGGAGGAGGTGGATTTCATCCGCCAGATCATCGGGAAACCAGCGGACAAATCCAAGGGCAAGCCCCCCAAGGGGCACTGATCTTCGTCTCGTGGCGCAGACTGTCAGTCGGGGCGCCCTCTGGGCCCGCCGAGATTCGTCTCGGCGCTCCGGTTCAGCAACCCCCGGATGGCACTGTCCTCCGCGGTTCCGCCGTGAGCCTCCCTTGTCCGTTCGTTAACGGAGTGGTGCGTGCTGCCGTCTAGTAGATCGTGATGCCCAACTGGCTCGCCGCGCTGTTTCACGACCTGCGATTCGCCTTGCGCACCTTGCGCAAGCGCCCCGCCTTCTCCATTGCCGCAATCGGCACGCTCGCGCTGGGCATTGGCGCCACCACCGCCATCTTCAGCATCGTGAGCGGCGTGCTGCTGCGCCCGCTGCCATTCGCCGATCCCCATGGGCTGGTGCAGTTGACCGAAACCTCACCCGGGAACGATGCCGGGCCGGTGGTCTATCCGGACCTGGAAGCCTGGCGCGGCCAGAGCACATCCTTTGAGGCCATGGTGGCTTACTCCAATGTCAGCCGGGATCTTCAGGACATCGCGGATCCGGAGGAGGTGACCACCGTAGCCGCGGAGCGCAGCCTGTTCCGCATGCTGGGGGTGGAACCCATGGCCGGCCGGACATTCCTGGCCGACGATCCGCCTCAAGTCGTAGTCGTCAGCGAAGGCTTTGGGAAACGCTATTTTGGCGCCGGCCCATCGGCGCTCGGCCGCAAGATTACATTGGACGGAGAGGGCTTCACGGTCATCGGTGTAATGCCGGAGAGATTTCAGTTCCCTTACCGCGCCGTTCACACGGATGCGTGGATCCCCTGGGAGGCGCCGCCGCAATTCCGCCACATGCCGACCTATCGTGCCGATTTCGTGGTGGCGCGCGTGAAGCCGGGCATACCCATGGATCGTGCGCTGGCCGAGTTGAACGGGATCGCCCGGCGCCTCGAGATGCAATATCCGGAGACCAATCGGGGCCGGAGAGCGCGCATCACGCCGCTTTCCGAAGTCGTGGCCGGCAACGTTCGCAACTCTTTGCTCGTGCTGTTCGGCGCGGTCGGCATGGTCCTGTTGGTGGCGTGCGTGAATGTCGCCAACCTTCTCCTGGCGAGGGCCGCCACGCGAACGCGGGAGGTCGCCATTCGCGCTTCGCTGGGCGCTCCGCGCTCGCGCCTGGTATCTCAGTTCCTCACCGAGAGCCTCGTCCTGGCGCTGGGCGGCGGGCTCGCGGGGTTGGCCCTCGCAACATGGGGTGGGAGTCTTCTGCTGAAACTCGCAGGGAGCGACATTCCCAGGTCTTCGGAAATCGGTTTCGATTGGCGTGTCTTCACCTTCCTGCTGGCGACCTGTATCGTGACCGGCATTGGATTCGGCCTGGCCCCGGCGATCGGGGCGGCGCGCGGTAATTTCCACAGCGCTCTCAGACAGTCGGGCAGCCACCGCACCGCGGCCGGCACGCGGTTCCGCGATGGATTGGTGGTAGTGGAAATGGCTGCCGCTTTTGTGCTCCTGATCGGCGCAGGCCTGCTGCTCCGCACCCTCTTTTCTCTGCAGAACACGCCGGCCGGGCTGAAGGCGGAAAACGTCCTTACCCTGCACATGACCGTCTCCGCAACGCGAGCCCAGGCTGCCGGGGCCGCCGGCCGGTACTGCCAGGAGATCGAAGAGCGCATCCGGCGGATTCCGGGGGTCCGGGCCGCCGGTTTTGTTTCGCTTCTGCCGCTCGAAAACTGGGGCTGGATCGCCCGGTTTTCCATCGCCGGCCACCCCGAGGAGCCCGCTGCGCCGAAGTCCGCCGAGCTTCGGTGTGTCAGCCCAGGATACCTCCGCGCGCTCGGCATTCCCATCCGAAGGGGTCGTGGCTTTACTCAGTTCGACCGCGCCGATACCGCCCCCGTGATTCTGATTAACGAAGCGCTGGCGCGCCAGTATTTTCCCAACCAGGATCCGATTGGCCAGCAGACCGACCGGGGGACGATTGCCGGCATCGTGGGCGACGTTCGCCAGTCCGGTCTCGACCATCCGCCGGTTCCTGAAATCTACTGCCCTCTCGCCCAGAACTTCCTCCAACTCCCGTCCGCGGGGTTGTCCCTCGTCGTCAGCGCAACGGTCCCACCGGAGTCATTGGCGCCCGCGGTCCTCGGCGCCGTACGCCAGGTGAATCCGAACCAGGCGGTGTTCCATATTAAGACCATGCAGCGCGTAATCGCCGATTCGCTGTCCAACCTGAGCCTCCACCTATGGCTGCTCGGAGCGTTCGCCGGGATCGCTCTGGCGCTCGCGGTGGCCGGCATCTATGGAGTCACTTCCTATGCGGTCGCGTCGCGCACGCACGAATTCGCCATTCGAGTTGCTCTCGGCGCCGATGCCGGCGATGTGCTCGAAATTGTACTCGGCCACGGCGCGTGGCTGATTGCGATCGGACTCGCGATGGGCCTGGCTGCCGCGGCCGGTCTTACGCGGTTGTTGCAAGCGCTACTCTTCGGAGTCGGCCCTATGGACCCGAAAACTCTCGCGGTTGTGGCGGCGCTGCTCGCCGCAGTGGCGCTGGCTGCATGTTATGTCCCGGCAATGCGGGCGATGCGACTCGATCCCGTAATCGCGCTGAAGTACGAATAGCTTGTCCGGATCCCTATGACTTGCTCACGTTGATGTAATACAGATCCGTCGCCACCGCGAACTCGTCCTTCTTGAGCCGCGTCTTCATCTCCTGCCACTCGCCCTGCACGCCGCGCTGAATGTCGACAAGATCCTCCTCGGAGAGACTCCCCTCACATACGAGCGCGATTCGGGCCCGGTCCTTGTGGATTTCCCGGAGCCGCCGCGCGCGGGGCGGCTGTACTCGATCGACGGTGAGCGAGGCCGCTTTGGGGCCATCGCGTTCCGCAAAGATCCCCCCGGCCATCCCTGGATCAACACGGCCTGCGAGGGCATCGGCGCCAGCGTGTGGTGGCCCAACAGGGACCAGTGGCGAGACGAAGTGCAAAGTAAATGCCACTTACTCTGCCAGCGGCAACATTCTGCATTAATTGTGGGGCGGGCAATTTCGGGTCACGCGCGAGTCTGCGCGCCCGCCAGGGGCCGGCTGAAAGCCGGCGGGGCCCAGAGGGCACCCCAGGATTGGCTGCCCCACAATTTGTGCAGAATGGTTACCAAAGCCAAAGTAAGTGGCATTGGGCTAAGAGCCTGCGGCGCTTTCACGGCTGCGGGCTTACAACGTAGTCTTTGAAATAGCTGGTGCTGTCGGTCTTCGACCAGAGGCCGACCTTGCCGGCGACCGGCGGGCTAAGCACCGGATTGTTGGCCGGGACCAGGTCTGGATTGGGCGGACCTCTCCTCCCCGCCGCCGGCTCGCTGCCGAGCGTGTACTCGATCGCCAGAGTGCCATCGAGCCATGCCTTGAAGTTTGCTCCGTCCACCGTCATCTTCAGCTCATGCCAGGCGCTCCGGTCCAGCATAAACGGCTTGGCGCGATCGCTGAACCTGACGTTCCGCCGGATGCCGTTGTGAAATTCCCAGAGGCCGACGTTGTTTTCCGTGTCGTTGTAGCGGATTGCCAGCCAGTCGCCGTTGGGCTTCACGTTGAAGAGAATGCCGGAACAGCGGTCTGCGTCGCCGCCCATAGTTTTGAACTTCATGCCGATGGAGCCGTTCGAGAAGTTCTGGACGCTCTTGAGAATCGCGACCGGATAGTACGCGAACTGCTTGGCGTTATCCATCAGGTCCTCATTCGAAGTGCCATACAGCTTGCGCGCGGTTTGGAGCAGCAGCTTGGTGGGATTATCTTTGCTCGCGACCCACGGCCGGCCGTCGATCATAATCACCTTCTCGCCGCCGTCCTCGGCGACCACCCACGTTCCGACGATCGGCTCGAAGGTGACCGGCGGCTTGCCGGCTTGCTCGCTCTTGAGATCGACCCTGATATCTGCTGCGCCGGCCGTGGCGGCCAGAAAGACAGCGGTAAGGAAAACCACTCCACCTCGTGTGACTGCCTTCATTTCAACCTCCTTTGGACCAGTGTTCCGCTGGCCACGATGTAGCCGCCGGCGGTCCGCCGCGCTGGGCCACGGCCGTCGGCTTCAGACCGGAAATGCCGCGGGTACCGATCGGCGCCGATCCTCGATGACCCACCTAGCAACATACCTGTTTCCATATACAACTACCACCGATAGTTGATGACCCGGCTCCGTATGCGGGGCTGTCCACGCCACTTTGCGGGACAACCGAAACCGATGGCGCCTACTATCTCGGACCCGGATTTTCATCCAGCTATGCCATCGGCAATTTCCGGGCGCGAACTGCGGCTCAGGTATTGAGACCATGCGGTCCCGCATGGATCGCGTCCTTCGACCCACAACGCCAGAAGGCAGGATGACCGATCACGACGGGATTTGACGTTACTTTCGGGCCGAGCGCTTTGCCGCTTCCAAGGCATGGCTCAAGGATCTTACCGGAGATATCCGCCGCCAGCCGTGGCGGCCAGAAGAACGATAGTCGGAAAAACCAATCCAACTCGTGTGACTGCCTTCATTTGAACCTCCTTCGCGCAAGGATTCCACTGGCCAGGAACACGCCGGGCCAGACGGCATAGAATATCGTACCGGCGCCCTTTGGCGGCACAGCCAGGGGATGCCCGCGGAAAAGCTCCTCCTCATTCTCAGGAGGCGGCGCGACTCCGGCGAGCGAGTAAATCGCCTCCAGCACTCCTTCCGCCGTGGTCACGCGGCTCATGGTTCTGCGTCCGCCCAGATCGTACCAAATCTCCCCGTACCCGGCGCGGGTCTGCTCGAAGATCCCGATCGACGTGCCTGACACGTACCGCACCTGCAAGTCCGGCATGACCCGCCGCAGCTTGGACAGCGCGCGATGCTCCAGGTCGATCCGCCGCGGGTCCTCCGGCGCGAGATGCGCCTCGATACGCAACGGCCCGCGAATCCGATGGAGGGCCCGCTCATCCGCCTCGGAGAAGGAATTGCCGCGGGCTTCCGAGGTATCCCAACTCGATTTGAGGTGCGTACACGCCAAGATGCCGCAGGCCGCGAGCAGGCCGATCGAGGCCGATTGGTACACGCGGCGGCTCACGTGGATGCCCAGTTGCATCCCGACGGCCGCGAGCGCGAGGCCCGTCAGTATGAGCGCCAGGGCGATGAGCACGGTATCCAGCCGCACGAGACCATGCTGGAATTCCGCCACCATGGCGGCGGGTGTATACCCGGCGGCGCGCTCCCACCAGCCACCTTGCACGGCGGCGAAGAAATCGACGATCCAGGTGCCGACCGTCATGCTGAGCGTGAGGATCGCCGCGGTGGAGGGATGTTCGGTGAACGAGGCCATGGTAGCGGCCAGGGCAATCGTCAGCATGCCGTTGAGCAGGTGGCCCACGGTCAGCGTGACCAGTTCCGGAGGGTAGACGGCGCCGCCGTAACTTTTCCAGAGGAGGATGGCGCTGAGGGGCGGCAGCATCGCCACCAGCCAGCCCGCCAGCAGAACGATAGCCTTCGCGGTCATGCGGGCAAAGGGGGACATTCCCTGTTGAATTTCGAGTTTGAGGGCGCCGCTCTGGCGATCGCCGGCCACCAGGCGAATGGCCACGAAGGGCAGCAGGAAGACGGCCGCCAATTCGGCGGCGCTGAACGTGGGAGCCCAAACTCCGACGAGGGGCGAGAGAGCCTCGCCGACTCCGGCGGACGTTCCGTTCAGGCCGCTGACTTCCGCATACGTCCGCACGGCGCTGACGAAGGATACTCCCACCAGGGGTCCCATGGCGAAGAGTAACACCCACCACGCCCTGGACGTGATGAGTTCGCGAAGCTCCTTGTCCACGAGCCACAGGAATGCGGACCTAGGTGAGGGCAAGGAACACCTCTTCCAGGTCCGGGGATGGCAGCGGGGCGTTGTGTACAGTGGCGTGTGCGACGGCCAGCGCCGCGAGTTCGGGCACCGTGCCTTCGCCGCGCACGCGCCCGTTATTGAGCAGCACGAAGCGGTCGCAGAAGCGGGCGGCATCGCCGATTTGGTGAATCGAGAGGAACAGCGTTCGCCCGCGGCCCGCGTGCGCGCGCAAGGTGGCGGCAACGTCGCGGGCCTGGCGCAGGTCGAGGCCCTCGAAAGGCTCGTCGATGAGTAACGCCGGCTGGGGAGTCAGCAGGCCGATGGCCAGAAGGACGCGCTTGCGCTGGCCTTTGGAAAGCGTGCCGATGGGCTGGTGCAGCAACTGGCGCAGATCGAGCCGCTCCACGATTTCGTCGCGAAGAGGCGCCTGGCCGCGGAGAAACCCGATCGTAAAATCGAGCGCCCATCGAACGGACTGCTTGGGCCACGGGGCGATGCTGTCGGGCACATAGAACAGGAGCGAACGGCGCTCGCGCGCGGCGACCGGCCGGCCGCCGGCGAGCATCGTGCCACTGTCGGACGGCAACACTCCGGCCAGGCATTCGAACAGCGTGGACTTGCCGGCGCCGTTGGGCCCTATGAGTCCGAGCACCTCGCCCGCCCGTACGTGGAAGCTCACGTCCGCCAGCGCTGTGACGCGCCCGAATCGCTTGGAAAGGCCGTTGACTTCAAACAACATGGGCAATCACTAAGCTAACCCACATTTCGCGGTGCGGCGCGCTGCCCAGCGGCCGCGTGGGTGGGCGGCAGAGGCAGCCCGTCCGCGAACAAAGAGGGCCGGCTGGGGGTGCCCTCTGGGGTGGAGGTACGAGAGCGGCAGTTACGCGAGCGGAAACTCTGGCCGCGTAACTGCCAGGGAGCTGGCCGGGCCGGCAGATGAGTCTGAAGGCCGGGGATCGCGGCGTGGCCGTGACGACGCTCCGTCAAGGAACTCGCGCCCCAGCCGAGGTCCGATCCGATCCGCCTTCCGGCTCGAATGTTGGCGTCGACGGATCGCGCCGCAGTTCCCCGTCTGCGTCGAACTGAACGGCGGTCTCTTCGGCGGGGCCGCACGTTTTCCGCGAGGGGCGGCGCGAGATCGCCTCCGGTCTACATCATGAAGTGGCCCCAAGCGCGGCCCCGTCGACGGCTTTGGGCAGCGGTTCGGAGAGATTTCAGCCGTGGTGGACTTTCTGCTTAACTCCAGACCACCATCCTCCCTACGCCGTCTGCAAGAATCCTCCCCACTCTTGCACACTGGACGCCATCGGCCGAGAACGTGCGAGGGCGTCGCGTTCGGATAGTGCGGACCGTGCGCAGCGCGCGAGTTTATTTTCGGACTCCTACGCGCGCGCTTGGAGGTGCCCACTTTCGCACACTAGATGGATCCCCACGCGGCGGTCGGACTCCAGTCTCCGAAATCAGGCTGCTCCCCTGCAGGGCCGCTGCCAGCATAAGAGTTCTTCAAGCAGCAGGAGGAGTGACGACCAATGCGCTCCCAACGATTTCGATCAGCGAGTCGCCAGGAATCCACTCAAGGGCCATGCAGGCGCGGGATGGAGCTTTGCCAGGGCTAAAGTAAGTCCCGTAGATTTTGTTCAATGCATCGTACTGCGCTTTATGGGCATCGAACCGGGCTTTGCCCGTGGGCATGGGGACGCTATCGGCGTGAGGAAGACAGATAAACACCTCCACATGGATGATGCTGTCCATCGTGCAGCCTGCGCGCTCAACCGATCTCTTCAGTGCATCCATCGTGCGGGTGACGTGCTTCTCAAATGGGTCCGTTACGAGAATGTGGTCCCCTCTGCCGTAGCCGTCATTCGAGCCAGTGCCGGAGAAGTAATAGATTCCATTGTGTGTGTGGTTATTGCGGCGAGGCTGATCCCCAGCACCGCCGGGCGCTGGGCTCCCAGCCGGAGCCTGCTGAGCGGCCTGCTGAGCGAAAAGCATCGGCGCCCCGGTAACGGCAGCCGCTATGGTCGCGAATTTGTTAAAGAACCTACGCGGAACGTTGATCTGCATAAGATGTTCTCCTTTGGACATTTCGGGTGCTCTTGGCTTCACAGGCCAGATTCTGTGAGGCTATTCGTCTAAAACTGGCTACTGCTTCACGGCAATGGCCGAAATTTCGATTTTTGCTCCACCGATCAGGCCCGCAACTTGCACGGTGGCTCGCGCTGGTTTCGGGTCCGGCATGAGCTTCTTATAGACATCGTTCATCTTCGGAACATCGTTCAAGTCTGTGACATAAACGGTTACAGACGTTATGTCCGTCATCTGAAAGCCCGCTTTCTTGACTATTTTTTCGATTGCGGCAATTGTATTGGTAGTCTGTACAGTGATATCGGTTCCGGTTACCTTGCCTTGCGCGTCGGGCCCTTGCTGGCCTGCCACGTAAAGGGTTTTGCCCGCCACATAGCCATCGCTAAAGGGCATGCCCGGCTTGAAGTCGATGGCTTTGTTTTGAGAAAAAGCGCTGCCTGCAGTGCAAAACGCCAGCAGGCCTATCGACCAGAGACGTCGCTGGATTGTCTGTGAATACTTCTTTTTCATATTTGGCCTCATATTGTTAAAGGATACTCCAATGCATTTGCTTTCGTTTCCTGGATGGCAATGCCGGTCGGCATTGGAACGATTAGACCACACTCCTGGGCGCGGAGGGCGCACTCTTGTCCGGCTCGCCAACTCGAATGGCATCCGCCACGCTTGCCCCCCAGGCTTGCATGTCAAGTTCGCCCGGCTCGCGCGGCGGATCGAGACGGTTCCGAATCGGCGCCGGATTTCTGCCCCGCGCGACCCGTGTGCACCAGGTCTGGACGCGATACCAGCGCATGGGCGGTTTCCGATTCACGGAAAGTGAAAGTGCTTGCGGGAAGGCGCAGGCTCCCCCACACTGCAGAACTGCCGCCAATCCTGTCTTCATCGGCCGCTCCAGCGATTCTCAGGCTCAAATTATATCCAATCCGCGGCGCCGGCCGGCGGTAGGCGAGGAGGGATGGCGAAAGATGACGATATCGTAATCCAAGGGTCATGCGCCGCGAAGCGAGCTATAATCTTCGCCGTGAGTCCCCGCTGCCTCGCTCTTTTACTATTGACGCACCTCAGCCTCGCCCAGTCGCGGGAGATCCCCACCGTCCATGTGGACGCCACGCCCGGGCACGCCATCAATTCCTTCGACCCGGACAGCGCGCTGGGGTCTTCCCTCGATGTGCTTTCGCGCGCCGGCATCGACAAGCTCTACACGCCGCACGTCATCCAGGAAGCGCTCTCGGCGGGTTGGGGGCCGATTACTTACCGCAACAATACCGAGCTCCGCATGGCCGCCTGGCACTGGACGGAGAACGGAACCTGGAGCGATCCGGCGCACAACAGCGGATACTTTACCGGCAGCAGCGAGCTAAAGGAGCTGACCCGATGCATTCTGTCCTACGCGCTGCCTCATCGCGGGTTCTCGACCAGCGGCGACCGTCCGGTGCAGGGGCCGAACCTCAGTTGTTGGAAGAGCAATCCATACCTCACCAGCAAATTCACGGGGGAAAGCGACTCTCTGCATCCCCAGTGGGTGGTCATGGATCTGCGGGCGGAGCGGCCCGTCAGCGCCATTCGCATCGCGTGGGCGAATCCCTACGCCCGAACGTATCGCGTAGAGTATTGGGTGGGCAAAAATGCGCTCGATTTCGACGAAGGCCCGCAAGGCGAGTGGAAGACCTTTCCCTCCGGCGCGCAGGAAAACGCCAAAGGCGGCACGGCGATTTTGAAGCTCTCCGAAGCGCCTGTTTCGACCCGCTACCTGCGCGTCTGGATGACCGAATCGTCCAACACCTGCGATGAGCACGGATCGGACGACGCGCGCAACTGCGTGGGTTACGCCATCCAGCAAATCGACGCGGGCGGCCTCGATGCGAGCGGCGCTTTTGCGGATATCATGCAGGGCGCTTCCGGACGGGACCGCCCCACCTATTGCAGTTCTTCCATCGACCCGTGGCACTCGGCCGGAGATGCCAATACCAGCGGCGGCGGACAGCACAGCGGCTTCGACCTGTTCTTTACCAGCGGGCTTACCAATAATCTGCCCGCCCTGATTCCAGTCACCATGCTCTACGGGACGCCGGAGGATGCGGCCGCGCAAATCGCGTACATAGTGAAACGCGGTTACCCGATCTCGGGGATCGAACTGGGCGAGGAGCCTGACGGCAAGCACGCTATCCCGGAGGACTATGGCGCGCTCTACATCCAGTGGGCCCGGGCCATTCACAAGGTGGATCCCAAGCTCAAGCTGGGCGGTCCGGTTTTCGAAGGCGTCAACGAAGATATACGGGTGTGGCCCGACGCTCAGGGGCGAACGTCGTGGATGGGAAGGTTCGTCGAGTATCTCAAGGCGCACGGCCGCCTGGCCGACCTGGCCTTCGTCTCTTTCGAGCACTACCCGTACGGACGGTGCAACCTCGACTGGAAGGATCTGTACCGGGAACCGCAACTCATCAAACACATCCTCGAAGTCTGGCGGGAGGACGGCGTTCCGAAAGATGTGCCGCTGATGGTGACCGAGAGCAGTCTGGCCGCCGGGCTGAACGGCCACATGAGCAGCATCTTCGGCGCGCTGTGGCTGGCGGACAGCATCGGCGCATTTTTCGAGGGAGGAGGCGCCGCCTATTACCATTCGCCGATCCAGCCCCAGGGAACGCAGAACACGTGCCAGGGCTGGGGATCGTGGTCGAATTTCGCGGCCGACAACAACTACAACATCTCGGGATACACGTCGTTCTACTTTGCGGCCCACATGATCAACCGGGAGTGGACGCAGCATCGCTCGGGCATCCACCGGATGTTCCCCTCTTCGATCGGCATCCAGGACGACCAGGGCAACCTGCTGGTGACCTCTTACGCGGTCGATCGTCCGGATGGCAACTGGTCGCTGATGCTAGTCAATCGGGACGAGTCCAACGCGCATACGGTGCGCGTTGCGTTCGAGGATTCGAACAGCAAGCGGGCGAAGTCTTTTGCGGGGCCGGTGGCGGTGGTGACTTTCGGGAGCGAGCAGTACGTTTGGCGGAACGACGGTCCCAACAGCCACGCGGATCCGGATGGACCGCCCGCCGGTATCCGTGTGGCGGGAACTCCGCAAACCACGTTCACTTTGCCCAAGGCTTCGATCACCGTGGTGCGGGGAAGAATCGAAGGAGACGTGCGGTAGCGGCCAGGGTGTGGCCGTCGCCGGAAAATTAAGGCACGTACAATCAATGAGTTATGAGCGCTTTAACGGCCAGCCGTGGCCTTCCGCACAATGACTCTCAGAGCAGTCGCGATGCTGCGGGCGTGAGAAGGGTGACCCAGAGACTTATCTCTGCCGGGCGTAAGGCGTCAGACGACCAGTTGACGTGACGGGGACTTATCGGGAGTGATCCTCCGAAAGCCGTTCCCAGGAAGCACATTCCATCGAGATGAGGTCGCCAGCCGATTTTCCAGTAACTGGCTCTTCTCGGCCGGCGTCCGTCCACCGATCGGACGCCTGCTGGCTCGTTCGGTATCGAAGGCAACATGCTATATTCGTACCATCTGCTCGCTTGAGGAAAGAGGTCGCTGGCTGAGGAGGCCACCCACTGTCGCCCCAAGAGCGGGAAAGCTCTTTTTGCCCGAGGCGGTCGCAAAAACCCACCGCCTGGAAGGAGAAACAGACATGCCCACGCTCAAGGGCATCGGCAGCGAGAAGACGCTGGCGATGGCCGTTAAAAACACCGGCTTCCTGCTGGATCGGCTCGGTGAGGATTGCCACCCGCTCCAATTTCTTCGAGAGTTAACCACCAACTCAATTGAGGCCATCCTGAGAACGGACTCGAAGACTGGGTCTATCATTTGGGATGTGGACTGGGTGACTTACGATCTCGATGGGATCTACAAACTCAGCATTGTCGATAACGGTATTGGAATGACCGGGGATGAAATGGTCGAGTACATCAACCAACTATCCTCATCCATAGCAGAGCAGTCCATGATGGGTAACTACGGCGTCGGTGGGAAGATCGCCACCGCAACGCGGAACCGCGCGGGCGTTTTGTACCTGTCGTGGAAGGGGGGGCAAGGTTCGCTAATCCACTTTTGGCGCGACCCCGAGACGGGCACCTATGGCTTAAAGCAGTTCGACGTTGGCCGTGGGGAGTATCCGTACTACATTGCCATTGAGGACGACGTCAAGCCAGAACTAATCGCTGATCGAGGGACCAAGATCGTGCTCCACGGCCATAGCGCCAAACACAGCACGATGGAACCGCCGCCTGGGACCGCATCGCCGTCGAGGTGGGTGTCCAAGTACCTCAACACGCGCTATTATCGATTTCCCGAGGGCGTCACTGTCAAAGCCCGCGAGGGCTGGGAGAATCCGCGGTCTGATAAGGACCGTAACCTCTTGCGCCGAATCACTGGTCAGGAGCAATACCTTAATGAGCACCGCGAAGCCGGTGGGGACGTGCAACTCGCGAACGCTCGGGCCCACTGGTGGATTCTCAGAGATGAGCCGGCGCTGCAAAACAACTCGGGTTTCATAGAGTCCACCGGACATGTAGCTGCGCTGTATCAGGATGAGCTTTATGAAATGGCAACGGCTCGCTCGGGCTCGGCGCGGCTGCAGAACTTCGGAGTGATCTTTGGGTACCGCCAGGTCGTGATCTATCTGGAGCCGACGACCACCAGCGATAGGCGCGTAACGACCAACACGGCACGAACGTTGCTGCTCGTAAACAACGAAGCGTTGCCATGGGCCGATTGGGCGATGGAGTTCCGCGAGAGGATGCCGGCAGCGATCAGGGCACTGATCGAACAAAAAGCCGCCGCCGCATCTGTGGCCGATCACTCTAAATCTATTCGTGACCGGCTTAAGCAGATACTGGATCTCTTCAAGGTCAGCCGCTATCGCCCTGCCATCGACGGCGACATCCGCATCGACGACCAGGCCAGCGTACGAGGTGGGCAGGCACAACGGCGGGACACGGGAACCGCTAGCGTAGGAAGTGGGCACGGCGGCGGAGAGGGCGGCGTCGCGGGTGGTGTGTATGCTATTTTCCAGAAGGAAGGCGGTACACCTGGGAAGAAGGTTCAGTCTGACCCCTTCCCCGAAGTGCAGTGGGTGAGCCTCAAGGACGGTACTCGCGAACTCGGGATGATCGAGGACCGCGCCGCGAAATATATCGGTAACCAGAACACGCTTCTGATTAACGCAGATTTCCGCGTTTTCACAGATATGGTCAATAAGTTCCTCAAGGATCTTGGCGGCAGTCCTGCCCTTGTTGATTCTGTCGAAGACGCAGTACACAATTGGTTTGAGCAGGCCCTGGTGGAGACGATCATAGGCGTCCAGGCGCTGCGGCACGCCAAGGAGTGGTCACCCGAAAACATCGACGCTGCTTTATCTGAGGAGGCGCTCACCGCCGCGGTCATGCAGCGTTACCACGTACATAATTCGGTTAAGAGGGAGCTCGGCTCAAAACTCGGCAAGCTCGACCTTGGGGCCGCTTCGTAGGAGCGGCGTCTGCGGTTCCCAAAACCCGCAAGCCGACGCTACTAGGGGGTAAGCGGTCTTCCTGAAACGGCCGACCGGGTGGTGATGGCAACAAGTTTCATTACTCTTGTGAAACGCCGTTCACGGAATTAGCCGCGGCGGGTCACCTGGCATTTGTGAACCGGCTCGACCCGCTTGACCGCAAAACGCCCAAACGGTTAAACCGCCAACGTCATCCGCAGATCGGGAACTGCAAACACGCTGGCTCCGCCGATTCGGCCTAAGGACCACTCCCGGGATGCGACGAAAATGCGACGATTCGCACCCAGTCTTCCAAACCCCGTCAGGCCGCGACGTCTTGAACCCCGCAGGCCCGGGAAATCGGCTGCGCCGGCAAGCACCGCGGGCGCCGCCGATCGACCCGCGCCGGCCAAAGTCCCAGCCCGGCCCCGCCGTCGGAAACCCGGCCACCTTGGCGAACTGACCACCCTCGCCCACCCCGTTCGCAAACTTCGGTAACTTTTTTCATCCTTCCAACTCCCGCCATTCCAACCACTTACCACCCCGCGCCGCTTTCTCCCCCGCCGCCCTGCGCTCGCCCGCCGTATACAATATGGCTTCGGGAGGGCTTCGCGAGAGCGAATTTGCTCCGAGGGAAAGCGGATTCCGAACATGATGTTCGGTCCACCCTCGGTTAACTCTTCTGTTTTCAACAAGGCCTCCCCAAATTTCCGAACATCGATGATCGGAATGGGTTCGTTATGGAAGAAACTATGCAAGCATCCCCCACTGGATCCACTGGGCGCCTGGGTCGACCGCCAGCAGGACTGCGCCGTCATCGCCAAGAAATGCTCCGCCGCTCAGGCGCTGGCCCTCAGGCAAATGAAAGAACCGTGCCCCTACGGGAAATTCGGCCTATCTTGGGGCGACTTCTGCCAGCAGCACGCCGGCATCAGCCGCGTCCATGTCGATCACATCATCCGTCAGTACGAGGAATTCGGAGAGGCTCGGCCCCACTGCCCTCTCGGAAGTGGTCCCCAGCGCCGTTCTGGGAATGTGTTGGGATCCCCGCCCCATTGAGGGAACCGAACGGTATTGCATCGAACCGGATTACTTCGCCGCGGTCCCCTTCACCCGCGGAACAAATCCGCGCGCCTTGGTTTTGAGCCGGTAGACCGATGTCCTGGCGGTGATGTAGAGCGTCTGGTAGCCGGCGTCGCCCCAGTTGAAATTGGCGGTCGATTCCGGCATCATGATGGTGCCGATGTGGTTCCCATCGGGGTCCCAGACCCAGATTCCTCCCGGCCCCGTCACATAAACATTGCCCTTCGCATCGACTCTCATGCCGTCGGGGACGCCGCCGCGGCCCTCTTCCTTGCCGAACAGTCTGCCATTCGTCAGCTCTCCGTCCTTGCCGGCGTCGTAAACGCGGATCTCACGTTTACTGGTGTCGTCGATGTAGAGGCGCTTTCCATCGGGCGAGAAAGCCAGGCCGTTGGGCTGTGAAAGATCGCTGGTCAGCAGCCGGACCGCGCCGTCTTTCCCCAGCCGGTACACGCCCTGAAAGGGGATCTCTTGTTTTTCCCCCTTGGGCAAATCGAGCGTCGGATCGGTGAAATAGAGCGCTCCATCCGGACCGAGAATGACGTCGTTCGGGCTGTTGAATTTCTTCCCTTCGTACGTGCCGGCCAATACCTTGTATTTCCCATCGGGGTTCACCTGGATAATGGCCCGCAACACGCTCGCCGTGGTGATCAAGTGGCCCTGCGAATCGAGAGTGCTCCCATCGGGATCGCCGATTTCGAGCACGGTTTCGACGCGCCCATCCGGGTAGACCCGCGAAAGCTTGTTCTGTTCCTCATCGCTCACGTAAAGAAAACCGTGCGGATCCCAGACCGGACCTTCGGTGAATCCGAAGCCGGTCGCGACCTTCTCCAACTGCGCATCTTCGGCGAAGAGCTCCCAGAACTTGGGCGACTCCGCTTTCAATTCGAATTTGCGCGGCGTACTTACTTTGGCCACCTGCGCCACACTCTGGCCCAGGAACATCAATATGCAACCGGCCACCGCGGCGCCGGCCAAACGTCGCGTCACAAATCCTGGCGCGTATGGTACGGCCTTCAGAGCCGCGACCTTCCGAGCCGCGACCGTCAGGGAGCGGTGTGCCGGCGTAAACAGTAATGACGCAGCGTTGATTCTCCGCATCTGAAATCCCCCTCTTACCGCAACCTACCGCAAACTGAAAGCCAGGATGGTAGACCCCGCCGCCACGCCAATGTACTGGGCGCCGTCCACCGTATAGGTCATGGGGCCGGCCTTCCAGCTCTGGCCGGTGTTGAAGTGCCACAGCAGCTTGCCGTTCTTCGCGTCGGCCGCCACAAAGGCTCCGTATCCGTCGCCGTAGAACAATAGCCCGCCGGCGGTTGCCATCAGGCCGCTGGCCAGAATTCCGCCGCCTATATCGGGAATTTCCCAGGCAGTCTTGCCGGTCTGAATATCGATGGCCTTCAGTAATTTTCCGTCCGCGGCATCCGTGGGAGCCCGGCGCGTGCCGCCGCCGTAGAATGACTTGCCGGCTTCCCACCACTGATCGTTCTTCGAGTACACGTTGCACGATTCCTCGGCGAACATGTAGAACAAGCCGGTCGCCGGGTTGTACGCGCTCGATGGCCAGTTGGCCGCTCCCGCCACTGCCGGACAGACCAGTTGACCCTCCACGGTCGGCTCATTTCCCGGCAACAGTTTGGGCCGGCCGTCGGGGCCGATGCCGCTGGCCCAGGTCAGCTTCTTGACGAAGGGTTCAGCCAGCAGGAGTTTGCCGGTAAGCCGGTCGAGCACATAGAAGAAGCCGTTGCGGTTCCCTTGCAGCAGGAGTTTCCGCGGCTGACCGTGGAACTGCGCATCCACCAGCATGAGCGTTTCAGTGGCGTCCCAATCGTGCAAGTCGTGCGGCGAGAACTGGTAATACCATTGCAGCTTGCCCGTATCCGGCGCCAGCGCGACCACGGAAGCGGTATACAGATTGTCGCCTTTACGCTCGTCGCCGTTGTAATCGGGACAGGGATTGCCGGTCGGCCAGTAGAGCAGCTTCGCCTCGGGATCGTACGTGCCGGTGAGCCACGTGGAGCCGCAGCCGTGTTCGAGAGCGCGTCCGGCCCAGGTTTCGGATCCCGGCTCGCCCCGCGCCGGAATCGTCCAGAAGCGCCAGGCGCGTTCGCCGGTGGAAGCCTTGTATGCGTCGAGGAAGCCGCGGATGCCTTCGTCGCCTCCGGAGACGCCGGCCACCACCAGGTCGTTGACCACCAGCGGCGCGCTGGTCGAGCCATAGTTCTGGTGGGAATCGGCCATCTCGACGTCCCAGAGAAGTTGGCCGCTGAGGCGGTGCAGTGCCAGCAGGTGGGCGTTGTCCGTGACCATGAACACGCGATCGCCGAGCGCCGCCACGCCGCGATTGATACCGCTGGCCGCGTCCCCCGCCAGGCCCTGCGAGCGCGGACGGCTGTAATGCCAGATCTCGCGTCCGCTGCGCGCCTCCAGCGCGTAGGCTTCATTCACCGACGTGACGTACATCACGCCATCCACCACCACCGGCGTAACCTCCAGCGCGCGAGGGGCTCCCGGAATCGGGAACATCCACTTGGGAGCGAGATGTTCCACGTTGCTGGTGTCGATCTGTTTGAGAGGGCTGAAGCGATTGCCGCTTTGGTCTCCATCGTAGCCCGGCCACGTGCCCGGCTTGGGGTGCGCCACGTCGGCAAAGGGAACCCCGGCGCCCATCCCGGCGGCTGTCAGCGGCATTTTGGGATTCGGCCCCGCAGTGAGCCGGCTGAGGTAGGCGACCAGGTCGCGGATCTCATCCGGCGGGGCCTCGACTTTCGGCATGAGGGATTTTTCGCGGACGATTTCCGCCACCTGGCTCTTCAAGAGCAGGTGCAGCTTTCCGTCCGTGCCCAGCATTTGCAAATCGAAGCCGCTTTCGTTCTTGGCGACGCCGCGAATGGTCTGGCCGTCGCGGAGCCGCACGGTGACCGCGTGAAAGACTGGCGCGCCTCCGCGTCCTCCGCGACCTCCGCGGCCCGGTGCCGGCGCCGCTCCCGGATCGAGCAGGGCCTGTTCAATCTGCGCCGGATTGCGGTCGCGCCCGATATTCGAAAGATCCGGTCCCAGCACGCCGCCGCGGCCTTGCACCATGTGGCAACTGGCGCAGTTCCCTTTCCCGGCGAAAAACCGCTCGCCCGCCGCGAAATCGCCCGGCGCGCCCCCGGCGGGCGCGGAGACTGCCCTGGCGCCGGCCACTGGAGCCTTCAACGCCATCACGTAAGTCGCGATGGCGTCGGCCTCGTCCTCTGCGATCTGGAAGGCCGGCATTCCCCCATCGGGAATGCCTTTGAGGATCAGGCCGAGCACCGCCTCCTTCGAGGTAGCGCGGGGACGGCGGACGTCCACGATGTTGGGCCCGTGGCCGCCGCCCGAGCCATCGTCGCCATGGCAGCCGGAGCAACGCGCCTGGTATTGGCGCTTACCGGTGTCGGCCATCTGAGCGGTGAGATGGTTTGACAGCAGCGCGAGGCAGAGGGCGAAGGTGAAAATGCGGATCATGTTATTCGAGGTCCCTCTCAGTTTATCCGATGCCGGTGTGACGGGGCGAAGGGTGGAAGCTGGGCGCTGTGCTCAATTACCGAATCGTAATTTCGGCGCCGGACCCGAAGGATTTTTCGAGAAGCCCTCCCTCTCAGGAAAATACTCGGGCATGGGGGCAAAAACGGAATTCCGGCAAGCCTAGCTAGAGTAGGAAAATTGGAACAGAATGGAACGGATTTGGGGGAGAGACGGTCTATAAGTTGCTGAAAACATGGTGGCCAGGGACGGAATCGAACAGCATTACACGTCTCTAATGGCCTTGCCCCTCACCGGTATTCTTCTGAATCCAGCCGCTTAAGGCTGAGAACACTCGCCGATTCGCCTATCCTAAGACAGCGTTACGCGCGAGGCCGCATGGCATTAGAATCAGAGCCAGTATGCGGTTCTGCACGCTGTGCACCATCTTCGTCGCTCATGTCGCCTCAGCCCAACCCTGGCCGCTGAACCAGGTCTCCCAGGGCGGCACGGCGCGCCCTATCTCGATTCTTCAAATTCAGATTCAAGAACTGAAGTTCGGCCACGAAGGTCCTGGCTATTTCTCGGCGGACCGCGCGCCCTTTCGTGGAAACCAGGAACTGGTAGAGGCGGAGCTCTTCGGTCAGGAGGCTATCGCCTCCGTCCGGTTCGAATTGGTGAGCGAGTCAGGCCAATTGTTGTCCATGGTTCCTGCGTTTCGCATCCGAGACGGAGCGGATGCCGACGAGTACTACCTGCAAGTGGAGGTGCCTCCGCAGGCCTTTCGCTTTCGGATCGAAGGGCGCGATTCACAAGGCCGGCCTTATGCGAGCGTCTTCCCAAAGTTGTTCGTGCCCTTGGAGGGATCGGCTCCGAAGTTCGAGTTTCCCGCGGGCCTCAACGAGGACCAGTCGCGGCGCCTGCAAAGCTGGATCGGCGCCTCTGAGGAGCGGACACGCGCCCAATTTGCGTCGGCCAGGAAAGCCTACCCCGATGGCACCATCCGGATTGGCCGATGGAGTATTTCCGCGGCAACCTACGAACCGCTCGTCTCTCCTCTGGGAAATGTTCTCGGCGTGCGCGTGCGCTTTCGAGTCCGCTTCGAGAGTCCTGGTTACTATGCTCTGTCGCCCTATGTGTTTCCGCTCTACGCGAATTTTCGGTGGCGGGGGACGGTCGGCATGAAGGTGCTGGACGCCGCGGTGGATCCTGCTCTGGCTGCCGATGGCGCCGCGGACGCACTGCGGTACGGCGCCGCCGCGCATTACGAAGCTGACATGGCTTACCGGTTCACGTTCGATTTCGTGCCGGATTATGTTATCCGGAATGAGGCCGGCACGCGTTATTGCCTTAACACCCAAGGCCTTCGCAATACTGCGCGCCTGCCGGTGTGGGAGGAGATCCTGGCGAGCGAGGAGCCGGTGAAATATCGAGTGGATATTTCGAGTCTGAATTTTGTCTCGGAGGCTTCCGCGATGTCACCGCAAAAAGCGTATTACGAAGGTTTCCTGCGCGAAGGCGCGCTGGATTGCGGCCCCACGCCGACCACTCATTTCTAGGTGCGATTTGCCGGCCGGAGGTACCGCGTCCCTCGTTCTCGGTGCACATGGATTCCAAGTTGTCTTCCTTCGGGTGGAGGTGCGGGCTCGGTCGCCATTACACACAGCCCCTAATTTTGCCCACACAAAGCGTCCACCGCGCTAGTGGGTAACTTGAAACGGCGTTCTGGAAAGTGGACACCGAAAGCCCCGGCGCGGCCCGCGCACTTTCGGATCTGCCAACGAAACCGGGCCCCTGACGCAAATCCAAGCTGCCGATCCTGGCGCACTAAACGAATGGCTTCACCGTGTCGTCATGATTCAAAATCGTGTTCAGCGGGGCCTCGCGCCTGCGTCGGCGCTGGTTTCGAACGCCGGTGTCTCGCGGCAGGAGCGGAACTGGTTCTGGTACCCGCGGCGGTTCGATGTGCCTGTCGTTCGGAGCGTAGCGACTCTGCGGATCGACAAAGCGAAATTCGGCGCAGCGGTGTGGGTGAACGGCCAGAAGGCGGGCGAGCATCTCCCTGGCTTCACAGCCGCGATCTTCGACGTCTCGGACAAACTGCGGCAGGGTTCGAATGAGATCGTGGTGCGAGTGGGCGCGCATCCGGGCGTGCTGCCTCCCTCCGTCTCAGCAGGCACCGATTTCGAGAAGAACCGCTGGACGCCCGGTATTTATTACTGCGTCTCGCTCGCCCTCAGCGACAATCCCGCTAGGTGGGACATTTCGATTGCGTTTTGGTACGGCTCGGGACACGCCTCCCGTGACACGCCGCTCACTGCAACTGTCCGGCCTCGGGCGAAACGTCGACTCGCGGAAGCGTCCACCAGTGCCTTGCCGGAGACCCCCGCCTGTAGCCGCGTCGGGAATGCCCGCTTCAAACCGACCCACTACCCGATTTCATGTTGCGTGGAGAGGCCGGCTGCGGCTAAGCAACACTCCCCTTTGACGCGGGCAATGAAACCGGCGAGAATAAGCCTGCCAGACAAAGGAGGCTGTATGCGAGGCGTATCGGGTTTGCTATGGACGACGATGATGGGCGTTCTTTGGATCGGCGCAATCCAGGCTCAGACGCCGCCCCCGGCGCAAGGCGCGCAGGCGCAGCCGCCGGCCGGGCGCGGCGGGCAGGGCGGGCGCGGCACGCCCGTGCCTGGCGGACGCGGAGGTCCGGCGCCCGTGCCGAAGAAGCACCTGCTGGTGATCGGCATGACCAGGGGCTATCATCACGGATCCACGTCCAACGCTTTGGCCACTTTCTGGAAGCTGGGCAAGGAGTCCGCGGTCTGGGACACCGAGATCAAGACCGACATGGAATGGATCACCAAGAAGCCGCCCTCGAGCGAAGCGCATAGCCTCGACTGGTTCGACGCCGTGGCGTTCGTGAACACCACCGGCGACTGGAAACTGGAGGAGGAGCAGAAGCAGGCCCTGCTCTCCTTCGTGCACGACGACGGCAAGGGGCTGGTGCTGGCGCACGCCGCCCTCGACGCCAATTACGGCTGGCCGGAATTTGCTGAAATGACCGGTGGCTGGTTCCAGGCGCATCCCTGGGGAACTTTCGACGCGCCCGTGATCGTCGAAGACCCCACCTTCCCCGCCATGCGGCACTTCCCGGCGCGCCTCTTCATTTACGACGAAATGTATTCGCCGAAGAACTGGTCGCGCGAGAAGGTCAACGTGCTGATGCGCCTCGACGAGACGCTGCTCAACTACACCAACCCGCAATACGGGGTCGCCGCCACGCGCCCCGACAAAGACCAGGCGATTGCCTGGTCGAAGATGTATGGCAAGGGCCGCGTCTTCTATAGCAGTCTCGGGCACACCAACGAGGCCTGGGAGAACCCCGACGTGCAGAAGATGTATCTCGAGGCCGTCAAGTGGGCGATGAAACGAACCGAAGGCAGCACCACTCCCCATCCGAAAGTGAATTAGGAGCACAATCTTGAAAGGTTGGCAGACTCTCATGCATAGCAGGCGCAGTTTCCTGGTCGGTACCGCTGCTACCGCGGCCCTCTCGCGCTCCGCCATCGGCGCGAACGACAGAATCCGGTTCGCCATTATCGGCGCCGGCACCCGCGGCAGTTATGTCGGCGGGGTTTTCACCGACTTCCCGGACGTGGAACTAATCTCGGTGTGCGATGTCTACAAGCCCGCCCGAGAGCAGCAAGCGGCCCGCTTGGGCGAGAAGACCAAAAGCAACCCCGCAGCCGTGGCCGACTACCGCCGAGTGCTCGACCGCCAGGATGTGGACGCCGTCCTGATCGCCACGCCGGATCATTGGCATGGCCCCATGGTCATCGAAGCCAGCCAGGCGGGCAAGGACGCCTACTGCGAGAAGCCGCTGACGAACAGCATCGAAGTGGGGCAGAAGATGCGCGAGGCAGTGCGCCGCCACCAGCGGGTGGTGCAGATCGGCCTCCAGCAGCGCTCCTGGTCCCACTTCCAGGACAACGCCAAACGGGTGCAGGACGGCATGATCGGGAAGGTTTACCACGTGGAGTGCATTTACCAGGGCAACTACACGCGGCCCGAAGGCGAGCCGGCCGAGCCGCCCGCGGACCTCGATTGGGATCTCTTCCAGGGGCCGGCCGAACGCCGCCCCTACACGGCCATGCGGCAGCGGTCCTGGCGCGCCTTCTATGACTATTCGGGCGGCACGCTGCTGGATTGGGGAACGCACCTGACCGACGTGGCGCACTGGTACATGGGCGCGCAGGAGCCGCTGACCTGCAGCGCGTCGGGCCAGTACGTTCGCGTCGCGCCCCAACCCTTGCAGTTGCCCGACACCATGGCTGTGACATGGAAGTATCCGCAGTTCGTGATGACTTACACGAACTGCGTGCGCCAGAGCCCGGATTTCGACGTTCAGGGCAACCACTTCCTGGGAGCCATCGGGTGGCTGCAAGTGAATCGCACCGGCTTCCGCTACCGGCCCAATCCCACAACCGGCGGGCGCGGCGCCACGGCGACGCCGCCGTTCCAGCCCGTGAGCCAGAGTTTCCGCTATGACGGCGGTCCTTCCGACCACGCGCACGTACGCAATTTCCTGGATTGCGTGAAAAGCCGCCGGGACCCTGTGGTCAACATCGACACAGGCTTCTATTCCACGCTGCCCACTCTGCTGGGTGTGCTGGCCATCCGCAACGGTAAGACCTGCTCGTGGGACGGCCAGCGGGCGCAAGCCGTCTGAAGGATCGCCGCAACCTGGCAGCGGCCGCAGGCAGTTGGGGGGAGTCTCCTGGTAGCGGCGGCGAGCAGGGCAACAGAACGAAGCGGATGCCGCTTAACCTGTTTTCCGTCTGGAATCCTCACCCGCCCTGCCACTGAGCGGCGGCGCGCTCGGCTTCGGGTACCATGGAAACGATGCCGATTCACGCGCTTGCCGGGCAACCCGCCCCTCCCAACCTGCTGGTGAATGTGCCGCGGCTGATCACGGCCTACTATACCGGGAAGCCCGATCCCGCCGTCCCGTCGCAGAGAGTCGCGTTTGGCACCTCGGGCCATCGCGGGTCCTCGTTCGACTGCTCCTTCAACGAAGACCACATCCTCGCCATTACCCAAGCCATCTGCGAGCATCGCCGCGAACAGGCCGTGGATGGGCCGCTATTTCTGGCCAAGGACACCCACGGGCTGTCCGAGCCGGCTTTCGCCACCGCGCTGGAGGTGCTGGCGGCCAACGCAATCGAGGTGATGGTGGATGCCGATCTCGGCTACACGCCCACGCCGGTCCTTTCCCACGCCATCCTGGTGTACAACCATGGACGCAAGAGCGGCCTGGCGGATGGCGTGGTGATCACGCCCTCGCACAATCCGCCCGACGATGGCGGCTTCAAGTACAACCCGCCCTCCGGCGGCCCGGCCGATACCGCGGCCACCGGCTGGATCGAGGACCGCGCCAACCGGATTCTGGCGGATGGCCTGGTCCCCGTGCGCCGCCAGGTATACGCCACGGCGCTTGCCGCCTCCACGACACACCGGCACGATTATGTTTCGGAGTACGTGAACGATCTGGATGCCGTCCTGGACCTGGCGGCGGTGCGCGACGCGCGCCTCTCGCTCGGCGCCGATCCTATGGGCGGCGCGGGCGTGGCCTACTGGGGACGCATCGCGGACCGCTACGGGCTGAATATCGCCGTCATGCACACCGGCGTGGACCCCACCTTCCGCTTCATGCCGCTCGATTGGGACGGCAAGATCCGCATGGACTGCTCCTCGCCCTACGCCATGGCCAACCTGATCGCCCTCAAGGACAAGTACGATGTGGCCTTCGCCTGCGACACCGATCACGACCGCCATGGCATCGTGACCCGCAGCGCCGGCCTGCTGAATCCCAACCACTACCTGGCGGCGGCCATTTCATACCTGTTCCCCAACCGCCCCGGCTGGCGGCCGGACGCCGGCGTGGGAAAGACGCTGGTATCCAGTAGCATAATCGACCGCGTGGCCGCGAGCTTGGGCCGGCGCCTGGTGGAAGTGCCGGTGGGATTCAAGTGGTTCGTGGATGGCTTGCTGGATGGCTCGCTCGGCTTTGGCGGCGAGGAGAGCGCCGGCGCGTCGTTTCTCAGGCGGGACGGCACGGTATGGACCACGGACAAGGACGGGATCGTCCCCGCCCTTCTGGCCGCCGAGATGCTGGCGCGCACCGGCAAGGACCCGGGCGAAATTTACCGCTTGCTCACGGAGCGCTTCGGCGCGCCGGTCTATGAACGCATCGACGCCCCGGCCACTCCCGCACAGAAGGCCGCGCTAGCCAAGCTCTCGCCCGAGCAGGTGAGCGCCAAGGAACTGGCGGGCGATCCCATCGAAGCCATGCTCGCCAAAGCGCCCGGCAACGGCGCCCCGCTCGGCGGATTGAAAGTGGTCACACGGCGCGGTTGGTTCGCCGCCCGTCCCTCGGGCACCGAGGACGTCTACAAAATGTACGCCGAGAGCTTCGCCGGCGAAGAGCACTTGCGCCGCATCCAGCAGGAAGCGCGGGAGCTGATCGCCAAAACGCTGGCGGGGGTGTAGCCGCTATATAGAAGCCGGACTCGGCCCGATTCCGCCCGGGTCGGCCAAACGCCGCTCAACCAAAGCGAAAATCGGCTGCGTCGCGTCCTGGACTGGTGGGAGGCCGATGGTGTTAGCAGGTGCCTTGAGCCGGCCGATAGGCGCTGCCGCGATGTGCCACATTCGACCGGCGGTATAGGTCGCAGAAGCGGCTATAGCCGTGTCGTATTTGGGCATAAGTGAGTCTCCATAGCATCACGGGAGCATGCGGTGAAAATACGCAAAGGACTTGTTGCGTTGGCAGGCTGTCGCCGGGTCGAAATACTTGAGGAGTTCCAGCAGGAAGTCGAGTTGCGAGTCGAATCGAGGCGGTCTCAGCCGGTACAAATCTTCTTTCGTTAGATCGTCTGTGGATAGCGGAGGACTGACCTTGAGCGCGGCCGCGCCTTCGACGGTGAGCCCAGCGAGATACCAGCTCTCGATCTCCTTCGAGACGACGATAATCTCTCGATCCGCGAGCGTGGGATAGCGCTCCTTCACCTTTTCCTTGCGGTTCGTGACACACGGGGCGGAGTCCATATCCGCGATCAGCAGGCGGTCGAAGCCTTCGTAGGCCATGGCGCGCAGCAGCCTTTTGAAATCCGCGGTCTTGCGCTGGCGATACTCACTGACAATCACCTGAGCATACGCCAACTCCAAGCGGGGCTTGATCGCCGCTTCAAAAAAACGCCGGTCTCTGTCGCCCTCCGCCCAAACCGCCAGACGCGCCGGCATCGGCTAGACCTCGAGCAGGTTTTCGAGATACAGCTCATGCATACCGATTTCTTCGCGAAGAAACCGTTGCACCTGCGCCTTGTCGGCCGGCCGCTCGGCGTGGGAAGAGCCGGAAGCATCGCGCGATATCAGGATCAGTTGCCCCGGGTCCGCATACCGCACGATCTCCGGGTTATGGGTGCTAACGATGATTTGCTTATGCTGGGAGGCATCTTTGAACAGATCGACCAGCCTGGAGATGAGCGAAGGGTGTAAGTTCCGTTCCGGCTCTTCGATGACCACGAGGGATTTCCGCTCGAAGTAGAGGATCACAAGTAAGGCCACGATATCGATCGTGCCGTCAGAAAGGAAAAACGCCGGGATGGGCTGCTGTGAGAACCGCTCGCGCATGTGGAAGAAGAGAGAACTGTCAGGCATCTGTTGGGTTTCCAGTTCCTCCGCGAACGGCAGAACGTCCTTCAACAGGTTCAGCAGCTTCCGGCGGTCTTCGTCGTCCGAGAGAATTCGGGACAGGACGATTGCGAGGTTACCAGCGTCAAATTCCAATTCGCTCTTTGCACCCAGTACGCCGGTTTTCGGCCCCTTCGGATCGATGTCATACGTTGCGATCAGTTTCAGACCGTTCAGAAAGAACACCAATCGGGCGATGTCGTTTTCGATCAGGAGCCTCGGCGCGCGGGCGTTTTCGAATTGCGAGTTTAGGGAATCCACGACAAAGCCAGCCGTAAAATCCGGGTCGCCTTCGATCCGATATCCGTTCGTCGTCCTCTTGAGTTTGAAGATTGAATCAGATCTACCACCGACATTGGCGTGGAGTTCATCCTCCTCAATGGACACATTTCCTCCAGGTGGAAATGCCAGAGACGCGCGATAGGTATACCAGATCACCGGTGACGGCTTACCGCCGGGGAGAAAGCTCGGATCGCCAGGCTCAGTCTCCCCCGACAACTCAACCATCAGCGTCTCGTCCGCCCCGCAACTCACATTCCGCAAATACCGCGCTCCGCCCTGAATCGAAATCGCATTCTCCAGCCCGCTCTCCGCAATATCGCGAACAAACGTGAAAAGCTGGACGAAGTTAGACTTTCCGGAAGCATTCGCCCCGATCAGGACGTTCAGGTTGTCGAGCCGAATATCCAGTTCCTTAAAGCTCTTAAAGTTACTGGCCCGGACGTGTGTCAGTCGCATACCCACCCCCTACCTCTTCCGGAACACCACCACCGCCAGCGGCGGCAGCGTCACGGCGATGCTGTGCTTACGGTCATGCTTGGGCACCGGCTTGGACGACACCGCCCCTCCGTTCCCCATGCCGCTCCCGCCGTAGAGCGCCGAATCGGTGTTCAACACTTCTTCGTAAAAGCCCTCCTCGGGCACTCCGAACTCGTAGCCCTTCTGCGGCACCGGCGTGAAATTGCAGCAGATCAGCAGGAAGTCGCGGGGATCTTCGGCGCGGCGCAGAAACGCGATCACGGAGTGCTCCACGTCGCGAAAATCCACCCACTCGAATCCCGTGTAATGGAAATCCACCTCGTAAAGCGCCGGATTCTCCCGGTAAAACCGGTTCAACTCGCGCATCAGCGCCTGCAGTTTGCGGTGCGGCTCGAACTCCAGCAGCTCCCACCGCACACCGGCGTTGTGGTTCCATTCCTCGCGCTGCCCGATCTCCTGTCCCATGAACAGCAGCTTCTTCCCCGGGTGCATCCACATGTATGCCAGAAAAGCCCGCACGTTGGCGAATTGCCGCCATTCGTCTCCCGGCATCCTGTTCAGCAGCGAGCCTTTGCCGTGTACCACTTCGTCGTGCGAGATGGGCAGCACGAAGTTCTCCGTGAAGGCGTACAGCAGGCTGAAGGTGATGTGGTTGTGCTCGAACTTGCGGTACACCGGATCCTTGCTGAAATAACTCAGCATGTCGTGCATCCAGCCCATGTTCCACTTCATGGTGAAGCCCAGGCCGTTCAGGTAGACCGGCTTCGAAACGCCCGGAAAGGCGGTGGACTCCTCGGCCACCGTGAACGCGCCCGGCACCTTGTGCGCCAGCTCGTTGAAGCGGCGGATAAAGTCGATGGCCTCCAGGTTCTCGTTGCCGCCAAACTGGTTGGGCAGCCACTCGCCGGGTTGGCGCGAATAGTCCAGGTACAGCATGGAGGCCACCGCATCCACGCGCAGCCCGTCGATATGATATTCCTGCAGCCAGAACAGCGCGTTGGAGATCAGGAAGACGCGCACCTCGTTGCGCCCGTAGTTGAAGACCAGGGTGCCCCACTCGCGATGCTCGCCTTTGCGCGGATCGGCGTGCTCGTAGAGCGCCGTGCCATCGAAGAACACCAGCCCGTGGGCATCTTTGGGGAAGTGCGCCGGAACCCAGTCCACAATCACGCCGATGCCCGCTTGGTGGCAGCAATCCACCAGGTACTTGAACTCGTCGGGCGTGCCGAACCGCGAAGTGGGCGCGAAATAGCCGATCACCTGGTAGCCCCACGACCCCGAAAACGGATGCTCCATCACCGGCAGCATCTCGAGGTGCGTGTACCCCATGCGCCGCGCGTACTCCACCAGCTTGACGGCCATCTCGCGGTACGTGAGCGGCTGGCCCATCGGGCCGCGCATCCAGGATTCCAGGTGCACTTCGTAGATGGAGACCGGCGATTTCAGCCACTCGGTCTTCGGGCGCGCTTCCATCCACGCCGCGTCTCCCCACTGGTAGCGCGCCAGGTCCCACACCACCGACGCCGATTTGGGAGGCAGCTCGCAGGAAAACGCGTAGGGATCGGCCTTGAGCTGCTGGTATCCCGCGAAGCGCGATTTCACGTTGTACTTGTAGGAGGCGCCCACCCCCAGGCCCGGCACGAACAGCTCCCAGATGCCGCCATTGCGCCGCCGCATGGGATGGCGGCGGACGTCCCAATCGTTGAACTCGCCGGCCACCGTGACGTTCAGCGCATTGGGCGCCCATACCGCGAAGCGCACGCCCGCCGCGCCCTCGGATTCCGCCAGGTGCGCGCCCAGCGTGCGGTAGGCCTCGTGCAGGGTGCCTTCGGTATGGAGGTACAGGTCGGTGTCGGAGATCTGCGGCCCATAGCGGTACGGGTCGTCGATTTCGATTTCGCGCCCGTCCCACAGCCTGGCGTGGATGGTGTAGCGTTCCGGGTCGCCGTTCAGCGAGGCGCAGAAGAAGCCCTGGTCGTGCTGCTTCTGCATGGGGCAACGCTCGGCGCCCGCCAGCACTTCGGCCGATTCGGCCTGCGGAAGGAAGGCGCGCACTTCCCAGCGGCCCTGCCCCCCCTTCTTGCGCGTCCGGTGCGGCCCCAGGATGCGAAAGGCGTCGCCGTGGTAACCGCCCACTATGGCTTCTATTTCTTCAACAGTCATGAGAGCCTGATCGTATGGGTCCCAGCAAACCGCTCCCTCACGGTCGCGGCTCCCCAACAATACTGAGCCGCGACATCCGAGCCGCGACATGCGAGCCGCGGCATCCGAGCCGCGACCGTCAGGGAGCGGTCCCCGGGGCCCAATAGACAAGTATGGACGATTTTCTCGCGCAATTGCCTAAAGCCGAGCTGCATTTGCATCTGGAAGGCTCGGTGGAGCCCGAAACCCTGCACGAATTGGACCCCGCCACCCCCGTGGAGCAATTCCGGGCGCTTTACTCTTACCCCGATTTCGACGCCTTTCTGCGGGCCTTCGGGGCCATCGGCAAGCGCCTGCGCACCCCCGCCGATTACGCCCACATCACCCGCCGGTTGCTGGAGCGTCTGTCCGCCCAGAACGTGCGCTACGCCGAGATCACGGTGGCGGCCGGCGTGGTGTTGTGGAAGGGGCAGGAGTTCGCGCCCATCTTCGAGGCCATCCGCCAGGCCGCCGAAGGCTCGCCGGTGGAAGTCGGCTGGATTCTGGACGCGGTGCGCCAGTTCGGCGTAGAACCGGCGCGGCAGGTGGCCGAGCTGGCGGCCGAGCGCGTCGGCCAGGGAGTGGTAGCGTTCGGGATTGGCGGCAGCGAAGCCCGCGGACCGGCCGAATGGTTCACCGGGGTCTTCGCCTTCGCCCGCCAGGCCGGCCTGCGATTGACCGCCCACGCCGGCGAAAGCATGGGACCCGAATCCATCCGGGCGGCCCTGGATTTGGGCGCCGAGCGCATCGGCCACGGCATCGCCGCCGCCGCCGACCCGGCCCTCATGGAGCATCTGAAAGCCCGCGATATCCCGCTGGAAATCTGCATCACCAGCAATCTGGTGACGGGCGTGGTGAAGCGCCTGGAAGATCACCCGGTGCGGCGCCTGTTTGACGCCGGAGTGCCGATCACGCTGGCGACCGACGACCCGGCCATGTTCGGCTGTACCCTGACCGGCGAGTACCGTCTGGCGGCCGCGAGGTTTGGCTTCAGCGAGCGAGAGCTCCGCGGCATTGCGGACAATGGCTTCCGCTACGCCTTTGCCGGAAAGAGGGCGTAGCGGCTCTTGAGGGACTCGTCCAAACGGCTCATGTGAGCGTTTCTTAGAACGTAAGTTACTGATTCCAAACGACCACTCCCTGCCCAAAACGCTCATGATGAGCCGTCGCGCATTTCTGCCACAGGCTGCCGGGGCGCTTCCAGGCCCCGGGCTGGAACCAGAGAGCGCGCGGCGTTAGAACAGCCTGCCGCGTCGCCCTTTCCGGATCAGGTGCATTCCTCACAGGCGGGTCGGCGTTCCGGGCCGTCAGCGTTTCCGGTACGCGACCTTACGTCCGCATCGAGCGGATTAACGGTTACAAGCGCGTTTAGTTACCTATCCGGAGGGGTGTCTCTGCAGGCTGCCCTCTGGACTGAGCAAGTCGCTATACTGTGCGCAGTTGCTTAGCACAGAAGGATTAACAAAATGCGTGATACGGTCACCAAGTCTGACTGGCTGCATGCCATGCAGTGCCTGCTGGGAGCCTGGTACCGCCTCCGCGAAGGGATTTCAGCCCCCGATGAAGCTGCACGCTTTCGGATGGAACAGGGACAGGAGGTTGGCGCTCTGGCTCGGAAGCTCTATCCGGAAGGCCTCATGGTCGGAAAGTCGGGAGCGCGGTCTGGCGCCGACCTTACATACGAACTCATTAGCACGGGTGTGGACACGCTTTTCGAGCCGACGTTCTCGCTGCCCCCGTTCATCGCAAAGGCCGACATCCTAAGGCGCGATAGCCGCGTATGGCACGTGATCGAGGTGAAATCGAGCTTCTCGGATAGATCTCAAATGAACGACCTCGCGGACGGCCTTGCGTATACCGTTTGGATTCTGGGCAAAGCAGGCATAAAAGTCGGCAGAGCCTCGCTTCTCCTCCTCTCGCGCGCATATCGATTCGGTGGCGGTCCGGAGCAACTCTTCGAGGTCGTCGACAGGACCGGCGAGGCGATTACTCGCGCGGCGGAGTTTGAGGAGGCGAAGAGTGCCACGCTTGCAGCCCTATTCAGCTACGATCCGCCCGAGGCGAAACTGAGTTCCGCTTGCAGAGAGTGCGAGCGCTTCGGCAATACATGCCTCCGCACGGGCGCCGCTCACAGCGTCCTCGAAATCCCTCAACTTCACCAAACGAAGCTCAAGAAGCTCTCCGAGGCCGGGGTGATAGACCTCGCAGACGTCCCATCTGACCTAAAACTCAATGAACGACAGCAGCGGATGAGGGACTCTGCCCTGTCCGGCAATATCGTCGTGGGAGCGAGCCTGAAAGGAGCTTTGGCGGGGGTTGTATGGCCGTGCCACTACCTCGACTTCGAGACAGTCGCGACGGTTCTCCCCCTCTACCCCGGGCACGGATGCCACAAACAGGTTCTGACGCAGTTCAGTATTCACCACCGCGAAAGCATAGACTCAGAACCGGCGCACAGCGAGTACCTTGCCGATCCATGTCGTGATTGTGAACGGGAACTCGCCGAGGCGCTCATTGCAGCCGTCGGAGACCGCGGCTCCATAATCGTGTACAGCCCCTTCGAGGAGCAGCGGATCAAGGCGCTCCAAGAATCTTACCCTGACTTGGCCGACCGTCTCGAATTGATTTTAGGTAGGCTAACAGATATGCTTGCCATTATCAGGGACAACGTCTACCACCCAGACTTCCGGGGCTCATTCTCCATCAAGCAGGTTCTCCCGGCGCTAGTCCCGGACCTTTCCTACGAAGACCTCGATGTGAGAAATGGTGAGACGGCGATCGCGCGCTTCGCTCGGATGGCGCGGGGCCAGATCGTCGGCGATGCTGTTCAGACAACCCGTCAGCAACTCCTCGAATACTGCAAGCTGGACACGTTCGCGATGGTCTCGTTGCACGGAGTTCTCGATGAACTCGCTTCGGGAGAGCACCGGCAGCGTAAGGCCAGGCACTCGGGACACTAGCAGAACCGGCTCCCGTAATGGTGCCGGATTGCAGCGGGGAACGATTCGCCAAGATGGATTACAGAATCCCTGTGCGTTTCTCGGTACCGATGCAAAAAGGAGGGAAGATTATTTCCGTATCGCCCGCCAGTCGGGTGTCAAATCTTCATGCCGCATGTCACCATAGGGTTCGGCTTCAGAGATCGGACATCGATGATCCAGAAGAACTGGCGCCGATCCTTTTTTGTTGGACGGCCCAGAAGATACCCACAAAGGAATGGGAAAGCGTAGCCAATAAAGCCTCGTTCATCGGCAACATCGATTGTAACGGCTGCGGCGACGTTCAGAGGATGCTGAATGTTGCCGGTTGGGCATCTTTCTTGTGAACTAAAATGAAACTGGCTCCTCCGGGTTGCAAAATAGTATGCAGGTCTGCATCCATCGCGGCACCAAACAGATTGGCGGCACGTGCGTCGAGATCGAAGCGTCGGGAAGCCGCATAATTGTCGATCTCGGCCTGCCGCTCGATGCGGTTGCAGCGGACCCGGCACTCATTCCGCAAATTTCTGGCCTCCGAGAAGATGATCCTTCGCTTCTCGCAATCATCCTTTCCCACGGACATCGCGACCACTGGGGGCTTATTTCGAAGGTTCGCCCCGGCATCCCGATCGTGATGGGCAAAGCTACCGAGCGCATTATGCGTGCAGCGGCGGACTTCGTGCCCGATGCATTCGCACCGAATGCCTGGAGACATCTCGAAAGCGGTAAGCCCCTGCAAATTGGTCCGTTCACCATCACACCGCATCTGGTCGATCATTCAGGATTCGATGCCTACGCTCTGGAGATCGAAGCTGGCGGGCGGCGCGTTTTCTATTCCGGCGACCTGCGGGCTCATGGTCGAAAGAGCAAGCTCTTCGAACTCATGCTGAAAAAGCCGCCGAAGAACATTGATGTCATGTTAATGGAGGGATCAAGCCTTGGACGACTTGGGGAGAGTGAAAGCTTTCCAACCGAGGAAGCACTGGAGCGTATTTTCATAGAGCGCTTCAAGACGACACCGGGCATCGTGCTGGTCGCCTGCTCGGCTCAGAACATCGACCGCATCGTCACGATCTACCGGGCAGCCAAGCAAACAGGGCGGACCCTCATTGTTGACGCCTACGCCGCAGAGGTTCTGAAGGCGACCGGTCACGACAGCATACCGAAACCGGTTCGCGGCTGGCCGAACCTCGCGGTGTTTATCCCCCAACGGCAACGAGTTCAACTCGTTAAGAAGAACATCGCCCCAATTGTCGATAGTTACCGTGGCTTCCGTGTGTGGCCGGAGCAACTCGCCGAGCACGCCCCCCGCTCAGTGATGCTCTTTCGTGCATGGATGCTCCGCGATTTCGTGCGTGCCGGAGCGCTGACTGGCGCAAGGGTCATCTGGTCCCAGTGGGAAGGCTATCTTAAAGAAGGCTCGGGTGAACAATTGAAAATCGACTGTGAAGCTCGCGGCATTCCGTTTGATATAATCCACACGTCGGGGCACGCAACTATTGCCGACCTCAAGCGCCTCGCTACGGCCGTTAACCCCAAGGCATTGGTACCGATTCACACGTTCGAGGCGGAGCGGTTTCCCGCACTGTTCGACAATGTCGTGCTCCGTCAGGACGGTCAATGGTGGGAGGTTTGAAATGACAAATTCATCGGAGAACTCTGAAAAGAACGTGCGGTTTGACGACCTCGTTCGTAGTGAGCGCTATTTCACCGCTACCTTGCTACCCGCAGTGCTCTTCCATAAAGACCTCCAGGGCGTCAAGGAGTTTGTGGACCTCGTTGAGGAGAAAGCGACCGGGCTGCACAATATATTCGGCGTCCAAGGGCCGAAGGGTACGCCAGAATATGACTATCAAGACGTGGAGGTCATCACCGAGTTTCACATCGCCCGCGACCTAATAGCAGCAGGCCTGCGGCTGGGGGCCGACGTTGCGAGTGAAGAGGGCGAAAAAGAGCGGCGAGACGCCCCGGACCTCGTGATCATAGCAGGCCATGGGCTTGTGGTGTGCGAAGGCAAGTTCTTTTCCGACTTCAATTGGGCAGACCTCACGAACCAGCTGATCTCCCAACGCAGGCAGGTGTCTCACCTTTTACCCATCGTCCGCAGATACGTGCGTACCGCCACGTCGCCATCGTCCCAGAAAATCTGCCGAAGGACACGGACATTGGTGCAGATGCTGTCCTCACGTGGGACGACATCCGGGAGTTGGCAGAGAAATTTATGGGTGCCAACCACTACGTGACATGACAGCCCGCCTCCGCGAGGCGGTCAAAAGATACAACGAGAGTGGAGACCCAAGCATTCCCTACTACGATGGAATCCTGTCGTTCGATGAGATGCGGGAGAAGTGCCACTTGGAGCCGGAAGAAATCGAAGTGGGGCTGGTGGGCGGCGAGCGTGCGTTACGTAAACTCAGCCTCGTCCAGGCCGAAAAAAGACGATGGAAATGGCGAGACTCTAAGATCAAAGGGCGTGACCGCACAAACTGGTTGATCGGGGAACGGTGGCTAGAAATCGTCGAGTCCAAGCACGGCTTCGGAGGCGGAGGCGACGCCGGCTAATCGCATCTGCACGGACTGGCTGGCCGTTTTCGGTCAAGGCAGGCTGTCCAAGGCGCGCTCTGCCGCTGCGGGTCCGGGCTGGGCCGGCAGCCGGCAGAAGCGCCTTGGGCCTTCGCCTTTCGAAACCACAACGCCGACTCTGTGGCATCCGGCTCGACTGGCGAATTCCTGCGGATACGGAATTGAAAGCCAGGACCTGTGTCCTCGTTACACCTGCCCGGCGTACCGGCGGACGAACGCATTTCGTTCAAGCAGCGGATTCTGAAGAAGTACGAAGCCTTAATTGGGCCTGCTTCCGCTGCCGGCCGGATTACTACTGGGAAGTCGGCTTAGCGCCGCCAACTGGCCCAATCGGCGAACCGACCACCCTTGCCCACCCCGTTGAACTAAACCGCTGCGCGGTAAATTCCCTGCGGTCCGGCATTCTCGTCGGGAGACAACCCTGTCACACGCGGATCCGTCGCCGACCGCCCCGGTATCGGTGGCAGCGGTTGCGGAACAAGTTGTGCTCTCCCCTGGGTGACAAGCGCGGGCCGCCGGGGCCACACTGGAATCGGTTACCCCAATAACCACAATTCCAATTCCCGAAAGGATCCCCTTATGACACCGCTACGTCAACGGTTCATCGAGGACATGCAATTACGCGGCCTCGCGCCTACCACCCAGAGCAGCTATATCAATTATGTGGCCGAGTTCGCCAAGTTTTACAACACCAGCCCGGAACGCCTGGACCTGGAAGCTGTCCGGCAGTACGAACTGTACCTGCTGCACGAGAAGAAACTCTCACCGGAGAGCATCAACACCTTCATCTCGGCAGTGCAGTTCCTCTACCTGGTAACCCTGGAAATGCCCTGGGGCAAGGCTTGCTTCCCACGCCTGCGCCGCCCCGAAAGACTGCCCGTGGTGCTCAGCCCGGAAGAAGTAGCGCAGTTCTTCCAGCATGTTCCCAGCCTCAAATATCGCGCCGCGCTGATGACCTGCTACGGCGCCGGCCTGCGCATTTCCGAAACCGTAGCTCTGAAGATCACCGACATCGACTCGGCCCGCATGGTCATCCGCGTGGACCAAGGCAAGGGTCGCAAGGACACCTACACCATGCTTTCGCCGCGCCTGCTGGCCGTGCTGCGCTGCTACTACCGCGCCGCACGACCCAAAGGCTTTCTGTTCCCCTCCTGGCGCGAGGGACGCCACCTCACCTCGGGCGCCTTGGGCAGCGCCTGCCGGGACGCCGCCCAACAGTCGGGCATCGCCAAACACATCACCGCCCACACCCTGCGGCACAGCTTTGCTACGCACCTGTTAGAAAACGGTACCGACGTGCGGGTCATTCAGGCCCTGCTGGGCCACCGCCGCCTGGAAACCACCGCGCGCTATACGCACGTGGCCGTGCAGGTTGTCGCCGGCACTGCCAGCCCGTTGGATAGACTCGTGCGCCAGGCGCGTCCCGCCCGGCCCTCCGCCAGAAAGTAACGCCCATGTCCCGGCCAGCCCTGGAGCTGGCTGACATTTTTCGGCAACACGGCGAAGCGTATCGCGCGCACCAGTCCCTGCCCCGCCAGGCCCTGCGCGTCATGCGCGCCATTGAAACCTGCCGTACGGCCGCTCTGGGCGGCCATGTCGATGAATGCAGCCAGTGCGGCTTTACCCGTATCTCCTATAACTCGTGCCGGAACCGGCATTGCCCCAAGTGTCAGAACACCGAGCGGCAGCAGTGGCTCCAACAGCGCCAAGCCGAACTGCTGCCGGTCGAGTACTTCCACGTGGTCTTCACCGTGCCGGAACAGATCGCCGCCCTGGCTCTACAGAACCAGGCAGTCATCTACGGCCTCCTGTTCCGTATCGCGGCCGCTACCCTCACTACCATCGCGCGCGACCCTCGCCACCTGGGTGCTGAGATCGGCTTCTTCGCCGTGCTGCATACCTGGGGACAGAACCTGTTGCATCACCCGCACCTGCACTGCGTGGTTCCGGGCGGTGGACTATCTCCCGACGGCCAGCGCTGGATCGCCTGCCGTCCCGGATTCTTCCTCCCCGTACGGGTGCTGTCGCGCTTGTTCCGACGTCTGTTCCTGGAAGCTCTCACGGCCGCTTTCGACAACCGCCAATTGCAATTCCACGGCGAGTTGCACTACTTACAAGACCGGGCGGCTTTCACCGCCTATCTACAAGCGCTGCTCCGCACCGAATGGGTGGTCTACGCCAAACCCCCCTTTGGCGGCCCGCAACAAGTGTTGGAATACCTGGGCCGTTACACCCACCGGGTAGCCATCTCCAACGAGCGGTTACACGCCCTCGACGACACCTCGGTCACTTTCCAATGGAAGGACTACCGGCAACCCGCCAAGCCTAAGCTCATGCGCCTGGACGCGACCGAGTTCATCCGCCGCTTCCTGCTGCACGTACTGCCGCCCGGCTTCCAGCGCATCCGTCATTTCGGCTGGCTGGCCAACCGCAACCGCAAAGCCAAGCTGGCGCTGTGCCGTAAGCTGATCCAGGCCCCGGTCACCGAGTTACTCCCTTCGTGGCAGAGCTGCCAGCAATTGCGGCAAGCCCTCGATGAGGTTGCTTCCCACCGCTGTCCGAAATGCGGCAAGGGTTCCATGATTCGCATCCAAACCTTGCCCGCTTACCGCTGGCCCGCCCGGCCGCCGGACAGCTCATGAGAGCCTGGCCCATTTCCGGCCATCCCTCCGCTGCCCACCCTGGACAGTGCACCGGACCGGTG
>JBKQPR010000163.1:0-38204 GCA_052144935.1 Bryobacteraceae bacterium
GATGCTGCGACATGCAGAACCCGCTGGAACATGGTGAGGTCGAGCGAAACAGGGGAGGTCATAACTAAAACATAAACCATGAATTATGTTTTATTTAAGGCCCACCCAAAAACTAAATGGCATTGGGCTTTCAGCCGGCGCTTGCCGGATGCACCGGCTCGCGCGGGGCCGGGAAGAGCCGCCTAAAAAGGTGGCTGCGGGCAGGATTGCCTGGCAGGATTGCCCGCCCCACAAGCGCGTTAGCCGGTGCCGCCTGGCTTGTCAATCGCCGACTTCAGGTCCGTCCCCGGCGCAAATCGCGGCACGCGCCGGGCCGCAATCTGCATGTCTCCCCCGTTTCTGGGGTTCCGCACCCGGCGCGCCTTGCGTTCCAGCACCGCGAAGGTCCCGAAACCCGAGAGGGTCACCCGGTCCCCCCGCTGCAAGCTGGCCTGGATACCCCCGATGCAGGCCTCTAGAGCGCGCGCCGCCTGGCCCCGCGTAAGCTGTGCCTCGACTGCGATCCTGCCTACCAGTTCTTTCTTGGTCACGATGCCCGCGAGTAATATCAAACGCGGGCCCCGGTGTCAACCATCAAATCCGGCACCATCAAATCCGGCATAAAATCCGGCGAGTATGTTTCCGGTTAGAATGGCGGGAGGACCGGCGTCATTGAAACGATTCGATTCGCCCGACGAGGTGCGCACATTTCCGAAGGGCCGCTTCGAGACGGTTCAATTTCCCGGCGTCATCATCGGCCGCGCCACTTACGAACCGGGCTGGAAATGGTCGGAGCACGTGGATCCCTCGGCGGGCGCCGCCAGTTGCCAGGTGGAACACGCCGGCATGGTAGTTTCCGGGCGCGCCGCAGCCTCGATGGACGATGGCCGCCGGGCCACGATAGTTGGGTGGTGGGCGAGGAGACCTACGTCTCTCTGCACTTCCTGGGGGCCGCGGAGTACGCGCGCTGAGGGCGGCTGAGGATGCCGCGCAGAGCAATCCCGCCCAGCGAGTGGGGATAATAGGTCGAGGCCACCACGGACAAGGCCGATCTTTCCCGTATCGCTGTTGTGCCGGCGGCCTCGGGGGCGCAAAGAGACTACTCCCGGCCTCTGAGGGTTGCGGCCATCACACGCGGGGCTGCGCCGTCCGCGCATGACTGCGACAACCCACAGCGGTGTTTCATAAGGCGCATAGGCAATCGGGTATTCACGTACCAGAATGAAACGCAGAGGCCGTGAGGTGAGGTCCGGGCGTCTGTGGCCCCGACCGGGAAAAGGCCGAGAGTAACGATGGCGGCCAAAATTTCCGCAATCACCCGATCGGCGGCATCGAGATTATCGGCGCGGATGAATTCCCAAATCTCGTCGAGGTCGAAGCGGGCTTCCGGGTGGAAGTCGTACGCGGTTATGAACCGGACTGCGAGCGACGCGCGGCGGCGCTCTTTTCACGGAAGTAGGCGGCAACCTCGGCGCCGGGAATGAGCTTCACCTTGCCGCTCTTTAGGTCGTCATAGCGGCTGTTGAGCATTTCGCGCGTTTGCGCAAGCTCATCGAAATATCCCTCTACGACATCCTGCACAAGCTCGTCGGCGGTTCCGCGTCCACTCTGCGCGGCGAGGTCGCTGAGCTTCTTTTCCGTCTCGGGGGTGAAGTGTACTTCCATGCCCTCAAGATACGGGAAAACCGGGCGTGAGGCAAGTTGCACGAATGGAAGGGCCGCGGCGTACGCCCGTTAGCCCACGATGCCGCGGTAGCACTCATAAGCCCGCTCCCAATCGGCTGCGGCGTGCGGCTCCACTTGTGGCCCCACGTGTGGCTCCACGTGTGGCTCCACGGCGGCGGGCGGGAAGGAGCGCCGCACCACCGAGCGGATCTGGTCCAAGCTTTCGAGTTCGCCCGCGCCCATGGCCTCGACGAGGATGTTGCCGATGGCGGTCGCCTCGGCGGGCCCGGCCACTACGCGCCGCCCCGTGGCATCGGCCACGAACTGGTTGAGCACGGCGTTGCGCGATCCGCCGCCGACGATGTGGATGGTCGAGATCTTCCGGCCACCCAGGATCTCCAGACTCTCGAGCACATGGCGGTAGCGCAGCGCCAGGCTCTCCAGGATCGCGCGGGCGTATTCGGCATGCGTGGCGGGCGGTTCCTGGCCGGTCCGCCGGCAATACTCCGCGATCTTGCGCGGCATTTCACCGGGTTCTAGAAATGCGTCCGGGTCGATGGCGGCCGAGTGCGGGCGGGCCCCGGCGGCCATGCGCGCAAGCTGTTCGTAGCTGTACACGATGCCTTCCGCCATCCAGGCGCGGCGGCACTCCTGCAAGAGCCACAGCCCGGCGATATTCTTCAACAGCCGGATCTTTCCCGCGACGCCCACCTCGTTGGTGAAGTTGAGCGCGAGGCACTGCTCGCCGATCACCGGGCGGTCCAGTTCCAGGCCCATCAACGACCAGGTGCCGGAGCTGATGTAACACCAATCCTCGCCGCCGGCCGTCGGGACAGCGGCCACAGCCGAAGCGGTATCGTGACCGGCGGTGGCATAGACCGAGGTGTGCGGCGGAGTCAGCGTCTTACCCAGCGCGGTTCCGGGCATTACCACGGGACAGAGGATCTGGCAGGGCAGGTCCAGGCGCGCTAGAAGGCCGGTGGCCCAGCTCATGGTCACAGGGCTGAAAAACTGCGTGGTGCTGGCGATGGTGGCTTCCGAGCGCGCCTCTCCGGTGAGCCAATAGTTGAACAGGTCCGGCATATTCAGTAGCCGGCGCGCGCGGGCCAGAATTTCGGGATCGCCCAGCTTGGCCGCATATAGCTGGAACAGAGTGTTGAACTGCATGAACTGGATTCCAGTCGCGCTGAATACTTCCTCGCGCGGCACGCGGGCAAAGACCGTTTCCATCATCCCGTTGTTGCGCGCATCGCGATAGTGGCGCGGGTTTTCCAGCAGCTTGCCGCTCGCATCCAGCAGGCCGTAATCCACTCCCCAGGTGTCGATACCGATGCCGTCCAGCCGGAATCCGCGCTCGTCGGCGATGCGGATGCCGCGCTGGACCTCGCCCCACAGCCGCTCGGTATCCCAGCAAAGCGCATCCGCCGTGCGCAGCGGCTCATTGGGGAAGCGATGCAGTTCTTCGACTGCCAGGGTTCCTTCGTGGAGCGTGCCGGAGATCGCGCGACCGCTCTCCGCGCCCAGATCGAAGGCCAGATAGTGACCCATGAGGGTATGATACTAGAGCCGGGTATGGTTCACCGCGAAGCTAAGTCGTTCACCGCGGAGACGCAGAGAGCGCGGAGGAAGCGCAGAGAAAACTCAACTCTTTTGGCTCTTCTCCGCGCTTCCTCCGTTTTCTCCGTGTCTCCGCGGTGAGTATGTATGGTTCACATGGATATATTGCTGCGCGAAGGGATCGAACTGTTCAATCGCGGCGCGTACTTCGAGTGCCACGAGGTTCTGGAGGTGGCTTGGACTCCCGAGCGCGGGCCGCGGCGGCTGTTCCTGCAGGGGCTGATTCACGTGGCGGTGGGCTTCTACCATCACCGGCGCGGCAACCCGGTGGGAGCCTGCCGGCAGTTGCGTAAGGCCCTGCGTAAACTGGCGGCGTATCTGCCGGCTTACGAGGGTGTCGATACCGGGCGGTTGCATCGCGACGCGGCGGCGGTTCTGGCATCCATCGAAAGCGGACAGGCGGTGGTGGAGTATCCCAGGGTGTATCCCAGGGTTGACTTGGCGCCCGGTACGGAGATACCGTGGCACGCATGACATGGGATTCGACTCGCCGCCGGTTTCTGCTCCAGATCGGCGCCGCGGCGGCTGCGCCCCTGGCGGCTCAGGAACTGCCGGGGCTGTTGCGGGAAACGCTGCTGCGGCAAACCTGGAACGCACGCTGGATCACCGCCGCGGGCGGGGTGCCCTCTGGGGTGCCCTCTGGGGTGCCCTCTGGGGTGCCCTCTGGGGTGCCCTCTGGGGTGCCCTCTGGGGTGCCCTCTGGGGTGCCCTCTGGGGTGCCCTCTGGGGTGCCCTCTGGGCCCGGCGGCGACCGAGGACGTTGATGTGTCGATTACCATCACGCGCCCAGCCGAATTAACTGGTAAATGGGAAGCGCGGGATTTCGGCGGAAATGGCGGTGAGACGGTCAAAGGTCTTCGGCGGCAGCGCCCAAGAGTTGGCTCGCACCACAGGCTCACTACGACCTGGCTCACATTCGCGGCGGCCGGATCAATCTCAAGCGGCAGAAATTGGCTCAGGCGTTTCACAAAACTGTCCTTTGTGACAAGACCCACCGCCCGGCGATTCCCACTTTCCGATAAGCCCGTTTAACCGGCCGGAACCTGACGAATCAGCCCCACTGAACGGCTGACGGCCGCATCAAGGCTCACGTCCAAGGCGCAGCGCCGACGAGCCCGAGTGCGGAGTTTCTCCGTGTGCTGGCGGGCTGCCCCTGGATGCAACACTGCACCGACGATTGGCTGAGCCAAACCTGGACAGCACTGGCGAATATTGGGCGAAGATCCTCCTGCTCGCCTGCTGCTATCCAGAGGTCTCTACCGAAGGCGAGGTCCGGCGCCCCAGGCGGGGCGCCGGGCCGTCAGCACAGGCTTAGTGCTGTGCTTGGAGATCCTCGATGGAGGCCTTGAGCAGCCCCACCGCGTAAGCCGTGTTGTGGATGCCGCGGCTGCCATCGTTGTTGACGAACTGCCAGTTGTAGGCCGCCTGCAACTGGTGTTGATTCCAAGTGGAATCAATGCTGAGAGACGTCTTCACCGAGTTGTTGGGCGGCAGCAGGGTGGATAGCTTGTCGAGCAAACTCTGCACCTCGGTCTGCACGCCTTGGATCACGCCGTCGCCGTTGTAATCGAACAGCGGGAAGTCGAACGTGGTGACGTCCGGGCCATGGCAGGTCTGGCACGCGGCCACGAGCATCTCCTTCTGTCCCCCGGTGGGAGTGTAGCTGGGCGTGAACGTGTGGTCTCCCACGTGGAGGAATCCGGGATCGGTGGTCGCAACTTCTTGCATGTGGCAGGTCACGCAGGTGTTGGGAACCACGAACTGGTGGGCGGAGGTAGGAATGCTTTGCCCGTAGGTGTAGCCGTTGGTGCCCATCAGCATGTCGGCTTGGGGGCCTTCGTGCGGGCCGTAGTGTGCGCTGCCAGCGGTGCTGTTCACATACGTCGAGGCATTGACGCGGGCCTGGTGGCACTGCATGCAGAGGATGCCCTCGCCGGCGGTGACAGCGTATCCCCGGCTATCGTTGCCCGTGAGAGGCACGGTGGTGCCCTCCGCCAGCGTGACCGAGATCATGTTGCGGATCTGGTGGGTAGTCCCCGTGGCGGTGATTCCGTGTGGCTCGTGGCAGCCGGCGCAATCGATCGGGTGGTACGAGGTGTCGGTAATGGGGCTGATGCCATTCATGCGTTGAATGAAGCCGGTGCCGGTGTGGCAGCCCACGCAAGTGGCATTGCCGGCCGGATCGGTGGTGGTGACGGCGTGCATCGAGTTCTCCCACGCCGTCCCCTTGAAGTGGTGAGTCGGGTCGTCGTGGCACTGGTTGCACTGGCCGGTGTTCTGGGGAATCGAGATCGCGCTCGTGTCGCCGCCGCTGCCCGTGTGCGCGCTGCCGGGACCGTGGCAGTTCTCGCACTGGATATTGGCCACATTCTGCAAGGAAACGGGAACCTTGTTCCAGTTGCCGGCCTGCAACGTGGTCGGCCAGGTCCATTTCAACTGCTGCATCAGATAGCTGAAGCCGCCGTCATTCGCGCTGTTGTTCGAATCGTAGCCGACGGTGTGGCAGGGCAGGCAGTTGACGCCGGTGGTGCCGCTGCCGCCGTTGATGCCGGAAGTAAAAATCTGGGAGTGCAGGGTTGTCTCCCAGGGTCCCACCATCTTCTCCGCCGGTCCGGTGTTGTGGCACTCCGCGCAGGTGGTGATGCCCATGTACGTGGCGGCCGTGTATGTCTGAGCGACCGTCGTGGGGCTGCTGCCGCCGGCGGTCACCGATGCGCTCACGATGTAAGAGCCGGCCACATCCGGAAGCAGAAGCTTGCGGTCGGCGACCTGGTAGATGAGCCGGTCGGAAGGATTGTATACAGGCACACTCGACGTCAGCGGGCTGGCGGCCAACTGCGCGTTGGACCCAGCCGGCTTGACAACCAGCGTCCAGGTGACGCTGCCGATTTGCTTGGCCGTAAGCGTGGCATCGACCTGGACTTCCAAATACATGGGTTCGCCGATTGCCACCGTGGTCAAGCCGCCTGACACCTGGACTGTGGAAGGCAGCTTGTATAATGCAAGGTCACCGGTCGTCACCGGCCGAAGCGCGAGAACTGGCGCCTGTAGAGTTTGAGCGTTCAATGTGGCGGGAACGGCCACAACCGCCAGCGCCGCTGCCCAGAGACCAGCTAGCGCTTTCGGAGAACGCCGACGTTTTGCGACTCCCATCATTTTTTGCAAGACTCCTTTACATTTGATCTAGAGAACAGATATATTCAGACCTTAATATACTCGAAAGCGTGGTCTTATACCATAGATCTTCTGCAAAAATCTGGCGGTCGTTGAATATTTCCACACTTCACTCGGCTTGTCGTCTGGCTAAAGCTCGCTTTTTGAATGGGACCTGTCTTAAGGGGGTTCGTAGGGGGCCAACCTTCGCCACTTTCCAACCGCTAGCGGGCCACAGGGGCCGTCCGGACGAACTGCGCGCCTTCGTCGATCGACGTCTCCAGTTGACGGCTCTTGCGTGCAAGGAAGACGCGGGCGATTCGGTACTGCCGCCTCCCTTCGAGAACTAGCTATTTCCTCGCGCGCGCGTGAGCGTGTAGAGTATTGTAGAGCTGTAAAACGCTCTGCCAGGAACGGAGAAGGCATGTTCTCGTGGGTAGCCATAGATCGCTTCGCGGAGAAGGAGCGCGCCAAGGATGCGAAGTTCCGCAAGCAGTCTGCGGACAAGGTACTTCGCTCGGATGCCAAACCACTGACCGATGACGAGTTGCTGGCCAAGCTGCGGTCTTTCGATATCGAACTGGACCGCCCTTCGCTGGAACGGCTTTGCCGGGAGGCACTCTCGGCCGAAGAGATTGCCACGCCGTTGCTCGACCAGCGCACCTTCCACGGCAGGCAAGCGGAGATGGAAAGCGACTGGATCTGGGTTTGCTTGACGACGTTATGGCAGCGCTGGTTTCCGGATCAACCTTGTTTCGAGTTACTGGATGACAAGATCGAGGCCGGATATGACTTACAGGGTTCGGCCGCTTGCCACATCTGGCTGGAGGCGTGGAAGGACGTGCTCGGTCTGCTCGACAAAAGGGGCCTCACATCGATCCGTGCGTTCGACGAAAGGTTTCGAGGTTCGCAATTGCTGTTCAATTGGATCCAGGATTTGGAAGACGCGTTATGGAACGCGGGGCTGGAGGATCGGCAGTTCCTGACCGCCCGGATCGCCGTGTGTGAAGAAGGGCTGCGGCGTTTTCCGGCGGAAGATGACCTGATGACCGAGAACCGGCGGCGCGCCTTGGCGGAGTCGTATTTCGAGTTGGGCGAGACCGGCAAAGCCGAAGCGCTCTATCGCGATTGGTTGCACGCCGATCCGCGCTGGGGATGGGGCTGGATCGGGTGGTCGGATGGCTACGGATTCACGCGCACCCAGTTACAGGACTGGCCACGAGCCGAACAAATTCTGCGAGAAGGGCTTGCCGTCGACCAGGTCAGGGATCGCCTTGATATGCTCGAACGGCTGGCCGATGTCTGCGAAGAGCAGGGACGCAAAGGCGAGGCGGCCGAACTCCGCAAGGAGGCGAAGCGAAGTGTCGCTACAACCATAGTCACCAAACCGAAGATCGGGCGCAATGAGCCATGTCCGTGCGGGAGCGGGAAGAAGTTCAAGAAGTGCTGCGGCGCTTGAGACTTGCCCCGATCGACCTCGTGTGACGTGCATTTTCCGATAACGGCTGTGAAACGCTAGGGCCGGATGGGATGACCTACGACTGGAAGGACTGGAACGGCGGTCCGCACGGCTACGAAGGACTCCTGGTGGACGGCTACATGACACTCCTGGCGGCTCTGCCGCGGTAAAGGGGTGACGCTGAGGCGTGACCGGCGCGGGCAGGCCGCCGCGCTGAAACGGCCAGACTAGGTCTCAGACCGCGTGATTCGGTGCTATTCTGAAACCGCTCGCTAACGCTCGCGGCTCTGCTCAGAGCCACGACCGTAAGGGAGTGGTCTTCGGCAAAGGTACAGAATCAGGCGATCGGGGGCGTAGTTGGGCCTGGCGCACGTCGGGAGCGGCTCGCCACCAGCCGCGGGAGACCGGGGAGCCACCAGTTTGCTGCCGCGCACCAGGCACTCGGGTACCGCAATCGCAGATCGCGGGTCGGTAGGTGTGGCTGCTCGGGCACGCCGTCCGGTCCTCTGAAAATCGATTCTCCCCGCGCGCGCGTAGGAGGGGACTTTCGTGACCGCCTCGACGGCCGAGGTCCGCGGCCGGAAAGCGTCGCCGGTGTTCAGTGCTCGATGGCCGCCGCGGCCATGGCCATAAAGCTGTTGATTTCGTCCGCCACATCGCCACCGCCGTTGGTGCGCTGCATGAAAATGATCCCGACCAGGTCTTTGGCCGGGTCCACCCACCCATAGGTGCGATAGGCGCCGCCCTTCACGTAACTGCCGATCGAGTTATATCGGAAAGTGCCGGCCGTCTCGCGCACCACCTCGAAGCCGAAGCCGTGACCCACTCCGGGAGCAAACCCCGCCTTCATCGAGCCCGTCTGTGACGAGGTCATCGCTTCCACGGCCGCAGCCGACAGAATACGCTGCCCGTTCAGTGTTCCTTTGTTGAGCAGCATCTGGTGGAACCGCGCCATGTCGCCGGCCGTGCTGAAGAGGCCGCCCTCCGGCGCGGGAAACTTCGGCGGCGGCAGCGAAACCCGCTTCAGGCCATCCGTCTCATAGGTGTAGACCGAGGCTACGCGGTTGGCCCTGTCCGGCGGAACGAAGAAGAACGTGTCTTTCATTTCAAGCGGCCGGAAAATTCTCTCGTCTAGAAAGCGGTCGTAAGGCTGCCCGGTCACGATCTCGATAATGCGGCCGAGCGCGGCGATCCCGATATTGCTGTAATTCCATGCTGTCCCCGGTTCGAACAGCAAGGTTGCCCGGGAAACGGCGGCGACTCTCTCGGCCAGCGTGTTGGGCGGCGCGTCGCCTCCGGGCGCCGTGCCCGGCAGACCCGAGGTGTGCGTCATAAGGTCGAGGATGTTGACCGGACGAGACGGTGTGAGCAGTGCGCAGTTGTAGCCCGCGAGGGTTCCACAGGGATTCAGCTTCAGACCCTTGAATTCCGGCAGGTACTTCTCGGCGGGATCGATCAACGAGAGACGGCCCTCGTCCACCAGAATCATGATGCCGGCGCAAGTGACCGGCTTGGTGACCGACGCCAGCCGGAAGATGGTGTCGGTACGCATGGGGGTTTTGCTTTCGAGATCCTGATACCCGGCCGCTTCGAAACTGGCGACGTGTCCATGCCGGGCGACCAGGGTCACAACGCCGGCGGTCTTGCCGGCCACGACGAACTCTTTCATACGGGCTGGAATCCGTGCCAGGCGCGCGGGATTCATGCCGGCTGCCTCCGGATCGGTCTTGTCGATCGCGAACGGGCCGGCGGCCAACGCGGCCAGCGAGCAGCCAAGGACAAGGGAAATGCTTATCTTCATAGTTTCACCAGGAATTCCATTTTGGCATGCTGCACCGCTCTGCTGCGACACCGCGGCGCGCCGGCCATGGGGCCGGGCTCGTCGCCCACCTGGCCGCCTTCGCCGCAAGACGCGGCGGGAGGGCGCGTCGCGCTCCCCGCTAAGCCAACCCCGCGGCGGGAAAGCATCGCATGAGCGCGTAGGTCTCCTCCGTGCGGTGATTGTGAGCAGAGTGATAAGCTGATCGCCATGTCGAGTCCGCTCCAAGTTCGAGAGTTTTTCAGCGGCGTGTGGACAGGCGATGGCGAACTGATTCCGAGTTGGTGGCTTCGGTGGTGCTGCCCGAATGAGAAGGTTCGCCATTCGAGCGAAGCCGTTTGGCTGACTGGTACAGTTTGGATTGTGAACGATCGCTTTGAGTTTTCATCCGGTCGCCTTGTGGAAGCAAAGATGTTCTGCGAACTCACAGCCCCGGATCGAATTCACACCACCGCCGATCATATGCCATTGGGAGCCGACATCAACCTGACGGAAACGGGCTTTGTCTTCACGCCATACCGGCTTCTTGCGTCGTACCGGGGATTCACGTTTCAGTTCCGATGCTTCGATGAATGCAAGGTCGATGCGGATGGCAGTGTCCATGATCGAATTCGCATTTATTGGCATGGTGTTCCAGTTGGGGAGATGCGGCTAGGGCCTATCAATCGGAGCGGCGTGTGTTAAGCGTAGGCTAACCCTTGCGATGGACGCCAAAGTCCGAGATTGAACGTCCGGGCTTCGACCGTGCATTCACCGCCGTTGGCAAGACCCTCGCTGACGTGAAGGAGTTCGCCGCTCTGGTGCGCTGGTGTGGACGGACAGGAAAGCTGGAGCAGATGTATCCGAAAGCGAAGTATCGCTGGACCAAAGATGTCGTCGCCAAAAACGCAGGCGAGGAAGCGGCGCTCGGCGGTGGCTGGGCCGGCACGCCGGCGGCATTCGCGGCCAATCGAGGACCAAGGCAGGTTTTGGATTGATCGGCAAAACGCCATCCCATGGATCGATGACTGGACTGTGCCCGGCGTGACGTCGGACGACCGGCAGAGCGCGCCGATGCGGAGTTCTGGAAGTCGCCCGATACTCCTTCTGCCCACCTCACCACGATGCGGCCAGCCTTTGACGAAGTCGCCATGGCGCTCTTGGTAGCCGGTATTCGTACGAAGTCCCTATTACGGAATGAAATACCAGGGTTGGTGTGGGACTCCGCGATCCGCCGCGGGTTGGTGGCGTACATGCCGGCAAAACTCACTCCTACTCCACCCACTCCGGAGACCCCTGGCGTTTTGGCACGCCAGCGCTTATCATGCAGAACGAGGGGAACATGACGGGAACGCGAATTCTGGCTATCGGTACGCTGCTGGCTCTGCGGTCTGCCTCGCCGGCGGACACGCCCTCCCTGGACTACAACTTTTTCAAAGAGCGGGTGCAGCCGATCTTTCTCAGGCATCGGCCGGGGCACGCGCGATGCGTAACCTGCCACTCGCACGGGAGCCCGCCGTTGCAACCGCTGGCGGCTGGGGCCACCGGCTGGAGCGACGAACAGTCGCGCAAGAATTTTGCCATGTGGAAGCAGTTCGTGGTTCCGGGGAACCCGACGAAGAGCCCCCTGTTGCTGCATCCGCTGGCAACGGCTGCCGGCGGAGACCATTTCCACGCGGGCGGAAAGCATTGGAAATCGCAGGACGATCCCGAGTGGCAAACGCTGGCCGCCTGGGTAAACGGCCGGACACTGGGAGGTGCAAAGTGACTCGTACGATGCTCGGGCTATTGGTTGCGGCGGCGTCGCTGAGCGCGGCGGTCCGCGTGCTTCAGACGAATTCAGCCGGGGATAACATTCACGTGATCGACCCTGCCACCAATCAGGTGGTCGGAACCATCGAGGACATCGAGGTGCCGCACGGCGTGGCCATCGCGCCCGATGGCGGCAGAATCTACGTCACCGATGAGTCGCTGAGCACGCTGGACGTGGTGGACGCCAAGACGCTGAAGGTCTTCAAGCGAATTCCACTGAGCGGACGGCCGAACAACGTGGCCGTGTCCAAAGACGGCTCGCATGTTTACGTGGCGATTGCGCAGGCGCCGGGCGCGGTGGACGTGATCGACACGGCCTTGCTCACCGATGTGAAGAGCATACCCGTAAAGGGGGCGATCCACAACGTGTACGTAACGCCGGACGGCAAGTATGCGGTGGCGGGGTCGATTCCGGCGAGCACCATCAACGTCATCGACACGGCCGGCAATACGGTGGCGTGGACGCTGACGCTGAGCGCCGGGATACGGCCGATGGCGTTTACCAGGAATGCGGACGGATCGACCAGGGAGATCGTCGTACAGCTTTCGGATTTTCACGGCTTCGCGATAGTGGACTTTGCAACCCGCCAGGAGGTCAAGCGCGTTACGCTCCCGGATCCGAAGGGCATGGAGAAGGAGACGCAGGGAATCCAGGGGGCGCCGGCGCACGGGTTGGCAATCACGCCGGACGGAAAGACGCTGTGGGTGACGAGCAAGTATTACGGCTATGTGGCGGCCTACTCGCTGCCGGATTGCCAGCTCCTGAAGGTGGTGCCGGTGGGGTCGCATCCGGAGTGGCTGACCATTCCGCCGGGCGGCACGAGCTTGTACGTGGCGACTGCAGGTGACGATGCAGTCGTTGCGGTGGACCTCAAGACGATGAAGGTGGTGAAGAGAATTCCGGTCGGCGCGGTGCCCAAGCGGAATACCAGTGGCGTGCTGAAGACGGAGTGACAGGACAAGCGGCGAAGCCGGAGTAGCCATGGCGGAGTGCGCGTTGCCGGAGGGGTGCTGGATTCCGTTCTTCCCCATGTCCTTCAGCCCGTTCAGGCTCAAGCCGGCAATTTGGGTCGTGAAGGCTCCGTCGCCGGGATCTTCAGCCGTGACCACCAGGAATGCCTTGGCTTCCGCTGACTTCGGCGCTGGGTCCCACCGCTGTATTGGACGCCCGCGCAGCTTGTGGCGCACCACTCGAGCAACGGCTGCAACCTGCGCCCCGGCGACCTGCTGGCCAGCGGAACCGTATCCGGCCCCACCCGCGATGCCGCCGGCTGTCTGCTGGAAATCACGCGCCGCGGCGCGGAGCCGCTAACTCTGCCCGGAGGCGAGACCCGCCGCCTCCTGGAGGACGGTGACGAGGTGACCATCCGCGGCTGCTGCCAGCGCGAGGGCGTAGCCCGGATCGGTTTCGGGGAGTGCCGCGCGGTGGTGGACTCCATCACTGCAGCTTCGTAACCGTTGCCTCCACCTGGTATTTCGCCGGCGCGGCGATCGCGGTAGGTGTCCGCAGTTCAACGCTGGTGTGGAACGCCATTTTGGTCTGTCCGATGATCGGTTCAGTTATACCACCTGTATTAACTTGTCCGTCGATCTTACTCAGCTCGATACTGCCGGACAGGTCGGCCTTGCCGTTAGACCCGTGCACCGAGCACTCCATCTTTACGCCCACATCGATATAGCCGCCATGAAGGTCTCCCACCACCGCGGGAATACGATTCCCGGCCTGAAAAACTCCCTTCCGCGATTCGTCGATGACCATGGTGTAGTGCTGGCTGGGTGGGGCCGCTCCCTCGCCGCCCTCGCGGATGTTGAACTCCACTTGGTAGACGGCGGGACCGGTGGGCTCCTGCTTCTCCTGAGCGTGGACGGGCAGTAAGCTCCCCAAAACGGCGGCGGCAATCAGTCCGGCATTCGTGCGCATGATCGGTTACTCTCCTGCTGGAGCAGACGGACGATGGTGCGTAAACGTGGAGGTTGCCTCGCGCCTCGGCTTCTCCGCGCGCCTCTACCGTTATCAGGCGGCCGGCTCGCGGCGCTGCAGCCATCGGCGGAGAGACTCCTGCGTCTCGCCGGATCTGCGGCCCGCCAGAAGACTTTCGACGCTGATATCTTCGTCCAGATCCGGCCAGTGGATCCCTTCGCCACCGCCAATCACGCGCCAATTGGTCCGCTCCGCCGGTGTGCCGACAGACGCGGGAACCACGCGAGTGGCGCCGCGATGGTTCTGCCGTCCGCCAGGTCCGCGGCCAGCTCGTCATCGCTCACGCTGATGCCCCGGGCCAGTGCTCCCCTGAGTTCACTCGCTGAAATACTGATGCCATGACCTCAACAACCGAGCCGCGTTTGTCGCGACCAGTTTTTCGATGCGTCCAACTTCCAACCGGCCGAAGCCGGAGCTACTCTCCAAGCGCACCGCCTCCAGCCAAAACTTTGCCTCTCCGTCCTCCCGCTCCTCATGTACGTGAGGAGGTTCATCCCGATCCGCCGAGTAAAAGAATAACCGGTACGGCCCCGCGCGAAGAACGGTGGGCAAGGTATCCCATTGTACACGGTCGGCACGCCGGGTGCGTTAGAGACTCAGACGGGGAAAAGGCCCGTCTCAGTTTTTCTTTCCGCGCCACCGCGTCTCCGCGTCGGGTGCTCCCGCCGCTTCACCCAATCCTGGTGGCCACCGACTTAGCCTGTACGAATAACAGCAGGTAGTCCGGGCCCCCGGCCTTCGAGTCGGTTCCGGACATATTAAACCCGCCGAAAGGATGCGCGCCGACCATCGCGCCCGTGCACTTACGGTTGAAGTAGAGGTTGCCGACGTGGAAGCGTTCGCGGGCTTCGCGGAGGTGCTCGGGATCGTTCGAGAAGACCGCGCCCGTCAGGCCGTACTGCGAATCGTTGGCCAGCTCCAGCGCGTGCGCGAAATCGCGCGCCTTGGCGACGGCCAGCACCGGCCCGAAAATCTCCTCCTGAAAAATGCGCGCGCCGCGGTCCACATCCGCGATGATCGTGGGCGCCACGAAGTAGCCGCCCGCGGGCGCGTCGGCTCCATCTCCATCGGCGTCATCGCCCCCCACCACCAGGCGGCCTTCCCGCTTGCCGGTTTCGATGTAATCCAGAATGGTCCGCTGCGCGCCCGCGCTGATCACCGGGCCCATGAAGTTGGCCGGGTCGTCCGAAGGTCCCACCTTGATCTGGCGGGTCTTGGCCGCCAGCTTATCCAGGAACTGGTCGTAGACGCGTGCGTCCACGATGGCCCGCGAACAGGCCGAGCATTTCTGGCCCTGGTAGCCGAAGGCTGAGGCCAGCACGCCATCCACGGCCTTGTCCACGTCGGCGTTGCCGTCCACCACGATGGCGTCCTTGCCGCCCATTTCCGCGATCACGCGCTTGATCCACACCTGGCCGGGCCGCGGTTTGGCGGCCAGCTCGTTGATGCGCAGGCCCACGTCGCGCGAGCCCGTGAAGCTCACGAAGCGCGTCTTGGGATGCTCCACCAGCACGTCTCCCACCGCGCTGCCGCTGCCCGTGAGCAGGGTGAAGCTGGATTCCGGAAAGCCGGCTTCCAGCAGCACCTCGGCAAACTTGGCCGCGATGGTGGGGGTTTCGCTAGAGGGCTTCACCACCGCCGTGTTGCCGGTGACCAGCGACGCGATGGTCATGCCCGCCAGAATGGCCAGCGGAAAATTCCATGGCGGAATCACCACGCCCACGCCCAGCGGCAGGTAAATCATTTCGTCGTGCTCGCCGGGCAATTGCAGCACGGCCTGCGGCGCCGCCAGGCGTTCCATCTCGCAGGCGTAATACTCGGCGAAATCGACGGCTTCGGAAACGTCGGCCTCGGCTTCGGGCCATGTCTTGCCGGCCTCCAGAACCAGCCAGGCGTCGAACTCGAACTTGCGCACCCGCAGGATGCGCGCGGCCTCGCGGGCCAGCCGGACACGCTCGCCGGCGGGAGTGCGGCTCCATCCGGCAAAGGCCGCGTAAGCGCCCTCGACCGCGCGGTGGGCCAGTTCCGCGGTGGCCCTGTGGTGTACTCCCACCACCTCCATGGGACGCGACGGGTTCACCGAGACCAGCTTGTCGCCGGTCGCGATCCACTCGCCACCCAGCCGGAGCTGGTACTCGCGCCCCAGCTCGGAGCGCACCTTTTCTAGAGCTCTCTCCATCGCCTGCCGGTTGGCGGGCTGGGAAAAATCTGCCAACGGCTCGTTGCGGAATTGAGTAAGGGTTGCGGTCGCCATCCATACCATCTTACAAGGTGCCTTCCGCGAAAAACCCGTTCGCAAACTTCGCCGAATTTCTTTCTGGCCTCTTTCGCCATCCGATTCAACTACTTACCGACATTTCGCGGCTACCCCACCGCCAGCCACGCGGGTGCCGCATCATACAATGTGGCTTGGGAGGAGCGTGGCGGTTTTCGAACCGTTCGCGATTCCGGCGGCGGGAACCGGTTTCCGAACATTGATGTTCGGTCCGTCGTGAGCTAAGTGGCCTGTTTGCAATAAAACACCCCTGAATTTCCGAACATCGATGTTCGGTTGGCGCGGCGACGGGCCATCCAGCCGGGCCAGGGGCGATCCGGCGGCGGGAACCTGTTTCCGGACACACATGTCCAGCCAACTGCGAGCTAAGTGGCGTGTTTCCAGCAAATCACCCTGGAATTTCCAGACATGAATGTCCGGCTGGCTCGGCGACGGGGCATCCAGCCGGGCCAGGGGCGATCCGGCGGCGGGAACCGGTTTCCGAACATCAATGTTCGGTCCGTTGCGAACTAAGTGGCCTGTTTGCAATAAAACGCCCTTGAATTTCCGAACATTCATGTTCGGTTGGGCGGGCATCCAGCCAGGAGCGGCGATCCGGCGGCGGAAAGCGGCTTCCGGACACGATGTCCGGCCGACTGTGAGCTAAGTGGCTTGTTTCCAACAAATCACCCTGGAATTTCCGGACATCGATGTCCGGCTGGCTCAGCGATGGGACCATCCAGCCGGGCGTGGCGTCTTTTCGCCCCCAACCACGCGCCCTTTCAACCGCTAACCTGCAAGGACTGCTTCCGCCGCAAAGTGGGTTTTGGGATGCCGGCGGATGCGCGCGAACGCCATCTCCACTTCGTGGCCGAACCCGCAGATCCAGTTGCCGTCGGCCGCCGCGCCCAGCCAGAGGTGCTTGTTCTCGATGGTCTGGAGAGGATACAGGTCGAACGCCAGCACCCAGGTGGGCTGCACGTGCGCGGCGGTGGGCGTAAGGTCGGAGAGGAAGCAAAAGGTCTCGCCGCCGCTTTCGACGGTGATTACGCACATGTCGCGGTTGTGGCCGGGGGCGCGCCGCATCCACACGCCCGGCGAGACTTCGCCATCGCCGTCCACCAGGGTCATCTGGCCGGAATCGACCAGCGGGTCGTAATTCAGATCGTTGTAACTCACCCCGTCGCGCGACAGGCGCTCGTGGGCGTGCTCCCATTCGCCGCGGCTGGCAAAGTAACGGGCCCGCGGAAAGGCCGGCCGCGCGGAGGCTCCACGTGTGGCGCCACGTGTGGCTCCATCCAGGATGGTGTTGCCTCCGCAATGGTCCCAGTGCAGGTGGCTGTTGATGACGATGTCGATGGACTCGGGGTCGAAGCCGTGCTGAGCGATGACCTCGGTCAGCGGGGCCGCGTCGGGCGCCAGGCTCATACGCTCCCGCATGCGCTCGTCGGGCTTGTCGCCGCAGCCGGTCTCCACCAGGATGGTATGGCCGCGGCCCTCGATCAGGTAGCAGTTGAAGGCCACCGGGATGCGATTCCGATCGTCCGGCTCGGCCTTCTTGCTCCAGAGGGTTTTGGGGACCACGCCGAAGAAAGTTCCCCCATCCCACCAGTGGACGTGGTCCAGAATGCGGGCGATCCGGAACTCGCCCACGCCAACGCCCGCCATCGGCCGGCTTATCCGCGCACCAGCTTGCGGCCGCGCTCGAACAGGTCCGAGGCGTCGTCCATCAGCTTGCGTCCCCGCTCGAACATGTCCTTGCCGGCGTCCATCAGGTCCTTGCCGGTCCCGGTGATGGCCTCGCGGCCCTGCTGGGTGCGCTCGGTGAGAAGGCGGCGGGTATCCTTGCCGCTGCGCGGCGTGTACAGCACCGCCACGGTCGCGCCGATCACCGCGCCCGTGATAAACCACGCCAGTGCACTGCTGCCTTCGTTGTCTTCCGTCTGGTCGGCCATTTTGTTTCCTCCGCCACGGGAACCGGTTTAGGGACGGTCCCCTCCTATTCTGCGATATCCTTGAGGCATGGCGCAAGATCCCGAACCCGACGAATCCGGCGAGCACGAAGCAGACCGGACCGAAGGCGTAAACCCCTCGCACGACCTCGACATGGTGACGCTGTACACCGCCACGACGATCGACTCGGAAATGGAAGCCGGCGCTCTCAGCAGCCTGCTGGAGTCGACCGGCATTCCGGCCCTCGTGATCGGGTCGCCGTTTCCGAACCTGGGGTACCAGGTGCAGGTGCCGCGGGAGCGGGCGGAAGAAGCGCGCCGCCTGATCGAGGAAGCCGAGGCAGCCGGGCCGGAAGCGGCCTCCGAGGCGGAAGCGGCGTCGGAGGAAGGCCGGTAGAGCCAGTTACCGGTTCCCGCCATAGACCGCTCGCGCGGCACGGGATTGTTGCCCCTGGACTGAGTTTTTGAAAACCGCGGACCCTATGAGTCGCGGAACAGCGCCCGGAAACCTTCCTGCTCAAAATGCCGGTCGTTGGTCGGAACCTCAATCAGCCCTTCGTTGCGCATCGTCTGCATCGAAATGCAATCGACCAGGCTGTACCCTTTGTCGGGACGGGACCGGTACAATTCCAGGCCTGCAAGGAAGGATTCCCGGCTTTAAGGAACAACCAAAACGGTGAGGCTCTTGATCGGATCGGCGACGTTTCCGCCAGCCTAGGCCCTGACGCTGGGCCGCGCGCCGGCAAAAAATGCCAGATACTCACAAAGCACTTCATCGGTCGTGACTATTTTGTCGGGCGCGAGGGCACGGCTGAGATCCATGGCGCGTTCATGAGCGGCATCCTCGGTACTCGTCAGGGCGGCCCAATAAAACGTATCGGCGAAAACAATCCTCACACATCTCGCTTCGGAACGCCATAGATGTAATGATCGATCTGGCTCGCTCCGTCCCGAGGCAGAAGGGCAAGGTCTTCGGGGGGAACCTGTTTCATGTTTTCGGCGATGACTTCCCAAATATGCCGCGGCGCCGGCGAAGATTCAAGATCGTGCTCCAGCACCCGCCGGGCGTATTGCTCGGCGGAAATGCCCTGGTCCCGCGCCTTCGCTCGAAGGGCCTCGATCTCCTCGTCCGGAAGATCAATGGTCAGCGTCACATCGGGAGAACCTTCATCTCATCGTATCAGTTGTCCGGATACCCTACGCGAAAACCGCCACGTGCGCCTCCTGTGCCCGCCCGCAGCCCGAAGCTGCCCCACTCACCGCGAGTGGATCAGCGTCGTTCTGGCGCAGGCGCTCCAACTGGCGGCGGGCGATCTCGGCCCACTGGCCGGAGTTGTCCAGCTTCAGGTAACTCTTCCAATGATGCACGGCCCGCAGGTTGTCGCCGGTGCGCTCGCATAAGAGCCTATGAGTCGCGGAACAGCGCCCGGAAACCTTCCTGCTCAAAATGCCGGTCGTTGGTCAGCACCTCAATCAGCCCTTCGTTGCGCATCGTCTGCATCGAAATGCAATCGACCAGGCTGTGCCTTTGTCCGAGCGGGACCGGTAAAGCTCAAACCCCGCGACGAAGGAATCGTGGCTCTGCGGAATGACACGCACGGTCGGATCATGCAATATCGCCTCCACGTTGCCTGCCACCTCCCGGCGCAGGTATTCGGGTGAAGCGCAAAAGAACGTGAGGTACTCGGTTAGAACTTCCTCGGTTGTCACAATGTCATCCGCGATCTGCTCAGCACGGGCATAGGCTGCGTCTCCGGGAAGGGTCGGCGCGATCCAGTAGAACGTATCGGCAAAAACCAGCTTCACGGGTTTCTCTTGGGCAACCCGTAGATGTAGTGGTCATGCTCGCTGGCTCCGTCTCTAGGCATGGCGGCGAGGATTTCCGGAGGCACCTTGCGCATGTTATCGCGGATCGCTTCGGAGATATGGCGCCGCCGTGGCGCGGCCACTTCAAGATCGTGCTCCAGCACCCGCCGGGCGTACTCCTCGGCGGAAATACCCTGCTCCCGCGCCTTCGCGGCAAGGGCCTCGATCTCGTCGTCTGGAAGGTCAATGGTCAGCGTCATATGGTGACAACCTTCATCTCATCGTATCAGTTGTCCGGATACTCTACGCGAAAACCGCCGCGCCGCCGCGTGCGCTCTCGGGGCCCGCCCGCAGCCCGAAGCTGTCCCACTCACCGCGAGTGGATCAGCGTCGTCTGGCGCAGGCGCTCCAACTCGCGGCGGGCGATCTCGGCCCACTGGCCGGAATTGTCCAGCTTTAGGTAACTCCTCCAGTGATGCACCGCCCGCAGGTTGTCGCCGGTGCGCTCGCATAAGAGCGCCAGGTTGAAATGCGCGTCGGCATACTTGGGATTCAGGCTGAGGGCGCGCCGATAGTGGTCGAAAGCCTCGCCGAGGCGGCCCTGTTCGTCGTAGAGGTTGCCGAGATTGAATTGGGCCAGCGGGTAGGTGGCGTCCACCTCGACGGCCGCGCGGTAATACTTTTCGGCTTCGGCGAACTTGCGCTGGCGATAGAAAATGGTGCCCAGATTGACCAGGGCGCCGGCCGCGCTGGGATTCAGTTCCAGCACCCGCTCGTAGGCCTCGATGGCCAGCTCCACGGGGGCGCCGGTCTCCTCCAGATCGAGGCCGCGCTGGAACCAGGCTTCCGATTCGCGCAATAGATTGGCGGAGCGCTTGCGTTCGGGGAAACTGCGCAGGCCGCCCGCCTCGGAGGCTTCAAAATCGAACAGCGTCTGGCCGGTAAGGGCCTCCATTTTCTGCCCGGCCACCATAACGGCGATCTTGCGCCCGTCGGAGACGATGCGCAGCTCGGAGAGCGGCTGCTTGATCCAATCCAGTTTCTGGCGCAGGGATTCGAGCGCCTGGCCGATCTGGCGGGGCTGAATGTGGTTATCGCGCAGCTTGAGGATGGTCTGGATAGCGATCAGATCGGCGAAGGAGTAAGTTTCGGTGGCGGCGATCAGGTCGCGCTTCTCCCAGCTTCGCAACTGGCGCTCGGAGAGGCCGAACTGACGGCGGACGTCCGCGCGGGAGTATTCCTCTTTCGGAGCCACGCGATTATTCTAACAGGGGTTGCAAAAATGGGCGCTATCGGGCCTGCCCGATCCTCAATTCCCCGACACCGCGATGGTCACGCCCGGCTGCCTGGATACGCCCCCCACCTGGACCACCACCGGAACATTCCCCGCGCTCAGCCCCGTAGGCGCCAGCGCATTGAGCTGCATCACGCCGGCGATCGCAAAGGGAGCCGCGCCAATATAGTTGGCCGTGGTGGTCTGGCCGCCGCTCGTCATGCTCACGCTGGCCACGCTGCCCCGTTGACACGGCATCGATTTCTTTCGGCTTTCCGGACTCAACGCGACCGCTTCCGGGCAGTTCGAAATTGCCGTCAAGGTGCCCGAGGGAGTCACCCAGGACCACGTCAGGATGTGGCGGAACCTGTTGGCGGAGCGGTTCAAATTGACGGTGCACCGCGAAATGAAGGAAATGCTCGTGTGTGAGCTGGCCGTGGCGAAGGGCGGTCTCAGGGTAAAGGAGTCGGTGGAAGAAAGCCCCGCGACGCGCGCCGCTGCCGAGGCTCCTCCGCCTCCACCGGACGGACCTCCGAAGCTCCACCTGGACAAGGACGGCTTTCCCGAAGCTCCCGCCGGCTGCGGCTTTACAGTCTTTGCGAACGGCAAGACCCGGATGCGGGCCTGCGAGGAAACCATGGAGCACCTCGCCTCCACGTTGGAGTCGCCAGTGTCCCGGCCGGTTACGGACGCCACCGGGCTGAAGGGGAAATACGACTTCACTCTCTGGTGGTCGCCGTGCGCCGACCCGTCCGATTCCGGCACCGGACCGGCGATTTTCGGCGCGCTTCAGAGCCAGCTTGGGCTGAAACTGGACATGACACGTTCTTCGAGCGGCTCGCGGCGCGGCGCGATCGGCCGTAGCCTCAGCCCACCACCACCCCGCGGCACTCCCCGAAACCGATCCGCGCCGCGCCCTCGCGCTCGCAATAGCCGCGGATGGTCACCTCGTCTCCGTCCTCCAGGAAGCGGCGGGTCTCGCCGCCCGCGATCGCCAACGGCTCCGCGCCGCGGCGCGTGATTTCCAACAGGCAGCCGGCCGCGTCGCGGGTGGGGCCGGATACGGTTCCGCTGGCCAGCAGGTCGCCGGGACGCAGGTTGCAGCCGTTGCTCGCGTGGTGCGCCACAAGCTGTGCGGGCGTCCAATACAGGTCCCGCAGATTGCCGCGGCTCACCCGCAGCGGCGCGGTTCCTTCCGTCCGCATCTTCCGCGAGCTGAGGTAGACCTCCAGGGTCAGGTCGATTCCGCCGCGCTCGCGGTCGCCGGCCGCGGTCAAATAGGGCAGCGGCGGCGGATCGCCCTCGGCTCGCGCGAAGGCCGGCGCGCGGAATGGCTCCAGCGCTTCCATGGTGACGATCCAAGGGGAAATCGTCGTAGCGAAGCTCTTGGCCAGAAACGGCCCCAGCGGCTGATACTCCCACGCCTGCAGGTCGCGCGCCGACCAGTCGTTCAGCAGGCACAGCCCAAAAATGTGTTCCTCGGCCGCATTCATCGGGATGGGTTCGCCCAGACGGTTGCCCGGCCCTAGGAACAGACCCACTTCGAGTTCGTAATCCAGCGACCGGCTGGGGCCAAAACGCGGCGTCTCGCCGGCGGCATCCATGGATTGCCCGCAAGGCCGACGCACGGGAGCGCCGCTGATCACAATCGACGAAGCCCGCCCGTGATAGCCGATCGGCACCCACTTATAATTCGGCAACAGCGGGTTATCCGGACGGAATAACTTGCCCACGTTAGTGGCGTGATAAATCGACGCGTAGAAGTCGGAGTAATCGCCGATGACTGCCGGCAGGAGCATCTCCGCCTCAGTCATGGGTACGAGCAGCGGCTCGACCACGTCGCGATATTGCTCGTCGCCGAGGAACTCGGTGAGCCGCTCGCGCAGCAGCCGCCAGTACGGGCGGCCTTGGGCCATGACGATGTTCAGGGATGGGGCTTGGGTGGCGGTGACGAGCATGCCGGGCAGTCCGTGGAGCAGGCCCAGCCGGGCGCACGCGCCCAGATTGAGCACCTGGTCTCCGATGGCCACGCCGATGCTCTTTCGTCCGTCGGGGCAGAACGCGCCATAGGGCAGATTGGCGAGCGGAAAATCCGTCAGCGGATCGTTGGCCGCCTCCACCCAACTGCGCATCCTCAGAGCCATCCCAAGGCCTCCAAACCGGCGATCGGCTCTTCGAACGAGCACGAGCCGAAGCTGATGGCGAACTCCGCGCGGGCCGCGGCGATCTGGGCGGTGGAGAGGCGATGGCCATGCCAGCTCACGCCGTCCGCATCCCAGCGAAAGGCCTCGGCGGAGGTCTCCTGCAGGGTGGCTTCCACATCCCAGCGCGTGCCGCCGTGGTGGGCCGGCGCGGCGGCCACATCCTGGCCCGCGCCGCCGTGGTAAGCCAGTGCGGCGGCCAGGAACAGGTTGACGAAGCCGTGCATGGGCGGGGCGCCCTTTGGACCCGGCAATGGATGGTGCAGCCCCGCGGTGGCCTTGAAAGGCACACGGGCGGCTGCGCAGGCGCACAGGCAGCGCGCCAGCTCCGCCACGCCAGGGTAGGCTTCGGGCGTCAATCCGCCGGTCCGGACCTTGGCCCGCCCGCCGGTTTCGGCCAGCGCCGCCACCAGCTCGCGCGGGTCCGCGGCAATTGGAATCTCGAAGTAACGGAGGGCCGGCGAGTGACTGCTGAGGCGCCGGATGTCCTCGGCCCGTTCGATTTTCATTTCTACCGAGTCGATCCCGGGCGGCAGCGGCTCGCCCGGCAGCGCCAGCACGCTCAGCTTCCAGTCGCCGGCTTCCGCGATGGGCGCGGCGGCTTGCCGCATGGCTTGCTGCATCTCGGGCAGACGCGCCAGCGGCACGATAAACCGGCCCAGCGCCCAAGCGTGCGGGCCGCGCCGGCAAGCCGCGTATTGGCGCACGGCGGCGGACATTTCGAGCGCCGCGGGCGGAAACAGCCCGGCGTAATCGATCAGCCGGTCCAGCAACGCCCGGACCGGAGTCATTGCCCGCCCGCCGGAAAATGCTTCCGCAATCCCTGCCAGCACTCGTAATATTCGTGCTGTAGAACGCGTGTCTCCAGCGCGAAGCGCGTCGGCCGCACCACCAGTTGCGTTTCGAACATGAAGGCCAGCGTGTTCTCCAGCTTGTGCGGCTTCAACCCGGCGTGCGCGGCGCGCTCGTAGGACTCCGCGTCGGGACCATGGCCCGACATGCAGTTGTGCAGGCTGGCGCCGCCGGGCAGGAATCCCTCGGCCTTCGCGTCGTACTGCCCGTAGATCAGGCCCATGAACTCATTCATGAGGTTGCGGTGAAACCAGGGCGGGCGGAAGGTGTGTTCGGCCACCAGCCAGCGCGGCGGAAAGATGGCAAAATCCACGTTGGCGGTACCGGGGACCGCCGTGGGCGCGGTCAGCACCGTGAAGATCGAGGGGTCGGGATGGTCGAAGCTCACCGTGTTGATGCAGTTGAAGCGCGCCAGGTCGTATTTGCAAGGCGCGCAGTTTCCGTGCCAGGCCACCACATCGAGCGGCGAGTGATCGATCTCGGCTTCCCAGAGCCGCCCCAGAAACTTGGCCACGATGCGGAAATCGCCATCGCGATCTTCGTAGGCCGCCACGGGGGTCAGGAAATCGCGCGGGTTGGCCAGGCCGTTGGCGCCGATGGGTCCCAGTTCCGGCAGCCGGAAGGGCAGGCCGTAATTCTCACAGACGTAGCCGCGGGCCTCGCCATCCGGGAGGTCCACGCAAAACTTCAAGCCGCGCGGCACCACCGCGATCTCGCCTGGCGCGGCCGCGAGGATGCCCAGCTCGCTCGCGATCCGCAGGCCGCCCGATTGCGGAACCAGCAGCAGCTCGCCATCGGCGCAGTAGAAGAAGCGGTCTTGCATGGACCGGTTGGCGGCGTAGATGTGGATGGCCACGCCGGTCTGCAATGCCGGATCGCCATTGCCGCCCATGGTGACCAGACCGTCCACGAAATCGGTGGGTTGGGCGGGGATGGGCAGTGGATTCCAGCGCAGTTGATTGGGAGGGGTGGGCGCCTCGTCGAACGGCCCGCTGCGCACCAGGCGGGCGGGCGCCTCCACGAAGGGCTTGTGGGTGACCGACGGCCGGATGCGGTAGGTCCAGGTGCGCCGGTTGGCGGCCCGCGGAGCGGTGAAGGGCGTGCCGCTGAACTGCTCGGTATACAGCCCCAGCGGCGCATGCTGCGGCGCGTTCTGCCCCTGCGGCAAAGCGCCCGCCACGGCTTCGGTGGCGAACTCGTTCAGAAATCCGGATTGATAGGACAACTCGGAAACAGGCATAGCACCGCCCGTTCCCAGTGTAAACCTGCGATCGCCGCCGCTTTCACCGCGGAGACACGGAGAGAACGGAGTAAGCGCGGAGAAAACATTTCTCTTGTTGGCTTTCTCCGCGCTTCCTCTGCGTTCTCCGCGTCTCCGCGGTGAGAATGGGGCTCCTTCATGCGGCTTCTTTTTCGAGGATGCGGCTCTTCACGGTGGCCACTTGCACCTTGCTGACGATGCCCAGCCGGCGCAGCAGTTTCAGGGTGATCCAGGAGATATCGAACTCCCACCAGGCCAGCCCGTGGCGCGCCGAGGTCGGATGCGCGTGGTGGTTGTTATGCCAGCCTTCGCCGAAGCTGACCAGGGCGATCAGGAAATTGTTGCGCGAATCGTCGCGGGTGTTGAAGCGCCGGGCGCCCCACATGTGGGTCGCGGAATTGATCAGCCAGGTGGCGTGCAGGCCGAAAACGATCCGGAAACAGCCGGCCCACAGCAGCATGGGCAGCCCGCCGATGGCATACAGGATCACGGCCAGGATTATGGACGGCATCCAGTGCCAGTCGTTCAGCCAAAGGTAGAAACGGTGCTTGGCCAGATCGGGGGCATACTTGGACATCAGGCGCGTGTTGTTGTGCTTGGATTCGCCCACCAGGATCCAGCCCACGTGCGACCACCAGGCCCCGTCGCGCGGCGAATGGGGATCGCCCGGCAGATCGGAGTTCTGATGATGGATGCGGTGCGTGGCCACCCAGAAGATCGGTCCGCCTTCCAGCGTGAGCGCCCCGCAGAGCGCGAAAAAGTACTCGATGGGCAGCGCGGTCTTGTACGAACGGTGGGTATGCAGGCGGTGATAACCCAGGCTGATTCCCAGCCCGGTGCACACCCAATAAAGGAATACCGCCGTCCAAAAGGCGGGCCAAGTGAATTCAAAAAGCGCCGCGATGGCGCCCACGTGCAAAAGCACGAGCACCACCATGGTGCCCCAGTTCCAACCTTCCTGGTAATATTTCTGATCTGCTTCTGCGCGCACAGGATCTCCCCAAATGATAGTGTCAATTCCCACACTAGCAGGAGTTTCCATTGTGATTTGTAAGACTTATGTAATCTCGGCCGGCGACTTCCGCGGCCCGGAAGGCTGCCAGACCGGCTATTGAACAGGTCCGGGAGGAACGATTGCCGGCCAGTGGACGTTGCGGAGCTGCCAGGGTCCGGAGGGCGCCCCGCCCCCGTCTCCAGGGCTCCCGCGATACTCCGCGACTCCCGTGAAGAACCCCTTCTCGTCGACGCGGCCGCCGGCGGCATCCACGCGGATCTCATGGTACGAAACGGCCATTACGGCGAGCGGCGCCGCCAGCGGATCGACCCGCAGGTCATCTCCCCACTACAGCTCGATTTGCTTGATGGCGCGAGCGGCACCCTGAATTCCGGCGGTTGCGGAGGCGCCATTGGGGAACACCATGCGGCCGTCCCCGGCCATGAAGAACGAGGGAGTGTCGGCGAAGTGCCTGCGCCAGGCCGCCGGGCCGTCGCGGGTGACATCGCGGGCCACGTCCTGGGCGAAACCCCGCACGCCGTTCTCGACCGCCGCGGCTTCGGCCGGCGTGAGGGATGGCGGCTCGCCGGACGCAGGGTGCGGCCCGCACCCCACGGCTGCGCCGGTTGCCAGCAGAAGAAACCACGGCCAGGCATGCATGCATAATCATTGTGCCTGAACTGCCGGGGATGCCGTGTCGGGGATGCCGTATACTAAAAAACATATAGTTGTATAATGGCAAGCGAGCAGCTAAAGCCGGTCCGGTGGGTTGGATCGTCCCATAAGGACGTGCGATCTTTCCCGCAGCCGGTCAGGGCAGCGATAGGCCATGCCCTCTATGCTGCCCAGAAAGGGGAAACCGATCCCGCGGCCAAGCCGCTTAAAGGCTTTGGAGGTGGGAGCGTCCTTGAGATTGTGACCGGCCACCGCGGCGATACGTGGCGTTCCGTCTACACAGTGCGTTTCGAGGATGCGGTTTACGTGTTGCACGCCTTCCGGAAGAAATCGAAGAGGGGCATAGCTACTCCGAAAAAGGAGATTGGGCTTATCCGGCAAGGGCTGAGCGAAGCGGAACGCGCCCACAGAGAAAGGCAGAACTAGCATGGCGGCCAAGATCCCGAAGAAGAAGACTTCCCGTGTCCGCATCACCGAAAGCAGCGGCAACGTGTTCGCCGATCTCGGTTTTGCGAACCCGGAGCGGGAGTTGATGAAAGCGGAGCTAACCTTGCGGCTCTACCGCATCATCAAAAAGCGCGGCCTGACCCAGTCCCAAGCCGCCAAGGCTCTCGGCATCAGGCAGCCGCACGTATCCTTGCTCATGCGCAATCGCGCGGGGAGTTTCTCGGTTGGCCGATTGATGGAATTCCTGACCGCCCTCGGGCAGGACGTGGAGATCACGGTCCGGCCCACGCGCAAACAGCACGGCGAAATGTCCGTCACCTTTGGGTGAGACCGGAGGCGGTCGCATGGCTGACCCGCGGTAATCGCCATTTCAGGTCCGCGGCAAGCAGGGGGATCCCGTCTACCGGCCAGAGATGTCTGCTCGCCCCGGAACTTCAAAGCCGTAACGGGCCGCGGCTCTCATAAACGCTCCTTCAGAATGCGTGCCACGTTCCGCTTTCCATGAAGCACCCCGAGAATCTGAAGGGGTTTGCTTCCAGGCGCGTAGATGACGAGGCAGGAGAAGACCCTGTAAAAGAACCTGCTTGTTCGTGAGATCGGCGCGGCGGTGACCACTGCTCGGGTTGTCGGCCAGCCTATAGAAACCTGCGAAGATCTCAGCAACGATCCGATCGGCCGTCTCCACACCCTCCCTTGCCAGGAGGTAAAGCCAGATGGCATCGATATCGAGGATGGCATCTTCGGTAAGCTGAAACGGATCCGAATTGATCAACCTGGATCCGCCAAGTGAGCTTCTCTCAGTGCGGCCAGCTTGCGCCGAGCTTCCTCCGGTCCGCAGACCCGGCCGTCGGCGACCTGTTCCAAGGCGCGGTCGATTTTCTCATCCAGCGCGCGGCGCTGTTCGTTGGTCCAACCCTCCTCAGCGTCCAGAGCTTCCAAAGCGCAGCGGATCACGTCCTCGGCATTGGCGAAAGCGCCGGTGGCGAGGCGCTTTTGCACCAAAGCCTCAAGATCGGGGGGCACGTTTAACTGCATGCTTGATGCTCCTTCATGCCTTCAGCCTATCGGAGCGGCCTGAAACGGTCAAAATCCCGGCGCAAATCAATCAATACCGCCCTTCCAGAGCCGCTTTCAGGTCGCGCCTTCCGTGTAGTGCGGGGACCACCTGCAACGGGCGCGATTCAGGACGATAGACGATCACCTAATTTGGAAACTTCGCGAGAGTCCAAAAACGCACCGGCAGCGGCGTGATTTCCTGCCGCTTGGTTCCCATCGGAGGATGTTTCGCCAGCCGGCGGCAGGTGGCGATGATCTCCATTTCCACTCGGTCCGCGGCCTCCCGGTCGTCTTTCGCGATGAACCACCAGATCGCGTCGAGGTCTTCCGCTGCCTGCGGCGTGAACCGATACGCAGCGCTCATTCCCGCGGCATCAGCCGTTCGACGCGCTGCCGCCGCAAAATCTCAAACGCGTCGTCCCCGTCGATCGATTCGCCGCGCTCAGCCTGCGCGAAGCCGGTCTCGATATGGGCGGCCACCGCCTCGCGCTGTTCAATCATCCAATCTTCGAGCTCAAGCTGCTCGCGGATAATCTCGAACGCCTGGTCCAGAACCTCGCTGGGGTCCCGATACGCGCCCGACCCGACGGCCAGGTCGATCACGCGTTGCTGTTCAGGTCTTAGTTCGATCGTCACGGAGGTCTCCTCTTCTTTCGCGCTTGCCTTCAAGCGGAGCGCGGCGCGTTCCCCTGCCCCGGCGATCAGCGCCGGTAAGTGTAGCCTCCGTGGCAGGCGCAACCGGCATGAGCGCCGTTGCCTGAAAGCTCATACAGCGTCCCAGGGGTTGAGAAGAGCGACGCCGAGACTGCCATAGTCTTTTGCGTTTCGCGTCACGAGCGTCAGATTATGTTCAATCGCCGTGGCCGCGATCACGCCGTCTACTACCGCCAGCGTGATGCCTTGCTTTCTAGCAGCGGCGGCCATATGGCCCCAGCGTTCGGCGATAGTTTCCGTGACGGGGAGAATCCGGCCCGCGAACCAGGCCCGCACATCGAGATCGAGCCAATCCTGCAAGCCGCTCCGCCTTCGGCTGACCGGAAGCAGGTCAATGCCTTTGCAGATTTCGCCGAGGGTCATGACGCTCAGAAAGAGGTTATCTTTCCCGGCCTTCTGGATGAAATCCATAACGCGTGTATCCGGTTGATTGTGGGTGAATTCGGATGGGATGTTCGTATCAACCAAATATCTCTTCACAGTTCGAGGTCCCGTCCGGGGTCCCTGTCGCGCTCAAAATCGATGTTGAGACCTCGCAACGGCGCGAAGAGTTCAACCATGTCCTTCGCCTCTGCCGGTGCGCGAGGCTTGACTGACGGCGCCGGAACATGGGCCGCCTCTTCAAGTAAGCGAGCGGCGTAGACCTCAAGCGCGCGGCCTTGTGCGGCAGCTTGGCGGGCGAGCTCGGCCTGAACCTCGGGCGTGATGTCAAGAGTGATCGTCATGCGGAGGCCCTCCTCAAACCCATGCTCCTACCGTACTTCGGAGCACCCTCCGGCGTCAACCGTTTCGTCAAACATAACGTCCTTAATGTTCGGCTATTTGCCGGGCCGGGCCGTCATTCCGTAGGCGACCCTGTTCCGCACCACGAGCATCCGGCCGCAGGCGCAGGGGTGCCGGGTTTCCTTATTGACGGCAGAGAACACCGACGAGGTTGAAACCGACCTTGAACCTCTGCGCCCGGAGGGTCCTGCTGTAGCCAGGGACCGGCAATCTACGGCCGCGACCGGACCCGCACGCCAGCCGAGCGAAGTTCCTGAGTGCCGGCAGCACTGCGGTGACTTCGCGGACGCGATCTGCTTAAATCAAATCTGTGGAATCCGGCGTAATTGGCGAGCGGCTCGAACTTGCGATTTATCGTTTCGTCGAAGAAGTGGGCAAGGGGCAAGGGCGCTCAACTGACGTCACTACGATAGCGCGCCTCGTCCCCGGCGCAGAGTTGGTTGACGCCGTTGACGCGCTGATTCGCCTCGACCAAAAGGGCTTTGTTGCGCTGGTGAAGTACTCCAGTCGTGCGCCCGTACCTCTACCGTACCGCTTTTTCGTCGAAAACCACCCTGGAGACGAGGCGTTCTTTTACTCGGGTGAGATCAACATTAAGGTGACACCGAACGGTCGCATTGATATGGAACGCCGGTTGACCGCGCTACAGGCGGTGATATTACCCGAGGGGAAAGTGCCGGAGCAGAACCAACGTCCGAAGGTATTCAAGACAGCTCTCGACGAATACACCTACCATGGCCCTCTTGGCGAGGGGGCGAACGGTTGGGTCTACGACGTTATCGATGACGAACAGCAACACTTTGCCCTCAAGTACCTGCGGGCTGACCTATCCAAAAACAAGCGACGCCGATTCAAGAACGAACTGGCCTTTTGTGCTAGAGGGATCCACCCGAACGTTATCGAAGTACTCGACTGGGGATTCATCGCGACCGAAACTGAAAGCATTCCTTTTTTCGTGATGCCGAAATTTCCGGGGACTCTTCGGCATCTGATCAAGGCGCGCGTTCCGCTGGATGAGGTTCTCGACTGGTTCGGGAAGATCGTTGACGGCATGATTGCGGCACATGCGTCAAATGTGTGGCACCGAGACCTCAAACCGGAAAACATCCTATGCGATCCGGCAAACGGCACAGTTGCAATTGCCGATTTCGGCATCGCTCATTTTGCAGAGGAGTTTCTTCGGACTGCCGTGGAAACTCGCCAAGGTGAACGCCTAGCAAATTTTCAGTATTCGGCACCCGAACAAAGGAGTTTAGGACCAGTGGATCACCGCGCCGACGTATACGCGTTGGGGCTTATCCTGAACGAGATGTTTACGGGCGAACTGCGCCTCGGCACCAACCCGAAGCTGATCGCCACGGTCGCTCCCAAGTACGGCTTTTTGGATTCGGTGGTGGATCGGATGTTGCGACAGAATCCGGATGACCGGCCTTCCGTGGTAGAGGTAAAAGCCGCACTGTTCGAGGGCGAGCACGCACTTGCAACAGCAGTAGCGGCAGGAGAAGTGTCAGCCGGAACGGTGATTCCTCCTCGGGTGGACGAGGATGCCACTTCGACCGCAGCAACAACCCAGAGATCTGGGCCAGGCTCCAGTCCGTCGGCTAGCGTCTTGGCCAACCCCTCCTCGGTCGCCAAGGCTCAACAATTCCGTGCTGAACACCTTCAACTCATTCGGTTCGGTAAAACCCCCATACCGGTTGTCGAATCGGGAACGCGATTAGTGATGCACCTGCTTCCGCTCGAAGCATTCGCCGGAGTTGTCGAATATGACGTGAATCAACTCGCCCGCCGTCCCCAATCATTGCTGCCGCTGACATTTCGCGGGGCGATGCCAAAAATCACTTTCGACGGCATGCTGCAATACAGCAACGAAACCCCTTCGGACTCGTATGTGAAGGTATTTCGCGAGTGTGGGATTGAGGTCTTCGACGCGAAAATACTACGAGCCTATGAGGGTTCATCTGGCAGCCAACTCATCGTGCCGGGCAGGTATGAACCAGAGCTGCGCAAATACCTGAACAACGCAGTAGCATTCCTCCAACAAATAGGTGCTCACCTTCCGTTTGCTTTCGGCCTGTCTTTGCTAGGAGTGAAAGGGGCGCGAATCACCGCTCGGATATCTCCGCGGAGTGATGTCATTGAAGAGGAGGATCTTATTATCCGAGAAGAGATCATCACCGATACAACTCAGGTCGAGATTGATAAGCATCTGAAACGGATCTTTGACCGGATCTGGCACGCTGGCGGGTTGGAAGGCTCCCAATACTTCGACGGAAGCGGTGGTTGGCGAGGCGGCACCAACCGTTAACAATTTGTTCCCTCACGATCTGGCTTCGCCCAAATCACGTTTCGCACGGAGGGCGGTTGGGGGTAAGGCCTTCCTCTTTCCTACAGAGTGTGATAACGCGTGGTTATCACACTCTTTCCGCCGCTTCCCACCAGCCTTGCTGGCCGGATCCCCTTGGCCCCTGTTAGCGCCGGGTTAAAAGAGCGGCGTTTCCGCCGGTTTTGACGCCGGGGAAGCTGGCCCCCCATTGGCGGGGACGCGGTATGCACTCTACACAAGATCCTAAATTCAACTTGGCGCCACCGTGGTGCCGGCGCTACCATCGAGCTTGCGCCAACTGGTCGAGTTCTCGCGGACGGGCTTTCGGACGTGCGCGGTGTTCTTGATGCAGGACCGCGACACCCAGAGCGTTCATAGTCTGTACGGCTTCAACACAGCCCAGCTCATCCCGCCTGATCAGGCGCAGCGTGATGCGGGCAACGCCGACAGCGCCGGTGAACTCTACCTGGTGATCGAGTTGGTCCGGCCGGACATCAAGCACCTTCAGGATTCCACTGTTCCTGCTCATGTTGACGGCGCAGGAGGGTCGCCTACAGATTGACACCGACGCTTCGCTGAACACGGGTGGGCAAGGCTGCGCAACGGCCGCGGCGCCGTATTGGTGTGCCCCGGTGGCCGATTCCTGAGCATTCCGGAGCCCCTGCCGGCGTCAAAACCGGCGGGATTGCTGCTGTTCTAAACCGGCGCTAACATTGGCCCCCTCTGCCCAAGCGCATCCTCCACTCTGCGCCCCCCGCCACGCCCGTAGGACCGGGCTACCCTTCTTCGGTGACAAAGCTGGCCCGCCCGGATCTCCCTTCCCTCCCGCCACTTACCGCCGCGGCCCGCCGGCCGGCGCGGTCTCCCATGCTACATATGGGGTGAGGAACGCGCATGTCCCGGTCAATCACCTGCGAAAAACACTCCTTGCCCTTCCCGTTCGCGCCGTCGCGCGCGATTTCCCAAACGAACCGATTTTCAATGCACAACCCCAACTCCTTCAACCGCTTAACCCCTCCCCAATCGAACCCATTTTGCCCCTGGAAACCCCCGCTCCGCCCGCCGCCCCGCCCCACACCAAATCCCCCCCATCCCCCCTCCTGCGGGCACGCCCCGCCCGCCGCCCACGATATACTGGTATTTAAGACTCAACGTTACCGGATCGCCCTATGGATGAAATGAGCGTCATCTGGCTGCGCGTGGCCGCCGCGCTGTACTCGCTAGGCCTCCTGCACGCCATTCTGACCCTGGTACGCCGCCGCGAGCACCTCTTCCGGGTGGCCCTCGGCGCCTTCTCCGTCGGGGCGGTTTTCCACTTCGTCTCCATCATCGAAGAGGGCCTGCGCTATAACCGCTGCCCCATCGGCAACTTCTACGAGACGCTTTCCATGTGCGCCTTCCTGGTGGTCGTGCTGTACCTCTTTATCCACTGGCGCTACAAACTGGAAAGCCTCAGCGTGTTTATTTTTCCGCTGGTCTTCGTCATGGCGCTGGTCGCCACCATGGCCAATCCGGTCAGCACCTGGTCCAACCCGCTGGTGCGCAGCGTCTGGCTCACGGTGCATATCGTTCTGGTGCTGCTGGGCATCGCCGCGCTGCTGTTTACAGCGGTGGCTTCGCTGCTGTACCTCGTTCAGGAGCGCGAGCTGAAGGCCAAGAAGCCGCGCAAGTTTTACTACCGGCTGCCGGCTCTGGGGACGCTCGACGACCTGATCTCCAGCTCCATGGCCACCGGGTTCGTGCTGATGACCCTGGCGGTGATCGCCGCCAGCACCTGGGCCTTCATCGAGCACAAGACCGGCTGGATCCGCCAGCCCGCCATCGGCATCAGCTTCTTCACCTGGGGAATTTACATGGCGCTGGTGTTCCTGCGCACCACCGCCGGATGGCGCGGGAAGAAGGCCGCCATCATGACCGTCGCAGTGCTTGGATTTTCGGCCATCACCTGGATCGCTCACGCGCGGCTGGGTTTTCTGTTATCACGATGAAGCTCCTGGTCACCGGCGTGAGTCACAAGACCGCACCCGTCGAGGTGCGCGAATGTCTCGCGTTCCGGGAGGAAAGCATACCGCCGGCGCTGGCCGATTTGAAATCGCGCGAGGGCATCGCCGAAGCGGTGATTCTTTCCACCTGCAACCGCGTGGAGATCACGGTCACTACCGAAGACTCCGCCGATCCGCAGGCCATTGTGGACGCTTTTCTGGCCGACCTCAAAGGCGTCAGCCCGCAAACCATCGGGCCGCACATCTACCGCCACGAAGGCCGCGAGGCCATCCATCACCTCTTCCGCGTGGCCGCCAGCCTGGATTCCATGGTGGTCGGCGAGCCGCAGATTCTGGGCCAGCTCAAAACCGCCTATGCCGCGGCCAAGGATGCCGGCGCGGTCTGCGGCTGGCTCGAAGGGCTGCTCACCCGCGCCTTCAGCGTGGCCAAGCGGGTGCGCTCGGAAACCGGCATCGGCCAGATGGCGGTCTCCATCAGCTATGCGGCGGTGGAGCTGGCGCGCAAGATCTTCGGCTCGCTGAATAACCGCACGGTGATGATCGTCGGGGCGGGGAAGATGTCGGAGCTGGCGGCGCGCCACCTGCGGCGTTCGGGGGCCTCGCACGTCTTCGTCACCAATCGCACGCACGAGCGCGCCCTCCAGATGGCCCAGCTTTTTCAGGGCACGCCGGTCGAATACACGCGCTTCGTGAGCATGCTGCCCGAGGTGGATATCGTGATCGCCTCTTCGGGCGCGCCGCACTACATCCTGCGCAAGGACGACATGCAGCGTGTGATCGCCGCCCGCCGCAACCGGCCCATGTTCCTGATCGATATCGCCGTGCCGCGCAATATCGAGCCGTCCGTCAACCAGATCGACAACGTCTTTCTGTACGATATCGACGACCTGCAGGAAGTGGTCAACGCCAATTTGCGCGAGCGCATGAAAGAGGCCGACCACGCCGAGGCTCTCGTCGCCGAAGAGGTCGAGCGCATGATGGCGCGGCTCAAAGTGGCTGAAGTGACTCCCACCATCGTGGGCCTGCAAGGGCAGCTCGAACAGATTCGCGCCGGCGAGATGGACAAGGTGCGGCGCAAATTCGGCCCCTTCACGCCCGAGCAGGAGCAGGCCATGGAGGCGCTCACCCGCGGCATCGTGAACAAGATCGCGCACGGTCCCATCTCCGAACTGCGCAACCACGCCGGGAACCCCGAGGGCGCGCACGTGGTGGCGTTCATCCGAAAGGCATTCCATCTTCAGGACTGATTCATGCTGGTGATCGCATCGCGCGGTTCGCAGCTTGCCCTTTGGCAGGCCCGGTGGGTGCAGGCGCAACTGGCGGCGCGCGGGCACGACAGCGTCATCGAGATTATCAAGACCACCGGCGACAAGATCACCGATGTGCCGCTGGCCATGGTGGGCGGCAAGGGCCTGTTCACGAAGGAAATTGAAGAGGCCCTCCTGGATGGGCGCGCCGACCTGGCCGTGCACAGCCTGAAGGATCTGCCCACTGAGCTGCCCGAGGGCCTGGCCCTGGCGGCGGTGCCCGAGCGCGAGGACCCGCACGACGCCATCGCAGGCAAGCGCCTGGCCGAGCTGCCCCAGGGCGCGCGGGTGGGCACCAGCTCGCTGCGGCGCGCGGCGCAGTTGCGCAACCTGCGGCCTGATCTAACCATCGAATCGGTGCGCGGCAACCTGGACACGCGCTTGCGCAAGCTGGATGAGGGCCAGTACGACGCCGTGGTGCTGGCGGCGGCGGGGTTGAAGCGGCTGGGGTGGGCGGGCCGGATCGCGGAGATTCTGCCCAGCGAAGTGATGTGCCCCGCCGTGGGGCAGGGCGCGCTGGCGATTGAGACGCGCACCGTCGGCGCCGGCCGCGATGCCTGCGCGGCTCTGGACCATCAAGAGACCCACTATGCGGTGACCGCCGAGCGCGGTCTGCTGGCGGCCTTGGGCGGCGGATGCCAGGTGCCCATCGGCGCGCACGCCAGCGCGCGTGAGGGGCGGCTGACGCTGGTGGCGCTGGTAGCCTCGCCGGATGGCTCCGAGGTGGTGCGCGGCGCGACCAACGGAGCCCTGGCGCACGCCGAGGCGCTCGGACGTGCGCTGGGCGCGGACTTGCTGGCGCGCGGCGCGCGGCGCATTCTGGAGGCCGTCGAGGGGGCATGAGCGATGAAAAACGGTTGGCAGGCGGGTTGGCAGGCGAAAGCGCCTGCCCCACCTGGGCTGCCGATCAGGTAGACAGTGGGTTGACAGGCGCTGCCGGCCAAAGTGGGGCAGGCGCTTCCGCCTGCCAACCCACCTGCCAACCCGCCAATCCCCAACCCGCCACCGTCTACCTCGTCGGCGCCGGCCCCGGCGATCCCGACCTGCTGACCATCCGCGGGCGGCGCATTCTCGAACAGGCCGGCGCGGTGCTCTTCGACCACCTGGCCCCCCAGGCCCTCCTGGCGCTGGCACCCGCGGCGGCCGAGCGGATCTATGTGGGCAAGAAGAAATCGGCCCACGCCTTCACCCAGGAAGAAATCTGCGCCATGCTGATCGAGCGGGCCCGGCGCGGCGTGACGGTGGTGCGCCTCAAGGGCGGCGACCCGTTTCTCTTCGGCCGCGGCGGCGAGGAGGCCGAGGCGCTGGCCGACGCCGGTATCCCTTTTGAAGTGGTGCCGGGAGTCACCACGCCTCTGGGCATCGCGGCTTACACCGGCGTGCCTCTGACCCACCGCGAGCACACTTCGGCCGTCACCTTCGTCACCGGCCACGCCGTGGAGCAGATCGACTGGGCCAAGGTAGGCCACGCCGAAACCCTCGTCATTTTCATGGGCCTCACCACCTTCCCCCAGATCGCGCGGGAGCTGATCGCGCGCGGCCGTGCCCCGGATACTCCCGCCATGGCCGTGCGCTGGGCCACCCGTCCCGATCAGGAAACCATCGTTGGCACGCTGGCCACGCTGCCCGCGTTGATCGCCGGCGCCCGCATGAAGCCGCCCGCCACCATCGTGGTGGGGGAAGTGGTGCGGCTGCGCGACAAGCTGGATTGGTACGGCCGGCTGCCGCTCAGGGGCCGGCGCATCGTGGTGACCCGCGCCAAGGGGCAGGCCGACGCCCTGGTCGAAAAGTTGCGCGCGCTGGGCGCCCAGGCCATCGAGCTGCCCACCATCGAGATCGTCCCGGCTGCCGGGCCGGGAGGGCACCCCGGCCCGCTCGACCGCGCCATCGCCGATCTGGCCTTCTACGACTGGCTGATCTTCACCTCCGCCAACGGGGTCCGCTGTTTCGTCGAGCGGTTGGACGCTTCCACCTCGGATTGGCGGCAGCTTCGCGCGAAGATCTGCGCCATCGGTCCGGCCACCCGCGCGGCCGTGGAAGCGCTGCACCTGAAGGTGGACCTGATGGGCCGGGAATACGTGGCCGAAGGGCTGCTGGAGGCTTTCGGTGCGTACGACCTGCGCGGCTGCCGCATCCTGCTCCCGCGGGCCGCCGTGGCGCGCGACCTGGTCCCCACCGAGCTGGCCAAACGCGGCGCGCAGGTGGACGTGGTGGAGGCCTATCGCACGGTGATTCCGGCAGGCCTCGCGCAAAGGGCGCAGGCGCTCGGCGCGGTGGATTGCGTGACCTTCACCAGCTCCTCGACGGTCGAGAACTTCGCGGCAGCGGTGGGTCCGGCCCTGGCAGGATTCCTGGCCGGGACCAAGGTCGTGACCATCGGACCGGTCACCACCAGGACGGCCCGCGCGCTGGGGATCGAAGTGACGGCGCAGGCGCGCACCTACACCATTGACGGTCTGGTGGAGGCCCTCCTGGAAGTGTACGGCGCGGCCCCCCTCTAGCGTGGGGCAGGGCCCAGGGGGCGCCCCTGTTTTTCGTCGTCCGCCAACCGCCGGCCCACTTCACCAGACGGCAGACCACAAACGACGATTGCCCGCCCCGCAGAGCAGCATAGCCGCGGCGGCAGCGGCCTCAACTACACCGCAGGGATGAAGGGTCATCTGTGGGCGCACGAGCTAGGGTTGAAGGACTTTGGGCAGCATGCCGAGAAGAGTAACAATCCTCCGGCAGAGCCGGAGGCTTTTGCGGTTGCTGGCCCCTCAAAGGGGCCTGATCGCAACCGCTCAAAAACCGGTCCCGCGCGCCGCACGCTGCTGATCGGGCCGGTTGCGCCCGA
>JBKQPR010000164.1:0-7047 GCA_052144935.1 Bryobacteraceae bacterium
ATACGGCATTTCGCGAATTCCTAACCGAAGGTTAGGAATTGGCGGAATTCTACAATACGCACCCAGCGCCTGTCAACACGGCGTTTGGCGGCCTCCGGGGAGGCCGGAATGCGCCGGATCCAAGTACCAGCGGAAGCCCGGCCCGCCACGCCGCCGCGCCCGATTGGGCGTTTTTCGTGATCCAAGGCACAGCTCCCCCCGCCAGCACCGCCACCACCGTATTCGAATCCGACGGCGCCACGGCGAAACCATCCACGTTGTTGTCGTCCGGGGGGCCGAACACCGGCCAGGTGTTCCCGCCGTCCAAGCTTTGATAGAGATCGGATCCCTCGAACGCGTACAACGTGGTTGGTGTCGTGAAGTCCATCACTAACTTCCCGGCTTGGATCGGCGTGTTGGGAAGCACTGCGAAGGTGCCAGTCGCTCCTCCCGCTGTGGATTCATAAATGCCACCGGCGTTGGTGTCGGCATAGACGATGTTTGTGTGCACCGGATTGATCACCGCTCCATATCCGTCGCCTATCATCCCAGTCTCCGCCCACGCCAGATTGCCGCTGTACATGATGGTTTCGTTGTCTTGGAGACCGCCGACGCTGCGGTTTGGATTGGTCGGGTCCATCCCCAAGGGCGCGTAAAATTCCGCTGTCCCCAACGTCTGGTTCAGGCTCTTCCAGGTTACCGTGGCGCTTCGAAAATTGGTCGACATCCAGACGCCGCCATCGTTCGACTCGAACGCCGTGTTGCCATCCGGCGTGAAAACCATCGCATGATTGTCGGAGTGCAGAGGTGCATTGGTCCCGCCTCCGTCCGCGTACGCCCAGGTGACCCCTCCGTCTGTCGAGCGCTCCAAAAGAACCGCCCCCGCGAATACGGTATTGGGATTCGTGGGATCCACGGCGGTCACTCCGGGAATGCGCGGGCTTTCCTTGTTGACCAGGTACGAGTTGAGCGCATTCCAGGTGAGGCCGCCATCGGCAGTCTTAAACATGCTGATGTTGTCAGGATCCGCGTAGGAATCGACCTGTAAGTAGATCGTCTTGGGACTCGAAGGGGCCGATGCAAATCCCACCACATAGGGGGCATACTGCGCCGGTTGAGGAAGAGTGGTGGAACCGGAGCCGATCGCACTGGTCCAGGTAGTTCCCGTATCGGTGGAAATCTCGAACAGCACCGAGGCGGACGCGAAACCGGCGGCGTAGGCGTAATTTGGGCTGGAGACGTTAAACTCCAGCTTGTCGATCTCGCCCGTGATCGTAGCCTCTTTGCTCCAGGTAGTCCCGGCGTTGGTGGTCTTATAGATCACGGAAGTTTCTGGTGACGCAGAGCAGTACTCCGAAACCAGCCATGTGCCGCTAACGCTTGGATGGATTGCGAATGCTTCACCCGAGCAGTTCGGGCCCGCGCCGGTCACCACGGGCGGCAATTCCGTCCACGTCGAGCCTCCGTCCGCCGACTTGTAGATCGAACCGGCATCCAGCACGTACACTGTGTTCAGCGCCACGGGGTCGACGGCGATCCACTGAATATCAACCAGAGGGCCGGCATCCGACAGCGGCAGCCATTGGGCGCCCGAATTCGTGGTTTTCCAAAGCTTCCCCACAAACGTGCCGGCGTAAATCGTACCCGGATTGTGCGGATCGATGGCGAGGTTGAGCAGGGAGCCGGACCAGGGGTTCGTACTCGTGTTGATTGGTTGCGGGCCGATGAACGTCCATTGCTGCGGATTGACCGCGGTGCTCGAAGCAGCCGGCGCCGCCGTTCCCAGCAGCGCTTGAACTTCGTGCAGCCGCGCGGCGGCAAGCCGGCGCGCCTTGAACCGCGCCTGGCGCGCATCCCGATCCATCGGCATGTCCCACGGCGCGTGGACTTCGCTTTCGGCTTCAGCCTCGCGCGTGGCGACCGGCGCCGGCGCGGTCCTCACAGCAACAGTGCGATGATATGCGCAGGAGCCACAAAGGAGTCCCGCGAAGACGACGACAAAGCCAGTGCGCATCCCTTTTCATCCCCGTAAAGTCCCCCCAGTATACATGAGGCGCCCGCGTTAGCGACCATGCACCGGCGGCAAGGGCGGCAAGGGCGGCAAGGCTACCCAGCCGCCGCCCACCACCCCATGAACGAGGCCGTCGAGGCCCTGGTGCGTGCCGGCGCGCCGCGTATGGACGCCATCAAGCAGGTGGCCCGCCGCCGCGGTCTTTCCAAACGGGCGTGTACGATCAGTTGTTGCGCCAGAAGTAGCGCAACGCCCCGCTGCCCTGCTCCCAGCCGCCACGCTGTGACCTGTCCGTAAAAGATCGCACGCGGTGTAGTTGAGAGGAAGGCCCGCCAGTTGGCCCTCGGCATCCCCCAGAGCGCAGCTTCGTGTTTATCCGGGAATCCATATCTTGCCGGCGGCAATTAGCTCGGTTCCCGCGGGCAGGGGCAGCGGCTCCCGCGACAGGGTGAAGAACGCCAGACCTTTGTAGCTGGTCAGGTACTGATAGTTGGTGCGGAATACACCGCCTTCCGCATAGACCACCAGCGGTTGCGCCGTGCGGCCCAGCAGCTTGGTAAACTCCTCCGGCTCGAGGCGCACCACCACACCCGAGGCCTTGATTGCCTGGGCGATTGCGGCAGCGGCGGCAGCAGCTCCTCCAGCGGCCATTGAGCACCTCCCACGGGCATTCTAGCAGGAACCTAGCGCGCGGGTTGGGGTCCCACCGGGCTGGTGCAGAAGGCGCAGCGGCGGGCGGCGAGGGGGATCTCGCTCAGGCATTCCGGACACTTCTTAGTGGTCGGGTCGGGCGGGACTTCCCCGCGTTTGATGCGAGCCATCAGCGTATTCACGGGGAGCACCACCAGGAAGTAGAGCGCCGCGGCGCTTAAAAGAAACGAAACCAGCGCGTTTAAGAAGTCGCCAATCGCGAACTTGCTGCCGTTCAGGGTGAAGGCGATGGCCGAAAAATCGGGCTTGCCAAAAATGGCGGCGATCAGCGGGTTGACCAGATCCTTGACGAGCGCGGTCACCACCGCGCCGAAGGCTACGCCCATCACGACCGCAACCGCCAGATCGATCACGTTACCGCGAAGCAGAAACTGTTTAAAACCTTTCAGCATGTTAGTTCTCCTCTCATCATAATTGGTTCTCCTCAGGCGCCCAGGCGCAGAAAGCGGGTCAAGCGCTCCATGGCGGGTTCGAGAATGGAGCGCTCCGCCGCGTAACAAATCCGAATGGAGCCTTCGCCGCCGGCCCCGAAAGCCACGCCCGGCGCCAGGCCCACGCGCGTCTCTTCCAGCAGCCGGCGGCAGAACGCGAAGGAATCGTCCAGGCCGGCGATGCGGGGGAACAGGTAAAAGGCGCCATCGGGTCTCGGCGCCGTCAGGCCGGAAATGCCGGCCAGAGCGTCCAGGCACAGGTCGCGGTTTCGCTTGAGCCGGGCGAGCATCCGGCGCAGCTCGGGCTCGCCTTCCGCCAGGGCGGTCTCCCCGGCGCGCTGCGCGAAGCTGGGCGCATGAGAAATGATGAACTCGTTGAGCTGGGTGGCCTTGGCCGCCAGATCGCGGCGCGCCACCAGCCAGCCGACCCGCCAGCCGGTCATGCAGTAGCTCTTGGAAAAGGAGTGTACCACCATCACGGCGTCTTCCCGAGTGGCTTTGCGTAGAATCGACGGCACGGGATCGCCCAGCTCCCGGCCGGCATAATAGAGCCGGTCGTAGACTTCGTCGGCCAGCAGCCAGAGACCGTGGCGGCGGGCAAAATCGAGCAGCCCCTGCTGCTCCTCCCCGGTCGCCACCCACCCGAGCGGGTTCGAGGGCGAAGTGTAGAGCAGGAGACGCGTGCGCGGGGTGACCGCGGCCGCGAGCGCGTCGAAATCGATGCGATAGCGCTCGCCGCAGAGTGGCTGCGGAATTTGCCGCACGCAGGCGTTGGCCATCATGACGCTCGAAGAGCCATTGGGCCAGGCCGGGGTGAGCACCAGGGCTTCGTCTCCCGGATCCAGCGCGCAGCGAATGCCCACATTGAGCGCCTGCACTCCCGAGGCCGTGACCACGATCTCGCCCGCCGGGTCCAACTCTACGGCGTGCAGCCGCCGGTAGTTTTCGGCAATGGCACGGCGCAGCGAGAGCAACCCGGCGTTCTCGGTGTAGTACGTGTATCCATCTTCGAGCGCGCGGATGGCGGCCTGCTTGATGTAATCGGGCGTCGGCAGATTGGATTCGCCGAAGTACAGGCGGAGAACGCCATCCATGGACAGGGCGATCTCCGCCAGCTCGCGAATCCGCGAGTGCGGCACGTTCTCGACGGAACTAGCAATGCGGGGCATCTTTGATATTCTCGCACTGCTCCCACCTTTATAATGGAAGTCCCATGCCCGTACGATTTCCGATTGCCGCCATCACCGATGAATTCTCACCCGATATCCGGACCGCCGTCGAATCCATGGCCGAAATCGGCATGGCCGGCGCCGAGCTGCGCATGGTGTTCGGGAAGAACGTGGTGGACCTGACGGACGAGGAACTGGACCGTGCCATCGCCATCGTGCGCTCGAGCGGCCTGCAGATTATTTCCATCGCCTCGCCTTTGCTGAAGTGTGTGCTGCCGGAAGCGCCCGAGGTGGACGCCCGCTTCCAGAAGGACATGTTCGCCTCCCAGCACACCTTCGCCGACCAGCCGCGGCTGACGGAACGCGCCTTCGAGATCGCCCGCCGCACCGGCGCGGGGATTATCCGCGTATTCTCCTACTGGCGGACGGTGCGGCCGGAGGAGTGTTTCTCGCGGATTGTGGAGGCCTTGCGCGCCTTGGCGGACCAGGCAGCCGGGCACGGCGTGACGATCGGCCTCGAAAACGAACATGCCTGCAACATTGCCACGGGGGCCGAGACCGCTCCGCTGCTGGCGGCGCTGGACCACCCTCAGCTTAAGGTGGTCTGGGATCCGGCCAACGCCCTGGTGGCCGGGGAGACGCCCTACCCCGATGGATATAGGCAGATTCCAATGTCGCGCATCGTGCATGTTCACGCCAAAGACTGCACGGTGGAGGATCACACACCGGCCTGGTGCGAGCTGGGTAAGGGCAGCGTGGATTGGCTGGGCCAGGTAGCGGCGCTGCGGGCGGATGGCTACCGCGGGTGGATCAGCCTGGAGACTCATTGGGGCGGTCCGGGTGGCGACAAACATCTGGCCAGCATGATCTGCGGGCGCAATCTGAAGGTCCTGGCGGGGTGAAGCGCGCGGCCGGCCGCAGGAACGCCGGGCCGCGCGGCCGCCGGCGCACGGGCCACCGGCGCAGGCGGGCGACCAGCGCACGGGGCACCGCCGCACGGGGCCGACCGGCGCACGCGGCCACCGGCGCACGAGCCACCGCCGCACCGCCACCAGCGCACGCGGCCACCAGCGCACGAGCCACCGCCACACCGCCACCGGCGCGAGCGGCCACCGGCGCACGGGCCGACCGGCTCGCGGCCACCAGCGCACCGCCGCCGACGCACGGGCGACCGGCGCAGGCGGGCGACCGGCGCACGCGGCCACTTGTCAGTGCCAGTTGAAAATTCCCCAATTCGCGCCAGTTGAAAATTCCTCAGTTCGGCCAATCGAAAATTCCCCAGTAGCGCCAACTGAAAATTCCCCAGGTGCAGAAAGATTGTAAGCATGCCCCGGACTCGGACGCAAGGTTTCGTGTTGCCTGGTGTTTTGTGTTGCCTTGCCAGAGTCCGAGGCAGAGTCAGCTTTATTTCGTCTCCATTATTTCGTCGGGTCTCTCCGGCGTCGTACCCCGGTTCGCCATCCACCTCCTCTCCAGTTCTTCGACTTTCCCCTGGACGTGACGCCAGTAGCCATCACCCACTTTCGTCGCCCCCACTTCTTCAATCAGTTGCGTGAAATAGTGCAGAGTGGTGATCAGCATGGGATTCTGGCCGTTCAGTAATACCGCGTATTTGCGGGCGCAGCCTAGCCAGATGGCCCGCTCCAGTTGGCTCAGCGGAATGCCGCGCCGATGAAAGTTCGCGGCCAGTCGTTCATCGGCGGCACTAAAACTGGCCCGCACGCAAGCCGGGCGCAGCAGCATCTGGCGGACCTGCCGGACATAAGCAGCCAGGTCCGGTCCCGGCTCGGCGGGAGCCGGTTTCTCGTAGGGCCAGAAACGCTCGGCAATCTCCAGCACCCCGGCAACCATGGGCAGGCAGACCTGCTGGCTACAGAGTTCCTCCAGTGCGGTTCGCACCTCCTCGGCTCCGCCCGCGAAGAGGTGCGCCGCCTCGTTCGGCTCCCAGGCGATCCGCCCACTTTCCCGCTCAGCCTGCAAACACAAATAGAGATACAGCTTGAAAGCCGGGGCGGAAAGCATCTCCAAGGCTTGGGCCACCTCCTCTCCGGCGGCGAACCATCCGCTGCGATGCTTCAGCCGAAATCGCGCCGGAGTCATGCGCCACCTCCTGCTTGGGCTTCACTCATCTGGTGCGTCCACACCCCAGCCTTACGTTTGTCTTTCAACCGGTAGCTCTCGCCTTTGATGTTGATGGTATGGGAGTGGTGCAACAAACGGTCCAGAATCGCACTGGCCACCACATGGTCCTGAAAAATCGTGCCCCATTCGCCATAGCTTTTGTTCGACGTAAGGATCAGGGAACCGCGTTCGTAGCGCTCGCTGATCAACTGGAAAAAACAGGTCGTGGCCGGCTGATCCAAGATCCGGTAGCCAATCTCGTCCAGAATGAGAAGCCGGCACTGGCGCAGCGGGGCAATCTTCTTGGGCATGCGATGCTCCGCCTGAGCCTGCACCAACCGCTCCAGAAGATCCGGCACGGTGATGAAGTAAACGCTGAACCCTTGCTGGATGGCTTTCATCCCCAAGGAGATGGCCAAGTGCGTCTTACCCACCCCGGGCGGGCCCAATAAGCAAACATTCTCGTGGCGTTCTAGAAAGCGCAGGCTGGCCAGTTCCCGGATCTTCTTCTCATCGATGGAAGTAGGAAACTGGAAATCGAACTGCTCCAGCCGCTTGGGATCCGGAAAGCGCGCCATCTGCGTGCGCAGCTTGACGTTGCGCTCCTGCCGGGCGTGCGCTTCGC
>JBKQPR010000165.1:0-35731 GCA_052144935.1 Bryobacteraceae bacterium
ACCCCGCCTGCCCCACCTTGCTACCGAAGGACCTGGATGGCAGGTGGGGCAGGCGGGGTGCCCTCTGGGCCCGCCTGCCAACCCATTCTCTTACGCCGTCAAGGGACCAGTTGGCCTCTACTGGGCCTTGACGCCGCCCAGTGACGCGGTCGCCAGCATGCCGCCCAAGCCCATGGTTTCCACCGCGGAGGAGGGCACGATGACCATCGAACCCCGCTCTTTGATGGCTTCGTACAGCATGTTCATGGCGCGCAGGTGCAGCGCCACCGGGTTGTCCTGATAGGTAAGCGCGGCCTTGGCGAAATTGTCGGCGATCTCGGTTTCGGCCAGGCCGAGGATGGTGCGCGCGCGCCGCTCGCGCTCCGCCTGGGCCTCGCGCGACATGGCGTCCTGCAGCTCGGAGGGGATCTGCACGTCGCGGATCTCCACCGATTGCACGGTGATGCCCCAGGGGTTGGTCTTTTCGTCCAGAATGCGCTGCAGCTCGCGGCCGAGCATTTCGCGCTCCGCCACCATCTGGTGCAGCTCGTGGCGGCCGATGGATTCACGCAGGGCCGTCTGGGCGCTCAACAGAATGGCCTGCGCGAAGTCCTGCACTTCCAGAATGGACTTCTCCGCGTTCCATACCATCCAGAAGACAATCGCGTCCACGTTCACCGGGACCGTGTCGCGGGTCAGCGTGGATTCGGCGGAAACGCTGGCCACGCGCACCCTCTGATCCACATAGCGAGCCACCGAGTCGACGATCGGGATAATGTGGAACATGCCCGGGCCGCGCAGTCCGGTATAGCGGCCGAAGCGCAGCACGGCGACCTTTTCCCACTGGTCCGCGATGCGGATGGCGTACAAAAAGTAGAGGCCGACGAGCGCGCCGGCGATCACGCCCGCCGGGTACTTGGTGGCCACGGTGACGCCCCCTCCCGCCAGGATGCAAATCACAAACAGGGCCACTCCTACGTTGCTGACGCGCAATTGAATTTGATCTTTCATGGCCTCATCTCCTGTCTTTTGCAGAATCGTTTTGACGGTCATATAGCTGCTCCATCAGGTCTTCGATGGTGAAGCCGGCCGCTCCGGCGCGCGCCACAAAATCGCTCACCAGTTGGTTGAGCTGGCGCTGCCGCTCGACGTCGTCGCGCTTCACTTCTTGGTGACTGATAAATGTTCCGGTGCCCTGTTGGGTCTCCAGAACGCCGCGGATTTCGAGTTCGCGATAGGCCCGTCCCACCGTGTTCGGGTTGATGGCCAGATCGACCGCCACCTGGCGGACCGTGGGCAACTGATCGCCGCCGGCCAGAACGCCGGCCGCGATTCCGCCCATAATCTGATCGATGATCTGCCGATAGACCGGAACGCCGCTGTGGAGGTCCAGCCGGAACTCGAAGGGCCTTTTTCCGAGTTGAGCTGTATTCTTCATCTAGATTCATAGTGTACTATTTGACTGGTACAAGTCAAGAGAAAAATTTGAGAATATTTTAGGTGCTCGGGAGGATTCTGTTTCACGTGAAACACTTGTTTCACGTGAAACAGGTGCGGAAGGGGATAGACTTGGACAGGAGCCGGCCCGAGCGATTCCGCCGGTCCGCCCGAAAGGAAGTCATGAAAGCCCGGAGTCTACTGTCGCTCGTCCGCAGGCCGGTCATTCGCCTGTCGCTCGTCTGCTTCGGCGCCGCTGCCCTTCAGGCGGCCAACACGCCTGCTAACGCTTTGCTGGTGCTCGAAAAGGAGCAGAACACTTTGGTGATCGTCGATCCCGAGAGCTTGACGATCGTAGCGCGCGTGCCGGTTGGAAACGATCCGCACGAAGTCGCCGTATCGGATGACGGAAGGACCGCCTACATTTCGAACTATGGTGGGGGCGGTCCTGGCGCCGGTACAACCATCGCCGTGGTCGACCTGGCCGCCCAAAAGCCGCTGGCGCCCATCGATCTGGGCGCGTTGCGGGCGCCGCACGGACTGGAGTTCGTCGGTGGCAAGTTGTACTTCACCGCAGAAGGGGCCAAGGTGGTGGGCCGTTACGATCCCGCCACGCAAAAGATCGACTGGGTCGTGGGCACGGGCCAGAACCGCACCCACATGGTGATCGTTTCGAAAGACCTCAAGACCGTCTTCACTTCCAACGTCAGTTCCGGGACCATCAGCATCATCGAGCAGGGCGCTGCGCAAGGGCCGGGACCGGGACGGGGTCCGGGTGGCCCTCCGCCGGGTGGCCGCGGTGGTCCAGGCGGCCCTCCGCCAGGCGGCCGTGGTGGACCAGGCGGGCCTCCGCCCGGTGGACGTGGTGGACCAGGCGGGCCTCCGCCCGGTGGCCGCGGTGGCCCGGACTGGAACGTCACTAATATTCCGGTCGGCCGGGGATCCGAGGGCTTCGACCTGACTCCCGACGGTAAGGAGCTATGGGTAGCCAACGCGCAAGACGGCACCATCTCCATCATCGATGTCGCCGGCAGGAAGGTGGTCCAGACGATCCCGTCCACCGGAGCCGCCAACCGGCTGAAGATTACTCCCGACGGCCAGTACGTCTTCGTATCGGATATGAGCGGCAACAATCTGCTGGTGATCAAGGCGGCCACGCGCCAGGAGTACACCAGGATCGCGCTGACGGCCAGCTCGGAGGGCCTGCTGATGGACCCCGGCGGCAAGCGCGCTTACACCACGCTGAATACCCACGATTCGGTGGCGGTGATCGATCTGTCGACCATGACGGTAATCGACGAGGTCAAGACCGGCAAGGGGCCGGATGGCCTGGCGTGGGCCGCGCGGAAGTGAGCCGGCGGTCCCAAGCGATCTAGCTGTGGCCCAGAGCCTTGACGGCCGGTTGGACGAAAGAGAACAGAAGGCGCCCGATGGACGGGAAATGAGAAGCCAGGGCCGTCAGCAGGGGCAGCGCTCCGGTGGAAGCCAGGCGCAGATAGAAGCCACTGTCCAGCTTGCCGGGAGTCGTTCCACGGATTTTACTGAGGATCACATCCCGGTCCATCTGCATCGTCATGCGCACCATACCTGTGCCAAGAATCAGGAAAACGCCCGTGATGAACCATCGAATGGTCTGCGGCGATTGAAAGGGATAGGAATTGAGAGATAGCGCGATGCCGACAAAACCGATCGCGACAAGCGTCAGAAGCCGGCGAATCTGCAGAATATTGAATCCGAGATAATCGACCGTGCGGAGAGCGATTGCGCCTTCCGGCGGAGTCTGCGGCCCGACCGCCTGAGTTCGGCTGCCGCCCACCGCGGCGGGGGCGCTGCCAGACGTTGTGTCCGCGCCCGCTCCAACGGCCAGCGCGACCGGCTGGTAGTCTACCGAATGGTTACCCGGCACGTGCCGGCGCTTCCACCCTCCGAGGCTCAGTATCGAGTAACGGCATTCGGGCGGGATTTTGTCGAACGCCTGGCCGATCGGATGGAGATCGAGAAGCTCCAGGAAGCTGGAAAGCCTCGACCACAGATAGATGGCCCGCGACCAAGCCGCAAAGACGAGGCCGCATGCCACCGACACGGTGAGGCCGAACGCGCGATCCCACGATCCGCCCTCGATGGTCCCAAACGCCCGGGATTCGACCAGCAGAACAAACACTATCGCGATGATCAGGACGCCCGCGGTCCAGAGATCCGCCTTGAGAAACCAACTCCGCAGCGCATCGCGCAGATCCTGCAGGATGCTTTTCCATTCGGTTGCCAGTGCGCCCTCGAATGGGACGTCCACCTCGGTGCGGTCGCGCTCGGATACCACAAACACCTGGAGGCTGGTCCAGGCGAACCACCCGAACACCGGCGCCAGGAGCAGGAACGGCAGAACGGGGCAGATACCGCCGGCGAAGTGAATGGCGCGCCAGGCGAAGTAGTAGCCTTCCTGATGCTCGGCTTGGGCGCACGTCCGGACCAGTAGGGCCGCGATCGCGAGCGATCCGAGCCACCACGGCGCGGTTAGCCAGACTAGGCGCCGGTCTTGCGGCGTTGGCGATGCTTCGGAGCTTGCGGCTCCCCGCAAAATTCCAGCGACGTCCGCGGTCAACCACAGAGCGGCCACCAGCAGGGAGCCACACGCAAGCACCGACATCGCTACCACCGGCCAGTGAACATCTGTTACCGGCAAGTGAATCTCCGCTGCCGCCAGTTTCGCCATGGGTATGGCGAAGACCGCCCAGGAGGTCAGAAACACCAGTGTTCCAGCAAGCAGGTAGAACGCATGCCGACGCCGGGTCTCTTCGCCGCCCGGCGCGTAGGGGGCATACCAGGCGCCGTTGTGCCCCGGCGAGCGTGCCCAGAACTGGACGGCAACATGAGAGACCGCCGCAACCGTCAGTCCGATACAGGTCATGAACCACAGGACCGAAAACGGACTGTAGATCCCTATAGGGACCAGTCGGCCGAGAAAATAATCTGCATCGCGCGGTTTCAGCAACGCCAGCGGCATAAAGCCGTCGGTGCCGAGCGTCGTCAGCCAGAGACGCCTGTCTTTGATGCTGCCGTTGAGCAATAGGGCGCAGGCATCGTAGATTCCGACCTCGTATTGACTTCCAAAAGCGGCCGGGAATTCGTGGGTCTGGGGCAACAACGGATAAGTACTGACGAACAGCGTACCGCAGAGTTCCCCATCGTCGTTGGCAACCTCGAACAGACGGTCGGCATCCAGGATCAGGAAGGTGATGTTGGGACAACCAGCTTTCAGGTAGCGCGTCAGGAACACCACGTCCAGCACGTCGCTGCCTCTCACGCACGCCACACGAATCCGGTCGTGGTTCATTACGTCGGCGAGATGCGCCAAAACGCCATATTGCGACACCGCCGTCTGCCGCGGCGTGAATAATGGCGCAGTATCCTGGTAACGGGTCGAGCGCAGCAAGGAAAGGAAGCTGAACAACGGAGGGTTCGAGCTCTTGTAACCCAAAATCACTCGCAGTTGATCTTCATCCGTGAAGGAATTCCTCAGGCGAGAGATTTCGCGAGGATAGCGAAATACCTCGATACTCGGGGGCGGACGATGCTGGGCCTCGGCCGCCGCCTTCAGGGCGCCTTCGACGTCCGCCTCGGAATTGCCGAACGCAGTGCCTGTCTCGGACAGAATAGCGATGTTCCCCGGGATGTGAAGCCCCCCGGCGAGGTGATCGCCGAGCTCTTGTATCCCGACAACGTCTTCGTAGACGACCGAGCAAGCCTCGGGTTGTCGCGCCACCAATTTTGACGGGCACCGCGGCATGGGCGTACTCCCCTCGGCCCCCGTCGTCTTGTTGGCGGCCGTGTTCTCGGCGGTTACGGACGGCGAAACGATCTGCATTTCCCATCCTTCCAGTCCTTTTTTCTCCAGGCGTTCGAGGGTTCCGGAAAACGTGGGGCCCAGGACTCGGATCCGCTGTTCACCGGGGCTGAATTGCCGCACGTACCCGAGAGCCTTCCCAAGTTGCGTTTCGTTATAGCCGGACGTGGGACTCTCGCCAACCAGAAAAACCGCCAGGCAGGGCGAACGCTCATCGCAGGAGCCGGCCTTCCGGCCGTCTTTGAGACGAGGCACGAATAACATCATGCCCGGCTCGGTGGGCCGCCCTTTCCAGGCGCCCTCCGCGTCTTCCGGCTTGGCCGGATCGAGCGGAGCCACGGGAGGACTCCAAGGCAGCCAAATCTGGCGAAACGAATGGCCGTGCTCCGGCTGATCGGGTTTGATCTCCTCCACGGCCGCTTGAATTGCGCCAAGGGCGCGGTCGAACATTAAGCCTAAGTGGGTGCTTTGTGGATCGGCAACGAGGGCGATCAGGAAGTCGACGTTACGCACCACCGATCGTGGGTAGCAGTCGTCCGTGGTGGACTGCGCCCCTTCCTCACCGGGACAGAAGAAGTCGCGCAACAGCCTGAGTGGGCCGTCAGGAGTAACCGGCGCGCTTAGCGGAAGTGGTTTCCCGATACTCAGCCGTTCCACCGTGGATGGAACCGCGGCAACCTGCGCCGCGGCAACCTGCGCCGCGGCAACCTGCGCCGGCCCCGGAGCAGCATAGGTCCACACCGCACCGGCGGCGAAAACAACCGCAACCCGGAACGTGTTCCGCATCTCTTGCCGCACCCCCTCGTTACTACCAGGCGCTGGGTCTCCATGGGGATCAAAGGCCCCTCGATTGGAATCGATTCTACGGCCCGATGTGGCGTTTGTCAAAGGGAAAGTGACGGGCGTTTGACGGGCGTGACGGGCAGGTCAGTAAAAAGTAAGCCTCAGTAAGTCCGCATTCGCCGGCAATCGCCGGATCATCGATGCCCGCGAGAGGACGCCCGCGGCAGGGGCCGGATGGGCTGGCGTGGGCCGTGCGGCGCCGTGCAGTGCAGTCCATGGCGCCGGGCCGTCTCCACGGCCATCGAGGGATTGGATCGGGATTGCCGATGGCTGGCGAGCAAAACGCGGCACGCTTAAAGTCCAAGTGCGCGCCACGACGGAGCACGCCCGAGACGATTGCGCCGTAATGGTCCGCATCCGCCAACAATCGCCCGATCGTCAATTACGGGCACAGAAAGAGCGGCGCCGCTGAATTGCGGCGAAGAGGCCGGCAGGGCAAGCTAATGCTGGCCAAAGCGCCAGAGCATGCCCCACCATCACCCCAGGTACCTCTGCAAATCGTCCGTGCGGAAGCAGTGCGCGAAGGCCGTGTCGCGGTTGATCCGCATGGAGCGCACCAGCTCGGCCAGGGACTGCTCCATGGTCATCATGCCCTCCGCGCGGCCCACCGAGATCTGCGAGCGAAGCTGGTGATCTTCGCCTTTGCGCACCAGCGCCCGCACGGCGTCGGTGGCGATCATGATCTCGGTGGCGGGCCAGCGCGAAATGCCGTCCACGCCCGGCACAAGCTGCTGCGCGAGTATGGCGCCCAGGGCGAGCGAGAGCTGCTGCCGGATCTGCGGCTGGTTGGAAGCGGGAAACGAGTCGAGGATACGCCCCACCGCCTGCACGGCGTCGTTGGTGTGCAAGGTCGAGAGCACCAGGTGGCCGGTTTCGGCGGCGGTCAGCGCGGTCGCCATGGTCTCCGCGTCGCGCATCTCGCCCACCAGAATCACGTCCGGCGTCTGCCGCATCACGCTGCGCAGGGTCACCGCGAAATCCGGCGTGTCGCGGCCCACTTCGATCTGCTCGATGATGGAACTGCGGTTGGCGTGCTGGTACTCAATGGGATCCTCGATGGTCACCACGTGGGCCGCGCGGCGCGTGTTCACGATATCGATGAGGGCCGCCAGGGTAGAGGTCTTGCCGGACCCGGTGGCGCCGGTCACCAGCACCAGGCCCTGCCTCCGCTCGGCCAGCTTGGCCAGCGAAGCCGGCAGGTGCAGCGATTCGAGCGAGGGAATGCGCGAGGGCAGCAGCCGGATACTGGCCGCCAGGGTGCCCCGCTGGTGGTGGATGTTGATGCGGAAGCGGCCCATGTTCTCGCGCATGAAGCTCAGGTCCACCGACTTCTTCTTCTGCAACTCGTCCAATTGCCAGGGTTCCAGAAGCGGCAGCACCAGGCCGCGGACATCGTCGGGTTCCATCACCGCCCCGGCGCTTGCCACCAGCGCTCCGTTCACCCGCAGCATGGCGGGCGCGCCCACGATCACCAGGACGTCGGAAGCGCCCCGCGCGGCGGCATACCGCAGCAACTCGTCCAGCGACGCGGTGGATTGCGATGTGGGGCGCAAAACTCCGCCCGTGGTCTTCTGGCTGGGCGCCGCGCGATTCAGCTCGGCGACAATTTTCGAAAGCTCGTCATCGTATCCGCCCATGTTGGTCCCAACAACCAAAGTATACTTGGTGAAGACGAGTTGCCGAGCCGATCCGTGGAGACGGTTCCCAGCGGCCGTCGCTTAAGAAGACTGGAAGAATGGGGTTGACAGGCGAAAGCGCCTGTCCCACCACCCGTGGAGACTCATGCCCGTCACGCTACAGAACCAAGTGGTACTCATCATTGGCGCTTCCAGCGGCATTGGCCGCGAGACCGCGATACTGTTTGCCCGCGAGGGCGCGCGCGTCATGGCCGCGGCGCGCCGCCAGGACCGTCTGATCGGTCTGCAGAAGGCGCTCGCCCAGGAAGGGCGGCCGATCGAGATCCAGACCGCCGACGCCTCGCACGCGGCCGAGATGGAGCAACTCGCCGCACACACCCGCGAGCGGCTCGGACCCATCGACATCCTGGTGTATGTCACCGGCACGAATACGCCCGACCGCTCGCTGAAGCGGCTGAACCCGGGAATCTGGGACCGCCTGATCGCGGTGAACCTCAACGGCGCCTATTACGCTACCGCCGCCGTACTGCCGTCCATGCGGGAGCGCAAATCCGGCCACCTCATTTTCATCTCCTCGATTTCGGGATTCGTGCCGGACGTTTCGGGGGCCGCTTACCAGGCTTCCAAGCGCGGTCTGATCGGCCTGTCGCACGCCATCCGCGTGGAGGAGAAAGAAAACGGCATTCGCACCTGCGCCATCTGCCCCGGCCTGGTGGACACCGAGATTCTCGAGCTGCGCCCGGTGAAGCCGCCGGCCGAGATGCTGGCGCAGGCCTTGCAGCCGGGCGACGTCGCCGAGGCGGTTCTGGCGGTGGCGAAAATGCCTCCGCGCGTCACCGTGCCGGAAATGCAGGTGCTGCCGACCACGCTCTGATGCGACGCTCCGATGGGACTGTCTGGCCCGCTCCACCTGGCGCTCGTGGCGGCCATCGTGGCGATCGCCGCGGGGTTGTCGATGCTGTGCCGGCGGAGGCCGGGAACGGCGCGCGCCGTCCGGCTGGCCCTGGGCTGGGGCCTCGCGGGCAACGAACTGGTGTGGTGGGTGTTCCGCTACTCCCACGAAGGCGTGCATCTCTGGAACCTGCCGCTGCAGCTTTGCGATCTGACGGTGTGGCTTTCGGTGGGGGCCTGCCTGACGGCGATCCCATGGGTGGTGGAATTCGCCTACTTCGCGGGATTGGCCGGCGCGGGAATGGCCCTGCTCACCCCGGATCTCTGGTCGCCCTGGCCGTCTTATCCGGCGATCTACTTTTTCGTGGCGCACGGAGGCATTGTCACGGCGGTGGCGGTGTTAGTGTTCGGCGGGATCTGCCCGCTCCGCGCCGGCGCGGTGTGGCGCGCCTACCGGCGGTTGTTGGGCTGGGCGGCAGTGGCGGGCGCCTTCAACTTTCTGGCGGGGACCAATTACGGGTATCTCCGGCGCAAGCCATCCAGCGCCTCGGCGTTGGACATGCTGGGGCCGTGGCCGGTATATCTCTTGACCGGGGCCATAGTGGCGCTGGCGCTGTTCTGGCTGCTGTGGCTGCCGGCGCGGGCGGCCGCGCGGCAGGCCTCCCGCCATACATAGGGTAGCCGGAACAACAAGCTGGACATTTGACGCAGCCTTGATATCGTAGAGTGGGTAAACGCGCGCGGTCCGCGTCCAGATTGTTGTTCCGGCTACCCATAGCGTTTCGACCGGGGGCGCGCCGAAAAGATTTCCATTTTGCAGATCGCTTTATCCTATAATGTAGACGGATGAGGAAGGCGATCACAACGGTGATGCTGATGGCGTTGTTCGCCATTATGGCGAGTTGCCAGATGTTGGGCTGCGCTCCGGCGGATGCGGCGGATCACGCCTGCTGCCACAAACACGCAACGCCGAAAATGAAGTGCCCGCACGGATTGCTGGAGCAAGCCAAGGCCGGCGCAGCACTGGCGCATGGCGGCGGCGCGGCGCCGGTGACGCGCGTTTCGATTCCAGCGATCTCCGAATCCCCGCGTAGGGTTCAAACAGAGACGAGACTGCCCAATCGGGCGGGCTCGTATTTGCGGAACCGGATTCTCCTGATCTGAGGCTGGCCGCACTACCCATTGCGGTTGCGTATTAGCCTGATTTCAAAATTCAGATTAAGGAGAAATACCATGAAGAAGATTGCTACGAGTGTGATTAGCCTGGTGGCGCTGATGGCGCTGACGCTGTCTGCGAGCCAAGCACCGGCGAAGAGCGGTTGCTGCAATGGCGGCGCCTGTTGCAAGGGCGGCGCCTGCTGCCGCATGCATCGCGCAAAGTAAAGCACAACGAACGGTGGGCGGCCGGGCGCGCCGCCCACGCTACAGCGGCAGGGGCGGGCGCTTTCAACTTTCCGGCGGGCGCCATGCCATAATCAATTTGAGACCCGAATAGCTTGCTTCCGGCCGGCTTCGGTCCGGCAACACTATTCGGTGAACGACTTGAATACCAGACGGCAGTTCATTCAGATCTCGGCTGGAATGGCCGGCGTGTCCTCTGGCCCCGGCGCGCCGGGCCCAGGGGGCACCCCAGAGGGCACTCCAGAGGGCACCCCGGGGGGCGCCGGGCCCAGAGGGCGCCCCGCGGCGCCTTTGCCGACCGTACGGCTCGGCAAGTACGAAATCAGCCGCCTCATCATCGGCTCCAATCCGTTCTACGGGTATTCCCACGCTTCGGGCTTACTGGACCAACACATGCTGGAGTGGAGCACGCCGGACCATGTCTGCGGAGCGCTTCAGGAAGCCGAGCGGAACGGCATCAATACGTTCCAAACCAACGGCAGCGAACGCGCCATCGCCGACATCGCCCTGCACCGCGAACGGGGCGGCCAACTGCAAACGATCGCCCTGATTCGAGAGAAACCCGAAGAGGCCGTGAAACGCATGCGCCCGATCGCGGTGGCGCACCACGGAGAAGTCACCGACGCGCTCTACCGCCAACAGAAAATGGAGGACGTCCGCGAGTTCACTAAGCGCACGCGGCAGGCCGGCGTGCTGGTCGGCGTTTCCACGCACAAGCCGGAGGTCATCGAGTACATCGAGGAGCGCGGCTGGGATGTGGATTTTTATATGGGCTGCGCTTATAACCGCACGCGTACTCCCGAGGAGATTCGCAAGTTACTCGGCGAGCTTCCGCTACCGGCCAACGAACTGTACCTCGAAAAGGATCCGGAGCGTATGTTTGCGCGGATGCGCCAAACCCGCAAGACCTGCTTCGCTTTTAAGATCCTGGCGGCGGGGCGAGTGGCGGGATCGCCCGCATCGCTCGATGCGGCCTTCCAATCCGCTTTCGCGGGCATCAAGCCGCGGGATGGCGTGATTGTGGGCGTCTATCCGCGGTTCAAGAATCAGATCGAGGAGAACGCTCAACGGGTTCGCGCGTACGGCGCCGAAACCGTGCAGGTTAGGAATTAAACAAGGAGAAAGAAGCCAGGAGCCAGGAGTCGGAAGCAACCCCGCGACAGGCGGGGATGGTGCGCAACGATTTCCAGCTCCGTGGTTAATTCGCCATGCGGCCTCAAACCGTTTTTGCCTCTCTCGTGCTCCTTTGCGCTGCGCCTTTGGCCTTGGTCTACGCGCAGAGCGCCCCGGTTCTGGACATTCGATGGGACGCCGTCTCCCAGGTTTCAAGAACCACCGCTACCTTGCAGGTGGTCGTCAATCCGCCGCTGCGGCGCGGATCCGGCATCCACGATGCGGCCTTTCGGGCCTTGCACGATCTGGGCGCCGAGTATGTCCGCTACGTCCCCTGGCTCCCCTACCCGAAACTCGCGGTGGCCGAGCTGGAGCCGGGCGTGTGGGACACGTCGCTCATCGACCCGATGACCATCGATTTCTTCAACGCCACCGAAGGCCATGCCACCATTCTGAACTTCAGCACTATTCCCGCGTGGCTTTTCAAGACCGATAAGCCGGTGGCGTATCCCGCCGATCCCGACGAAGCGATGTGGAATTACACTCAGGGCAAGGACCTCCGCGAAGGCGGCTTGCAGGATCTCGCCGATTACTACGCACACCTGGTGAGCTGGTATACCAAGGGCGGCTTCACCGACCGGCAGGGGAAGCGGCACACCTCCAACTTCCACTTTAAGATTCCGTACTGGGAGGTCTTCAACGAGCCCGACTTCGAGCACGGGATGTCACCGCAGGACTATACCGCACGCTATGACGCGGTGGCGGCTGCGATCCATGCCGTGTCACCGGAGACGAAGTTCGCCGGCCTGGCGCTCGCGGCTCCCAGCAGGCACCCGGAAATGTTCGAGTATTTCCTCGACCACAAGAACCATCGCCCCGGCATCCCGCTCGACATGATTTCGTATCACTTCTATGCAAACCCGGCGGCAGCCGAGACGCCCGACCACTGGCAGTACACCTTCTTCGACCAGGCCGACGGGTTCCTCAACACGGTCCGTTACGTCGAGCAGATCCGCAAGCGGCTATCGCCCGGAACGCGCACGACCCTGGATGAGATTGGCAATATCCTCCCCGGCGATCCCGCGGGCAAGGAGACCATTCCCGATATCTACTGGAATGCCTCGGGAGCGCTCTATGCGTACGTCTATGTGGAGGCGATGCGGATGGGAATCGATATTGCCGGAGAGTCGCAGTTGGTCGGGTACCCGACACAGTTTCCCAGCGTGAGCATGTTGGATTGGAAGACGGGGAGTCCGAATGCGCGCTTCCAGGTGCTCAAGCTGATCCACGATCACTTCGCGCCGGGCGACCAACTCGTCGAGACTCGTGGCGCGACCCGCGACATCCTGGCGCAGGCGTTTGTCACGCCCAAGGGCCGCGCGCTGCTGGTGGCGAACAAGCGCAATGCGGGAACCACCGTCCGGCTGAGGGAGGCATGGAAGGATGCGGAGGTGTCGGTGGTGGATTCCTCCGCGGCCCCGCACACGGCGGCGTTCGGAGGGGCGGAGATGGAACTGGGGCCTTTCGCGGTGGCGGTGGTTTGGGGGAAGTGATGGGGCCGGGGCGCTCATGCCGGGGCGGCCTTTGGGCCCGCAGAACTCACCGACATGGCGACCGTACGTCCAAGTGGATAACTCCCGGATGGCTAAAATTAACCGGTCCAAATCTGCTTGAACCTAAATCTCAGCGTAAGCGTTCTATAATCAAGCAGTTTGGCCGGTTAATTTCGGTATAACTGGTCCAATCTGTGCACCCGCCTTTAAGCTCCGGATTCCGCTTGAGTTAGGTGCGCGCGGGCATCACGATTGGCCAGTTATGCCGACCATCCGGACACTATCCGGGAAGCGCCACTTCAACGTGTAGGGCGTTTATTCGGCCAATCGTGATGCCCGCGCGGAGATAACTCGTTTGAAATCCTGGCGTTAAGGGCGCGTGCACAGATTGGACCGAATAAACGCGAAAAAACCGGCCAAACTGCTTGACTCTAAGTCACTTACGCCAGGCTTTTCGCGCAAGCAGATTTGGGCCGGTTTTTTTATGTTTTGCATCCAGTTGAGGTGGATGGAACACTACCGGAAGGATTTCCGACCCGCTGCGGCGGCGTGCACTATCCATGCGAGCACGTGCTTGCGTTCGAGTTTGGGACTAGACCTTGCCGCACGCCCTTTCCGAAAATGAGAGACTGAGAAGAGGTTCGATATGCGCGTTTTCATCTCTTTCGCCAACCATGACGCCAATTTGGCTACGCAACTGGAAGCAGCATTGCGACGCAACAACATCGAAACGCGGTCAAGTCTGGACGTTGCTTCAGGAGAGGATTGGAAACGAGTAATTGATCATGAGAGTGCAAGCGCAGACGGCTACGTATTTCTCCTCGGCGCCGGTGCGTCTGCAAATCCACAGCTCCAGGCCGAGTGGAGATCGCTACTTCGGAATGATTGGGAATCAAAAAAGCCTCTAATCCCAGTGATCCATGCACATGATGCGTCCCTTCAGGACTTGCCTCCATTCCTGCGGAATCGGCGGGCAATCTTCACGACCAATTTTGACACTGTGATTGGTGAACTGCGCTACCTGATTGAGCACCCAACCGAAACTCTGGATCGCACGCACGAGCAACAGTCGAGAGTGGAGCAGGAGAGACGCCTCAACGAGTTGAAGGATTACGCCTTATCGCTCAAAGAGGAGAGCGCAGGTGGTGGGGGCAAGCCTCAATGATCGGCCGGCCCCAGCCGGCATACGAGAAATCGGTGTTCATCAACTGTCCTTTCGATTCGGAATACCGGGATCTCATGCTCGCTAATGTGTTCTCCGTTTCGGCTCACGGTTTTGTTCCTCGGAGCGCACGGGAGACCCAGGGAGACGCGGAGCCGCGTTTCTCCCGCATCCTAACTACAATCGCGGCTTCCAAGTATTCCATTCACGACCTGTCGCGTTCCACGGGTGAAGGCGGTGAGAATCTCGCCAGGTTCAACATGCCGCTTGAACTCGGGATGGCTGCCGCTTTTCGCTTTGAGAGAGACGGCTCAGATCGACCGCATCGATGGCTTGCTCTCGTTCCTGAAGGCTATGCCTATCAAAAATTCGTCTCCGATCTGGCCGGGTTTGATCCAGCGAGACACGACTCCTCGGTGCCTTCGATTGTTCGCGAAGTTTCTGCCTGGCTCAGGACACTGGACGATGTCCTGGATCCAGTCCCATCGGCATTGCGCATTCTTCAGAGCTTCCCGTCTTTTCGCGATGCACTCGCCAATGTACGAACGGAGGCCCTTGAGAAGGAGACGTGGGCCGACGTTCTGCTGGCGGCTTCCAAGAGCGTTCCGAAACCCTAAGGAACCTTCTAAGGCGGAGGTTGCCCCAAATTGGACCGTGTCCAAAGCCGGCGGTCTCGATCCGGGTTTCGGCCGATCTCGATCTCCAGAGCGGTGCTGCTAACCCAGGTCGCCTTTCCCTCGCGAACCGCGCGAAGAATGGCTTCAACGGCTTCGGCTTCGTTGCGAATGCGGGCTTGGCCCTGATCGTCGGTCAGGCGGTTCAAACAACAGGCATCCAGATAGAGCCTCATTCGCAGTCCTTCCTTCACGCGGCGCCCCTCGGCTAGCAGTCCGTGGCAATAACCGCTCCCCTAGTCTGAGCTGAGAAGCCGTAAAGGAAGCGGTTGGCAGGCGGGGTGCCCTCTGGGCCCGCCTGCCCTACCCACGATTAGTGGCCGTCGCCGCCGGCGTCGGTGCGCGTCTCCGTGGCGTTCTTGCCGAGCGCCTCTTCAAACACGGTGGCGAAGAAATCGCGCGAGGAGGGCGAACAGCCGATGTGGATGTTGTCCATTCCCTCGTCGATGAAGCCGAGGTGTCCGTCCCATCCCAGATCGTCGAGCACGAAGCGCAGGCACTCCAGCTCGCCCGGCGGCAGGCCGGAGTAATCGATGTCGAAGACCTGGCCGGAGCAGTGGGCCAGCGCTTCGTGGCCCAACTGGCGGGCGTGGTCCTCGGGCTCCACCAGGGAGGTGACCGGCAGCGGCTGGAAGCGCTCGCCTTTCGGGTGCATCTGATCGAAGAGCCGGTGAGTCTCAAACGCAATATAAGTCAGCGTGCCGATGGCGGCCGGAGACGCCGCCAGGAAATACTCCAGATCGGCGGGCGAATCGGGAGCCACATTGAGGCTGTATCCGAAATACCATGGGCGGTCCATGGCTTTCACCAGCCGGCTGCCGAGGCTGGCGCGAATGTCGTCGCAGTTGTGAAAGATCATGTCATCGCGCTTGAGCCATACCGAAAGCCGGTGCGGCGCGCGGTAGGCGGCCGAGAACTCGCTCTTGTATTGTTGGGAAAGCGAGGCGAAGCTATCGGGATCGCGGCGGTAGAGCGCCAGCAATTGCTCGGTCCGCATCACGCGGAAGTAATAAGTGGGCGAGTAATCGCGCTGCATCTGCTGCTGGATGGCTTGGTACAGCTCGCGATTCCAGGCCGGGCTGCAGGAGAAGAACATGCGGGGCACGGTAACCTGGTCTTTGGGGATTCCGCGCGCCCCGCGAGTCAGGTCGAGCATTTCCGTCACGCAACCTTGGCCGCAATGATAGGCGAAGATGGCCCAGTCGATCCCGCCGAATCGCCGCACCATGCCGGCCAGATACTGGGCGGCGGCGGGAATCGCGCGGCTGGGAACCAGGCGATCGTCGCGCACGGTCACCACATACGGCGTTTTATGAGTAACAGTCTTATACTTGGGCTTGGCGGTCTTGCTCTTGGACGGCAGCGGCGCCTTATCGCGAGTTACTTTGTAGCGCGTGGCCGTCACTATCTGAAGGCCCATATCGCGAGCGGTGGCCGCGGAAATCTGCATAATTCCCTTGGGGCCGGCGGGGCTTTCGGCCTTGGCATCGCCCCAACTTTCCAGGTAGGCGATGGCTTCGATCAAACTGGCCGGCAGGCCGCTGCGCGCGGCAGCGCTAAGGAAGAGCGCCTGCAGCGTGCGATCGCCGGTGATGCGCCGCGCGCCGGCCACGGCCTGCGGCTCGCGCATGACGATGAAAGTTTGCGATTGGACCATCAGGTCCGTACGGGCGTCCAGGAGATCTTGCGAGAGATCGTCCCGATCGACGCCGACTCCCGACACCCTGTGCATCGGAGTGAAATACTCGGGTGAGCCGGCTCGACCCAGGAACGCGAGGCTCAGGACAAACAGAACCGCGGATCTCATTGGCCCTATCTTTATCCAGTGTAGCGTGCAATGGAGGCGTGTGGAGAGAAAAACTATGGCGGTGAGTAAGCGCTCCAAAGGCCGCCGCTGACCGCTCCCTGACGGTCGCGGCTCGGATGCGCCTTCAGAGTGCGACCGGAGAGCGGTCCGCGTGTCCCGCGGTGCCTTAACATGGGAGGAGTATGAAACGGCTTGTCATCTTATTTATGTCCACCCTGCTTCACGCGCAAACCTACGATCTGGTGATCGCCCACGGGCGCGCGCTCGACCCGGCTACCAACCTGGACGCGGTCCGCAATATCGGCATCCGGGCCGGTAAGATCGCGGCGGTCTCGACGGCGCCGCTCGAAGGCCGCACGGTGCTCGACGCCACGGGTCTCACGGTGGCGCCCGGCTTTATCGACTTGCATTCGCACGGCCAGACGCCCGAAAACTACCGCTTCAAGGCCATGGACGGGGTCACCACGGCGCTGGAGATGGAGGTCGGCGTTTCGCCCGTCTCCCAGTGGTATCAAGCGCGCGAAGGCAAAGCGCTGGTAAACTTCGGCGCCACCGCGGGCCATCTTCCGGCGCGCATGGCGGTGATGCACGATTCGGGCGGCCTGCTGCCGCGCGACAACGCCGTGACGCGCGCGGCCACGCCCGAGGAGCAACGCCAGACTCTGGCGCTGGTCCGCCGCGCGCTGGATGAGGGCGGCCTGGGCATCGGGATGGGAATCGCTTACGTCCCGCTGGCCAGCCGCGAGGAAATTTTCGAGCTATTTCAGCTTGCCGCCGCGCGAAAGACCGCCGTCTATGTGCACATGCGCAACGGGGGGCCGGTGGAGCCGGGCGTGGTGGACGCGCTGCAGGAGGTCATCACCGATGCGGCCGCCACCGGCGCTTCACTGCACGTGGTCCACATTACCAGCATGGGGCTGCGGGAAACGCCGCTGTGCCTGGCCATGATCGAAGGGGCGCGCAAGCGCGGGCTGGATGTCACCACGGAAGCCTATCCCTACACCGCCGGCATGACCGACCTGGGCTCCGCCATCTTCAGCGAAGGCTGGCAGCAGCGCCAGGGCGGCATCTCGTTCGGAGACCTGCAATGGGCCGCCACCGGCGAACGGCTCACCGCCGAATCCTTCGCCCGCTACCGCAAGCAGGGTGGGATGGTGGCGATCCACTCGATTCCCGAGGAGATTGTGCGGCTGGCCATGGCCAACCCGATGGTGATGATCGCCAGCGACGGCATTCTGGACCATGGCAAAGGGCATCCGCGCGCCGCGGGGACTTACTGCCGGGTGCTGGGCCGGTACGTGCGCGAGGAGCATGCCCTCAGCCTGATGGACGCCATCCGCAAGATGACGGCGATGCCGGCCGATCGCCTGGGCATTAAGACCAAGGGCCGCCTGGCGGCAGGCGCGGACGCCGATGTGGTGGTTTTCGATCCGGCCCGCGTGACTGATCGAGCCACGTTCGAGAATCCCGCGCAGTATTCGACGGGGATGAGTTACGTGGTGGTCAACGGAACCGTGGTGGTGAACAAGGGGCAACTGGTGGAGGGAGTTACGCCCGGGAAGGGAATCAGGAGAGAGTAACGAGCAGGCACCGCTCCCTATGGTCCCGGCTCGGAATCGCGGCCGCGGCTCAGAAACGGATTCCGAGCCGCGACCACAGGGAGCGGTTTGCCGGCGCAAGACAGTAATGACGCCGTGTTTAGAACGTCAGGCGCGCGCTGACCTGCAGGCGGCGTGCCTGCGTGCCATCGGGGAAGCCGCCATCCGACGACCCGACGCCGAAGGCCGTCGGGGTGTAGGTGAGTACGCCCTTCGCCTCGGTGAACTCCTGGGTAGTCAGGGCGGTAGGCGACCAGTTGTTGGCGATGTTAAACGCCTCGAAGCTCAGGCCAAGCTTCATGCCCTCGCGGGGCAGCGGAATGATCTTGGTCAGCCGGAAATTCTCGGTTTCCACCCACGGCGTGTAAAGGCTGTTCACCGGCAGGAACGGCACGCGGAAGTTCCCATTAAACCCATCGAGAGCATCGGCGCTGTATAACATGGTCGTCGGCGTATCGTTCATGTGGATCGTCGGGCTTCCGGTAGGACGGCCGGCCTGGATCGTCGTGATGCTGGAAAGCTGCCAGTTGTTGACTACGTATTTGGCGAATGCGTTGGTGGAATGCGTGAACGTAGGCGACCACACAAACGAGAACACAAACCTCTGCCGCTGATCGAGCGCGCCGCTGCCCTTGTCGAAGCCGTATATTCCGTTGTAAGTCCAAAGACCGTCGCTGAAGCCGAAGATCGCGTTGGTGGCCGCGCCCTGCCCGTCGTCGAGTTGGTGGGACCAGGTGTAGGACGCCTGCGACTGGAATCCATGGGCGAACCTCTTGTCAAGAGCCAGGGTGAGCCCGTCGTACCAACTGCTGACGCCGTTGGTTTCCTCGTAGATGGCGCCGAAATTCGAGTTCGGCCGCACAGTCGTCGAATAAACCTGAGTCGAATAGGCGAACGGATAGCCGGCCGGTGCGCCCGAGAGGGTGTAGGTGAAGGGGGCGCCGAGCGCGGGAGCGTTGATGTCCGTGGTGCCGTAGAGATCGACTCCGCGGCTGAAGATCCCGGAAGCGGTAAACACCATATCTTTGGCGATCTGCCGCTCCACCGCAATGGTGGCCTGTTCGGAATACGGCGTCTTCAGGTTCGGGCTGAGTACGTCCAGGGTGGACGCGCCCGAGGTTATGCCCGTCACGGGCGCCCCGAGGGCGTTCGGGAAGACCGGACCGGCGGCCAGCAGGCTCGCATTCGAGGACGTCAGGGAGTCCGAGATCTGATAGATGCCGTTGCCGGTGTAAACGTCGTCGAGCATGCCGCCGATCACACGCGCGAAGAACGTGCCGGCGCCGGCGCGGATCACCGTCTTGTCGTTGAGCCGGTAGGCCAATCCGACGCGCGGCATCAGATTCACCGTGCCGGTATGAAGAGGCGCTCCGGTCAGGGGGTACGAGGGATTGGCGGCCGGTGGCGGCGGCATAAACGAACGCTCGTACCGCGCGCCAAATACCACCGTCAGGCGATCGGAAACCCGCCACTGATCCTGGAGATAAAACCCGATGTCTTTAATGGTGTAGTCCACCAGCGGATTGCCGAACGTCTGGCTATATGCCGACCAATTCTTGGCGCCGGTGGTGTTACCGGTGTAGTCCTCCGCGAACGAGGTCACGGTCGGATAGGTATACGACCCATACCGGTTGCTGAGATAGTTGACGTTGTCATTGACATGCTCGAAGGTCATCCCCATCTTGATCAGGTGCTTGCCCTTCGACCAGCTCAGGTCGTCGGCGATCTCATGGCGGACTTCCAAAGGCTCCACGCGCGGAAGATAGGTTGCCGGTCCAAGCTGGACACCGGCCACCGCCACATCCAGATAACCAAGGCCGCCCCCCAGTTCCGCCTGATCGAAGCCGTCCGCCTGGCGGTCGGTATCCAGCCCGTAGCGGAATGAGTTGACCACGTTATTAGAGATCACCGAGGTCCAGGTCGCCTTCCCGTTACGCACGGCCACGCTGTCGTCGCCGTTACCCGTGATTCCCGCACCGGTGGTGGAAGAAAGACCAGTCTGGATGCCGTTCGGCGACTTCCAGCGCAGGAAATTGAAACTGGCGCTGAAGCTGTTGCGGTCGTTGAAGTGATAGTCTAGCCTGCCGAAGTACAGGTCATTGGAAGCCTTGCGCGGAATCTGCCCATAGAAGCGCGGCAGCAGTCCGTTAATCGCCGAGCACTGAGCGGACGTCGCGGGAGCCCCGCAGGTCAACCAGACCTCGTTGACGGGGTCGAGGAAACCGGCCTTCACCTGGCTATCCACGAAGGGGAAGTTCCGGCGCGTGATGTCGGTGCTCAGGAAGTAGAACAGCTTGTCCTTGACAATCGCCCCTCCCACCGTTCCGCCGGTCTGAATCCGGTGTTCGGTAGGGTTAAACGCGGAATAAGGATCGTGGGCGTCGAATCCGGTGCTGCGCAGGAAGTAGAACGCGCTTCCGTGAATGGCGTTCCCGCCGCTCTTCGTTACGGTGTTCACCACGCCGCCCATGGCCCGGCCATACTCGGCCGTCACGTTCGCCGATACCACCTGAAACTCCTCGACGGCGTCGGCGGAGATCTGCGACTGGATGCGGGTTCGTCCGGCGTTCTCGTCGTAGAACTGCTCGGTGTTATCGTTGCCGTCCAGCAGGAACGAGTTATTGCCGGCCACGCCGCGGAATGTAAGCAGGCCGAAGGTGGCGTCATTGGTCACGCCGGCCGTGTTCAGCACGAAAGAGTCCACGCGGCGGCCGTTGATCGGCAACTCCATAATCTCGCGGACGCCGACCACCTGGGAAACGTCGGATTTGGTATCTTCCAGCAGTTGAGCCGCTGCGTTCACCTCGACGGTCGTCGACGTCTGGCCCACCGCGAGCGCGATGCTGAGATTCAAATTCTGGCCCACCTGCAAATCGATGTCGCTCGTTTCGTACGGGGCAAATCCCGCGGCGGTAACCGTGACCTTATAGCCTGCACCCGGAAGCAAAGAGGGCGCCGCAAAGATCCCGGCGCCATTGGCCTCAATCGTGCGCACCACGCCACGCGAAGCACTTGAGATTACAACTTTGGCATTGGGCACCGACGCACCCGACGCGTCCCGGACAGCACCGGAGATGCCCGCCACGCCGCCCGCGGATTGTGCAAACACGGGGACGCATGAAAACAGCAAAAGCACAGCTAACGGCTTCAAATTCATGAGCTAACCTCTCTTTTTTGGCGTTCTGGAGTAGGATACCAGAGCCCCGATTACGGTTTAATGAACCCTATTTTCTTCTCGCAGTATACACCCAACCGCCTCAGGCCGATCCGTTTTGTGATGATTTTTACCTTTGGCAACCCCCATCGGCGGGTGGCCGGAACGCTAACTCCGCCCGGATGAACCCAAAACCAAGATTCCTGCTTTCCGGGGAATTCAGGAACAGCCCCTTCCGCCCGTGGCCAGCGCCGCCCGGCAGACCCTTGCAGATCCCTAGTGAAACGGCACCGCCCCGCGAACGGATTCCAGCAACTTGCCCGGATCGTATCCCATGCCGTCCTTAAACACCAGCTTCACCTTGCCGATGTCGGCGATCCGGGCGGCGGGGTTGCCGTCGATCACCACCAGGTCGGCCTGCTTTCCAACGGCAACCGTGCCGATGCGGTCCGCTTCTCCCAGAAACCTGGCGCCATTGGAGGTTGCGATCCGAATCGCCTCTACTGGGGTGAAGCCCCCCTCCACCAGCAGTTCGAGATTGCGCTGGTCGGCGAAACCGGCCATGGCGCCGCCGTTGCCGGTGGGGTCGGCGCCGAAAATCAGCAGTCCGCCGGCTTTCACAAAAGCGTATTCGAACTCCAGCTCCTTCTTGAGCGCCGCCGCCGAGGGCGAATCGGCCCCCCCGCGGGCCCGCGCGCGGGCGGCCAGGTAGCTCACCGCGCCCTCGGGCGACAGGGCGTCCAGCAGCCGTTGCTCCAGCGGCGGACGGGCGCCGTCGAAGGCCTCGAATACCGCCAGCGTCGAGGTGATGGCCACGTTGTGCAGCACGAGGCTGGCGATGGTCTCTTTCACCGGGGCCGCGGCCACGTCCAGGCGCGCCATTTCCGCGCGCGTGACGGCCTGCTGCGGGCAGTTGTCGGGCTGCTTGCCGGGGTGAAACTCGGTGTCCACGAGCAGGCCGTGCTCCAGGTTGTCGATGCCGAGTTCGGCCGCCTCGCGGAAGCCGACGGAGCACAGATGGCCGGTCACTTTAATCCCGTGCCGGTGGGCCGCCTCCACCGCCGCCTTCAGCTCCGCGCGGGTGATGTTCATGTAGGCTTTGAAGGAGGTGACGCCCTCGGCGGCCCAGTAATCCACCGTGCGGACGGCGTCTTCGGGCCCCGACAGCTCGTGCATCTGGGCGGTGAATGCGCCGGCGCCTTCCAGGTACGGCCCGGTGATGTGCATCTTGGGGCCGGGCATACGGCCGGAGTCGATCAGCCGTTTGACATTCAGGTCGGTGTACGGTTCCAGGCTGCCGGCCGTGCGGGCGGTAGTTACGCCGCTGGCCAGATACAGCCGCGGGAAACTGAAGGCCTCTTCGCTGTAGATGGGGATGCCGTCGCCGGAGGGGTAGAAGAGGTGCTCGTGCATGCCTACCAGGCCGGGGATCACGGTGTGGCCGGCCAGGTCGATCCGCTGCGCGCCGGAGGGCACGGCGGCGGAGGCGGCCGGGCCGATGCCGGCGATCTTGCCACCGCCGATCACGATGGTCTGGTCCTCCAGGGGCGGCGCGCCCGAGCCATCGATCACACGGACATGCTCCAGCGCGAAGGTGGCGGCATCCACGGTGACGAACGGCCGCAAACCGGGCGCGAAGCGGTTTTGCGCGAAGGCGGCAGCCGCGAATAACAGACAGGCCAGCAGTTGAGATTTCACAGGGATCAATTATTTCACAGGAGATGGTGGCGGGCCCACGCCCTGCATATCCACGACTCAACTGTAGAAGTTTCGATCCCAGGCGTGGCGTTTGAGAATCGCCAGGACGCCGGCGGGCAGTGGGCCTTGGTCCGAGAGAGCCACATTCGACTCGACATGCCGCACGCCGCGCATGCCGGGGATGACGCTGGAGACCGCGGGGTTGGAGATGCAGAAGCGCAGGGCCGTATCGGGCAGGCTGACGCCCTCGCCCAAGTCACCGACCAGCGCCGCCACACGCTCGGCCACCCGCCTCTTGCGATCGCCCCGGAAATACCATTCGCGGAAATCGCCGGGCGGAAAGGTGGTGGCCTCCGAGATATGGCCGGTGAGCGAACCTTCATCCAGGGGAACCCGCGCCAGCACCCCGATATTTTCCTTCCGGCAAAGCGGGAAAAGGTTGGTCTCGGGGGTCTGGTCGAAAATGTTGTAGATCACCTGAACGGTGTCGACGAGGCCGGTGCGCACCAGCTCTAGCGCGGAATCCGGAGCGTGATCGTTGATCGAGACGCCCACCGCCTGCACTTTGCCCGACCGCTTCAGGTCGCGGAAGGCGCGGCGCCACTCGTCGCGATGGATCCACTCGGGGTTCCACACGTGGAGTTGCAGCAGGTCGATCCTTTCGGCACCCAGGTTGCGCAGGCTTTCCTCGGCCGATCCCACAATGTAGCGATACGGAAACACCTCTTCGATGCCGATGCCGGGCCGCGCCGGCCACAGTTGGTTCTTGGGCGGCACTTTGGTGGCCACGTAGATCTTGTGGCCGGTCTGGCGCACCACCTGGCCCACCAGGCGCTCGCTGTGGCCGTCGCCGTAGGCCAGGGCGGTGTCGATGAAATTGAGGCCCAGCTCGATGGCGCGGCGGAGGGCGCGAAGGGATTCCGGATCGTCGCCGCCGAGCCATTGCTTGCCGCCGATGCCCCAGGCGCCGTAACCAATGTCGCCGACGGAAAAATCGGTCCTGCCGAGTTTGCGGTAAACCATGTCTACCGCTATGGTAGCGCCGGGCATGAGAAGCGGTGGGGCGGCCAATCGTGGAATCGTGGCTGCCCCCCAACTTGCGGCTGCCAGACGATGTGAGTGGCCGGGCGGCCGTCGCCACCGCCCCGCCACTCCCGCCACTCCGCCATCCCTTGATGCCCACCCGCGCGGCCCCTATGATGGACACGAGACCTCCAGGTCCGGGGAGACGAACATGAAATCGAGGCGATGGCTGTGGACCATTCCGCTGCTGGCGGCCGGCTCCTTTTTCGGCGGAGCCGCCGATCCGCCCAAAGGGCCCTACGAACCCGCCTGGGAATCCATTCGGGCGCACCACCGGATTCCGCGCTGGTTCCGTTGCGCATGCGTAAGATCGGAGAAACTCAGACTTCGCTCCCTGGGGCTGTCACAACGCCAGATAGCCCATCATCTTGTAGTGGATCATCTTGTAGTGGATAATTCTGGCCCCGCGACTGTGCTAACTTGTGAGTGGAATGCGAACTCCCCGTGCATGGAGTACCGGTATCTGGATCGCGGCCCTGGGCTTATGCGCATCGGGGCAAACCCCGCCGGCCAAGGACGCGCAGGCCCTCGGCAAGGAAGCGCCAGCCAACGAAATTAAGGGCGTGCCGCCGCGAGCGACTCCCGCCGATTATCAGGCTCACGCGAAGGCAGGCGCGGTGACGGTGGCGGCCGATTTCCAGGCGCATGCCGTCCCGACGCCGCAGGCCACCTTCGACTCGGAAGACTACGTGGTGGTCGAAGTGGCGTTCTTCGGCCCGCCCGATGCGCGCCTCAAGCTCTCCATCGACGATTTTTCGCTCCGCATCAACGACAAGAAGACGCCCTTGACCAGCAAGCCTTTCGGGATGGTGTTCAGCTCGCTCAAAGATCCCAGTTGGGAGCCGCCGGAGTCGGCCGAGTCGAAGTCCAAAACCGGCATCAACACGGGTGGCAACGCTGGCCAGGATTCCACACCCGTGGTGGTCCATATGCCATTCCCGCTGCAGCGCGCGATGGAACAGAAGGTGCAAAAGGCCGCCCTGGAGCAAGGAGACCGCGCCCTTCCCCAGGCGGGACTGATTTTCTTCTCCTACCATGGCAAGGAGAAGGGCATCCGTTCGGTCGAGCTGACTTACAACGGCCCGGCCGGAAAAGCCCTCATGAAGCTGCATCCATAGGGGCCGTTTGCGGACCCCGAATCCGTAGCCGCGCAGCCCCTCAGAACGTCACGCCCACCAGAAACTCGGCCTGGTTCTGATTGCTGGAGAGCAAGCCTGGGGCGAAAAACTGCCTGGCGCCCCAGCGCGTGTAGCGGATCTCGGGCGTAATGTGGATCAGCAGCGCATGGATATCGACGCCGCCGCCGAGCACGAAGCCGCGCGTGGAGCTGTTGGCAAGCTCCGCCGGATTCGAGGTGGAGGAAGACGAGCCGGCAATTCCCGCCACGGTGCTCTTCACCGTCTGCGTCAGACCTTGCAGCGTGTCCCAGGCCACCCCTGCCTCTACGTAGGGCCGCACGACAGGCGCCTTGAATTTGTACTTGGCCACCAGGGGAAATTCCCAGTCGTTGCTCGTGGTGCTGGCGGTCGTGAGAGGGTTGACGGGGGTCGTGGGGATCGTCGTGGAGCTGTAATTCACGTGGCGATAGAGCACGTCCAGCTCGATCCCCAGGCCGAAGGGCAGCCGCAGCTCACCCTCCAGGCCCACGATGTACCGGTTAGTAATGGTGGAGTAAGACGTGTCGCCGGACTCCGCGGCGGTCAGAAAATCGGTCAGCGGCACGCCCAGCTTCACGCCCGCCGTAAACGGCTGCGCCACCGCGCCGCTTACGGCGGCCAACAGGAGCAAGAGAGATCTCATAATGGTCATTACGAACGGGCGAGCACTCGGGTTTCCCAGCGTGTCTAATCGCTCCATGACGAGAACGTGCGAAAGAAGTCATGGCCGCAGGGCCCAGAGGGCACCCCCGCCGATGAACGCAGATAAAGCACAAGAAGTTGTTTTTGTCTTATCGGCGTTCATCTGCGGCCAATTAACTCTTTTCTCAGCTTCAGATCCCGGCTGGATTCCACAGTCTTACACCCGCAGCGAAAAGGATTCGCCCAGATAGATGCGCTTGACTTCGGGATCGCGCTCCAGCGCCTCCGGGCTGCCGGCGCGGAAAATACGGCCGTTGTTGATGATGTAGGCGCGGTCGGTCACCACCAGGGTTTCGCGCACGGCGTGGTCGGTGATCAGAATGCCGATGCCGGAACGTTTCAGGTCGAAAATGATTCGCTGCAATTCCAGCACCTGGATGGGATCGATGCCCGAAAACGGCTCGTCCAGCAGCAGGAAACTGGGATTGATCACCAGCGAGCGGGCAATCTCGACGCGCCGCCGCTCGCCGCCCGAAAGCATGTAGCCCCGGCTGCGGCGCACCTTCTCCAGGCCCAGTTGATCGATCAGCCGTTCCATGGCCTCGCGGCGCTCCCGCGAGCGCATCGGCAGGGTTTCGAGAATCGCGAGCAGGTTCTCTTCCACCGTGAGCTTGCGGAAAACCGAAGCCTCCTGCGGCAGATAGCTGATGCCCCGGCGCGCCCGCTGGTACATGGGCAGATCGGTGATGTCCTGGCCGTCCACCAGGATGCGGCCGGAATCCGGGCTGATCAGCCCCACGATCATGTAGAACGAGGTGGTCTTGCCGGCCCCGTTAGGTCCCAGCAACCCGACCACTTCGCCCTGCTGCACGTAGACCGTGACATCGTCCACTACGCGGCGGCCGCGATATGTTTTGGAGATCTCCCGCGTTTCCAGTTTGCTCATTGAAGATGGCGCGCCCCGTGCGCCTAATGGCTTTTCTGCTTCATATGGCTGACCGCGGGCTTACCGTTCACCAGCAGCCTATCATTGTCGGCAAAGTAGGTCAATTCGTCGCCGGTGGTGTCGCCCTCCATGGTGTCCACCATCTTCGGCGAGCCGCCGCGCAGAATCACTTTCTGATCGTCGACATAATACTCGCCGTGCTCGCCGGTTCCGGTGCGCTGGCGGCCCGGCGACGATTGGTGAATCTCCACCGCGCCATCGGCAAAGGCCTTCTCCAACCGCGAGTCCGCCTCCGAATCCGCCAGAAACGCGCGCAGCTCGCGGGATTTTACCTGCATATTCGGCCGGTTCAGCAGTACGCCGCCAGTGTAGACCGCCAAACGGTTCTCCTCGGTATAGTTCAAATGCTGCGCCTGGACCACGGTGAGAACGGCCGCTTTCTTGGCCGCTTTCCTGGTGGCATCTTTCGGGGACGCCGCTTTCGCGGCCTGCTGAGACACCGCTTTCGCATCCGGCTGCGGCGCCGCCTTGGCACTCGTTGGAGAGGCCGCCTTACCGGCTTGCTGCGATGCCGCCTTGGCGTCCGGCTGCGACCCCGCCTTGGCACTCGTTGGAGAGGCCGCCTTAGCGGCTTGCTGCGATGCCGCCTTGCCGGCTTGCTCCGTCGACGCCTTGGCGTCGTCGTCCTTAGGCTGCTCCCACAAGTTAGTGATGACGTGCCCGTCGGCCACCAGGTTGCGCTTCTCGCGGTCGAGGTCCACCACGTCGGCCTGGATGCGGTTGGCGCCTTGCCACATGGTCACCGCGCCCTCGTAGTGGATCTTGCGGTTGTGGTCGGCGGAATCCATCTTGCGCGCCTGGGCCTGCAGCGGCTCGTCGCCCGAGAGCATCTGCGAGTTCTTCTTCTGATCCTTTTCCGGAAGACGGCTCGAATTGACGTTGCCTTCGGCGGTAAAATCGCCGGTCTTCTGGTCCAGGCGGATGTGGTCGGCGGTGGTAGCGCCGGAGGCGTCCGCCATGCGCGCGCCAGTCTCCAGCAGGATCACGTTCTGATCCTGATCGAGCGAGGCCTTGGCCGCGCGGGCCCTGCGGTCGCCTTCCTGGTAGGTGAAATCCCCCCACTGCTCCATGCTGGCCAACTGGCTGGTCTTCGGAACGAAGTGCGCCAGCATCTCCTTGCTGGCGGTGATCGACTGCGCCCGGTTGCGCTTCTTCTCCTCGGCGTTGGGGTCGGTTTGGGTTTTCACGTTGACGGCGTGGAACGATTCGATGCGATTCTGCGGACCGTACGCGATGGCGATGTCCTGGCCGTCCAGAATGCGGTGGTGCTGCGCCGGCAGGTTGGGCAGGAACTCCAGGTTGCCAGGCACGTGCGTAATTACGCTGGCGATCTCCCGCCCGCCGGGCCGCATCTTCATCTCCAGGCGCTCGCTGCGCAGCACGTGGGTCTCTCCAGGTTGGACGCCGGGCCCCGGGGCGCCCCCTGGGGTGCCTCCTGGGGTGCCTCCTGGGGTGCCCCCTGGGCCCGGCCGCGAGGTCACCACCGCGTTGCCGGAGCAGTCCGCGCTCGCCAGCGTGCTCTGGCCGTCGCCGGGTTCGAAGACCATGTCCACGTGGTTCGCCTCGACGGCGGTTTCGGAGGCTTCCGCGGTGTTGGTCAGGTTGGCGTTGCCCTGCGCGGTGATCCTCGACACCTGCCCGTCCTCGTCGAAGGCCATCCAAAGCTGGTCGGCGGCGTATTGCAGCTTGCGGTTGGGGTAATTGTCGGTGCCGTGCGCCTTGGTGGTGTCGATGCCGCTCAGGATCTTGTTGCCGTGCCCGTCGTCTTGCAGATGGATGACCGGGTTGTCACCCTCCACCACGGTGTTTTCGCGCGTCATCCGGCCCCACGGTTTGAGCAGGATCAGGTTCTCCGACTCGCGATACTCCAGGCTGCCGCCCTCGATCTTCATCAGCTTGGCGTGCGGCCCGATCGGTTTCCAGTCCACCTCGACATCGCTCTTCATCAAAAGCTGATGGGTGTTCGGGTCGTAGAACGCGCCGGTGGCCTTGCCATCGCCGTTTTCGAAAATGAAGCTGGACGGCCGATCGGTCTGAGCCTTTCCGGTAGTGGTGTCGAAGGTGACCCCGGACGATTGGATGGAAACCAGCTTATGGCGCGGCTGGCCCTCTATCGGGACCTTGAGGGTCATCTCCACGGCGCCCTCCGAGTAGAGCCGCTCGTCGTTGGTGAAGAAGGAAGCCGCGGCGCTCTTCACCAGGTTGTAGGAGACTCCGTCCTTCGAGCGCAGTCGCATGCTCACGTTCTTCAAGTCGATGTAAGACGAATCCTTCACCTGGCGAAAATCCTCGGCTTCGATGTAGCAGATCTCGCGCCCGTGGTCGGTGACCTGGTGCTTCCAATTGGAGGCGGTGGAATTCAACTCCGGCGGAAGGACGGACGGCGCCGCCACGGCCGTTTCCTGTAGGAACTTTTTTTGATTCCGGTAGGTAAAACCGATGCGGTACACGATTGCGGCAATCGCTACCAGCAATAGCCAGCGGGCGCCTCGCATGGAGATAACTCCATGATAGCGCGGTATAGTGTCAGAAAGCCCGAAATGGCCCAGCGGACCCAGCGGATCAGGATCATCGTCACCGGCGGCACCTTCGACAAGGAGTACAACGAGCTGACCGGCGAGCTGTTTTTCAAGCAAACCCACGTGGCCGGCATGCTGCAACTGGGGCGCAGCCACCTGGATGTCGAGATCGAAACGCTGATGATGATCGACAGCCTGCAAATGACCGATGCCGGCCGGCGGCTGATTCTGGACCGCTGCCTGGCCTGCCCGGAACGCCGGATCGTCATCACCCACGGCACCGACACCATGGAAAACACCGCTGCGGTGCTGGGGCGTGGCCTCGCCGGCAAGACGGTGGTGCTCACCGGGGCCATGATTCCGTACCAGTTCGGCAGCTCCGACGGGTTGTTCAATCTGGGCACTGCCCTGGCCTTCGTCCAGACCCTCCCGCCAGGCGTTTATGTGGCCATGAACGGACGCTACTTCGCCTGGAACAACGTCCGGAAAAACCGCGAGCTGGGGATTTTCGAAGCGGCGGGGTAGGACGGCGACGTTGACATCTTCCACCCAACATCTACCACCCTAACATCCGGAGATTCATAAAGGTGAACGCCCGCTCCGCGTCTTCTATGCGCTGAAAGGGAGTTCCAGAGAGATCGATTTATAGGGAACTTCCGGCCGGACCCGTCCGCGCTCCCCGCGATGAAGCCGCACGAAGCCATAATGCTCCATCGTTTTCAACGTGCGGGACAGGTTGGATGCCTTGCGGCCGGTACGCCCGGCCAGCTCCTGAAGTGAAACCGGGTGCGTCGCTGAGATCGTCGCGAGCAACGCGCGGTTCTTGTTCGACAACACCTTCGCAAAACTCTCCGTCGACGTAAACCACACCTTGGGATCTCCCGGCTTCGGCTTGAGATCGCCCCGCGCGATCGCCATCGTTCGCGCCTTCAGGTCCTTGTAGGAGGCGATTCCGATCTTAAGGGTCTTCATGGCACTATTCCTTTCTCGCGGAGGACCGCGTCAACCGCCGACCAGAAGTCGGCGAGTAGAGTCGCCGCGTCTTTGTACTCGTAAGGGCGCACCGTCTTCAGCCGGTGTTTGTGATCGAACGTCGAGCTGGCTTTTCCGCCCGGACCCGGCCGGCTCCTCACCGGATGCGCGTTGTCGAATCCTATCAAACGCTCACCATCGGGACCATGCAGCGTCAGCGAATAGTCGAGGCCATGCGGCTTCGCCTCGCTCGCCGGAACGCGGCGGACAGCGAACCGGACCCAGTGCCTGGTCTCCGGGTCGATGACCAACACCTGCCCGTTCAGTTCGAGCAGGGCGTCCAGGGACGGGTCGCGCTCCATCCAGCATCATTATCACACACTGATAAGGAACCATCCAAACAAACTTTTGCTGGCACGTTGGGCGCGTACCATCAAACGCGTACGCAGCGCCGTGAGCGGCCTTCACCACAACATCGCCATCGTCACCCGGAGCAATAACAGACCTTGATATTCTTCGCTATCCAGGCTACTCTGAAGCATAGGGAGTACTTCCCCATGAACGTCTCTCTCACGCCGGAACTGGAAAAATTCGTCAGCGCCAAAGTGGAATCCGGCCGCTACAACTCGGCGAGTGAGGTCGTTCGGGAAGCGCTGCGCCTGTTGGAGGAGCACGACTCGGCGCGCGCCGCCCAACTGGCGGAATTCAACCAGCAGCTCGGCCGACGCCTCACCGCCCTCGATCGCGGCGAAGTGGTGGACCCCGCCGCGGCCCGCGCTCGGTTGCAACGCAAGTCCGAACAGCGGCGGAAGCCGCGCGCGTGAGCGGCTACGTCCTCGGCGCCGAGGCCGAATTCGATCTCGACGAGATCTGGGAATACATCGCCGCCGACAACCTCGACGCCGCCGACCGCTGGATTGGAAAGCTGTTCGACGCATTTGAAGCCCTCGGGCAAACACCAGGCATGGGCCACCGGCGCGGGGACCTCACCGCCTATCCGGTCCTAACACCAATTGCGCAACGAGAAGGTCGACGTAACCATCCCAAGAACGTTCGCCCGGCTCCAGGCCTTGGGATGCGAGACAACACAATGGGCTTTCGTGTTCAAACGAAAATCAGTCCGCATTTACTTTATTGTCCCTGCACTTGCGCACGTTGAGATTTTGCAAGAGCGGTCATCATTGTTTCTCAATACTCCTTGGGTGCGTGACGGGCATTTCGAAATTAAGCGGCAGCCTGAAATTTCGCACGAGTCCCGTTTCGACCCAGAGCGAGCGGAAGACGGAACGTCCGGAACCGGAAGCGTGAACCTTGGGTTACCTGATAAGACCAAGAAATGTCCTATTGCCGGTTGCAACAAGGTCTACGGGTACGGGCGTGGGGGCTGGGACGGCCACGTTGGGTCTGTTCGGAATCACCCAGATTGGCACCCGAAACTCGATTCTGCCGAGCAAGGCAAGAGGCAGTTCAAGACCGAGTTCCCTGACTTCTTCAGGTGACGGTCACTCCCCATATTCCGGCGTTATCAACTTCACCCGCGATCGCCCCTTTGCGCCCGCGCAACTGCCATTTGACTTCCCCACCCCTTTTCCTGTAAAAATAAAGTACAGGCGAATAAAAGACGAAAATGCACGGCGCCGCCCTCACCCAGTTCGCATCTCCAGGCTGGCAGTCGAGCCCTGCCCCTATCCTGCTTCCCAGCGGCATCCCCGGCATCCAGCTCCCGCGGGGCGGCCTCACGGAAATCTACGGCCCGGCCTCCTCCGGCCGCACCAGCCTGCTGGTTTCGATCCTGGCTACAGCCACCGCCCGCCAGGAGATCTGCGCCCTGGTGGATGCCGAAGATGCCTTCGACCCCGCCTCCGCCGCCCAGGCCGGGGTGGCCCTCGACCGCCTGATTTGGGTTCGTTCCTCACATAACGCCGAGCACGCCCTCAAGGCCACCGACCTGCTCATCCAGGGCGGCGGGTTCGGCCTGGTGGCCCTCGACCTGGGCGATACGCCGCCCCAAACCGCGTGCCGCATCTCGCTGACCTCCTGGTTTCGCCTGCGCCGCGCCGTCGAGCACACCCCCACCGTTCTGATCGCCCTGGCTCTCCAGCCCAACGCCAGAACCTGCGCCTCGCTGCTCGTGGAATGCCGCCGCGAAAGCGCCGCCTGGTCGGGTGCTGGGGGGGACCTTGGGGTGCCCACTGGTATGCCCACTGGAGGGATCTCTGGGCCCACCTCTGGGGTGCCCACTGGTGGACCCGGCCGCCTTTTGCGCGGCATCGCCGTGCGCGCAATTTCCACCCAAAGGAGCAAGGTATGTTCGCCTGCCTTCATGGCGCATGCAATCTGACCGCGCTGGCCTTCGAATTTTCCCCCACGGTGGAGCAGACCGCTCCCGATACCGTGACTCTGGACGTGGCGGGCCTCGACCGCTTGTTCGGACTGCCCCAGGAGATCGCCGCAGCCCTGGCCCGCCGCGCCGCCGAAACCGGCCTTGAGTGCCATATCGCCTTGGCCGCCAATCCCGATGCCGCCATCTGCGCCGCCCGCGGATTCGCGCGCGCACGCCTCGGCCCCAGCGTCATCCCCCAGGGCGATGAGGCCAAATTCCTCGGCCCGCTGCCGCTCTGGCTGTTGGCGCCCTCGCCCGAACTGCTGGAGACCCTCGGCCGCTGGGGCATCCGCCGTTTTCAGGACTTGGCCGCGCTGCCCCCTCTGGGCATCGCCGAGCGGCTCGGTCCGGAGGGCCTGCACCTACGCGAGATGGCCCGCGGCGAGGCCGACCGCAAGCTGCTGCCCATCCCCGACCCTCTGCGCTTCGAAGACGAAATCGAGTTGGAGTACCCCATCGAGCTGCTGGAGCCGCTGGCCTTCCTGCTGGCCCGCCTCATCAACGGCCTGGTCACCCGCCTGGCTACCCGCGGCCTGGCCACCGACGAACTGCGCCTCTGCCTCAAGCTGGAAAACCGCGACACCCACCAGCGCACCCTGCGCCTCCCCGTCCCCTCGCTCGACGCCAAGGCGTTTCTGAAGCTGCTGCAGCTCGACTTGGCCGCGCATCCGCCGGCGGCTCCCATCGTGCATGTCTGGTTCGGGGTGAACCCTGTGAAGCCGCAAGCCGCGCAAAGCGGGCTGTTCGTCCCCACGGCGCCCGAGCCGGTCGGCCTGGAGCTGACCCTGGCGCGCATCAAAGCGATTGTCGGCGAAGACCGGGCAGGTTCCCCGCGCCTGCTGGACACCTACCGCCCCGGAGCGTTCCGCATGGAGCCGCCGGCCCCCGCCAGGCCCTCCAAACCGGCCGAGCGCCGGGGTGCCCTCCGGGCCCGCCTGACCCTGCGCCTGTTCCGGCCCCCGCGCCCCGCGCGCGTAGCTCTGGCCGAGGGCCATCCCACTTTCATCGCCGCCCAAAGCATCCGCGGCAAAGTGATGGACCTGGCCGGCCCCTGGCGCTCCTCGGGAGACTGGTGGACGGCCGACTCCTGGTCCCGCGACGAATGGGACATCGCCCTCTCCGACGGCATCCTCTACCGTCTGTACTGCAGCCCCGCCGGGTGGTTCGTGGAGGGGAGCTATGACTAGCGGGGGTGGCTCCGTATTCACCGCGGAGACGCGGAGAACACAGAGACTTCGCAGAGAAAATCTTTATGGTTTTCTCTGCGTAGCCTCCGCGCTCTCCGCGTCTCTGCGGTGAAAAGCGGAGCCCCCCCATGTACATCGAACTCCACGCCCGCTCGGCTTTCAGCTTCCTCGAAGGCTCCGCCCTGCCCGAGGAGCTGGCCGGCGCCTGCGCCTCGCTGGGCATGCCCGCCATGGCCATCATGGACCGTAACGGCGTTTACGGCGCCCCGCGCTTTCATATGGCCGCGAAAAAGGCCGGTGTCCGCGCGCATATCGGGTCCGAGATCGCTTGCACCAACGGCCTCACCTATCCCCTCCTGGCGGAGACCCGCGAGGGTTACCGCAACCTCTGCCGCCTGGTCACCCGCATGAAGCTGCGCGCGCCCAAGGGCGAGGGCGCCGCTACGCTCGACGAGCTGGCCGAATTCTCCCGCGGCCTCATTTGCCTGTCCCGCCACCCCGACGAGCGCCTGCTCGAAATCTTCGGCCGCCACCACCTCTACGCCGAACTCCAGCGCCACTACCATCGCGAAGAGGAGGCCCACAACCAGGCCATCGCCGAACGCGCCCGCTCGCTCGGCATCCCCGTGGTGGCTACCAACGGCACGGCCTATGCCACCCCGCCCCAGCGCGAGCTGCTGGACGTCTTTACCTGCATCCGCAACCACGTCACCCTGGCCGATGCCGGCCGCCTGCTGGAGCGCAACTCCGAGCGCCACGTCAAATCCCCTGCCGAAATGGCGCGCCTCTTTGCCGACCTGCCGGAGGCCCTCGCCCACACGCTGGAAATTTCCTCCCGGCTGGAGTTCACCCTGGCCGATCTGGGCTACCAATTTCCCCGCTACCCCGTGCCCGAGGGCCACACCGAGATGTCCTTCCTGCGCCAGCTTGCCGAAGAAGGCGCGCGCCTGCGCTACCAGCCCTACGGCGAGCGCGCCCGCCGCCAGATCGAGCGCGAGCTGGCGCTCATCGAAAAGCTCAAGCTGCCCGGCTACTTCCTGATCGTTTGGGACATCGTTCGCTTCTGCCGCGAAATGGGCATCCTGGCGCAGGGCCGCGGCTCGGCCGCCAACAGCGCCGTCTGCTACGTGCTGCGGATCACCGCCGTCGATCCCGTCGGCATGGAGCTGCTTTTCGAGCGCTTCCTCTCCGAAGAGCGCGGCGAGTGGCCCGACATCGATCTGGATCTGCCCAGCGGCGATGAGCGTGAGAAGGTCATTCAATACGTTTACGAGCGTTACGGCCAGCGCGGTGCTGCCATGACCGCGAACGTCTGCACGTATCGTGGACGCTCCGCCGCCCGCGAAATGGGCAAAGTGCTCGGCTTCGATGAAGACACGCTCGCCCGCTTATCGGCCGTCGTCGGCACCTGGGAGTGGCGCGACCCCAACGACACTATGGAGCGTAGCTTCACGAACACCGGTCTTGATCTCAGTCATCCGCAAATTGCCGCCTATCTCGATCTCTGCCAGCGCGTGCAAGACTTACCCCGCCATCTTAGCCAGCATTCCGGTGGCATGGTCATCTGCCAGGGCCAATTGGATTCTGTCGTTCCGCTCGAACCCGCCACCATGCCTGGCCGCGTAGTCGTGCAATGGGATAAGGACGATTGCGCCGACTTAGGCCTGATTAAAGTCGACTTACTGGGCCTCGGCATGATGGCCGTTCTCAAAGACAGCATCGGCCTGATTCAGGATCGCTATGGCGAAGAAGTGGACCTGGCCCACCTCCCGCAGGATTGCCCCGACGTCTATGACACCATCCGCAAAGCCGATACCATCGGCATGTTCCAGATTGAAAGCTGCGCGCAGATGGCGTCTCTCCCACGCAATAATCCAACCAGGTTTTATGACCTGGTCACCCAGGTTGCGCTCATTCGCCCCGGCCCAATTACTGGAGAGATGACTAGCCCCTATCTCCGCCGCCGCCAGGGTAAAGAGCCAGTCACTTACCCG
>JBKQPR010000166.1:0-13831 GCA_052144935.1 Bryobacteraceae bacterium
TTGCGCTGGGCGGAATCCATCGCCTGCCCGGTCAGCTCGTGCGCGTTCTTCAGCCTGCCGTGCCAACCTTCCGTGTCCGCTTGCGCGGCTAGCTACAGGTCTTCCGCGCCCGGCTTCCCCATGGCGGCTGCGACCAACCGCGCCATCTGCGCCGAATCGCCCTTCAGAAACGCCAACCAGTAGCGGCTCTGGAGCAGGAGCTCTTGCTCCAGCTTGCGCTCCTCCGCCTGCTTGTACACCGCCTCCGCTTCATCCAGCCGGTTGAAGACCGTGTAGGCTTGGCCGAGGTTGAGATAGTTGACCGCATTATTGGGATCCAGGCGCAGCGCCTCTCGCCACTCCTCCAATGCCTTTTCCCAGTTTCCGAGAACGCTGGAAACGAATCCCACATCTCCGTAAGGCTGGGCGTCTCTTGGGTAGGTCTGCTGCCAGAGATCGTCACTCTGCGCCGCCTTCTCCAGCTCGCCCGTCACGAACACGTAGTAGTTGTTCTCGATTATGAATCGCTCCCATTCGCTCACCTTCTCCCGCAGGCGGTAAGCCTTGCGTGCATATTCGGCCCCCCGCGCCCCTTCGTTGAGGTTGAAGTAAACCACCGCCATCCGGGAGTAGGCCATGGCAAAATTCGGATCCAGGTCCACCGCCCGTTGGAAGAAGGGCCGCGCGGCTGTGAACCCTTTCGCAAGGATCGTCTTTCGTCCCAGGCTGTAGGCCTTCAGCGCCTCCAGGGATGGTGTGGTGGCTTCCTCCACCGGCGTGGCGTACTTCTCGACCGAGCTGAGCGACTCGCCCAGTTTGCTCCGCAAACGGACTGCCGCGGCGTCCAGAGCCTTGAGCACCGCTTCCTTGCCCGCCGCCTGCTCCTGCGCTTCCGCCAGCACGTCCCCGGTGTTGCAGGCCACTGCTTTCAGGCCAATCACGTACTGGCTGCCCAACTCCGCAATCGAACCGGCCAGCATGGCCTTGCTGCTCGTCCGCTGGCAGACCTCGCGTGTGACCTCCGGCGTCAACCGGTCACCAGCGGAACGTCCCATCAGCTTCAAGGTCTCATTCACCTTGCTCTCGGACACCAGGTTGAGAAAGGGCGATTGCTCAAGCTGCACCGAGAGCCCCAGTTTCAGCGTGTCGTCGAAAACGCTGTCGCCCGTGGTGTTGGTGAAATCGGAGAGGATTATAGAGTCCTTGTCCGTCAATGGCTTGGCTCGATGCGAGCGGTAGTACAAGCCGCCGGCGGCGAGCACGGCAGCCAGCAGGACAGGAATCGCAATCCTCCATAGCTTCGCCAACGGCCACCTGGCTGGCGCCGCTGCGAGCCCGGCGCCGGCGGGCGCTCCGGCTCCCCCAGATTTAGGACCCTCGCGAAGCGCCTCCAGCATGATCCGCGCGTCGTCAATGTGCTGGAGGCGGCTCTCGGGGTCCTTGCGCAGGCAGAGGCGGACCAGTTCCTCCAGTCGCTCCGGCGCTCCCTCCAACGGTTTCGGTTCCGTAGTGGCGGCGGCGATCAGCGCGGCCATGATGGTCTCTCCCGGAAATGCCCGGCGGCCGCTCAACAGTTGGTAGAGGAGGCAGCCGAAGGCGAAGATGTCGCTGCGGGTATCGGCCGGCTGGCCTTCGATCTGCTCGGGCGCCAGGTAGCCGGGCGTGCCCACCAGGCCGGCGGTCTCGGTGGAGGCCGGCGCGCCCTCGGGCTCCGCCAGTTTCGCCAGGCCGAAATCCAGCACCTTGACGGACCCCTTCTTCGTCACCAGAATGTTGCCGGGCTTCAGGTCGCGATGCACGATGCCCGCCGCGTGCGCCGCCGCCAGGGCATCGGCTATCTGAATCCCGTACTCGATCGCCTGCTTCACCGGGAGCGGGCTTTTGAGCGGCCGGCCTTCGACGAACTCCATGGCGAGGTACGGCGAACCTTGGTGGTCGCCGACTTCATAGAGCGTGGCGATGTGAGGGTGGTTCAACGCCGCCACGGCCCGCGCCTCGCGCTCCCAATGGCGGCTGAACTGGGCCTTGATGAATTTGAGGGCGACGCTGCGGCCCAGGCGCGTGTCCTTGGCCTTGTAGACCACGCCCATGCCGCCTTCGCCGAGGCGTCCCAGCACCTTGTACGAACCGATGATCCTGCCGCTGAGGTCCTCAACCATGGTGACGGTGTCCCCCGATGCGTCGGCGACAGCCTTCGCGAGAGTGCTGCCGTCCTCGGCGTCGCGGGCGAGCACGGACTCTATTTCCTTACGAAGCGACTCGTCTCCGGCGCAAGCCTGGTCCAGGAAGGCGGGTCCCGCCTCTGGTGCAAGCTCCGCGGCTTGAATGGAAGATCTCCTCAACCCGCTGCCAGCGGCTGTCGCTCATACCGCCCGCCAGTCCCAGGGACCTCCGCTTTGTTGCTCAATCGTATTGTGCCACAAGAACCCGAACCGCTCAATCGGCGGAGGGGGTGAGGGAGGCGGAATCGCCCGCATAGACGTCTGCGGGAGCACACGGCGGAACGTTGCCGGCGGGTGCTCAGTGGCCGGCTCCGCCGCCGAGAAACCTCCGCAACCAGGCCTCTCCTAGCAGAGGAGAGTGGTCCACCGTGCGGAAGGTGAGGTCCGCTGGGCTGCCACCTTCGAAGTGCGAATTGGGCGGCTGGCGGTTGTTGCAGTCAGCCACCGATACATCCGGTACTCGCCGCCAAAAGGGATGCTGGAGGGGTGGGCGGGCGCCGCGCCGGGCAGTCCAGGGCTTCAACTGCAGTGGGCCGTAGGTCCGAGGCAACCTCGGAACGGTGCCAAAACGAATGTGGCTTCCCGCGCTCAGCCCTGTTTAGCCGCGGGCTCCAGAAACTCCTGGATACCTTCGCAGCGGACCCACAGGTCCGGCCGGCGGCTCAGCCAGCCCAGTTGCTGGAAGCGGCGCATGAAGTGGGCGATCTGCGACCGGGTGGTGCCAATCGTTTTGGCCAATTCGGAGTTGCTGGGGCTGAAACGCAGCCGAACCCAACCGGTGGCGGCCCTGCCAGGCAGGAAACTGAAGAGCAGCCGGGCGAGCCTTCGCTCGACTCGTTCCGCGACGAAGTCTCGGATCCTTTCTTCGTGGCGGTCCAAACGCAGAGCCAGATTCTTCAGCAGCCGCAGAGCGAAGCGGCGGTCCTGCTGCACAAGGTCCATTAGCTCGGATCTGCTGAAGGTGGACACTCGCACCGCCCCCAGGCTCTTGGCAACCTGGTTTGCGCGCTGCGGGCTGAACAGGGACTTCTCTCCAAAAAAATCACCCGTGGTGAGGTAATCGACGATTGCCTCGCGCCCACTCGCCAACTGGATTCGCCCGGAGCGTAACAGATACACGCAACGGGGAGGGTGGTTGGAATCGAACAGGTTGGTCCCTGCCGAAAAATCAACTGATCCTCCTCGGTCCCTTTTGCGGCCCGTACGGCGCTGGATGGAGAAGCCCGGCATTGTGCCACGCCTCCTCGCTGGGAGCTAATGGAGGATCATATCCTCTCTGTCATTTTCATTCTACCGCCGTCGTGACGCTGCTGGAAGGGGTGCAAAATTGCACCAGTTGACAACCGGCGGCAACCTAAAGCAAGATACACCTATCCGAATCATGTGATTTGGCCGCTCTGCCCGCCGGATTGCGATGCGCTTACTTCGCCTCTGACGCCGTGGATGTATGGTCGCTGGAGGGGTGCTGTCCCCGAAAGCGTAAGGAAGATTCGTGGACGGGCGGCCTCGTCGCAAGCCTGTTTCTTCGTAACCTCTGGTAGGGTCCCGGAAGGGATCTTGGAAGAGTAGTAGGACGTCGCAGCGGAGATCTCGTCATGGAGAAACAGCTTACGGCGGAAACCAATACAACCGGGATTGTGACCGTTCTGTCCGTCAGCCCTCTGGCGGAGGATCACCTTTCGCTGCAACAATTTTTTAACCGCTCGAAGTGGGAACTGTACAAAACGGATAGCCTTCGGTCTGCGCTGGCGCTCCTGCACACTCGGGAAATCGGTGTCGTCATTTGTGAGCGTGATTTATCGCCGGGTACGTGGATCGACATGTTGGAAGGATTGAGGCTCTCGCAAGACGCACCGCCCTTGATCGTTACGTCCCGAGTTGCGGACGAAAGACTCTGGGCGGAAGCCTTGAATTTGGGAGCATACGATGTACTGGCGAAGCCATTTGAGCGCACAGAGCTGGTCCGCAGTGTAAGCCTGGCGTGGTTGCACTGGCGCCATCGGCATGAGGCGCATACCAGAGTGGCGAACGCCATGTAGTCCGCGGGTTTTTCGGAATCAATCGTGGCGGGGTTGCGGCCAGAGCACATAGTGATGGGGTTGATTCCGGATCTGCGCAGGGAACGGGGCGGGCCCCTCCTGCCGCTGGGCTGCGAGCAAACTGGGCGCGGCTACTTGACCGGTGTTCCGGACGTGAGCATCACGACCGTCACGATGCCGAGGAGGACAAACAGAACAAACCCTATCATGAAGTAGTTCTGGTTGCGCTTGGTGCGGATTTGTTCGGCTGCGTGGGCCGAGCCCATTTCGTCCAGAGGCGGGAGTGCGGCCTCCACGGCCGCGCGCTTTTCGGGGTCGTACAGTCCCTCTGGATCCAGGCCTGCCACCGGCACCAGTTTCACCGAGCGCTTGATGTAGCCGAACATCTGGCCGGCGGTATTGATCTGGCGCATTTCTCCCGGATCGCTAAACCCCACCAGCAATGCGCCCGGTTTCAGCCGCAGCATGACCTGCGAACCCTTCGCCGGCGAATCGTACACCGGCACCGGCTCGTCCCCCAGCATGCGGTACACGTTGCCGGCCACATTCCCTTTTTTCAGCGTTTTGAACTGATCGGTCACCACCGAAAGAGCGATCGTCAGTAGTGTCTCTTCTGCCACGCTTTTATCCGTCCCGATGCGCAGAGGCGCTTAGCCTATGGTGCTATGGCGCACACTCAAAAGTCACTGATGACGATGGTTAACAGAGGTTAATCGAGTTCCATACCACGGGAGGTACGTACCATAAGAGCAGAAATCTACGTGGAAAGAACTCATCTGTCCGTCGGGCTTATCTTAGCGCTTATGAACTGGGGCGCTCTTCGGGCCCGCCGGCTGCAGCGAGACTCGAATGGATAGCCTCTAAGTCTTAAAAGCGCGGCGCCAGCAGGAAACGGGCGATGGCGATGCGCGCGCTCCTGTCGTTATGCGGCCGGGTGCGCCGGAAGACCACCTTGAACTCCTCGACCAGGCCGATCGGCAGGCGTGCAGGCACGGCAAAATCGAGAGTCTCGGGCACGGGCGTGACGGGGTCTTTGGTAAGATCCGGAAGGGAGCTGACGTGCGCCATCCCAAGACTCTGCTCCCCGCGCTCGCCGATGGCCACCAGTTCCATGGTGACCCCAGCGGCGGCCGAATCGGCGTTGCGAATCTCGACCTGCACCAGGGCGCAACATGCCAGGTCGATGGGTTGGATCAACTTCTGGCGCGCTTCCATCTGCAGAGGCCAGTGGTCCACCGTGCGGAAGGTGAGGTCCGCCGGGCTGCCGCGTTCGAAGTGCGAATTGGGCGGCGGGCGGTTGTTGTAAGTCAGCCACCGATACATCCAGTACTCGCCGCCAAAGGGAATGCTGAAGGGGCGGGCGGGCGTGGCGCTGGGGAACCCGCTCTTCACCGCCGCGAGCGGAGCGATCAGGGTAACGGCCGGCTGCACTTCAGGCCGCAGGATGACTCCCGGGAAGCTGCCGCCTGGGACGGTGGCCCCCGCGGCGGGAACGGGCTCAGGCGGCTGCACATCGGCGTTGCCGGCCCCTTTGGCTTTGGTGTCGCTGATGGCGTCATCGGGGCCGTCGGAAGGCTGATCGCGGCCCATGAACTGGCGCAGCAACTCGCGGATTCCGGTGGCGGAGTTCCCGCCGCCCATCCCGCCCGGAACCACGCGGCCGCCGAGGCCGGTGACGGTCAAGCCGGCGGCCAATAGAATGGTCAGGAATGCCCCGAGAAAGGAGCGCGGCAAGCTGCTGGGACGTTCCTCGCTCCAGGCGCCGCGGGACATGGCCTGGATGGTGAGCAGAGAGGACCCGGCCACCAGCAGCGCGGAAGCCGCCAGCGGTCTTCGCATGCCCAACTCCACCGCGCCAAGCTGCGCCAGGCAGGCGCTGGCCAGAGCCGGCGCCAGTTCCCTGCCGAACGCGCGCGGAGGCAGATCGTGCCCGCCGAACAGGCCTTCCACAGCCGGCGCCAGCGGCAGCGGCGGAGGCTGCGGATGCATCACGCGCCATTGCGAGTAGAGCAGGCGAGTGGCCTTCACTACCAGAACCAGCCCCGCGGCCAGGGCGGCGGGAGACATCTCCGAAAGCAGCAGGATGGCGGGCGCGAACCACACGGCCGCCGAGGAGGTTCGCAAGGTATTCCAGGCCACATCCCGGCGCTCCTCCGCCGGCAACGTGAAGTGCAGCAGGAAGGTGATGGCCGCGCTCCACAACCAGGTGAGCAGGGCATAGCGCAGCGCATGGCCCGCCAGACCGGCCAAGGTGAAGCGGTGCAGGTGCTGCGCCAGGGTGGTGACGAACAACGTCCAGGCGCCCGCCAGCAGTCCGGCGATCTGAACCAGCAAAGCGAGGCTCCCCGTCACTCGTGCGGAAATGGGGCGCGAGGCGCTCTCGGACGGCGGGAGCGGGCCGGGGTCGAGATCGGGCAGCAGAGCCTGCACGGTGGACTACTGTAACGACACCGGCCGGAGCCGGTTGGTTCCCGGAGAGGGTGGGATTCGGCTAGGCGCGGCGTGTTTTGCGGGCCGCGAGCCACCCGCAGACCAGCAATCCAAGGCCGGCCGCCAGCAGCGTGGAGGGCTCGGGTATCTCCGAGAAAGTTTGTTGGAAGTCGCTCAAGGTGGCGGTGTTGGGACTGGAGCCGTTCGCGCCGCCGGAATTGAGGGTGATGAGATCGCCCACCGTGACCTGCTGCACGCCGTTCAGGTTGGTCGCCCCTTGGGCGCTGCACAGGTTTGGCAAGGGGGGGCAAGTCGAAGGGTAGAGCGACGGATTCAGCGTGGTGAGGCTGGTGCTGAAGTTGATCGTGCCCATAACGTCGGAAGGGGCGTAGGGCGGATCCGGGCCAAGATCCTCTACGGTGCCGCTGAAGGCGACGGAAGTGCCCTCAATCGGCAAAGCCGGGGGCACCGAAACCGTGTAGCCGATATCGATCTGGGTCAGGAAACCGTCCGAAGCCGTCCAGACGGCCTGGAAATTCAAGACAGGAGAGAATGCGGATCCGCTTGCTGTAACCTGGACCTCGGATGCGGTCACGTTGGGATCGACATTGTCGGGGTTCCCGGGAATCAAATCCAGGTTATAAGTGTAGCTGAAATTGGAAAAAATGGCGTTGCCGAACTGGCATCCGCCAATACCTTGGTTGATGTAATCCTGCAGAGTGACTAAACTGGAACAGAGCCCGCTGGCCCACAACGCCGGAGACGCTGCCAGCAGGAGTCCGCACAGCCGCAATCCGTTCCTCATTGCGAAGCCTCTTCGACCAAGTGTAGCAGATGCGGCTCCCAAACCCGCGGGCCCAATGCTAATTCTGGCTAATTCTGGTGCGGGACGCGAGAAGCTTACTCACAGTACTTTCCCTCGCATTCTGACTGATACCTACGCCACCGTTACCGAGATGGGACCCCGAAGGGCGCCCTGTCAGGGAGCGGTTTCCGCCGGAAATCCCCGCAACGGTTCAGCACCGGCCATGGTTGGACGCCCCCGCGGACCCTCTCTTGCAAGGAGCGGCAAAAGCCGGGTCGCGAAACTCGATCTGCGACGCCGTGGAAGAGCCGGATGGAGCCGTCCCAGAGCCGGGCGGGAATCGGGCGAACCAGACCAAAGCCGAGCCCCGCCGGGACTTCAGCTCGGGTCCGGATCGATCTCACTCGCAGCGCAACGCCACCACGGGATCCACCTGGGCGGCGCGGCGGGCAGGCAGCCAGGCGGCCAGGAGGCCCACGGCGCACAGGGTCACCACGGGAACCCCGAGCGAGATCGGGTCGGAAGGAGATACTTCGAACAGCAGGCCGCGAATGGCGCCGGACAGTGCCAGGGACCCGGCCACGCCCGCGACCACGCCGGCGGCGATCCAGGCGCCGGCTTGCCACTCGACGCGCAGGGCCACGTCGCGCGGCCGGGCCCCCAGGGCCATGCGGACGCCGATTTCGCGGCTCTGCTGCGCCACCAGGAAAGCCAGCAGTCCGTAGAGGCCCACGGCGGCCAGCAACAGGCCAAGGCCCGCAAATCCCGCCACCACGGCGGCGATGAAACGCGGCCGTTGGCGGAAGCGATCGACGCGCTCCTCCATGGTCTGGATGTCCACCGGCAGCGTGGGATCGAGGGCCGCAAACTCGCGGCGCATCCAGCGGCTCAAAGTGGCCGGGTCGAGCGCGGTTCGAAAGACGGCCACGCCGCCGCGCCCCAGACGCGTGGAATGGGCCATGCGCAGGCGGTAATATTCGGGGTCGGGCGGCTCTGCAACGCCGCTATTCTTGGCATCGGCCGCTACGCCCACCACCGGAAATCCATGCCCATCGCCATCCAACACCAACTGATGGCCGAGCGGGCTCTCGTTGCCGAACAGGCGGTGGGCCAGGGTGGCGCTGAGAATCACGGGGCTATCGCCCGAGGCCCGTTCGCTTTCCAGGAATGCCCGCCCGGAGAGGATCGGAATGCCCATGGCCCGGAAATATCCGGGACTGACCCATCGGAACGCCACCATGCCGCCGTTGGGGGCAACCGGCGCGTGCCCCACGATGCCGATGTTGGAATACGGCCGGCCCATGGAGCCGCGCGGCGGGATGGAGTCGGTGAGGGCAAACAGGCCGCCGCCGGGTATCCGCTGCAAGCGCGCCTCCAGTTCGTCGAAGAAGGCGGACTGCGCGGCCGCCGGCCGGTAGCGCTGGCGGCGCAGAGTAAACGATGCTGTGACGAGTTGTTGGGAACGGAAGCCCAGCGGCTGCTCCTCCAGCTTCCACAGGCTGCGGACAAACAGCGAAGCGCCAGTGAGCAGAATGAGGGAAATCGCCACCTGGGCCACGATCAGAAAGCGGCGCAGAAACATGCGCGCCGGCCCGGTGGTGCGCGATCCCGCCAGGGCCTCGGCGCGCGGCTGTTCCAGCGCGGGCGCCAAGCCGAACAGCAGTGCCGCGGCCACCGTGGCGGCGACGGTGAAGCCAAGAACGCGCAGGTCGACCCTGGCCTGGTCCATGCGCAGCATGCCTTCCGGCGACAGACGCACGAACAGGCGCACCAGCCCCCAGCCGAGGGCGCAGCCGGCTACGCCCCCGGAGAGGCCCAGCAGCAGGCTCTCGGTGAGCATCTGGCGGACCAGGCGGCCGCGGCCGGCGCCGATGGCGGCCCGCATGGCGAGTTCGCGCCGCCGCGCCGCCACGCGGGCCAGCAGCAGGTTGGCGACATTGGCGCACGCCAGCAGCAGCAGCGCCAGCACGGCGCCCAACAGCATCCAGGAGGCCAGTTTCACCTCGTGGATCTGCCGGTCGCGCAGGGAACGAACCACCAGGTGTACTTCCGAGCGCAACTCGGCGGGAACATCGGCGCGCAGGCTCTCGTAATACAGCGGCAGCATCGCCTGGCGGGCCTGGCCGATCGAGACGCCATCGCGCAGCCGGGCAAAGGTTCGCAGGAAAGCGCTGGAGTTCTCCGAACGCGGCCGGCTGGCATCCAGGCGCGCCGGCAGGAGCACGTCGGCGTCGCCGAGTTGCGGCATTTCGAAATCTTTGGGGAGCACCCCGACAATGCGCGCGGGCTGCTCGTCCAAGACGATGCTGCGCTCCAACACGCGCGGGTCGTTGCCAAAGGCCGTGCTCCACAGGGCGTGAGACAGGAGCACGACGGTGGGCGCGCCCGGACGGTCGTCATCCGGATTGAAGTCGCGGCCCAGGGCCGGCGCGAGGCCGAAGGTGCGCAGGAAATTGGCCTCCACAAATTGGCACGCGGCACGGCGCGGCGTCTCGCCGGTCTGCAGATCGCAAGGGCCGGCCGCCCGCATCGCGGTGAGCGACTGGAAGGGCGTTTGCAGCCTGCGCCAGTCCAGGTAACTGCTGACCACGTTGAACTCGTTGTTATCGACCGGGCCGAAAAAGCCCACCGAGACTAACTGGCCGTCTTGGGGATACGGCAGGCTGCGGAACAGCAGAGGATCGACCACGCTGAACACGGCCGTGGAAGCCCCGATGCCGATGGCGATGGTGGCCACGGCGATGGCCGAAAAGGCGGGCGATTTGCGAAACCCGCGGAGCGCATAGCGGCAGTCCTGCAGCAGGCAGTCCCACCATTGGGCGATGTGGACGGCGCGCACGGCTTCCAAGGCGCGCAACGATCCGCCGAGCTGTTTGCGGGCGAGCGATCGGGCCGCAGCCGCGTCGAGACCTCGGGCTCGGTACCACTCCTCGCGGAGCGCCTGGTGGGTGTCGATCTCCTCGCGCCATTCGGATTCCCGCCGGCGCCGGCGCAGCCAGTCGAAAAAGTGTTTCATGCGAATCGCAGCACTTTCCGGACGCCCTTGGAGACGGCGGTCCAATTGGTTTCGGCATCCGCGAGCCGGCGGCGGCCGGCCGGAGTCAGAGTGTAGAAGCGCGCCCGGCGGGCCTTGTCGGTTTGCCGCCATTCGCCGCGCACGAGTTTAAGCTTTTCGAGGCGATGCAGGGCGGGATAGAGCGAGCCTTCCTCCAAGCGCAGCAGGCCGCTGGAGACGGTCTCGACGTGCAGCGTAATGCCGAAGCCGTGATTGGAACCCCGTTGGAGGGTTTTCAGGATGAGCAGCTCCAGCGCGCCCTGCAGTTGATCGCCGCGGCTCATAATTCACCTAGTTTTCTAGGGTAGCGATCTAAGGCGAGCGTGTCAAGTGGCGCAGGCACTCTTGCCTGCCGCGCCGAGATTCGTCTCGGCGCTCTTGTCTGGCTTCGCCGCGATCGCGCCCGCCGCGCTTCCCGGCGCCTCGGAAGAGCGCCGGGACGAATCTCGGCGCGGCAGGCTGAGAGCCGGCTGAGAGCCTGCGCCACGGGGCCTCCCTACTGCCGCTTGTAAACCTGGCCGGCCTTCATCACGAAGACCACTTTCCGCACGGCCCTGATGTCATCCAGTGGGTTGCCTTCGGTGGCCACCAGGTCGGCCTGGAATCCGGCGGCCACCGTGCCCACCTCGCTCCCCAGGCCCAGGGCTTCCGCCGAAAGCGAGGTCGCGCTGACGATCGCGTCCATGGGCTTCTCGTTCGCGTCGCGCACGCGGTACACGAACTCCTCGGCGTTGCGCCCGTGCGAGCCGGCCACCGCGTCGGTGCCGAACACGATCTTCAGCTTGCGGGCGCGGGCGCGCCGCAGCACATCCTCGGTGGGCGCAATGCCCTTCTCCAGGGTGGCCAATTGCTGCTCGTTGAAGGTGAAACTGGCGCGGTTGTCCAGGTAATTGTGCAGCACCAGAAGGTTGGGATCGAAATACGTGCCGCGCTGGGCCATCAGATCGAGCGTGGCGTCGGTGAGAAACGTGCCGTGCTCGATGGAGGTGCAGCCGGCCTCGACGGCGGCGCGCGCGCCCGCGTCGCCGATGGCGTGTACCACCGAGCGCAGCCCCACCGCTTTGGCCTCCTGGCAGACCGCCTGAATCTGCTCCCCGGTCATGGTCTGGCCGCCGCCCGCGCCCAGGCCGCTAGTGGCGAAAAGCTTGATCGCGTCGGCGCCCTCTTCCTTGGTTTTGCGGACCAGCGCCCGGAGCGCAGCCAGGTCGCCGCGTGGCTCGCCCGAATCCGCGTTGATCTGCCGCAGCGACGTGAGAATGCGCGGCCCGGGGATAACGCCTTGGTTGATGCGGTCGCGCACCGGGCCATCCATCGCCGCGCCCACGCTCTCAACTGTGGTGAATCCGCCCAGCAGGGTGATCCAGGCGTCGCCGGCGGTGTAGAGGGCGTTCAGCTCGGGCGCCTCGCGGCTGTTGATGGATTTGTGGTCGGCGTCCATGTGCCAGTTGATGTGCACGTGCGTATCGATCCACCCGGGCATGACGGTGAGGCCGCGCAGATCGTAGGTGGGCTTCTCGCCGGCCGGGCCGACCGAGACGATGCGCGAGCCTTCAACCACGATCTGCCGGTCCTTCAAGACGCCGCCCTTGCCATCCAGCAGCGTGCCGGTCCGGAGGACGATACGGGATTGCGCGCCGGCCGTCACGGCGGCCCAGGCAAGCAGGAATACACGGAATCGCATAGGTAGATTTTGACGCGGTACTGGCTATAATAGCCAGCCCGTTTTAAACAAACCCCTTTCAAACCGTGAGTGCAGTTTTCCTGCACACGGCTTAGCGATGATCTTCTGGGTGTGGCTTGCGCCGGGTATTTCACGGTTCCTCGCCGATACAGACCCATTTCCACAAAGCGATCATGGGACCGCTTCTCCACCCGACCCTTACGCTGGCCAACCCGCCGGAACATCCAGCGCGCCAGCCGCTCGTACACGTAGCTGTCGAGTTCCGGATTCGTTTCATCGCCTTGGGTGACGGCCACCGCTGCATATAGTGCCGCCGTGGGTTCCGCAAGATACTGCGCTTCTTCCGGATCGTACATCCCAAGAAAACAAAACTACCCCTCCCCCGTGTCAGTTCCACCATCCGGGTCTTCTCCGGGTGCAGCACCAACCCCAGCTTGTTCGTCACAAACTGGACTTGTCGAAGCGCCTCCTTCGCCTTCGATTCCGTCGTACTCATCACCACGAAATCGTCGGCGTACCGGATCAGCACCCCGAGCAAACCGCACTTCTTCGCCCAGATCCGATCCAATAAGTGCCGTCCGGTCCATACTCGGGCTGGGATCGTCGCCGGCTCAAACCGGCAAATAGCAGCCGGATCCTACCCCAGGCTCTCCACTGGCTGCCGGTGCTTATCCCGACGCGTCAACAGCTCGCGCACGGCGTCGCGTGATTCCTGGACGATCACTGGCTACGCACGAGCGCGCGCCTGCTTTCTGCCCGTGGGCCTAGGCTCCGGAGCGTCTTCGGCAATGCCGGACAGAACCACTGGCGCGCGGTCGGGGAATTCAGCCACAAGAGCGAGGTTGCCCCCCATGGCCTGGACGGTCTTCCGGAGCGTGGACAGCAACAGATCGCTGCGCTTTTCGAGGCGCGAAACACTGTCCTGGGTGATCCCGAGAGCCTTGGCCATCCGGACCTGAGTGAGCTTGCGCGCGTGCCGCAGCTCGCGCAGGGTCATCTCCTCGGCGACCAACTGAGCAGCGCGGGCCTCGACCTTCTTGCGTTGGGCGGGGCTGAGCTTCCCGATTATGTCATCCACGTTCGTGGACATGGTTATTTCCTTTCCTTTTTCAGCCGGGCCAGATGAGAGTCGAAACGGTCATCGGCCTTGCGGATCAGCCCGCGGTAAAACCGTTTTTCGCCGACACCCGATTTATCTCCTGCAATCAGGAGGATCGCCTTGCTGACATCATATGGACTGTATGTCATATTGTCGGTATTGAGCTGGGTTGTTGAGATAGACGACGAGTTTGGACCGGAGTTCGACGACCTGCCGGAGGACGTGCGGACGGAGATTCTGGTGTTGACCCGCCTTCTGCAGCAATTCGGACCGCAATTGGGACGGCCCCGCGTCGACACGCTGAACGGCTCGCGACACGCAAAGATGAAGGACAAACGCAAAACAATGGAGGCAGTCGCCGGCTACTTTCACCGGAATCGAGCGCGCATGCAATATCACGAATACCTCGCTAACGGGTGGCCCATTGCCAGTGGTCCGGTCGAAGGCGCCTGCAAGAACCTCATCAAAGACCGCATGGAGCGCTCCGGGATGCGCTGGACCGAGCCGATGGCTGAGGCAAT
>JBKQPR010000167.1:0-33091 GCA_052144935.1 Bryobacteraceae bacterium
CGTCCGGTGCTCAGACTCCGACCTTCACCGATGATAGAAAGCCTCGCCGAAACGATACTCGCCAGGGCTGCCAGATTGAAGCCCCTTCAGCCGTGAAACCGCGTTTTCACGCCGGATCCAAGTAATACCACTTATCTCCATAATCCTGAAGGTTGGAATATAACCCCCTCAGGTAAATGCTGGAGAACTGGCTGATTTTGTAATCGGTGGATCCGGCATATCCCCAGCGGTTGCGGTAGTAGCGGTACTCGCGGATGGTGTTGTCATCGTAGATAGGATTCGAGAACGTGGACGCCGGGTCGATGGCGGGCTGGAGGTTATCGATGCCGCGCCCGTTGAAATCGTAGGAGCCGCCGAAGAGAAACCCGAATTGCCGCTGTTTGCCGAAGCGGTGCCCGACGGTTCCCCCAAACTGATCGTTATAACGGCCGCCGAGGATCTTATCGTAGCCGCCGATTCCGTACAGGGTGATGCTGGGAAACTCGCCCGCGGTCTTGGTCTTCATGTTGACGGAACCGCCGATGCCGTCGCCGTCGATATTGGGGGCGAGGGTCTTATTGATCTCGACCGACTCCACCAGGTCGGCTGGGATCACATCGAGGCGGATCTGCCGCACGGTGGGCTCGGGAGAAGGCACGCTCAGGCCGTCGATGGTCACGTTGGTGAGACGGGGTTCGGTCCCGCGCACTTGAATATAGACGCCCTCTCCCTCAATCCGCTCCAGCGCGACGGAAGGCATACGGCCCAGGGCGTCGGCTACATTGGCATTGGGCAGCGAAGTGATGACCTCCGCCGGAAGGACCTGCAGGACGTTGTCGGCCATGCGGGTGCGGTTAATGGATTCGGCTTCGCCGCGCGGGCGTTCCGCGGTCACGATGACCTGTTCGTTCTGAGAGTGGACTTGCATGCGGGCTTCGACCTGCTTGACTTCGCCGGCCGCCACGGTGACATCCGCCTCGAACGAATTGAAGCCCACGTAGGAGACCTGGACTTTGTAACTACCTGGCAGGAGATCGGTAATGGCGAATTCTCCCTGCGCATCCGTGGCAAGAGCCAGGCCCCTGGGTTGCAACTGGACTTGGGCGCCCTGCAGAATGGCGCCGGAGCTATCCAGGACTCGTCCCGCGATGGTGCCTTTGGTGCTTTGCGCGGCGGCTGCAACGGCGAGGCAGACGACGAGCAGACAGATAGAGAGCAGCTTGATTGATCGCTTCATTGGATTCACTCAGATTGGGGAACTCAGAGGACCACCCGGCCCTCTTCCGCAGACCGGTTCCACATGCGACTCACGGCCTGGATGTAATTTTGAACGAATTCGACTGTAGCAGCCTTTGCGTTACAGCTTGATGAAACCGCGGAAAAATTCAACAAACTGTTCAAGACCCAAAAATCCGGTTTCCAGCCGGTCGAGTACCGCGCTGCCGGCGGCAGTTCCCGTGCCACCGGGGAATCGGCGATCATAGATCCATATGACCTACAGGATGTTGGCCGCCATCACCGCCCTTGCCTGCGCGCCGTGGGCAGCCCCGGCGCAAGCCAGGTTTGAGATCTCCTTCCCGGCTTCCGCGCACGCCGGGCCCATCACGGGCCGCGTGTTCGTGGCGATCGCCAAGACGGATCGTACGGAACCCATCCAACAGATCGGGTCGTACACGGGACAGACCGCCTTCTTCGGCGCCGATATCGATCGGCTCGCGCCCGGCCGCGCCGCGGCCATCGACGGCGGCACGCTGGGATATCCCGCCGACAATCTGAAGTCGATTCCCGCGGGCGATTACTATGTGCAGGCACTGGTGAATGTCTACACCCAGTTCCATCGGTCGGACGGCCATACCATCTGGGCCCACATGGATCAATGGGATGGCCAGCATTTCAACCGCGCGCCCGGCAACCTGTTTAGCGAGGTCAAGAAAGTCCATCTGGACCCGGCGGCGGGTTACGACGTCAAGCTGGAAACCGGTAGCGTTTTCGCGGCAGTCCAAGTCCCCGCCGATACCAGGTGGGTGAAGCGCGTCAAGATCGAGAGCAAGCTGCTGACGGCCTTCTGGGGCCATCCGTTTTATATCGGCGCCACGGTGCTGTTGCCGAAAGGCTATGACGAGCACCCGGGCGAACGCTACCCAACCATTTACAGCCAGGGGCATTTCGGACTCGGCAATCCGATGGGGTTCGCCGACCCGGACAGCCCCGCCGGGCGCGGCGGCAGAGGCGGAGGGGCGCCCTCTGGGCCCGGAGGCGGCGGGCGCGGTGGCCGCGCCAACCTCTACGAGGCTTGGAATTCGGACGATTTCCCGCGCATGATCGCCGTGACCTTCCAGCATCCTACGCCTTACTTCGACGATTCCTATGCGGTCAACTCGGCCAATAACGGCCCTTACGGCGACGCCTTGCTGCAGGAGCTGATCCCCTACCTGGAAAGCCATTTCCGCATGATCGCGGCGCCCTACGCCCGAGTGCTCACGGGCGGTTCGACCGGTGGATGGGAATCGCTGGCCCTCGAAGTGCTGCATCCCGATTTCTTCGGCGGGACCTGGACGTTTTATCCGGACCCCATCGATTTCCGGCGTTACCAGTTAGTCAATATTTACGACGACGACAATGCCTTTTACGCGCCGGGTTTCACTTATATGATTCCCGAGCGGCCCATGATGCGCACGGCCGAGGGTCAGGTGACGCAGACCATGCGCCAGATGAGTCGACTGGAAGAGGTGCTGGGCAGCAAGGGCCGGTCGGCGCAACAGTTCGAAGCCTGGGAGGCGGTCTACGGCCCCGTCGGCGAAGACGGCTACCCGCAGCCGCTGTTCGATAAACGCACCGGTAAGATCGACCACCAGGTAGCGCTGTACATGCGCGATCACGGCTACGACCTGGGCTATTACCTGAAAACTAACTGGGCGAAACTTAGCCCGCAGTTACAAGGCAAGATGCATCTCTATGTCGGGGACATGGACAACTATTACCTGAACCTGGCGGTTTATCTGCTGGAGGATTTCCTGAAGACCACGGATTCCGGCGCAACCTTCGAATACGGCCGTCCGAAACAAGGCCACGGCTGGCAGCCCATGTCGAACGGCGAGCTGGTGAAGATGATGGCGGCGCAGATTCAGAAGAATGCCCGGTGAGCGGGGCGGCAAAGACCGCTTCCTCACGGGGCGCCCGCTGGGCCCGGCTCTGTTTCCTGATACACTGTCCATCATCCGGCAGTCGAAGGAGAAAGCATGAAGAGAATCTTATCAGCGATAGCCTTGGGCCTCTGCGTGGTCGCCGTACTGGCCGCGCAGGATGAGCCCCCGGCTCCGGCCCAGCAGGGCGGCGGCGGCTTCGGAGGCGGGCGCGGCGCGGCCGCGGCCGCCATCCCAGATCCCCAGCCTTATGACCGCGTCATCACCAAGGACGCCAAGTCTACCAACGGTCTGTTTACCGTCCACCAGATCAAGGAGCGTTATTACTACGAGATCCCCAAGAGCGAACTCGGCAAGGATTTCCTCTGGAATTCCCAAATCGCCAAGACGGCCGTGGGCGTGGGCTACGGCGGCGGCCAGTTGACCGACCGCGTGGTGCGCTGGGAGCTGAAGGGCAATCGCGTGCTCCTGGAAGAGGTCAATTTCAGCGTGGTGGCCGATCCCAAAGAGCCCATCGCCATGGCGGTGAAAGCGGCCAACAACGATTCCATCATCATGGCGTTCCCGGTGGCGGCCTTCGCCAAGGATGGCGCGCCGGTAGTGGAGGTCTCGCGCCTCTTCACCAGCGACGTGCAGGAATTCAGCGCGCGGCAGCACATGGGCGCCAGCGGCGTGGACGCCACGCGCTCCTTCGTGGAACATATTCGTCCGTTCCCGGACAACATCGAGGCCGAAGTCACCATGACCTATACCAACACCGGCGGGCGCGGAGCCGCGGCCACCGTCGGTCGCGGGGGCGGCCTGGGCGGCGGAACCATGCGCGGCTCTAGCGCCACCGTAGTGCTGCATCACAGCATGGTGCGCCTGCCCGAAAAACCCATGACGCCCCGGCTATTCGATGAGCGGGTGGGTTACTTCACCACCAACACCATGGATTACTCGCGCAATGAGTACTCGACTAAGGAGACCCGCTACATCGCCCGCTGGCGTCTGGAAAAGAAGGATCCCAACGCCGCGGTGTCCGAGCCGGTGAAGCCGCTGGTGTACTACATCGATGCCGCCACCCCCACCAAGTGGGCGCCGTGGCTGATCAAGGGCGTGGAAGACTGGAACGTGGCATTTGAAGCCGCCGGCTTCAAGCACGCCATCGTCGGCAAGATGGCTCCCACTCCGGAGCAAGATCCCGACTGGAGCCCCGAAGACGTGCGCCACTCGGTGATTCGCTGGCTGCCTTCCACCGTCGAGAACGCCTCGGGGCCGCACATTTCCGACCCGCGCACCGGCGAAATCCTCAATGCGGACATCCAGTTCTACCACAACGTCATCAACCTGCAGCGCGACTGGTACTTCGTGCAAGTAGGTCCCCTGGATCCGCGGGCGCAGAAACTGCCGCTGCCCGACGACCTGATGGGCCGCCTGCTGGAATACGTAGTGGCGCACGAAGTGGGCCACACCCTGGGATTCCAGCACAACATGAAGGCCTCCAGCGAGTATCCGCAGGACAAAATCCGCGACAAGAATTTCGTGCATGAAATGGGACACACACCTTCCATCATGGATTACTCGCGTTTCAACTACGTGGCGCAGCCCGAAGATGGCATCGCCGTGGAGGACCTGGTTCCGCGCGTCGGCCCGTACGACATTTGGGCCACTCATTGGGGCTACGCGCCGATCCCCGGCGCCAAGACCGCCGACGACGAAAAGGCGACCTTGAACAAGTGGGCGCGCGAGCAGGACGATAAGCCCTACCTGCGCTTCTCCACCGCCAACGCCGCGGGATCCGACCCCGGCGACGAGACCGAAGCCGTGGGCGACGCCGACGCCGTGAAATCCACCGCGCTGGGCATGAAGAACCTGCAGCGCGTGGCCAAAATGCTGATGTCCGCCACGGCTTACAAGGATGGCGAAACCTACGAGGATCTGGCCGAGATGTACGGACGGATGCTCAGCCAGTGGCAGACCGAGATGGGCCACGTGGCGCAGGTCGTGGGCGGGTTCAACAGCCAGGAAAAGGTGGTCGGGCAGGAGGGCCGCATCTTCGCCCTGGTGCCCAAGATCCGCCAGGAAGAAGCCGTCAAGTTCCTGATCGACAATGCGTTTACGACGCCCCTGTGGGTGCTCGATCCGGAGATTCTGCGGCGCATCGAAGCGGTGGGCGCCATCGACCGCATTCACAACGCGCAGCGTGCCGTGATGAACAACCTCTTGAGCAGCCCGCGTTTCTCCCGCCTGATTGAGCAGGAGGCGATCGATGGAACGGCGGCCTACGCGCCCACCGAGTTCCTGGCCACCGTGCGGAAGGGCGTGTGGAGAGAACTGGACGCGCCCCAGGTAAAGGTGGACGCCTATCGCCGGGCGTTGCAGCACACCTATCTGGACCTGGTCAACACCAAGGTGAACCCGCCGGCCGCAGCCCTGGTCGCAGTGTTACCTGGCGCACCCGCGCCGGGCGGCCGCGGCGGACGCGGTGGCCCTTCGGCGAGTCTCGATGAAAAGCCCATGTACCGCGCCGAACTGCGGGCGCTAGCCGTTTCCGTGAACGCCGCGATTGGGAAAGCGACCGATCATGAAACCAAGGCGCACCTGGAAGGAGTCCGGGACGAGATCGCCAAGATCCTGGATCCGAAATTCCTTCCGCCCGCTCCCACCGCAATCGCTGCCGGTGGAGGGCGGGGAGGCGTGCGGTAGGGGGCTCTGTATTCACCGCGGAGACGCGGAGAACGCTGAGGAAACGCGGAGAACACCATTGCTTTCCTCAGGGTTTTCTCAGCGCTTCCTCTGCGAACTCCGCGTCTCCGCGGTGAATAACAGCCTCTCTACTTCACCGGCGCCAGTTTGTGCGCCGCAAGCTGGTCGTTGAACTGCTTCAGATCCTTGGCGATCGCTTCATCCAGGCGGCTCAGGATCGCATCCAGCCGCTCCGTCAACTCGCGGAATACCGCGTAATCCTGATCGGTGGGAAGGGCGTCGCCGGTATCCACCAGGTGTTGTAAGACCGCCAGTTGATTGTTCAGCTTGATGGGATAATTCAGGGTATCTCGCGGGCTGCGATTCTTCACCTGGTACAGGTCTCCCTCGATCTCGTCGAGCTTCGATTCGATCAGCGCCGCGCGCTGGGAGATGCCGGAGTCATTGGCCTCAGCCGACCGCTTCTCCATCTGCGTCTTCAGCGATCGGATCCGAATCACCGCTTCGTGCGCGCGGCTGGTCTCATCGCGAATCGCCACGGCCAGTTTGAACTGCTCCTGAAGATCGGCGTCGCCGATACTGGTTAATCGCGGATCCCTTCGTATCGTGAGCGGCTGCGTCTGGGTCACCCCGTTGGCGATCAGACGTACGGTGTATTCCCCGGGCGGCGCCATCGGCCCCTGGCTCGGAACCGCGTAGCGCAGCACGATTCCCGGAAACGTCATCGGGCCGGGATAGCGGAGATCCCAGGTGAAGCGATTCGCGCCTGCGCGGACCGCGGGACCACGCGCCGCGGAAGGCTGCGAGCCGCTGTCTTCCGGATCGCCCGAATCCGCCGGCCTGGACGCCGCACCGCTCTCGAACGACCGCACTACCTGGCCGCGAGCATCCAGTATCTCAATCACTACTTTCGAGGCCGGCTCCGCCAGATAGTAGTCGATCACCGCCGGCCGCAAGGGACGAATCACCGGCGCGGGGGCGAAGAGATAAGCCTTGCTGCCAGCCACCTGGTCGGTGAATTGCCGTAGTATCTCGATATTGTCGAGGACGTAAAAAGACCGGCCATGCGTGGCAATCACCAGATCGTTCCGCTCGACCGCGATATCGGCGACCTGCGTATCCGGCAGATTCAGCGACAGCGATTGCCAGTTGACGCCGTCGTCAAACGAAACATAAATGCCGTGCTCCGTTCCCAGGTACAGAAGCCCGCGGCGCACCGGGTCCTCGCGCACCGCCTGCGCATAATCGCTTTCGGGGATGCCGCTGACGATCTTCGTCCAGGTGCTTCCATAATCGTGAGTCTTGAACACGTAGGGCCGCCGGTCGTCGAGCTGATAGCGCTTGGCAGCCACGTAGGCGCCACCCGGATCGTGCGGGGAGGCCTCCATCAAACTGATCCGGCTGAATTCTCCCATGCCCGGCGGCGTCACGTTCTTCCAGGTCTTGCCTCCGTCGCGCGTCACCTGGACCAAGCCATCGTCGGAACCGGTCCAGATGGTATTGACGTCGTGCCGGGATGGCGCAATCGAGAAGATCGTGCCGTAGATCTCCGGGCCGTTCTGGTCCTTGGTGATCGGTCCTCCGGAATCGCCCAGGGTTTCCGGAGTGTTGCGGGTCAGATCGGGGCTCATGGCTTCCCAGTGCTGCCCTTGCGTGGTGGTTTTCCAGAGGTGCTGCGACGAGGTATAGAGAATGTTCGGATCGACCGGCGAAAATACGATCGGGAACGTCCACTGCCAGCGTTCCTTGAGCGCGCTGGCGGGCATTCCGGAGAAGAACAATGGATACACGTTGATGGCCCGCGTTTCGCCGGTGCGGCGATCGTAGCGGGTGACGATCCCGGCCTGATCGCCGCCGTAAAAGATGTTGGGGTCCTTTGGATCGGCCGCCACGTACCCGGCCTCGCCGCCGCCGGCGCTGTACAGCCAGTCTCCGGCGGGCGCCTCGGGGTCGCGCAGGTTCAATCCGCGGTCGCTCGGCACGCAAGCCGTTCCGTCATCTTGCTGCGCGCCGCAGACGTGATAGGGCAGATCGGCGGTTGTCACGACGTGGTAAAACTGCGCCGTGGGATAACGCTCCGGCGACCAGGTTCTGCCGCCATCGGTGGAGACAGACGCGCCGCCATCGTCGCTGGCGATCATACGGCGCGGATCGTCCGGAGCGATCCACAGATCGTGATGGTCGGCGTGCAGCGTATGCAGCACGTGGAAGCTCTTACCGCCGTCATCGGAACGGTAGAACTCCACGTTCAGGGCATACACGGTGTCGCGGTTTTTGGGGTCCGCGAGAATTCGCGAGAAATAAAACGCCCGCTGCCGGATGCTGCGGTCGGAATTCACCAGAGTCCACGACTCGCCGGCGTCGTTGGATCGAAACAGTCCGCCATCGTCGGCTTCCACCATGGCATAGATGCGATTGGAATCGGCGCCCGAGATGCTGACGTTGATCTTGCCAACGATCCCTTTCGGGAGTCCGGGATGGCGGGTGATTTCGGTCCACGTATCGCCGCCGTCGGTCGATTTAAACAAACCGCTCGCCGGGCCGCCGCTCGATAGCGTCCACGGTGTCCGGTAGACGTCCCAAATGGCGGCGAAGAGCACGTTCGGATGGTGCGGGTCCATGGCCAGATCGATGGCGCCGGCGCGGGAATTCCGAAACAGGATCCGCTTCCAGGTGACGCCGCCGTCTCGGGACCGGAAAACGCCGCGCGCGTCGTTGCCGCCAGAGGGGGCGAGAAAAGGGCTAGCGACGGGGCCTCCAGAGCCGCCAGCGGGCGCGCCAAAGGGATGTCCCAGCGCGGCCACGTAAACCACATCGGGATTGGCCGGATCGATGCGGATGCGCGAGACCGCCTGCGTATCGGCCAGCCCCACATGCTTCCAACTCTTGCCGCCGTCGATAGATTTGTATACGCCGTCGCCCTGCATGATGCTGCCGCGCAGCTCGGTTTCGCCCATACCGATGAACACCACGTCGGGATTGGACTCCGCGACCGCGACCGCGCCCACCGACGAGCTATGGATCTGACCGTCGGTTACGGGAAACCACGTCATTCCACCATTGGTGGTCTTCCACAATCCTCCGCCGGTCGCTCCGAAGTAATATTCCAGCGGCCGCTTCGCGCTGCCGGCCGCCGCCTGTGAGCGCCCTCCCCGATTGGGACCGATATTGCGCCACTTCAACGCGCTTAAATCGAGATGGCCGCTGCTGGCTGCCGCCGCTACGACGGCGATGACCAGCGCGTATCCAAACCTTTTCCACATAAGCCCCTCGCTCAGAAGGCCAGTATGGTTGCGCAGGATGGAATCTGTCAAATGTGGGACAGACGCTTTCGTCTGTCAACCCGCCAATCTCCGGGCTTCCTTTATAACTTCTATGGTCGCGGGCGCCGTAGGCTGCGGGCGGCACACCCCACTACCCGCAATACTCCACCGCCGCTTCCGCCAAAATCTCCGCCAGTTGAAACACCGATTCCAGCTCTACCCATTCGCAATCGGAGTGCGCGCCCGCACCGGTTGCGCCGCAGACTACGGTTTCTGCGCCGGCCGCCTGGAGCAGCGCGGCGTCCATCCACGGCGTGTCCCCGATGTGCTTAGCCGGACCTCCCCGGACCTTCGCTGCCGCGCGATCCACGGCCTGGACGATGGCCGCCGTGGGCGCCGTCTCGAAGGGATCGCGGGCGAAGAAACACTTCAAAGTGGCGTGGAAATCGCGGTCGTCGCGCGCAATCCGGTCCACGATCGCCTGGATCTCCGCCACCGCCTGGGCTTCCGTCTCGCCCGGCACGGTGCGCCGCTCGATCTGCACCATGGACGACGGCGCATACGTGCTGAGGCCGGTCCCGCCGCTGAGCAGGGCCGCGTGCAGCGAAGGCGGCCCCACCAGCGGGTGCGGCGGACGCGCGCGCAATTCCCGCTCCAGCGCGCTCAACTCCGCAAGGAACCGGCCCATTTTCAAGTTGGCGTCGATGCCCAGTTCGAACTTGCTGCCGTGCGCCGCGCGTCCCGCCACATCCACCTGGATCCACAGATACCCTTTGTGCGCCAGGCAGACTTCGAGTCCCGTGGGCTCGGTCACGATGGCCCCGTCCACCCGCACGCGTTCGATCAGGTCGCGGGTCCCCAGGCTGCCATATTCCTCGTCCGCGACGGCCGCCACCACTACGTCGCCGCGCAGGCGCATGCCGGAGTCCGCGAGGGCTTTGGCCGCGGTCATGCATGCCGCCACGCTGCCCTTCATGTCGAAGGAGCCGCGGCCGTACACCTTGCCATCGCGGATGTCGCCGGAAAACGGTTCGGCCATCCCTGGCGCGTCCACCGTGTCCGAATGCCCGTTGAGCATCAGGCTCCGTCCGCCGCCCGAGCCGGCCAGGCGGCCCAGCACGCTGGTCCGTCCAGGTTCGGGCTCAAAGATCTCGACCGTCAATCCGGCGCCCCGGAGAGACTCCGCGATGTATGCGGCAATCTCGCGCTCCCCCGGCGCGCCCGGCGCCAGGGTCGGATTGATGGAATTGATCTGAATCAGGCGGACCAACGATTCCCGCGCGTAGCCGCGATCGATTTTCATGCGCCGACCAGCGCCACGCCAGCGCCCGTGGCGGGGCGGCGGAGGTCGTCATCGAGCGTGGCGAGCGGCAACCCTTCGCGAATTGCCAATTCGAGGTAGGCGGCATCATAGGCGCTAAGGTGGTATGTCCTCGCCAACGGAAGAATCCGCTGAGCGAGCCAGGTGGCGGGGCGATGCTCGATGGCGACCGGCAGCAGCCTCAGGCGTTCCAGGAATACGGCCTGCGCCGCCGCATTCATTCGCCCCCTGCGTTCGGCTGTGCTTAAGGCGCTTGCGACCTCAAAGGCCCAAAGCGCGGGCGCGATAGCGTGAGACGTTTCCAGCGACTTGAGGACCGCTGCAGTGAACGGCGTGGACTCGCCTTCAAAGGCCCAACTCAGGGTCATCGAGGCGTCGAGGACGAACGGACCGCTCAATACTTGCGGCCCTCGTGGATCAGGTCCTGGATGCGCTCGCCCGGACCGAGGGTCAGATGATACTCCTCCCGAAAAGCGACCATGCCGGCAACGGCCTGACGGCGCCGCGCCAGTTCGTCATCGGAAAGAGTGGCCGCCATACCGTTAGCCGCCTCAAGGGCCCGCTCGACGACTTCCTCAGGCGACCGGCCCACACCGCGGGCCAGTGCCGTTTCGAGCAGTTCCTGCCCGTGAGGTGAAAGGTGGACCGTCATCGGAACCAGTATAACTTGGACGGGCCCCTGTGAGATCGCACTGAGCTGTTGCCGCCCGTCCTGTCTGCTTGCAGCAATCGGCCAGCGCCCTGCCTGAGCTACCCTCGTTGCTTTTTCGTTTAAAATACAAAAGTGAAACATCTCGCGCTGTCCGCCATCGGTCTTGGGTGTCTTGGAACCGCGGCTTACTCGCAGACCGTTCCGGTTCCCGACGAGGGGCCTGCTGTTTACGTGGTTCGCGTAATCTCGGTGGGATCGACTGTACGGGACGCGTTCGTGGCATGCCTCGCGCAAAATGATCTCCCGTTCTGGCGGGAGTTGAAGGGAGCCGGATTGCTCGCACGGGTGAGCGTGTTTGAGGTTATTTCTGTGGCGAGTTCGGAACCAGGCACACCTGGATGGAACTTCGTCATCTCAAGCCAGCTTGCCGAGGGCGCGAACGCAGACTCGTTTCTACAGGCTGTTGAGAAGAGAAAAGGCTGCGAGAGTGCCGCCGGAGTCGAAGTTCGGCGAATGGAGACGCTGCGGACCACGCCGAACAGCAACTACGCACGAACCACCGCGGCGGACGATCTCAAGGCTCGTGAATCCAAGGTCGAATTCAGCATCGAATACATTGCGGTGAAGGCTACGCCCGAAACGCTTGGTCGATACAGGGAGACCATGCGCTTGGACCACGGGCCAGCGGCAGGCGTGATGATTCGGGATGGATGGATGTTCAGCGCTGTCGCCTTGGAGAAAGTGAAGGTCAACTACAATCAACCCGGCATGCCGAACTGGAACCAGATTCATTTTGTCGGCGTGCTCCCGGGAAAGGACCGCATGGCCGTCAGGGATGCGGCAGATGCAGCACTTCGCCAAGTGAACCCGGGGAACGGCGGCTATGAGGGCGTTACGGGCTCCGTAGCCAGCATCCGGACCATGCCCAGAGTGGACCTCGCGCGCGAGCTATTTGAGCTGGCTGTGCGCTGAAAATCACTCCGATCCAGTAAGCGACCCACCCCGCCCCTAAATCGCCCTCTCCACCGTCGCCACATCCACCAGCCCGTTAGCCCCATAAAGCGCCGGCAAAAACTTCTCCGCGGGATACGCCCGCCGCAGCGCCGCCACCTTCCTGGTGCCCGCGCGGTAGGCCGGCAGATACATGCGCCCTAGCAGCGGATGCCGCCCCCATGCTCCCGAAAGCTTGTCGGCACGCTCCAACGTGACCAGGAAATCGCGGCGCAGCGTCTTGGCCACCTCCGCCTGCGCCGCGCCTTCGCCCCAAGTCAGAAACGACGACTGGTTCTTGGCATCGTCCTGCAACAATGCCAGCAGCACGCCGATCTGCAGGTCGGGATCGGGCAACTGGTCCACCTCCGTCACGCCATAAGCCATCAGAATCGCGTTGTTGGCGATGCCTTCGAACAGCGTCGCCGCGCGCGTGTTCATGGTCAGCACGGATGCTTCGAACCCCACCGCGCGGCGCCAGTAGAGATCCTGCAGATAGGCAAACGTGGTCACGTGCCCCGGTACTACTTCGTGACTTACAAGCTGCAGGAACTCCGGCAGCGAAATATCGAGCGATGCGTTGATCTCATAGGTGGCTTCATACTCAGGGCTGCCATCGGCGCGCCGCTTGCGTCCCAGATAGTTCATGGACCCCGAGAACCACGCTTCTCGGATCGGTAGGAACTCGATGTTCGCCCGCGGTACATCCTGCCATTCGGCTGGCAGAAGGGGCACCACGTTGGCGGCCGTCAATCGATCGAAGTGCCCGATCACGGCCGCGCCCAAGAGGCGAATCGACGCCATCGGCACGCGGTGGCTGGCGCGCCACGCATCCACGGCCGCCAGCAAATCGGACGGCCCGCCGAGCAACTCCGCCACACGCTCGCGCTTGGCCCGTGGATCGGAAGCCTCGGGCGCCTGGGCGCAGGACGCGTGCACCGAGCGCTCATACGGAACTTTCGCGCCGCGGCCCAGAATCTCCATGGCCAGGTCCCACATGGTCTGAAAGCACAGCGCCAGGCCCGCCAGGTACTCGCCGCGCAAGCCGCCCACCTCCCCGGCTACGCGCTCCAGACCCTCGATAGCGCCGGGAATATCCACCTTCGTTAGGTAGGCATCAATCGCCGCCACGTAGGGGGCTTTCGCCGAAACGCCGCCCGATTGCCGCACCGCGCCGGCCTCCAGCGCAGTGTAAGCCTCGGGCAAAGGCTCGTCGCTGAACCAGGAATCGGCGATGAAGCGCCCCGTCCCCGAGGCGCACATCACGTCGCCGCCCCACAGCGTGTCGATGCCCAGAATGGCGTTGCCAACCAGTTCTTCCAATCGTGCGCTCATGCCGCGCTCTCCTTTTTGTGGCGGACCGAACCGAACCAGAGGTACCCGCACAGACACACGAACATCAGCGCCGATACCAATTGCGAAACCAGCTCATTACCGTAAAACGGCGTGCGGACCCACTCTTCTTTATAGCCCGGTATGAGGCGGCAAGCGGCCCCCAACACGCCGCCCAGCGCGCCGCCGGCCATCAACCCGCTGGCGATGATCACACCGCGCTCGCGAACCGCGGCGCCCCGCTCTCCGCCCAGTTTCTCGCTGCGTTGGCCCACATAGTGCGCCAGAAACCCGCCCACCAGCGCCGGAGTATTCAGCTCCAGCGGCAGATACATTCCCAGCGCGAAGGTCAAGGCCGGCACCCCGAGCATCTCCATCGCCACCGCGATTGCGGCCCCCGCGCCGAACAGAATATAGGCCACCGGTTGCCGGCTCATGAACCCTTCCACCAGCGCCTTCATGATGGACGCCTGCGGTGAGGGCAGCACCACGCGCAGGTCGCCCGGCGCCGATTCCCCGAACTGGAAGGCGCGCGCCAGCATCACGATGGTCAGCCCCACCACCACCGACGCCGCGATCACGCCCAGGAACTTCACCTTCTCCTGCGCGGCCGGCGTGGATCCCAGCCAATAGCCCGTCTTGAGGTCGGTCACCGTCTGCCCGGATATCGATAGCGCCGTGCACACCATGCCCGCCAGCGCCATCACGAAGAACATCCCGGTGGTGCCCGAGAGGCCGAAGCGCAGCAGCACAATCGAGGAAATGATGATCGTCAGCATGGTCATCCCCGATACCGGATTGCGCGCCGTGGTGGCAATCGCATTGGCCGCCACGCTGGTGAAGAAGAACGAGAACACCAGGGCCAGCACCACGCCCATCAGGACGATCATGGGGTCGCGCGACAGGCTGCCGAACATCACCCCCACCGCCAGCGCGCTCAGCGCCACGCCGATCAGGATGGTGACCACCGGCAGATCGCGGTCCGTGCGCTCGCCGGTCGATTTCTCGCCCACGCGAAACGCCCGCAGCGCCACGCCGAATGACGACGCCACAATGCGAATCGATTTGACGATTCCGAAAATGCCCGCCGTGGCGATGGCGCCCACGCCCACGAACCGCACGTAGCCGCGGAAAATCTCGGTCGCCGTCATCTTGGCGATGGGAACGGCCGCCGGGTATACCGCAGCCGTGTGCTCTCTGCCGATCATCCACACCAGCGGCACCAGCACGAGGTTGGAAAGCACGCCGCCCGCGCACAGGATCAGCGAGCTGCGCAGCCCCATCACGTATCCCAGCCCCAGGATGAAACCGATGGCATCGAAGCTCACCACCACCTTGGCGCGCTCGCCGAGCACGTGTAGCGCGGGCACGAACTGAAAATCGACGTATTCCTTCCACACCTGGAAGGTGGTGACCAGGAAATCGTAGATCCCCGCGATGAAGGTCGCCTGCAGCAGTAATTTCGCCTGTGAGCCGCCCTTCTCGCCGGTCACCAGGACTTCGGTAATCGCGGTCGCCTCGGGGTACGGCAACTTGCCGTGCATCTCGGCCACGAAGTAGCGCCGCAGCGGAATCAGGAACAGCACTCCCAGGCAACCGCCCGTCATGCAAATGAGGATGGTCTGTACCGGGTGCGGATCCAGCTTCAGAATGTAGAGGGCGGGCAGGGTGAAAATGGCTCCCGCCACGACTCCTCCCGACACGCCGCCGATGCCCGTGATGATGACGTTTTCGAGCAGCGTGGACCGCCGCGGGTAGAGGCGCGCCAGGCCGATCGCCAGGATGGAAATGGGGATGGCCGCCTCCATCACTTGTCCCACCTTCAGACCCGAGTACGCCGAGGCGATGGTGAACACCACGCACAGGAAAATGCCCCACCCGATGGAGCGTGGGGTGAGTTCCGCGAGCTTCTCCGGCGCCGGTACCGGCGGCTGGTACGTCTCTCCCGGAGCGAGAGGCGTGTACGCGTTGCTGGGCAGTCGTTTGGCTGGGGCGGCGGTGGCCATTTGTCAGCCTCCTGGTCGGTTGCGAATCCGATATGCTAACACCCTGCCCCGCCGGTTAAGAATCCGTTCTGTGGTATCGCCAGAGCGGTTACGACCTCTCCCATTCCTCACACAACCGAGAATACTTCTTCTCGCGCCCATTTTCATCACATTCGGTGGGCCGCAGGCCCATGGGCACTCCTTTGAAAATCACCCCCCCCCCGATACAGGTCGGCGTTTGATCTCGTTGGGAATCAAGCGCTGGCCTCCTGCAGGGGTCCGGCGTTGATTTCGGCGAGCGTGACGGTATAGCCCAGTTTCCGCAGGGCTCTTCGCCAACTTTTGAGCCCGACGTTGCCTGGCGCGAGGATTGGTCTCCTGCCCCTGCTCGCTATAGCTGACCCCCTGGTGAAGAATCTTCCAAACGAGCTCGGCAAGGCGGTGGCGGACAACGCCAATGGCCCCGTTGTATTTCAGTTTCGGCAGGAAGCGGCGGAATAGGTTTTGAAAATGGCTGCCCTTCTTCTTCACGGCGGCGTGCGCCGCCTCCGTCAGGATCCGCCGAACGTACGGTTTCCCTTGGGGCAGCGCGAGCTTTGGTTCTCCTCGGCGCTGATATTGCTTCCCGGACATACCCCAGCCCAGGAGGCGAACGCATCCGCCGAATCGAATGCCTCCATGTCGAACCCCACTTCGGCGACCATCTGCTGCGACGATTCTGGTCCAAAACCCGGCACTTTGGCCAGCCGCACCACCGCCTCCTGATGCTGCTTCAACGCCGCGGCGGCCATCTCGCTCAGCGTGCGGATCTGCTTGTCCAGCAAATTCACACGTTCCAGGTGTAGCTTGAGGAGTGCCAAATGGGTTGGCTCCGGCGACCCGTTCAGAGCGTCGATCAATTCCTCTTTCGTGCACTTCAACCGCTCGTGGCCGAGTTCGGCCAGTTTCACCGGATCGGTCTGGCCTTCGGAGAGAGCCTCCAGGATCCGCCACCCACTGACGCCCAGCAGGTCGCTGATCACGCTGGACAGCTTAATGCGCGCTTCCTCCAGCAGCGCCTCCACCTTGCTTTGCACTCCCACCCGCTCCCGCACCAGTTGCAACCGCCCGCGCGCCATCATCCGCCACGTGCGCTGTTCCGGCTCAGGCACATAACTCAGCATCAGTTCCCCGGCCAGCAGGCGCCGCGCCAGATTGGCGTCCTTGAAATCGTTCTTGCGTCCTTTGGGCGCGCGGTTGGATTGCGCCTGCGCCAGATGCAGCTTTGGAAAATGCGGCTCCAAATCCAGCCACACCGGTTTCCAGTACTGCGCCGTCGATTCCATGACCACTTCCTGGACCTGCTGACTCTGCAGCCAACTCACCACGTGATTCCGCTCGCTGGTCACCGTTCCGAACTTCCGGCACTCGAACGTCACGGCGGCCCCCATGGGATCCTCCACCTCACTGGGGGTGGTGGCGACTACCACCATCAGCACCTTCTTGTGAATGTCGATTGATGCTACCTTGTAAGGTACACGTGTCTCCTTTCTGGCGAGGAAGTGGAGAACGCGCGGCAAGGTTGGATACGCACCTTTACGAGCTATCGCCTCTTCCTCGCGGAAGGGCAACTCTCACTGATTGGTTCAAGACGCGTCCCGGATCAGACTCCCTGGCGGTTTCGACTTCTCCAGAGCGGAAACGATCTCGGCCACTTCCCCAACCGGATACAGGTTATCGCACACCGCGTCCATTTTCATTCTCTTTGGAGGGCCGCCCCGGCCCATAAGGCACTCCCTACGGGTCGCGGCTCTGAAAGCGCGTCGGAGCCGCGACCGTCAGGGAGCGGTCGCTGCCCCGGGGCTACTGCAAACTGAAATCGATGTCGATGGTGGTGAGCACCTCCACGGGCTCGCCGTTGAGCAGCGTCGGCTGGTAGACCCATTGGTTCACGGAGTCCAGCGCCAACTGGGCCAGCCGCGAATCCACCGTGTTTATCACCTGCGCATGCAGCACCGTGCCTTCCTTCGAGATGATCGCGCGAATCCTCACCATGCCTTGCACACCGGCGGCCTGCAGGTCGGCGGGATACTCGGGACGGGGCTGCCGGGTCAGGCGCGCTGCCTGGACCATGCCGCCAACGCGGATCCGTTCCGGCGTACCCGCCAGCGCCGCCGCCGGCTGGGGGCCTGTGCCCTTCACCGTCACGGTCTCCGAGATCTGGCCGATCTCCAGGTGGGCATCCACCCGCGCGGGCGACCCGGTCACCAGCACGGCCTGGGTTGTGAACCGCCGGAATCCCGAGGCGCTGAATTCCAAGGTGTAGGTTCCAGCCGGAATGGATTCGAATTGATACACGCCGGCGGCATTCGCCGTGGCGCTCTCCTCGTTCGAGCCAGCCAGATTCCTGGCGGAGACATGGGCATTGGGAATGACCGCATCGCTGGGGTCTTTCACCGTGCCGCTGAGTACGGACATAGGCACTTGCGCCAGCGCCGTAATCGCGGCCAGGGGCAGAAACACTACAGCCATGGCTCCCACCGCGGCCAGAGCGGCGCTCCGGCTCAACGGCCGCCGGTTGCGATGGCGGGCCAGCAGGTCGCGGACGCGCAATTCCAGTCCGGACGCTTCGGCCATGGCGGGCGCATCGGCCCAGCGGGCCCGGCGGGCGCCCCGCCGGGCGGCCATGCCGCGCACCAGGTCCACCAGGTGGCCTGCGTAATCGTGCGCCGCCACGCCGCTCCCGAGCACGGCGTCGTCGCAGGCCCGCTCGCGCTCCTGGCGCTGTTGCCGCAGGCCCAGCCACGCCAGCGGATGAAACCAGTACAGGCAGCAGGCCGCCTGCGCCAGGGCCTGCGCCAGCAGATCCCAGCGGCGGACGTGGATCAGCTCATGCAGCAGAACCGTGCGCAGGCGTCCTTCCGGCCACTGGGCGGCGTTCTCCGGCAGCAGAACCACCGGACGCAGGATTCCCCAGGTGAGCGGCATGGGCGCCGCCGCGCTTTCCAGCACGCGGACCTTCCTGCCGATGCCCAACATGCGGCACAGATCCGCCGCCATCTCACCCGCCGATGGCTCCTCGGAGGCGTGGCGCACCATCCAGGAAGTCCGCGCCGCGCCCGCCAGGAACCGCGCGGTCGCCGCGGCGCAGCCGAGCGCCCACAGCCACAGAAGCCAGTTGACGCGCTTGGGCGCCGGCGCGTCCCCATGGACGACCACGGACGTCGCCGATTCCACCCTGGCCGCCACCGCCACCGGCTGCGGCCTCCATTTGGGGATGGTCCGGAGCGCCACCGGCAGCAGCAGCAGGGCCACAAAGGCCCCCGTCCACAGGAAGTGGCGCAGCGCCGCCGAGGCGCGTCCCAATACGGCATTGGCAACCCCCGCCGCCGCCAGAAGAATGGTTGCTTTCCAGATTAGTTCAGTCACGTCAGTCCCCTTTCTCTTGAATTTCCCGCTGGGCCTCTTCGATCAGCCGTCCGATGCGGTCCAAATCCTGTTTCGACAAATCGGCCGCCGAGAGATCCAGCAGCGCGGCCACCGTCTGCTCCACCGATCCATCGAAGAAGGTGGCCAACATATGGCGCAACGCCGAGCGGCGCGCGGTGTCGCGGGCCGTGGTGGGCAGATACACGTAGTGCAGCTCTTCCGCCTCGTGCCGCACGTGGCCCTTCTCCTCCAGCACGCGCAGCTTGGCGCGCACCGCCGAATAGCTGGGCGGATCCGGCAGCGCCGCGAGGATTTCCGAAGCGCTGGCGCGTCCGCGCTGGTACAGGATGTCCATGATCTGCCGCTCGCGGCGGCTCAAATTGCGATGGGTATCTTTGCGCATTGGGTTCACGCCATTGCAATGGTCGGCAACCGCTCCTTCCGGTCGCGGCTCTGAAGGCGTATCGGAGCCGCGACCGCAGGGAGCGGTCGGTCCCGTCGGGACAGGCGATCAGTTCTCAGTGGGAATCTTCTCGGCATGATCGATCACCAGCACTTCCACCGGCCCTTTGCGCAGCTCCAGCCGGAGCCCGAGCTGCCCTTGCAGAGCCGCGAAAATAGTGGGCGGATTCTCGACCTCGGCCGGATTTACCGGCATGCGGCCTCGGCCCATGTTCAATCCCTCGGTCGCGAACGTCAAGGTGAAATCGTATTTGCCCGCCAGGCCCGTCGCGTCAGTCACCGGACGGCTGAGTTGGCCCTGCAAAGAATTCGCCAGCTCCTGAATGGTGGACTGCCGGAAGGTCTCGCGGGCGCCTGCGAGGCCGATCAATTGGAGGAACAGACCCGGCCGCCGCGGCGGCACAAAAAAGCCATCCTTGCCAAGCTGCAGGGGAGGCGGCCCCTGGGACGCGTCCTGCGCACCAAGGTCCTCCGTGGACTCCTTGAACTTGGGGCCATTCCGTGCCGTGATGAGGGCGTAACTGGAAACTTCCCTGGTCTCGCGATGCATCTTGATTTGGAAGCGGGCCGCCAGCAGATTCCGCAGCATCGTGCGGAATTGCTCCCTGGTGGTGTCCGGCGGCATGACCGCGTCGATGTCGAACCTCTCCATATCCAGCCAACCGGGCCCCACGATCTGAAAATCCTGCACGCCGTAGGCTCTCATCAGGAGATCCTTCAGGGTCGTGGAGGGGTAGCGGATCCGGCCGGGTTCCTGAGTGCCGGGGCCTCCGGTAGGCGCCACGAATCTCCCGCCGCCAGGCGCCAGCGGCGCTGCCGGCTTCACCGAGGCTGCGTCGAAAGTCTGCCCCTGAGCCAGACAGGAGGCGATGAAGGCCGCCGCGAAGCACCCAGTTCTCCGACCGCGTGATGCCGTACTTTTGCCGCGGACCGCTCCCTCACGGGGTGCCCACTGGGCCCGGCTCGGAACGGAGCCGCGAACGTCAGAGAGCGGTTTCGGAATCGCACCGAACCAGAGGGTCGAAGACCTAGTTCTCAGTAGGGATCTTCTCAGCATGATCGATCACCAGCAGTTCCACAGGTCCCTTGCCAGGTTCGAGCCGGAGCCCAAGCTGCTCCTGCAGCGCCGCGAAGAGGTCCGGTTCCGAGCTATCGCTCGCGTTGGCGACTTCCGGCGTAAAGTAGACTACGAAGCTGTAAGTGCCCGCGAGACCAGTCCGGTCGATCACCGGCCGGCCCGCCCTCCCAGTGAGCGACTCGGCGAATTTCGCCAGGGTGACTTCATTGGCGGTGATGCGTGCCGCTCCGTTTTTCGTCTCGATGATGACGCCGGACGACGGCATCGACAGCTTGGGAAATCCGTCCGGACCCTCCCCCGGCAATGCCGTGGCGAGTTGTTCGTCGGTGGACTGGGCCGTAACCGCCTTGATCCGGGGTCCCTTTTTCGCCACCAGAAGTTCATAGATCGGCAGTTCCTTCGATTCGCGATGCAGGGTCATCCGAAAGCGCGTTTCCAGCAGGCTCCGTAACATCGATTGAAATTGCTCTTTGGTAGTGCCCTCAGGAATCTTGGCGGTGATGTCGAAGCAAAGGGTATTCAGCCAGTCCGGACTCAGGAGCTGATAGTTTTTGACGTCGTACGCTCTCAGCAGGACGATCCGGAGCGGAACGTTGGTATATCTGATGCGGCCCGGATCGTTGGTCCCGGGGCCGCCACTCATGCTGAATCGCCCGCCCGCCGGCGGGACCGGCTTCACGGATGCGGCCTCGAACGTCTGGCCGAGGGCCAGGCGGCCGAGGAGGGCCCCCACCGCGGCTCCCGCCCACACATGCTCCAAAAGCAGCATCGTGCTACAAAAATAGCGCTGATGGCGGCGCCTGTCAAGGGAAAAATCTCCGTCTTCATCCGGTTCGGTCCCGGCTCCGACGCACTTTCCGAGCCGCGGCTCCGATGCACTTTGCGCGCCGCGGCTCCGAGGCACTTTGCGCGCCACGGCTCCGAGGCACTTTGCGCGCCGCGGCTCCGACGCACCCTCCGAGCCGCGACAGTGATGGAGCGGTTGGTTCGCTACGCACCCTCCGAGCCGCGACAGTGATGGAGCGGTTGGTTCGCTACGCACCCTCCGAGCCGCGACAGTGATGGAGCGGTTGGTTCGCTACGCACCCTCCGAGCCGCGACAGTGATGGAGCGGCCCTACCCTTCCACGCGGTTGGCCGAAGCGTTCCACCGCAGCCGCCGCCCCTGTTTCAGCGACATATTAGCCATCTGCACCACCAGCGCGGCTTGAAACGCCACTCTCATCGGCGCCGTGGGAGTCTGGCGCGTCCGAATGCACTCCAGGAAGTTCTGCACGTGCAGATCGGTGGCCCAGCCGAATCCCTTGGGCGATTTTTTGTAAACCGCCGGCTGTTCCTCCTCCGCGCCCTTCAAAAAAACCTTCAGCTCCTCGCGTCCGATGTCCATGCGAGCCGCGTCGCCATCCAACTGGTTCAACTGATCGTTGCGGCTCTTGTACTGCATGGCGGCGTAATTGATCGAGAAGACGCCCAGGAAATCTTCCGCGTACTCCGCGATGGCCACCGCCGATTCCGGCTGATTGACGCCGGCCTTGTGGACCTTCCCCGCCGAGCAGTTCACCGCCAACGGATAACCGGCCGACATCAACAGGTGGATGCCGTCGAAGACATGCGCGCCCTGGTCGGCCAGAATGCCGCCCCCATACTCGGAGTAATAGCGCCACTGGCGAAACCGGTTGGGGTCGAACGGCCGCCGCTCGGCGGGACCCTGCCATTGCTCCCAATCCAGCGGGCCCTCCAGCTTGGTGGCCACGCTGCCGCCCAGGTAGTTGTTCAGCCACCAGGAGCGGACCATGCGTACGTTGCCCAGCTTGCCGGCTTTCACCAGGTCGCGGCCGTCCAGGTACAGGTCGTAGCTGCGGCGCTGCATCCCCACCTGGACGATGTTTTTGGACTTCCTCTCCGCCTCCACCAACTGGACGCCCTCCTCGGGAGTCTGGCAAAGCGGTTTCTCCACGTAGACGTCCTTGCCCGCCGCCAGCGCGTCGAGCACCATCTGGGCGTGCCAGTGTTCGGGAGTGGCGATCAGGACCGCTTGGATGCTCTTGTCGGCCAGCAGCTCTTTGTAGTTGCGGTAGATCCTGGGATGCGTGTCCGGCGCTTTCGACGCCGTGGCCACGGCTTTTTCCAGGTTAGGCTCGTACACGTCGCAGATGGCGCCGACCCGCACCGTGGCGTCCTTCTGGAAGACCGTCATGACGAAGGTTCCGCGGCTGCCGCTGCCGATTACGCCCACCACAATCTGGTCGCTGGGGGCTGCCTGCGCGGCCAGCATACCGCTCCCGGCCATGATAAAGATGCGTCGATTCATCCGACTCAATCTCCGGATTTCAGCTTACAACAAAGATGACGTCGCGAGCGGGCCCGCGAACCGCGGAGCCTGGAACGCAGTCGGGAAGAGGGCCTGGGCCGCGGGCAGGCGGGGAGGCGCGGAGAGACTGTTCATAGGCGTTAAAACGGCGAGCCGCATCGCTCTGGAGGGATCAGAGGGCATTCCTCACAGCCGAACTGGCGGTTCCGGCCACCGGCACTTCTCAGGTAGCCGACATCTCGTCCACATGGCGTGGAAACCTTAAGGCAATTGCCTCGATGCACGTAAGGTTCACTTGGCCGTCTGACGCTCAAATCGTTGGACTGCCAACACCCTCCGGTCATGCAGGGATCGGGAACACAAACACGCTGGCTCCGCCGGGCCGGCGTCGGGGACAACCCCCAGATGCGACGATTCGGACCAAGTCCTCCAAAACCCGTCCGGCAGCGACGTCTCGGCAATCCCCGCGGCGCCCGGGAAATCGACGGGCTGCCGCTTAAGCGGGATCCAGCCAGTGAAGCGGGACAACAGACGGCGTTGCGCGCATGCGTCGCTCAGTTCTCCGAGGGATGCTCGACGTGGTCGATGACCAGCGTCTCAACCGGTCCCCTGGTCGCTTCCAATCTCAGGCCGAGCTGCTGAGAAATCGCGGCATACAGGCCGGGCTTGGCGGAATCGTCGGGACCCTTTCCCAACACCCCGCCGAATACGGTATCGTCCGGCGTGAACTCCAGATCGAAATCATACCTCGCGGAAAGCCCGGTCTTGTCCAGGACCGGGTAGTCGAGCACGGCCCGCTGCATTACCGAGGCCAGCTCGGCCATGGTCGCATTGCGGCCCGGCAACCGCACGAGTTGAGGCGAAACCACAGAAATAAGCGGTGGCGGCCCTTCCGGCGAGGCATCCGCAGAGACCGTGCTTTCTCTCAGCTTCGGCCCACCCTTTGCGATCGTCAGCGCGTAGACCCGTAATTCTTTCTGTTCGCGATGGAAGGTGAGCTGGAACCGGTCGGCCAGAAGCTTCCGCAACATCGACATCTGCTCATCCAGGTTGGGCCGGACCTCGTTGGGCGCCTTCGCGACGATATCGTAGCGGTCGGAATCGACCCATGCGGGGCCGCCTGAGATCGCCGTGGGATTCAGATTGTAAGCTGCCGCTATGAGAGTCTTGAGCGTGTGATTCTTCGCGGCGAACTCATGCGTGCTCTGCATCCGGATCCACCTGCCCGCTGCGCCAGGAGCGGTTGGCTTGATGGACGCGACTTCAAATTCGGCGAAGCTCGGTCGAGTCGCCATGGACTGAGCGAACATGCCACCGGCCACAACCACAAAAGCCGCGACCGCAGACCTCAAGCTGTCGGACATGCTTCCCTCCGCAGCTATATCTTAAGCCTTTAAACGCGCCAATTCGCTTCTGCCGGCTTTGCCCGCGCGGGCGAATGGTCCCAAGCTATCACGCACAAAACCGTTGAACTGCCGGCGCCATCTGGTCAGGAGCGGATCGGGGACCACAAACACATGGCTCCGCCGGCTCGGCATCGGAACCAAAGCACGTCTGGCCGCCAGATCTTGATCCCCGTAGGGCCCCGGAGAATGGGTTTCGCCGGCAAGCACCGCGGACGCCGCCGATCGGCCCGCGCCGGCCAAAGTCCCACTCCGGTCCCGCTCTCGGAAAACCGGTCACACCAGCGAGCTGACGGGCAGCGGGGAGCAGCCGGGGAGGCGCGGAGAAAGACAGTTCATAGGCGTTTAAAATAGCGCGCCGCATTGCCCTGGCGGGATCGAAGGGCATCCCTCACAGCGGAGCCGGCGTTCCGGGCCGCCGGCACTCCTCCAGGTAGGCGACAACCCGTCAACTTGAATCGTCAACACTACGGCGTCAGGGAGGGTCTGCCGGTTCACGATCCCCTGATCGAAGCTTAGCGCCCCGCCTGCCCCGCCTGCCCCGCCTGCCCGCCTGACTCTTGCTTGACAGGCCCCGCTCCATGGGAATAACATTGTTATCACGATGAAAGCGATACACGCAAGCATTCGACGGATCGGCAACTCACAAGGTGTCGTTATCCCCAAGCCGGTCCTGGCGCAACTGGGTCTGAACGGCGAGGAGGGAGCGGAGATGACCATCGAGGGCGGCGCCCTGGTGTTGCGCAGGCCAGCCCGCCCTCCGCGCACAGGTTGGGCGGAGGCGGCCAAGAAGATCGCCGAGGCCGGCGATGACGCACTCGTGATGGGCGAATTCGGTAATGCGGCGGACACGGAACTGACTTGGTGATGCGTGGGGAGATTTGGCTGGTGAATCTCGATCCCACCGTCGGAAGCGAAATCAGAAAGACGCGTCCGTGCGTCGTGGTGTCCCCGGCCGAAATGCACGATCACCTGCGTACTGTGATCGTCGCGCCAATGACCACCAAGAGTCGCGCGGCGCCGTTTCGTATCGGCGTTACGCACGGTGGCCAAAAGGGGCTGATTCTACTGGATCAGATGCGCGCCGTGGACAAGAACCGGCTAACCAAGAAGTTGGGCGCGGTGTCAGCAAAGACGCTCACGTCGACCTTGAGCAGGCTGCAAGAAGTCTTCGCCGAGTGACATTCAACCGGCAAGCATGTTTGCGCGGCGGATAGGTAATGATCAGTCGCGAAGCGTAGACCAACGCTGCCACTTGGCTGTATAAGCGCCCAACTCGTTGAACTGGCGACGCCTTCCGGTCATCAGCGGATCGGGAGCCGCACAAACCCGCTCGCTGCGCCGATTCGGCATCCGGAACACTCCCAAGATGCGACGATCCAGACCAAGCCTTCCAAAGCCCCTCGGGGCGCGACGCATTGAATTGAACCAAGCGGTGCCCGGGAAATCGGTTTCGCCGGCAAGCACCGCGGACGCCGCCGATTCGGCCCGCGCCGGCCAAAGTCCCACTCCGGCCCCGAACCGGCCACCCTCCCCAACCCCGTTCGCAAACTTCGCTAACTTTTTTGACTCTCGCAACTCCAATCATTCCAACAACTTACAACCAAACGCCGCCTTCTCCCCCGCCGCCCTCCGCCTACCCGTCCGATACAATGTGGCTTCGGGAGGGCTTCGCGAGAGCGAATTTGCCCCGAGAAAACGGGTCCCGGACATACCTGTCCGGCTCACCCTCAGTTAACTGCTTTAGTTTCAACAAAGCCCTCCCAAATTCCCGGACATACCTGTCCGGAATGGGTTCGTTCCGGAGAAAGCTCGATCCGGCTATGGGCCACCGAACGAATGGCGCCCCTCGTAACGCCTGCGGGAGAGACAGCCGGCCCCCCGCCTCATCGAGCCGGCTGGGCCGGCTGGGCCGCGAACGTCGCCACGTCCTTGGCGGCTTTGGTCTCCACGCCAGGCTTTTGCAGGAAGCCGAGATCGCGGAACCAGTCGATGAAACGGTATTGCCATGTGCCATACGGTGTGTCGTTGCGGTCGGTCAAACCGCCGCTCATGTGGCTGCCGTCGGGCAGGGCATCGCCTGGGTGCCGGCCCACGCCGTAAATGTGCATCTCGATATTCGGCACGCTGATCGCCAGCATCGCGGAGAAGTATTCGATCGCCCAGACCGCATGGCCCCGGTCGCCCGAGCCGCCGCAGGCGATGAATGCGGGAGGCACATTGCGCGGAATCGGCGGAGGCGTGCGATTGCGGGCGAAGGGCGAGGGACCGGGATATATGATGCCCACGAAGTCGGGGCGCGCGGTGGTTCCCGCCAGAGGATCGGCGGGGTCGCTGTTCTTCTTGTCGAAATCCCCAAACAGGACCGCCGGCGGAGCGGCCAATTCCGCCCCCGCCGAGAAGCCCATGATGCCGATCTTGTTCGGGTCGATGTTCCATTCCTTGGCGTACGCGCGCACCAGGCGGATGGACTGGAGGGCGTCGTTCACCTCGTCGGTCTGCGGGTTGTAACCGTCGCGGCGCAGCCGATTCCGCAGGATGACGGTGTTGACCCCGTAGTTGTAGAAGAAGGGAACGAAATCGGCGGCTTCCGAGCCGACGTTCAGGGTGTTGTGCCCGCCACCCGCCGCCAGGATCACGGCGGCGCCGGTATTGATGCCGCGATCCACCGTGTGCACTTCGATGGAGGGGTTGTGAATGTTGACGATGCTCGCGATTCGCCCCGGCACGGCCTGGCTCATGCTGTATTGCTCGGCCTCGCGGACGCGCTCCATTTTGAGGAAGGGAGAGCCGGGCGGATAAAGAGTGACCACCACCCCGCCCGGCAGGATGGGCTGCGGAGCGTACGGCGCGTCGGTGGCTGGCCCCGGCTTGGGCACTCCCACGGGTGTGGGAAGCGGAGGCAGCGCGGCATGGGGAGGGTTTTGCGCGCTGGCGGCCGTCACCACTGCCGCCAGGAGCAAAGGAGCCAAAGCCGGAGCGATTCGATGGTTCTTCATAAGGGTCACAGGCCTCATCCGTCAAGAATATATCACTAAGCGATCGCCAACAAATCTCTTGCCAAGCGAAGCACGCCCGCTGTAGCATAGGACGGTGCGCCGCGCGTCCGCGATATCCCTGTTGGCAGCCATCGGCTTCTCGCTGATCGCACCGGGCATGTTGCTCCAAGCGGAGTCCAACCTGCCCGCCTGCTGCCGGCGCAACGGAGCGCATCACTGCGCGATGAGCCTGGTCCGGCCGGAGTCCGATTCCGGAACCTCGGTCGCGGGGGTTCACCAGACGTGCTCCTCGTTCCCCATGGCCGTCACCGCTCCGGCGGGCTCCGGTGCCGCGTTGCCCAGGCCGGCGGCGGCGATGTTCTCGGCGCTTCTCAGTCATCCTTCCATTCAGTTTCAAACCGAATCCCGCTATCGGGTTTCCTTCAGCCGTTGCCGCCAAAAACGCGGACCCCCATTCATCGTCTCCTGACCATTTAGGCGCTGTCCTGGAATAACCATGCCAACCGGCGATTGAATCGGTTATCTCCTGACAGCCCCGTAAGTTCCACAACCAATAACTTTCCAGGAGGCTTCATGCGAAAGGTTGTATTCTGTCTGTGTCTGTCGGTCGTTGTGATATCCGGTTCCCTGCTCCACGCCACAATTTTCGGAAGGATACAAGGGATCGTACACGACCCACAGCATCGGCCTCTGGCCGGAGCATCGGTAAAGCTGCAGGCGATTACCTCGGATTGGTCTCAAACCGCACAAGCGGACGATAACGGTGAGTTTTCGTTCACTACCGTGCCGGTTGGCGACTACAAAATCACCGTCACTCAGTCTAAGTTCGAGACTGAGGAGCAGACCGTCACAGTCGATTCCAACTCATCGCCGATTCTCCACTTTCAACTGGCGATCGCGCCCTTGAATCAAACTACCGTTGTCGCCGGCCAGGCAGAAGCGGTCAATATGGATTCGGTAACCCCCACCGCTCTGATCGATCGTGAGGACATAGCCCAAACTCCCGGCGCCGGCCGCACCAATAGTATGGCGATGATTACCGACTACGTGCCCGCTGCATACGTGACCCACGACATGCTGCATATGCGCGGAGGCCATCAAGTCGATTGGCTGATTGACGGCGTACCGGTGCCCAACACCAATATCGCCACCAATCTGGGCCCGCAAATTGACCCCAAGGATATCGATTATCTCGAAGTTCAGCGAGGCAGCTACGATGCGGAATACGGAGACCGCACGTATGGAATCTTCAATATCGTGCCCCGAACCGGTTTCGAGCGTGACAATGAGGCCGAACTCGTCACCTCTTTCGGTAATTGGCGCCAAACCAACGATCAAGTCAATTTCGGAGGGCACACCAAACGCTTCGCCTATTACGCGAGTCTGAACGCAAATCGCAGCGGCTACGGCCTGCAGCCCCCCATCGGGCAAGTTGTACACGACGCGGAGAACGGTTATGGGGGATTCGCGTCCTTCATATTCAATGCCGATTCCTCCAACCAATACCGGCTGGTGGCCTCATTGCGCCAGGATTATTACCAGATCCCTATCGACCCTGATCCTAACTCATCCGGAAATCAGGTTTATCCCAGTTATGGCCTTCACGATAGTGAACGTGAACCCGATGGGTACCTCACCTTCTCCTGGGTCCACACATTCAATCCTAACCTGGTGATGACGGTTTCACCCTTCTATCATTACAACCAGGCCAGCTATAACAGCTCGCCCAACGATGTGCCGGTAATCACGAATGTGGAACAGACCTCCGATTATGTCGGCGCCCAAGCGAGCTTGAACGCAACCGTTGTGAAGAACAACGACATTCAAGTGGGCGTTTACGGATTCGCCCAGCACCAGAGCAACTCCTTTAATAACGTTTTTACGGATTGCGGCACGAGCTGTCAGAACTTCGGCCCGTCTTCGGCTACCGTAACCGGCGGCCTGGCCGAAGCGTTCGTCAGCGACCGGCTTAAGGTGACCTCGTGGTTGACGCTGATCGCCGGCTTCCGCTATTCGCACTTCAACTCCGGCTCAGTCAGCGGGGGAACCCAGCCGGCAGTCGTGGAGAACGCGCCCGACCCACGCCTCGGCGTGGCCCTCAGAGTCCCGCGCCTGAACTGGGTCTTTCGCGGCTTTTATGGCCTGTTTTACCAACCGCCTCCCCTGTTGACTGCCACTGGTCCATTGCTCGATCTAGCCAACAGCCAGAGTCTGGCTTTCGCCCCACTGCGTGGAGAGCGGGACCACGAATACCAATTCGGCGTGGCCATCCCTTTTCGCGGCTGGGCGCTCGACATCGACACCTTTCAAACCAGCGCGAGGAATTGGCTGGACCACAGCAATATCGGCGAATCGAACCTCTTCTGGCCACTCACTTGGGACCGCGCCTTGATTCAAGGTTGGGAAACCACACTGCGTTCCCCGCGCCTCTGGCGCCGCGCTCAGGCCCACCTGGCCTACTCGAATCAGATCGCGCAGGCCACCTCGCCTTTCACCGGAGGCTTGATCTGCCCTACTCCCGTGCCGGCGGGATGCGAGCCACCCCCAGGGCTTTCGCCGGTGGACCACGATCAGAGAAACACCTTGAACCTGGGTGTCAATGCAAGTCTTCCCTGGCAGGCGTTCGCTTCGACAAATGTGTACTACGGCTCGGGATTCACGAACGGGAACCCGGATGCGCAATATCCGGGGAACTATCTGCCCCAGCACACTACGTTTGACATTTCCCTGGGAAAGAGTTTTGGCGAGCAAGGGAGATACCGTGTCTCGTTGACCGTTCTAAATGTGGCGAATCGCCGCGCATTACTCGACAACAGCCTGACCTTTGGAGGATTTCACTTTAACGACCCGCGACAAATCTACGCCGAATTCCGGTGGAGATTTCATTACTGAAGAAAAACTCCAATATACCGATCTCGGCGCGATCATCCACCTGGGCAGCAGGTTGTCGCGCAGGTCGGGTGACGTCACCATCGGTATAGAGTTGCGCCCCAGGTCCACCCGGCGCCGATGGCCGCGAACAGGACCAGATCGTTCTTGTGGGTGAGTCCGCGGCGGTTTACCTGATCCAGCAGCAACGGGATGGTAGCGCTGACCGTGTTCGCGTACAACTCCAGATTGGTCTGGATTCGTGAATAAGGGATGTTGAGTATCTCGGCGACGCGCCTAAGTATGTGGGCGGAGGCCTGGTGCGGGATGATCATCGAAACATCTTCGAGTTTCAGCCGGTTCATGCAGAGAATCTGCTGAATAGACTCGGGCAGCACGGCTGTGGCCTTCTCGTAAACTGCCCTTCCGTTCATCGTGAAGTAGGCGTCCTGCGGGAAGATTGTGAAATCGTCCTTTCCCTCGCCATCCGCAAAGAGAATGCTGGAAAACAGCCCATTCTCCCGATGGTCCCTCGCGAGTACCACCGCGCCGCTGCCGTCGCCGAAGAACACGCAGTTGCGGTGATTCCAGTCCGTCACCTTGGAGTAGGTGTCGGCGCCAATGACCAGCGCATGGTCGTACACCCCGTTCTGGATAAATTGGCCGGCAATCGTAATACCGTAAACAAACCCGGAACACACCGCGGCCACATCGAACGCGGGGCATCCGTTCCGAATGCCCATCTTGGCCTGCGCGATGGATGCACATGAGGGGACCTTGCGGTCGGGTGTCGAGGTGGCCACGATGATGAGGTCGATTTCGTTCGGTTCCAGGCCCGCCGAAGCGATTGCATTCAGCCCGGCCCGGGCGGCCAGGTCCGATGAGTATTCCTCCCGTTCCGCGACGCGCCGCTGGCGAATTCCCAACGTTTGCACGATCCACTCCGGAGAGGTTGGCAGATCTCCGACAATTTCTTCGTTTGTCAGAACCTTGGCAGGAACATACGAACCGGTCGATTTGATACACACGCTATCAAACCGGCTGTTTCGAATTGTCATGGTGCTCCCTTTAAGTAATGGGCGCTGGGGCGCTGTCATCCACTAGACCAGGACTTGTTCGACGAGGGCCGCATACTCCAGCGCTTCTTCTACCGCGGAGATTTCCTCCTCGGACTTATGAGCGGCCATAAGGATGTCACGGTACTCGATGGGCAGGGCCCCTCCATCCGGATGGGTCCACTCGGGTAGACTTCGGGTGTAGTCCACGATTGTCCACCGGCTCTGGCGGCCATGCTGCGCAAAGATTTCATCGATCAGTTCCTCTTCCCGGCGAGACAGTTCTCCGCTGCCGGGATCGCCCAGCAGACGAACTTCATAGTTTTCCGGGTCGGAGATGAACTTTCGCCAGATCCGGAACGAATTCGGCGGCGGCTCGTCCCGGATCAGATCGTAGATCCGGCTGACAACCGGACCGTTGTCCAGGGAGACGTGGCGATCCGTGGTGATCGGGCGTCCCCAGCGAAGGAGAGCTTCGCGATCGGCCAGGTACAGGAGCTTGATGAGCTTGACATAGCTCATGGTTCCACCGCGAAGGGTCAAAAAGCGCGCGGCGGCCTGGGTCGCCTTGGCCTCGTTGAAGAGCAGCATCATAATATTATCCTTAAGGTGCCGGGCATTAAAGACCAGTTTATCCGAATATGGCTGCACGGGACCCCTGAGAATGCGCGGGATCGCTGTCACGCGCGGGTGGGTGTGCTGTAAATTACAGTTCGCACCGGGGTCGTCGTCACGACCTGCAAAACTAGTCGCCTCTACGGCGCGCGCGGGGGGATAACGTGCTTTGTTTGCCTCAGCGTGTTTCTTGAGTGCGCGCAAGTGTTGCGCTCAGCTTGTCATCCGGCGGCCCTGCGCGGGCGGTGCCAGATGCCAGAGATCGCTGTGGCGCGAGTGCTCCTCGCTGGTGCGTCCTCGATCCGGTGAAGCGTTCGCCCAGTCTTCTCCAGGGCCGGCATGATGTCCCGGAGATCCTTCCTTGGGAGGGTCACTGGCGCTGGCCAGGCTGGGTTCGGGGGCGTGGGACGGGATTGCGCGCGTTGAGGGCGGCCCAGGCCCGCTGCGCGGGTGGCGGCGGTCATGCGGCCGCGGGCCGGGAGCGGCCAGCCGCGCGTCGGCGTCGGCCGAGGCGACGCCTTTGGTGGCGTGCTCCTGGTGCTGGCGGGCAGGCGAGTTGTCCTCGTGATAGACGGCGTAGGGAGTCTCGGCCGCCGGCGCCGGCTTCCCCGATTCGCTGCCCGGCGCCACTGCCGGCCGCCAGGACGAGCCAGTCTGGTTGTCTCCGCCCGGCTTCCCGCCCGCGGCGCGGTGGGCGTAGCCGTGCGACCGGGGGCCGAGAGCGTCGAGCCGCACGCGGCGCCGGCCCCCTGCGCGGTCGGCGGCGGGCATGCGACTGCGGCCGAGAGCGGAGCTTCTGCGTCTCGATCACCCAACTTCCGGATACGTCAGATTTACCGGTCCAATCCGTTTGAACCTAAGTCTTCAGCGTAAGCGCTTTATGATCAAACAAGTTTGGCCGGTAAATTTCGCGTTTACCGGTCCAATCTGTGCACGCGCCCGTAACTTTATGATTCCGGCTAAGTAAGCTCCGCGCGGGCATCACGAATCACGCACGGCAGGCCTTCGCCCTACCACAAGCGCAGGATGAAGAAGGTCGTCTTCACCGCCGAGCGGGCAAAACGCGTATCTTACTGAAAAACAGAAGCTTAAAAATCACCTTCTTCGGAGGATTGGCCGGTAAACGCCATAGACCATTCCCTATCCTTGATCCTCTTCAGATTGGTAAACTGAGCTGAAACTCCATATGCCGCTCTCTGCAGGAACAAGACTCGGCCCCTACGAAATCCGTGCCCTGATCGGCGCGGGCGGCATGGGCGAGGCGTACGCGGGCGCGCGACACACGCCTTGGCCGCGACGTTGCGATTAAAGTCTCGCAGGAGCGATTCTCCCGGCGCCCCGCTGCGCGGCCGGCGGCGGCCATGCGACCGCGGACCATATTTCAAGCCACTTGCCGCGCAGGGGCAGTGCTTGGGCATGGCTGGCCAAAGTCCGTGCTCCTGAATGCTATGGTTTGACAACCTCCGGAATTAACTCTTGTTATGGTAGAGCAACGGTACGGCATGCGCCTGGATCGAATCGGCAGGAATTGCCAAGATAG
>JBKQPR010000168.1:0-21777 GCA_052144935.1 Bryobacteraceae bacterium
GGCCGTGCCAGTGGCCATGTCGATGGTGTTGTCGACGGTAAGCAGCTTGCCGGTGGCCAGCTTCTTGCGCAAATCGCGATCCCAGGCCTCCACCAGGAGGGTCTGGCCGGCCCGGTAGCGCTTCATCACTTCGGGCAGAAAATCCTGTGCCAGGTTGAAGATCACGGCGATGGGCTGCAACTGGGTGACGGTGGCGAGGCCGTTGGCGTCGGTGGCGTGCACGATATTGCCGCGGTCCACCAGGCGCAGGCCGATGCGGCCGGTCAGCGGCGAATTGATGCGGCAGTAGACCAACTGCACCTTGATATTGTCGATCATGCCCTGGTCGGCCTTGATGGCGCCTTCGAACTGGTGCACGGTGGCGACTTGCGTATCGGATTGCTGCCTGGAGATGACACCCTGGGAGGACAGGGTTTCATAACGCTTCTGGTCGAGGCGGGCGTTTTCGAGCTGCGCCTGGTCGCGCAAGAGTTGGCCTTCGGCCTGTTCGAGCTGGGCCTGGAAGGGGCGGGCGTCGATCTCCGCCAGCAGATCCCCCTGTTTCACCAACTGGCCTTCGGTGAAAGCTACGTTGAGCAGCTCGCCATCCACGCGGCTGCGGATGGTCACCGTATTATAGGCCGTCACCGATCCCAGGCCCGTGAAGTAAATGGGCAAATCGCCGTTTTTGGCGGTGGCCACCACGACCGGCACGGCGGGGGCGGCGGGTTTGGCAACCCCGGTGCCCGAGGCATCTGCCTGGCCGGCTCCGTGACTCACCTGCGGATAATACTTATAGGCCGCGAAGGCGACCGCCGCGAGCAGGAGAAACCAGATCCAGCCCCGGCTCTTACGCGGGCGCGGAGAAGGCGCGGAGGCAGGCGCAGGCGGCCTTGGAGGAGCCGCAACCGGAATGGTTCCCATTTTTTTGAGTATAGCATCCGGCATTCCGCGATGGGTAGGCAAACCGGAGTGTAAGTCTTTATGAATCAGCGGCGTGTGGCCCGAAAGGGCTACCTTCGGCGGGGGAAGCGGGCAGCGGTGGCGCCGGAAGGGGCCGCGGATTGCAAGGCGCCATTTTCCGGGATGGGCGACGGGACCGGAGGGCACCCCGGAGGGCACCCCGAAGGGGGCCATCGACCAGGGTGGCTGACACTCCGGCATGGCGTGGCGCGGATAGGGCCGGGAGGCGGCTATAGAAACAGATTCACCGGCACGCCGAAGAATTCCGCCAGCTTTTTCGCCTGCGCCTTGCTGATAGATCGCTTTCCAGACAGGATCTCAGATACTCGGCTTTTGGATGCGAGGATAGGCCAAAGGTTCTTTGGCCTCAGTCCGCGCTGTTCCAACAGGAACGCGACCGATTCGTGCGGCTGGGCCTTCTCAAGCGGGGGTTACGCTGTTGTTTCGTAGTCCCGAATCAGATTCGTCAAGAAGTCAAGAAGCGTGGGTTCCAGAGTGTGGAACCCACTGCCCTTTTCAGCGCAGATGCTGTTCGCTTCAGTCGCTAGAACTTGATGCGGAACGAAAGTTGCATTTCCGACGGTCCGCCTTCAGTCGAATCCCCGTTGTCGCTGAGACCGGGGGTCATAAATAACGCCGGGTTGGTTTGGGTCATGGTGCTGGTCGGCTGGTTCCAGTTGAACCACTTGAAGGGGTTGAAGTAATCCAGCCGGATTTGGGCCTTGAATCTTTCCTTGATGGTGAAGTTCTTGTACATCGACGCGTTGGCGCCGATGATTCGCTGCCCGATCCACTCGTTTCCGGGCAGGTTGCCATTGGTGAACGACGGAGCTACTACCTCGCACAGGTTGCCCCAAGTGGCCCCATTCGACTCGAGGATCGGGGTGGTACCGCAGTTGGTGACCATGGGGTTCTGCGCCGTCTGTACGAAGCGGTTGTTTCCGAGGTTCTGCCAATCGGACCGGAGTTGCGGGTCCTTGATGAGGTAGATGCTCCCGCCGGGCAACGGTTCGTAACTGGGATAATCCTGCCGGCCGCCCAACGCGCCGGTTACAGGGTTGAGGTAGGTGCCGCCCGAGTAGCCGATACTCGAGGGAGTGGGGGCCCAGATGGAGTAGTTCCACGCGAAGCTATAGCCGCCGAACAGCCAGTCCATCGCACGGCCATGGTTCAGCCAGCGTTTGCCCTTGCCGAATGGCATGTCGTAGGTCATGGAGCTGACAAAGCGATATTTCTGGGTCAGCCCCGTGACCGCCCGCTGTTCCTGTTGATTCAGGTAAAGATTACCCGGGGAGTTCTGGATTCCCTTCTGGAAGGTGAAGAAGGTCAGGAAGGTGAGGCCATACGAGTACCGTTTTTGCAGCTTCACGGTTCCCGAATGGTAGATCATGCGGACGCAATTGCATTCATAGTTTACGCCGCCCAGACTCGGATAGGGCTTGTAGGCTTGGGTGCCGTTGACGCCCGACGTATTGGAGACCCAGGTGTTGCGGTAGGCCCAGTTTTGCGGCTGCGTCAGATCGATCACGTTCCCGTTGGCGTCGATGCCTGTCCCGTAGGGGCGCGAATCCCAGTTATAGGATCCGGCAAAGCCTATGTTGTGCAGACCGACGTAGCTCAATTCAAGCAGGTAGTTGCTCTTAAGCTGGTGCTGAATACTGAGGTTCCAGTTCAGCGTGTACGGGTGGTGGTAGTTGGCGGGATACACGGTGATGGTGGGGCGAGCCGACGGGGTCGAAGCCGAGGTCGGGATTTCCCCGTTCGCCAACTGCGGCACCGAAACGAACGCCGGTACGCCTTGGTTGATATTGAAAAGCGGCGTGTAGGAATTGGCGGGCTGAGAAACCGATTGGTTATAGAAGCTGCTGCCGCCGATTTCGGCCTGTTGGGTATACCCGAGGTTCCAATCCAGCGTCATCAGGGCGAAGCCTCCGCGGACCACCGTATTCGGCTCGACATTCCAGGCCAGGCCCAAGCGGGGCTGGAAGTTGTCGTTTTGGCGGTTCCAGATAAAGCCCTTGGGCTGCACCCACCCGCCCAGGCACGTATTATTCGGGCAGGTCAACAGGCCGGCCACGGATCCGGAGGTGTAGTAGTTGCTCGGCGTGGTGATGCTCCCGTTGCTGAGCTGCCCCGGGAACTTGCTGTGCGCCGGAGTCTCATTCTCGTAACGGACCCCCAAGTTGAGGGTAAGCTTGGGCAGCAGCCGCCAGTCGTCCTGGACATAGAGGCTTTGGTTGGAGTCTACCGGAAGGAGGCTCGCCCCCTGCTGTGCATAGCTATAACTGGTGACATATCCGAGCATGATATTCGCCAGTTGAATGCCTCCCGTATTGGGGAGTTGGACGCCAGTGGGGCCAATGCCGGTGGTTCCATCGGTTTGAGCATTGCCACCCTGGCCGAACCCAATGGTCAGCCGCGGGTCGTTGATGTTGTGGCTGACTTCGTTTTCCCACAGCCATTCATACCCGAACTTGAAGGCATGCTTGCCCTTGACCATGGTGAAGTCCTGGTTGAGCTGGTGGTTGTTGTTCACCGCGACGGTCAGAGTGCCAACCCCGAGCTGGGTGCTGCCGTTGGTGCCTTCGGACAGCCCGAAGCCGATCGGATTGACATACACGTTGGCAGGGAGGTTGGGAACGGTTTTGGCGATCGCAAATGTGTAATCCGTCCCGCTGAGCGATCGCGCGTTGCCGGTCCGGCGGTATTCACCGACCTTGGTCTCGCTGATCAGGTGAGGTGTGATGGTGTAGACAAAGTTGACTGTGGCAACACTCTGGATGGTATACGCCAACACCTGGTATTGATCGTACGGCTTGTAGGTAATATTGGCGTTATTCTCGGGCTGATGTTGGTTGCCCCACGTGACACTGCCCATGATCTTCAACTTCTCGGTGAAACTGTGGTCCAGACGGGCCTGGTTGGTAAGGTTAAAGTAACTTCCCGTGCCGGATGACACGATGTTTCCGCTGGGTCCGGTAGGTGTAATGCTGCCGACGCCGGCTTGGGGCGCCAGGAATGGATTGTTGGCCGCAATGGTATTCCACATTGTGCTGAAGCGGCTCTGCGGAATGATATTGCCGGGGAAGGGCGTACGCTGCAGGTTGCCGCCAGCGAAGCTCCCACTGGTGGAGGCCGGATCGTAGATCGTGTTGGAGAACGCACTGAAGTTGCCGGTCAACTCAGCGGGGGTGGGAGTCGAATAGCTGCTCGCGTTGGACGAGGTGTCCACGTGGTACGACCCGGCAACCTCGAAGAAGGTCTTGTTCCTGCCGTTGTAAACCTTAGGAATGATCACGGGTCCGCTGATCACGAAATCGGGCATTTGGAACAGGTCTGAAATATTCTGTTGGGGATTGGTTTGCAACTGGAAGAAACGGCGCTCCACCAGGGGGTTGTTCTTGAAAAGCTCGCCGCCCTCGCCGTGGAACTCGTTGGTGCCGCCCTTCTTCACCACGATGAGGGCGCCGGAGGTGGCGTGGCCGTATTCGGCCGGCATGGCGCTCGACAGGACCTTGACCTCCTCATCGCCGACCGACACGGAATTGATGGTAGTGCCGCCATCCATGCTGGTGGCCAACATCCCGTCCTCATACTGAGCGGTCTGGTAGCTGTTGGCGCCATTGAAGTTCCAATTCCCCAGTGAGCCGGGCCACGGGGCGTTGCTGCTCTCGACCTGAGGAGTATAGTACAGGACGCCCTTCTCCCAATGTTGATAGTTGGGCAGTTCGTAGAAATAGTCGCCCTCCATCACCTGGCCGGTGGACGAAGTCTGGGTCTCCAACAGAGCGATCGAGTTGGTGACCGTAACGGACTCGGTGATGGCGCCTACTTCCAGTTTGATTTCCAGGTCCAGAATCTGGCCGATTTGAAGGTTAAAGCCCTCGCGCACCGCCTTTTTGAATCCGGCGGCGGTGACGGCCACCTTATAAGGTCCATCCCGGAGGCCCGGAACACGGAACAGGCCCTCGGAATTGCTCTGACTGGCGCTGTCCACGTTGGTGTCGGTTTGGGTAACGGTAATCTGTGCGTTTGGCACTAACGCCCCGGTCTGATCCGTAATTCTGCCGGATATGATGCCAGTGTTGTTCTGAGCGAATGTGGCCATTGTCAGCAGAAGGACAAGGGCTGGCAACGCTGCGATACGATTGCTCATTTTTCTCCTCGTGGGGGACATAGCCACCGCGAGAGGATGCGGCCTGGGGCTATTCCTGTGGACATGCTTTCGACCAGCATGGTTACCGGTGGCTCTCCTCGTTACCCGAGTGTTCCCTCGCCCGGCGGAAGTCTCGACACTCACCAAAAATCCGGTTCTTCGCTTGGCCGTTGCCCCCGAAGCACAACCGCCCGGACACGGCCAATGAAAGGACGCTGATTGCGCAAAATCCGATGTTAATACCTTAGCCGAGATCGGCAAGCTAGTCCAGACTTTATTTCGACGAACGCCTGGATGATACGCCGGGGCGACGCCAAGAAACAACGTGATACACCGTTAAATCACCGTGCAAGCGGCCTGCTTGGGCGGCGCTATGCAACTGAAACAGGGAGGCCCAGGCTTCTGAGCTCACCTGGAGGTTTGGCGGAAACTGGCTGAGATCCGGTCACCGAGTTCAACTCCACTGGGAAGGCCGCATGCTCCCGCCTGCTGGAAAGGTCTTCGAGGCGCCTATCCGAAGCGCCTCGGAAGGCTCCGCCGGGCCCTATGGATTTGAATAGGGTTTACGGACAGGAATCTATGGAACTTGGTGCCGGCCGTTTTGAAACGCCAGCAATGACGCCATCAGTTCTCGCGCCGGTCCGTCGTTGGGGCTCATGCGCAGAAGATCCTGGCACTCGACGATGGCCTCCGGCAAGCGGCCGGGGATCTGCGCCAACGCGTACGCCAGTTCGTAGCGCGCGTCCATGGCATCGGGCTTGATCCGTAGCGCTGTTCGATATTCCGCGATGGCCTCCTCCAGCCGGCCCATGGTTTGGAAAGTGTTTCCCAGATGGAAGTGCGCCAGCTCGGAATCGGGCTTGATCCGCAGGGCCGCCCGGTACTCCGCAATTGCGTCGGCCTGTCGGCCGGGCATCTGGGCGTAGGCAATCCCCAGGTTGAGGTGCGGCTCCCAATAATCGGGCGCCGTCCGCTGCGTTTTCCGATACTCCGCGATCGCCTTCTGATACTCCGCGATGGCATCCTGCCGGTGGCCGGGCATCGACATCCAGGCAAGTCCCAGGTTGAGGTGCGCCGCCTGGAAGTGGGGGTCGTTCCGCAAGGCCGTTTGATACTCCACGATCGCGTCCGGCAGACGGCCGGGCATCGACGCCAGAGCAAGTCCCAGATTGTCATGAAAGTCGGGGCTATCGGGTTCGAGTCGCACCGCCGCCTCGAATTCGGTCGTCGCTTCCGGTATCCGTCCGGTGGACATGAGCATCACTCCCAGATTGTTGTGCACCAGCGCGCTGCCGGGATTGCGCGCCAGAGTTTCCCGGAAGAGGGTTTCGTAGTCGCGATAGATGCCGGTTTGCCGCCAGGTCAGCAGCCCCAGTGTTGTCAGTAACAGAACGGGAACAACGATGGCGCCTGGAATAACTGTGCGGTTGCCGGCGATTTCCCTGGTTGTCTCCCAACGGCCTGGCGAAATCCGCCCCGCCAAAACCGTGAGCCAGGAAGCGGCCGGAACGATGATACCCAGGGCGGCCAGGTACTGGAAGTGATCGGCAACGTAGGAGTAACGAAAAGGGTACACATTCAGGAAACCGAGCACGGGAAACAGCGTGCCGGCGAAAATCAGAAAGCCGGCCAGCGGCCCGCGGTTTCTCCGCGCCAGCACAACCAAAGCCGCGGCCACCGCCGCCGTTCCCAGCGGGAAGAGGTATTGCCACCATTGGCCGGGATCGATCGTCCAGCGGGGATAGATAAACATCAGGTTCGACGGCCAGAGCAGCTTGCCGGCGTAGAACCATGGCACGCGGCCGGCCAGCAGGTGACGCTCCAGCAGTGTGAGCGCGTAGTGCGTTCCCTGCGCGCCGATCAAGCGTGGGTTCTGCTCTACCCACGCCGTGAAAAGCCCCGCCGAGGCGCCCACCGCGAACCAGGGAACCAGCGGCAGCACGTCGCGCTTCCCCCCGATCCGGCCGCGCTGCCACCAGAAGACCACCAGCAGCGCGGCCGGCAGCGTGGCGGTCACAGTCTTGCTCATCAGGGCCAGAACAAACAGTCCCAGTGCCATGAAGTATGTGGACTTGCGGCGCGTCCGGTCGAAGTGCAAATAGGTGAGGGCGGCTGCCAGATAGAAGACCCCCGAGAGAGTGCTCTTCTGCTCCGAGATCCAGGCCACCGCCTCCACGCATACCGGGTGCAGGGCAAAAACCAAGCCCGCCAGCCACCCGCCCGCGATCGATAGGCGCCTGGCGATCATCACCACCAGACAAGCCGATAGGGCGTGCAGGGCGATATTGGCCAGATGATAACCCAACACGGCGTCACCCCAGACGCGGTGCTCCAGCCAGAAGGCCGTGTGCAGCAACGGATAGTATTGCTGAGTCGCGCCCAGGTCGAACCAGATGCGCCACAGACCGTGCAGGGACTGGAGGTCCGGCCCGGTCACATGGCTGCTATCGTCCCAGAGCAAGCCTCCATGGAGTGCCGGCAGGTAAGCCACCATGGTGGCGCACAGCATCAACGCCCACGTTCCGGCGGCGCCCCGCGGGCCGATCGTCCCGGAGTCCACCTTCCGGAGTGGAACTTTGTCCGGTTGCCCAAGCCTGGTTGGCTGGCGTCTGCCCCGACTCACACCCATGGAATCAACACCCGTCCCATCTTCCCCTCATCCAGAATACGTCACTGTAATTCCGGATCGGACGGATCCGCCGAACCTTCCACGGCCCCGCCAGACAACGTGGTCGCGGCACGGGACGTCCCCGCCGGGTGGCGGCCACATGCTGGCGCCCGCTTCCAGATTCTCAAAAACCGTCGCAACGGGAATCCGCGTATCGCGAAACACCCATGCGCCGCTGCGCCTTCCCGGCACGCTCTCCACGGCGGGGGCATCGCGACCAATTGAGACTTGCCATATACGACTCTCTCCCTTGGCTTTACCTCTCTCGATTTCAGGGTTCCGAGTCTGGCTGCTGGCCCGCCCATCCCGGCTTTGCGAGGTGGACTCCGTGCCCTCCGCGGCGCCGCCGCCGTGCCAGTCACCAAGTTCGAGAATTTCTCTCCGAGCCGGCTCAATGAGTTACAGACGTTCCTATCCGCAACCCCCAAATCCGTCTGCTACTCTGTAATCGAAAAAGTGCTGCTCGTTCGCCGAGAGGCAGCCCGTTTCGATATTACGTGCCGGCGCCCGCTTTCATAGACTGGCCAGGGGCTTTAAAGCCGGAACCACACGTATTCAACGTTCGTATTGCGGCAGTTGCCTACGCGTGGGCGGCTGCGGTGAGAGGCGGTCACAGTGGCACACTCCTCTTCGGGGGAGTGCCCTCCTGGGGAGTCAGCTCCTCTTCAGCGGAGGGCGGGAACCGGTTCCTAATGTCCCGGCGTCGACAGCGCCGGCTAGCGAAGAGAGATCGAAGAGAAGATCAACAAGACAGCGAAAACAGACGGTCCGAACGGCCGCCACCCGGCAGCGCCGCTCCGAAAACACAAGATCCCCGTTCAAAAGCGTCAACACTCCCAAACCCCGGCTCGACCCCCTCGCGAAAGCTCCACGTGCCGCGCCGCCGCAATCCTTACCGCGCCTCGTAAAACGCGTTGAAGAAAAACTTATACGACCCGTGCGATTGCCCGCGCCACTGCGGCTTGAATCCCAGCAGGATCACATGTCCTTTGCCGTAGACGGCGTCCAAAGCCGCCACTTTGCCCTCGATCCGGTCGGGGCCGGACAGGTAGCCGCTCTCTAAGGGCGATCGGTCGCGGTTGTACCTTGCCAGCACCGCGCCTTTGAAATCCGCCTTGGTGTCGAACGCCGGGCCGCGTTCGAACATCACCGTCGTGTCGGGCAGCATGCCGGCGGTCAGCGGGTTCTTGGGGTCCTCGATATGCACCTTCAGCAGCGCGCCCGAGCAGAAAAACTGCGCGGCTGACACGCCCGCCAGCGCGTTCGTCACCGGCAGCTTGAATTGATTGATGGCGAACATGCTGGCGTTGTTGAACGCGATCAACGTGCCCCCCTCGCTGACGAAATCGAGTAGCGCTTCGACGCCCTCCTCGCCCAGGCCTCCGGCGTAGCGCTCCGGAATGGTGCCGGGGCGATGGCCGTTGAGGATCTGCCCTTCGGAAATGTCGGGGACCACGATGGCGTCGTAGTGCTCCTTCAAGTGGCCGCCCACGATATCGGCGTTGTATAGGTTCGTGAAGGGGAACTGGTACTGCTCCAGAATCCAGCGCGTCCAGCCTTCGTCGATCGAGGCCACCCACGGGCGGTACAGGCCGATGCGCCGCGGCTTGATGGGTTTGCCGCCCTCCTTGGCCTCCACCGCGCGCAGGCGGTTCTCGCTCAAAATGCCGTCCAGGCGGCCCTTCTCCAGGCCCGAGACCGCCACCTCGTCGCCCGCCAGCGAGACGGTCCCCTTGGCCGCCAGGATCTGGTTCACCGCCCGGTAGCTGGCATTGGCGCTCAGTTGAAATGGCGCGGCCAACCCGTTAATCTCCTTCACCGCCCGCAGCGAATCCAGGTACTGCTTGGTAGGCGGCGTGGTCACCGCGTGCACCTCCACGCCCATCTGGTACGGCAGCGTCCATCCCGTGACATCGTACGGGCGCTGCGTGATCGTGGGGTAGACCTGCGGCTCGAAGAGTTCCTTCACCAGGCCGGCAAACGGCTGGTTCATCAGGATCACCCAGGCGTCCGGGTTGGACGATTGGTGTACCTCGATGCCCTGCAGCATCAGCTTCTCCAGCAGCACCGCGGCCGTGGGGGCGTCGTGCTGCTCGCGTGGGATTTCGTAGGCGAAGGGCGGCTCCTTCTCGAACCGCTCGATGGTGTCGCGCGCAGCCCGGTACTTGTTGTAGATCATCTGCTCGCGATACTTCACTGAGAGATCCAGCACCGCCATATCGGCCCCGTACATGTACTTGCAGGCGTCCGAAAGCCGCCACCAGCCGCCCTTCCAGGGACTCGCGTAGAGCATCTCCGTGCCCAGCCCCTGCCGCACGTTGGGAAACTCCTCCACCGTGTAAAAATGCGGCGTGGCATAGCGGTAGAGGGCGGTTTCGGTGAAGAAGGAAATAGTGTGCCGGAAGTTGCCCACGTTGTCGAGATATCCGGGGTACCACACGTCGAAGGTCTCCTGGTGCATCGACCCGGGCAGGCCGTGGTCGTCCAGGTATTCCGCGATGGTGGTGCCGATCAGGCTGAGCCAGCGCAGCATCAGCGGGTGCATGTTGCCGGAAATCGGGTCGGCGAAGGGCGGCAAATAGATGCGGCCCGGGAATGGCGCGGTCTGGTGCTGGGTGTAGAAGACCAGCGGCTGCGTTTCCAGCGTGGCCTTGATGATCTCGCGGCTCTCCAGCATGTTGAGCATGTACCCATCGCGGTTGTTATCGTGTCCCACGTACTTCTGCCAGAGCACCGGCAGCGGGCTGACTTCGTAGGGCGTGCCGACATTGTCGCGATACCAATTGGCCACAATGCTCTGGCCGTCGGGGTTGATGGAAAACCACAGCTCGACGATCAGGTTCTGGCGGATGGCTTTGAACTCCGGCTCCTCGCTGGCCACCAGGTCGTAGCCGAGCTGGATGGTGTGCTGGTGGTTGGCCACCTCGCTGGCGTGCAGGCCGCCGTCGATGTGGATGAACGGCTTCAGGTCGCGGGCCAGGGCGCGCGCCTGCTCGTCGTTGACGCCGCGGGCCAGCGCCAGCCGCCGCGAGACTTCCTTGTAATGCTCCAGTTGCGCCAGGTTCTCGGGGTTGGAGATGAAGGCCATCCAGAATTCGCGGCCATCGCTCGACTTGCCGATCTCCACCAGTTTGATGCGGTTGGACGACGCGGCAAGTTTGCGGAAGTAATTGAGCGACTCCTCGTAATTGGCCAGGTGGAAATCGGCGCCGGGCTTGTAACCCAGCACCGACTCCGGCGTAGGTATCTGGGCCCACGCCATCGCGCCGGTTAGTAAGAGGAGCGTAATCAGTAACGGTGCCACCGCTCCCCTGAAGACGGCGGTAGGGCAGGCGATTCGCCTGCCAGGTCCGCCGAGAGCAGGCGAATCGCCTGCCCTGCCACCCCACGCCACGTCTTCATCCGCTTCAGCGGGCCGCAGGCCCATGGGCACTCCCCTGAAGACCCGGCCCAGGCTGCTGGTACCGCGAGAGCGCCTAGCGGCGGGCGCTTTAGTGGGCCGCAGGCCCATGGGCACCCCCCGTAAACAAGCGGTTGTAAGTCGGGTGGACATCATAGTATTTCTCATGGCAGCACCGCCAGTTTATATTGGTCCAGCAGATCGTCCAGCCTCGCGGCGCTGAAATCCCGCGTGCGGAGATCCACCGCGAACTTCTTCAACTGCGCCGACCAGGCGGCGTCGCTGCGCGCCATGGCGGCGTCTTCCACCTGCGCGCGCAGGTCGTCCAAGAGCGGCACGCGATCGCGCTGGAAGGCGTCCAGAGCGGCTTCCAGAGCCTTGCCCTGGTCGGCCGCCGCGGGGCCGCGCGCCGTGAAGTAGGCGCGGTTGTGGTCCAGCAGGCGGGTCAGCTCGGCCTTCACCGATTCGGCCTCCCTGCGCCAGGCGGACTGCTGTGCGTTGCCGCCGCCGCCTCTCCCGCCGCGTCCGCCACGCCCGCCTTCTCCACCCGGTTCAGCCATGGCGGACGAGTAATACAGCGCGTTGAACAGGAACTTATAAGTTCCGTGCGATTGGCCGCGCCATTGCGGCCGGAATCCTAGTAAGATGATGTGCCCCTGGCCATAATCGGCGTCCAGCGCGGCAGCCTTCCCCTGGATTCTGTCGGCGCCGAGCAAGAAACCACTAAGCAGCGGATTGCGATCCTTGGGATAACTGGCCAGTACTCTGCCCCGGAAGGTGGCGCGCGTATCGAACACCGGGTTACGCTCGAACATCACCGCCGGGGTCGCCGGCAGCCCCGCGTTCACGGGGTGATTGGGATTGCTGAGTTCCACCCGCAGCAGCGAGCCGGAGCAGAAGAACTGGTTGTTGTTCAGCCCATTCACTGCATTGGTCACCGCCAGGTTGAATTCATCGATGGCGAACAGGCTGGCGTTCCCCAGGGCCACCAGCGTGCCGCCCTGGGTGACGAATTCGCGCAGCGCGTCGGCGCCGGCTTCGCCAATGCCGCCGGCGTACTGGCCCGGCACGCTGCCGGGCGCCATCCCGTCCATGATCTGCCGCGTGCCGGCCTCTGCGAAGACGATGGTGTCATAGTGGTCGCGCAGGTGGCCGGCCTGGATATCGGAATTGTGCAGCCGGGCGAACGGGAAGCGGAATTGCTCCAGAATCCAGCGCGTCCAGCCCTCGTCGATGTTGCCGCTCCATGGTTCGTAGATGGCCAGGCGCGGCTTCTTCACCGGCCAGGCCGCCGGGGCTTCCTTCAGCGAGGTGGCGTCCACGCCGTCCTTTTGCAGCAGCGCCGCGGCGGCGCCGGAAGCGTAGATGGTGCTTTCGGATTTGGCGAAGCTGACGGTCCCGCCGGCCGCCAGGATGTCGTTGACCGCCTCCATCGCGGCGTTGGAATTGTGCGAGAAGGCGAAGACCGGGCCGGAGCCTTCCACTTTGCCGCGAATCGGTTCTACGCGCTCGATCTTGCGGAGCTCGCGCCGCGTGGCTTCGTCGACCGGCTCGGATACCGCGACCACTTCGACGCCCATCTGCATGGGAAGCGTCCAGCCGGTGACATCGTAGGGAGTCTGCGCCGGCGCGGCTTGCGCGGCGCCGCCGCCCGCCGCAGCGCCGCCTGCCGCTCCACCTGCCGCTGCACCGCGGCCGCCACCACCGCCGCCCCGTCCGCCACCGCCCGCGCCGCGTCCACCGCCGCCAGCCGCTGCGCCACCAGCCGCCCCACCGGCGCCAGCCGCCCCACCACCAGCGCCACCAGCCGCCTCACCGGCGCCACCGCCCGGTGCTTCAGGTGCGCCCGCCGGACTAGCCGCACCTGCGGCCGGCGCTTCCGCCGCCGCCCCGCGTCCGCCGCGTCCTCCACCACCACCGCCGCCTCCGCGGCCGGCATCCGCCCCGACCGCCGGCGGATGCGGAATCTCCGGATACTTCTGAATATCGAACAGCTCCTTCACCAGCGCCGCGAAGGGCTGATCCATCAGCACCACCCAATCGCCTTCGTGATACGTGGAGCCATTGGCGGTGAACTCGCGGGTGGCCTGGTGTACTTCGATGCCGTCGACGATGAGCTTCTCCACCAGCACCGCCGCAGTCACCTTGTCGCGCTGCTCGCGCGGGATCACGTAGGCATAAGGCGGGTCCTTGGTGAAGCGCGCGATCACGTCCTTGCCCGCACGGTAGCGCCCGTAGAGCAGCTCCTCGCGATTCTTAGAGGCGGTGTCCAGCACCGACATGGAAGACCCGATGTTGTAGCGCACCGCATCCGCCAGCCGCCACCAGCCGCCGCGCCAGGGACTCGAGTAGAAGACCTCGGTGTGCAGGTCCTGCTTGTCGCGCGGGAAATCCTCCACCGTGTAAAAGTGCGGGGTGGCGTAGCGGTAGAGCGCCGTTTCGGTAAGGAACGACACGGTGTTGCGGAAATTGTTGACGTGGTCGACGAAGCCTGGGTACCAATCGTCGAAGCGCCCGCGATGCATCGCGCCCGGCATGCCGTGCTCGTCCAGGTACGCCGCCATGGCGGTGCCGAACACGTTCACCCAGCGGTACATCAGCGGGTGCGGATTCAGGGAGACCGGATCGCCGAAGGGCGGAATCCAGATGCGCGCGGGAAACGGGGCGGTCTGATGGTGGTTGTAGAAGACCTCGGGGTAATATTCCAGATCGGCGCGCGTGATCACCTGCGACTCGATCATGTTGTTCATGTAGCCGTCGCGGTTGTTGTCGTGCCCGATGTACTCCTGGAAGAGGCCGGGCATGTTGCTCACCTCGTAGGCCGTGCCCAGGTTGCTGCGATACCAGGAAACCACCTGGTTCTGGCCGTCGGGGTTGATCGAAAACCAGAGCAGCAGGATGACGTTGTCGAGGATGTTGGCGGTGTCGGCGTCTTTGGCGGTGACCAGGTTATAGGCGAGCTGGATGGCGTGTTGCGCGGGCGCCACCTCAGTGGCATGCAGGCCGCCATCGATGTGTACGATCACCTTGCCGTTGTGCGCCAGGTCGCGCGCCTGGGCGTCGGTGAGGCCCTTGACCAGCGCCAGGCGCTTAGCGGTGTCCTTGTACTTGTCCAGGCTGGCGAGGTTTTTGGCCGACGAGACGATGGCGATATACCAATCCAGCCCGCGGGTGGTCTTGCCCACCTTGACCAGCTTGAGCTTGTCGGTGGCCTGCGCCAGCTTCTGAAAATAGCCCAGCGATTCATCGTAGCTGGCGAGAAAGAAATCGTCGCCCGGCTTGTGCCCCAACACCGATTCGGGCGTCGGGACCTGGCCCAGGGCGACCCCCAGAGACGCACAGAAAACAGCCGCGAGCTTCAGAGGCTTCATAAGAGGGTAGCCTACCACGCCATTTCAGGTGCGCGCTACCCACCCGGCCCCCAGAGCTCCGGGTGAATCGCGGCGGCGGGGTGCCCTGGGAGCCTCGGTTCATAGGCGTTAAAATAAGGCCGTTGGCAAGACGACCTCGGCTGCGCGCGATCCGGTCTCGGGCTCGCGTGGGGTTGCAACTTCCCAGATCGCCGTTTCAAGTAAGCCGCTGGCGCGGCGGACGCTTCGCGTCTCTATGGGTGCAGCCCTTGCTCGCAGAAAAGTTCTCCCTGCTTGCTTCGTACGGAACATGGAGGTAGCATCAATGGGTGCCTTGCAGGCCCCACCTCGGCCTCCCTACCTCTCAAGCAAATCAGTACGAAAGTACCAAAACACCATTCAAATTCCATAGCTGGTCGCGTCCGCCGCAAGCGCCAGCGGCTCACTTGAAACGGCTCTATCGAAAGTGACGCGGCGGTCGGCCACCGCTGTCTCGCCGCATCACTTCCGATAGAGTGCTAACGTTTGGGGCCCCCGAGCGGCAGAAGTCCCAGATGGCGTTTCGTTCATGCGGAATTCCAAGCCGGCGACCGGTGAGGTGCGGGGGTTCCGCTCCAGCATTGAGATGAGCGCGTCATTCGAACGAGGGCGTTATTATTGGATGGGACGTCGCGCACGACCATGGAGAGAAACGGCTGCGGCACGGAGATCCTTGACCTCGCGCTCTCATCTGAACCCGTTTCAACGATACCTGATCGGAACGTAAGGATCGGGCGGTACATGGACCTGGGGAAGTTCGTTAGGACGCTCCAGAATGGTGGACTTTACTTCTCGGTGCTGGGATCGGGGTCGGCCGCCGGACGGGTTTCTTGCCAAGTTGGGCGACGACTTGGAGGCTGCGCCTCCCAGGCTACCGAAGGGCGCCAGCCCTCTTGAAGAGCAGCACGCTTTCAGCCGGTGGCCGGTGAGCCGCTGCATCACCTTTGCGAACGGTTGGCACTGTTCAGAGCATGAATCAGCCGCGATGTGGGCCATTTACGCGGGTCGTCAACAGGGGGTCGCGATTCAGTCGACCCTCAAGACCCTTGCGAAGGTCTTTCCAGTCGCGGCACCCTCGCGGCGTAGTACAATGCGGCAGATCCCATGACCGTCACCTCCGACAAAGCCATCGGCCGCTCGCCCGAAGAGTTGTCCCTCGATGAGCGCCTGCACCTCATCGGCAAATACATCGCTATGGAAATCTATTCGCCGGCAACCTTACCCTTCCGGCGCATCGAAGCCATCGGCGATTCCGCTGCGGATTGCATCCGCATGCTCCGCTCGCGCGGCCTGGATCCGGAGAATTTCGAATACAGCCGACTGGCTCCGCCTTACTGAGAACTGCTGCCGGCTCCCTGTGGTCGCGGCTCGGAACGCGCATCGGAGCCGGGCGCCAAGGGCACCCGGATTGGGCAGGCGAACCGCCTGCCCTACCTGCGACCTCAGCGAGGGTGCGCCCGCCTTATTGAAGCTCCGAGGTGATGCTGGCGCCGCCCGGCCCGCCGGTCACGGATTTCACCACCTGCCGCGAGTCTTTGCCGATCCAGAAGGTGGTCTTCTCGGAGCCGCCATCGGCCGAAGTGGCTTCCACCTTATAGGTGTCGAACTTGCCCGCCGGCACGGTCACGCTCTCGGAACCCGCCACCTTCAATTGCCACAGCGCGATTTTCATTTTGGCGAGATCGTAAGTGCGGTAAGTGGCCGTGTATCCCTCGGCGAGCGGAAGGCAGGCGACTGATACCCCGCCCGAGGCGCCATCGGCGAAAACCGGACCGCCCAGGTCCGTATCGATGGGCTGTGCGCCATTCGGCAGATTCAACTTGCCCACGGCGCGGCCGCCCGAGTAATCGATATCGGCGGTCACCGGCCCCTGTTTCAGGTTGCGCTTGCGGGTAATCAGGGTGCCTTTCTCCAGAGTGACCATGTCCGTAAGCGAACCCATGGGGCTCTCGTTCAACTGCGACACCACCCAGGCGCCATCCTGTTCCTTCACCGTGACAGTGCTGGTCATCGCCAGCTCCTGCCCGCCCATGGCCAGCTTGACCTGGTATTTGTAACTGCCCGGCTTCAGGTCCACCGCCGGCTGGGGAACCTTAACCGACGCCGCATCCACCTTCTTAGTCAAAACCACGGCTTTGGGATCGACGGTGATTTCCGCCAGCCGCTGAACCACTTCCGGCGTGCCGCCTTCCTGATAGCGTCCGTCCAGGTGCCTGGCCAGGAACTTCTCGGCCGCCATGTACATGGCCATGTTATTGACCGGGCGGGCGAAGCCGTGGCCTTCATCGGGGGCCAGCAGATACTCCACCGGGAAGCCGCGGTCGCGCAGCGCGATGACGATCTGCTCGGCCTCGGCGCGATTGACACGCGGGTCGTTGGCGCCCTGCACCACCATGAGCGCGGTTCTGATTTTGGACGCCTGCGAGAGCGGCGAACGCTCCTCCAGCCACTGCTTGCCCTGCGGCGTTCCCGGGTCGGCCATGCGTGCGTACATGGTCTTGCGGGCGGCCTCCCAGTAGGGCGGGATGGAATCCAGCAGGGTGAGCAGGTTGGAGGGGCCCACAATGTCCACCGCCGCCTTATACAACTCCGGCGTGAAGGCCACCCCGGCCAGCGTGGCGTAGCCGCCGTAAGAGCCGCCCAGGATTCCCACGCGCTTGGGGTCGGCGATGCCCTGCGCGATCAGGTACTTTACGCCCCAGGTAACATCGTCCTGCATCTTGCGGCCCCACTCGCCGTTGCCGGAGTTGAGGAACTTCTTGCCGTAGCCCGTGGAGCCGCGGAAGTTGGGCATCAGCACGGCATACCCGCGATTGGCGAAGAACTGCGCCAGGGGGTTGTAGTCCCACACGTCGCGCGCCCACGGCCCGCCGTGAGGCACCACCAGCGTGGGCAGGTTCTTGGCCGGCGGGCCCTTGGGCAGGGTCAGATAAGCGGGGATATCCAGGCCGTCGGACGATTTATAGTGGACCGGCTGCATGGGCGCCAGCGCTTCCCGCGGCACCTTTTCGCGCACCTTGTATTCCAGCGTCAGCGTGTGCGCGCGGCGGTCGAACAGCCAGGTTTCGCCGGGTTCGGTATCGCTGTGCACGGCGATCAGCCACAGCCGCTCGTCGTGGGTGCGCGAGGCGACGCCGACCTCCTTGCCGGGAAACTTGGTTTCTTCCAGCCAGCGGTAATCGGCCTCGAACGACTTATCGTGGAAATAGCGGCGCATGCGGTCGTCGACATAATTGGTCTGCGCCAGCTCTTCGGTGAGTTCGCTGAAAACCGGCTGGTCCAGATCCACGCGCTTCAGGGGATCCTGCTCGACGATCTCGGTGGCGCCGGTGGCCGGGTCCAGCAGCGCCAGGGACACCAGGTCCGTGGCGTCGCCCTTGTTGGTTTCGATGTAGACCTTCTTGCCGTCCTTATCGAAGCGGGCCACGCCGCAGGTCTCGAAGACGTTGCAGGAGTAGATCTTGGTGAACCCGGCGGAGTCCACCCGCAGCAGCTCGGTATCGCCGTTGTCGGCCGAGCGCTCGGCCATCCGCAAGTCGCCCTTCAAATCGAAAATCCAGCCCGCTACGCGCTCCGTGTTCTGGCGGATGAGGGTGCGCTCGCCGGTGGAGATCTTCAGCTTGTACAGGTCGTGCCAGGCCTTGTCGCGGTCGTTGATGCCCATGTAAAGAACGTCGGGATCGGTTTTGGGCGCGCTGTACAACTGCACCTGTACGCCCTTGAGGCCGGTGAGGTCGCGGGAGGGCGGCGCATCGGCGCCCTGCGGGGCGGCGGCGGCCGGGTCGACGGCGTAGATGTTGAAATTCTCGTCCCCCTCGTGGTCCTTCACGTAGCAGACGTACTTGCCGTCGCGGGTCCACAGATAGAAGGGCACCGGGCGCTTGGCCTCGGTGGTGAGCAGGTGCGCGCTCGAGAACGGCTCGCCGGTCTTTTTGACCCAGACGTTAATGGTGCCCTTCCAGGGCTTCAGAAAGGCCAGATACTTACCGTCGGGAGAGAGCTGCGCGCCGGCGATTTCGGGATTGCCGAAGAATAATTCGCGGTCGATGAGCGGCGGCAGACCGGGAGCCGCGGGGGGGTGGTTTTGCCCCATAAGAACAGATGCAAATAGCATGGCGGGAATGAGGACCTTTGCAGGTTTCATCGTAATATCCCATGGTAGCGCAGCGCCGGGCGACAACTGTTTCACGTGAAACAGATCAAGTTGTTTCACGTGAAACAGATCAGTTTGTTTCACGTGAAACAAATCGGCTGCAAGCGGCCGGGGTGGCTCAAGTTGTTGATTTAATTTGGGTTGACCGTAGAAATGGGTTCGTTTGATACTATGACATAGCGCGGCACGATGAACCCGGAGTCCATGATTGCGCACTATCGCATCACCGCCAAACTCGGCGAGGGCGGAATGGGCGCGGTGTATCGCGCCACGGACACGAAGCTGAACCGCGATGTCGCGATCAAGGTGCTGCCGGAAGCCTTCGCGCAGGATGCGGATCGGATGGCGCGGTTTGAGCGCGAAGCGCAGGTGCTGGCCTCGCTGAACCATCCCAACATCGCGGCCATCTACGGGATCGAGCAGGGCGCCATCGTGATGGAGTTGGTGGAGGGCGAGGACCTGAAGGGGCCGGTCGCTCTGAACGTGGCGGTTGCCTATGCGAAGCAGATCGCGGCGGGTCTGGAAGCGGCGCACGAGCGCGGGATTGTGCATCGCGATCTGAAGCCGGCGAATGTCAAAGTGACGGCCGAGGGGGTGGTGAAGCTGCTCGATTTCGGGCTGGCCAAAGTGGCGCAGGCTTCAGCCTGCGAACCCGGCCCCGCCAGCCCCACCCAGTCGCCCACGCTGTCGCTGGCGATGACGCAGGTGGGGACGGTCCTGGGGACGGCGGCTTACATGTCGCCCGAGCAGGCGCGCGGGAAGCCGGTGGACAGGCGCGCAGATATCTGGGCCTTCGGGGTGGTGCTGTTCGAATTGCTGACCGGCAAGATGCTCTTTGGCGGGGAGACGGTGAGCGACTCGATGGCGGCGGTGATCACCCGCGAGCCGGATTGGACAGCGCTGCCCGCGGAAACGCCGCCGCACCTCCGCCGCCTGCTGGATCGCTGCCTGCGCAAGGATCCAAAACTGCGGCTGCGCGACATCGGCGAGGCTCGGGTGACGCTCGACGAACCCGAGCCTGCGCCCGCCGCGCCCGCCACACTCACCGCCATCCCGCCACGACGAGCATGGCTCCCGTGGGCGGTGGCGGCCCTGGGGCTGGGCATGGTCCTCGGGGGCGCCGCTGTCGCGTGGTTGCGCCCCAAGGTTGCCGCTCCGGGTGTGGGCGCAGTGCGCTTTCTCGTCCCGCTGCCTGCGGGGACCACCGACTCTGGATCGCCCAACGCAGCCCAAGCCGTCCCCTCGCCGGATGGACGCTACCTGGCGTTCATCGCACGGGATAATTCGGGAATAGAGAGTTTGTGGGTTCGCCCGCTGGGATCCACCTCGCCGCAGCGCCTGGATAAGACCGACGGGGCGAATTTCCCGTTCTGGTCGCCGGATTCGAAGTCCATCGGCTTCTTCGCTGACCAGAAACTGAAACGGGTCGCGGCGTACGGCGGGCCGGTGCAGAGCATCTTCGACGTGCCCAGGGATGCTTCCGAGCGCGCGGCCGGCGATGGGGGAACCTGGAACCGGGAAGGCGTGATTGTGTTCGCCAACCCCGGATCGCCGCTGATGAGGGTTTCCGCAGCCGGCGGAGCGCCCACCGCGGTCACCTCCATGGAGAAGGACGAGTTGCGGCACAGTTGGCCGCAGTTCCTGCCCGATGGGCGGCATCTACTCTATTTTTCGGTCAACAGGGAGCCGGCCAATAGCGCCATCTATGTCCAGGAGTTGGGTTCGACCAAGCGGATTCAAGTCCTGAAAAATACGACCCGAGGCGCGTGGGCCCCGCCCGGATACCTGCTCTTCGTCCGCGCGGGAGATCTGTTCGCGCAACGCATGGATTTGAAAGCCTTCCGCCTTGAGGGCGAACCACTCGCGGTGGCGGCAAATGTTAATGCCAACGAGGGCAACGGGCGTAGCGCGTTCGGGGTCTCCGAGAACGGTGTGCTGGTATATCGCAGCGGTACGGCGGAAAGGATGCGCCAACTCGCCTGGTACGACCGCGAGGGCAAACGCCTCGGCCTGGTAGGCAAACCCGGCCATTTCGCTAACCCCTCGCTCTCTCCGGATGAAAAGAGTGTCGCCCTGTTGGTGACAATAATAGGGACATCGCAAAACGATGTTGAGGTTATGGATCTGGCCAGCGGAGTGCTTACGCGCATGATCCGCGATGCCCACGTGATTCCGGTTTTCTTCACGCTGGCATGGTCGCCGGATTCCGAGCGGCTGGCAGCCAGTAACGCGCTGAGCGGAATCCAGGAGATTGCGATGGCCTCCGGAAAGGTCCGCCCAGTGGCGAAGGACCTCAGCGTCCAGGCTTGGTCGCCCGATGGCCGCTCGATTCTTTGCACCGACTCGACCAACCGCCGGCTTTCCCTACTCCTTCTAGCGGATGGGGCAAAACCCCAGACCATCCTCGACACTCCCTACGCCAAATACTGGTTCCGCTTCTCGCCCGATGGACAGTTTGTGGTCTACGCCTCTTTTGAATCGGGGCCGTCCGAAATCTACGTAGCCTCGTTTCCGTCATTCGCGGTCAAGCGCAAGTTATCCACCAGCGGCGGAAGCGATCCTGTCTGGCCGAAGGGCGGCAAGGAGATTTTTTACCGCGCGCCGGACGGAATGCTGATGAGCGCCGAGATTCGGACGGAACCGAACCTCGTGGCGGGCATTCCCAAGCCCCTTTTCAAGTTCAGCACGGTGCTTCCCGGCAACGGGTTTGCGGTCACCGCGGACGGCCGGCGCTTCCTGGCCGCCCAACCCGTTCAGGAGGACAAAGGCAATCAGTCCGACCTGACGCTGGTGCTCAATTGGGCCGCCGGCATCAAGTAAGCGCCGACGTTGGATATAATCACTAAACCTCCTTGAGTCCAGGACAGACCATCGCGCACTATCGAATCACCGCCAAGCTCGGCGAAGGCGGCATGGGGGCGGTGTATCGCGCCACGGACACCAAGCTGGGGCGGGAAGTGGCGGTCAAGGTTCTGCCGGATTCGTTTGCCAACGACCCGGAGAGGCTGGCCCGATTCAAGCGCGAGGCGCAGGTGCTGGCGTCGCTGAACCATCCGAATATCGCGGCGA
>JBKQPR010000169.1:0-11365 GCA_052144935.1 Bryobacteraceae bacterium
GGGCCCAAAGGGCACCCCCCGCGTCGGCCTTATTCCACTCTATAATTCGGAGCTTCCTTGGTAATAATCACATCGTGTACGTGGCTCTCGCGCAGGTCCCCGTCACGTCAGGCCGCCATCCGTGAGACAGGCTCACTCGGCGCCGGGATCAAAACTGTATCCGATGTCCCGAATGGTCTGAATATGCTTCGGGCGTTGCGGCTCGACTCCATCTTGGCCCGCAGAGTGGTGACACACCGGTCGATGCTCCGCGGCGTCACGAATGCGGCATGGCCCACACGGCGTTGAGGACGTCGTTGCAGCGCCAGCGCACGTCCTTGCCGCGCCACAAAGTGCGCCAGCAGCTTGAGCTCCTTGGCCGTCATCTCCACCTCTGAGCCGTTGCGGAGGAGTCGATGGGGGGCCACGTTCAGCTCAAACTCGCCCAATCGGAACGGGGCGTGGGCGCGCCAAAGGGGCGTCACGAACGCGACGCCATAGAACGCTCCGCGCCTGCCGGTACAGTAGTCCCCTCCATCGCTTTCCGCACGAAGCAGGAGTATCTTCCTTCCGGGTTGGGCGATAGGTTGGGCGATAGGTCCGACACTTTGCCAATCTTCAGAAGCGCTTCGCATTGCGTGCTCATTCCCGCAACGGATGCGATCACCGGATGGTCCCCACTGGGAAGGTCCGCTGGAACCGTCACGTTTATCTGATACAGACCCGGGCCCACACGACCCGCAAACCGGACATCGGCTGGTATGCCTCCAATGCTCACCGTTACCTGACTGCTCGTGGAGTATGCGCCCGTAGAATCGAACCCGGCGTCGATGGAAGTGGTACTGGGTCCGAATCCCGTGCCGTACAGTTCGATGACATCTGCCGGCATCGCGACGACGCCCCGGCTGAGAACGGTACCATCGGACGTCCGCACGGCGGCGACATAGTTCGATTGCACGAACAGGTGCGGAACAATGGGCGGCAGCTTTGCGGTTGTCGTGCTCGACGTTTCGGCCGGGTTGGTAACCGCCACCGGAGCGGAATCCCGGTCGCTATCTGTCGATGCAGGCGCGTTGACCTGCGCCGGGCTGGAAGCGGGAGCCTGTCCTAATGAACCAGAGGTTCGTAGCATGGTGCTCGACGTTTCGGCCGGGTTGGTAACCGCCACCGGAGCCGAATCCCGGTCGCGATCTATCGATGCAAACGCGTTGACCTGCGCCGGGCTGGAAGCGGGAGCCTGTCTTAATGAACCAAAGATTCGTAGCATAGTCGGTCTCATCGTTTCCGGAAGATTTCATGTCCCTACCGGCAATGTGTCATTGGTTTTTGTTTTGAATCATTCTCTAACTCAGTCTCCGGCAAGTCTGGCGTGGAAAATAGTCCCGTAAGTACTTTGCCGGTACCGCCGGCCGGCATTTGGGAGCGTTCCGACGCCTCGACATGTAGCACGGGAGACGGCGGCGGCCGGGGACTGGCGCGTAGGTGGCTTGAGAGAACAGGTTGCGGACTTCGGGCAATCGCGGAAGTGCTGCCCGGATCTCGCCCGCCCGCATGAGCTTGCCGTATCCCCAACCGCTGGGCATCGTGGGGCCAGGCGGCCGCCCGGCGCCCGGAGCGTTCTTTCCTTGGTGAAGCGCTACGAAAGCCGGTCGCCTTTTCGGCGCCGCGGGGGTGGTGAAGTCGCCCGGCGATTCGGCTCAAGCCAGCACGCGGAGCACGCTACCAAAGGTGGCGCGGCGGGCGGCGCCGCCCGCGCGGATGGACGCTCTCGGCCCGCGGTCGCATGGCCGCCGTCCACCGCGCAGCGGGCGGGACGCCGGGCTGAAACGGCAAGACTCGTTCGGCCTGGCGGCAGGCAGTGGCGCCTGCGCTGTCCCCACCAAGACAACCAGGCTGCCCTGGGTAGACGCTCTCGGCCCGCGTTGGCAAGCCCGTAGGGCCATTCCAGGAATGGATTGGTGGGTTGGATCCCTCGCTCACGCCCGGACAGCGGCAGCGGCGTTCCGGGCCGTCCAGGGGGGTAGTCTTCATCCTTGAGCCGAATGCGCCTCCTACGCCCTCTCGCTCCCATGGGACGCGCCGCCGATTGCAAGGAGCGAAAGGCGCCGGAGAGATCCACCGGCGCGATACCATCCCACTGTTCCTGCGTGTGCTCGCGGAACTCCGCTTCCGAGAGCGTCCCGGCGTTGGCAATGAGGATGGCGGGCGTCCTGGCCGCGCGGAAGGCGGCGTCGAGGGATTCGCGATTGGTGACGTCGGCCGAGCAGGCGTCGGCGCCTGCCAAAGACGACACCCCTACGCTCGCGCGAGGGAACATAGCCCAGCCCCGATCATCTGGTCACCGAGCACATCCATTTCGGCCTCGTCGTCCCGGTCGGCGTTTTCGAGCGGGAGCCGCTTCGTGATCGGTTGTCGCACCTTCGCTTTCCTCCGGTTTACCGAAAAGCGCGTCGGCGCGCGCACACTGGCCCACGCCCCCCCGGGACCTCCCCGCCGAAATAGTATTCTGAAATCTATGGCTGATACCAACGCTCCCGCCCGGCAAATGGGCTTCGCTACGCGCTCCCTGCATGCCGGCCACTCTCCCGACAAGGCTACCCTGGCCCGCGCCGTGCCGATCTATCAGACAACGTCGTTCGTCTTCGAGGACTCCGCGCACGCCGCCTCGCTGTTCGCTTTGCAACAGTTCGGCAATATCTACACCCGCATCATGAACCCCACCACCGACGTGTTCGAGCAGAGGGTGGCGGCCCTAGAGGGCGGCATCGCCGGACTGGCCACCTCCAGCGGGCAGGCCGCGCAGTTCCTCGCCATCACCAGCCTGATGGGGCCGGGCGACGAGCTGATCTCCGCCACCACGTTGTACGGCGGCACCTACACGCAGTTCGACGTCAGCTTCCGCCGCCTGGGAATCGACGTGAAGTTCGTGGAGCCGGACGATCCCGAAAACTTCCGCCGGGCGATCACCCCCAAAACCCGCGCCATCTACGGCGAGACCATCGCCAACCCGCGCATGAATGTGCTGGATATCGAGAAGGTCGCCGCCATCGCCCACGAGGCCGGCGTGCCGCTGATCGTGGATAACACCATGGCCTCCCCGTATCTCTGCCGGCCCATCGAACACGGCGCCGATATCGTGGTCCACTCGGCCACCAAATTCCTGGGCGGCCACGGCACCTCCATCGGGGGCATCATCGTCGACAGCGGCAAATTCCCCTGGAGCGACAAGTATCCCGCCATCACCCAGCCCAGCCCCGGCTACCACGGCATGGTGTTCAGCCAGGTGTTCGGTCCCCTGGCGTATATCATCAAGGTGCGGGTGGAGGGCCTGCGCGATTTCGGCCCCTGCATGAGCCCGTTCAATTCCTTCCTCTTCATTCAGGGCGTCGAAACGCTGAAATACCGCATGGAAGCCCACAGCCGCCACGCGCTGGCGGTGGCCCAATGGCTGGAGAAGAATCCGGCCATCACGTGGGTCAAGTATCCCGGCTTGCCCTCCAGCCCTTATTACGAGCTGTCCCGCAAGTATCTGCCGCTGGGGCAAGGGTCCATCGTGACTTTCGGCATCAAGGGCGGCGTGGAAGCGGGCCGCAAGCTGATCGATTCGGTGCAGCTCTTCTCGCACCTGGCCAACCTCGGCGACGCCAAGAGCCTGATCATTCATCCGTCCTCCACCACCCACCAGCAACTCAACGCGGCACAGCAAATGGAAGCCGGGGTGACCCCCGACCTGGTGCGGATTTCCGTGGGCATCGAAGATGTGGACGACCTGATCTGGGATCTCGACCAGGCCATTACCGCTTCCCAGAGCTGACCCGCCATGCTGCGCCTGCTTGCCGGACTCGCGCTGATCGCTCTCGCGTTAACCCAGACCCTCTACGCGGCCGGCCGCGACATCGTGGTCTTCGACACCGATTCGGGCCTCTTCGGCGACGATGGCGCCGCCCTGGTGATGCTGCTGCGCAGCCCCGCGCTGGTCAACGTGACGGGCATCACGGTGGTGCCGGGCAACGTCTGGCCCGCGCAGGGGGCCGAGTATATGGAGCACATCCTCGAGCTCCTCAACTACGGGCCGTTGCCCGTGTCGACCGGCGCCGCGACTCCCCTGGTGCATACCGCCGCGATGGCCCACGAATCCGAGCGGCGCTGGGGAAAGCTGCTGTACGCGGGCGCGTTCGACCAGGATCCGGCCGAGGTGAAACCCGCGCCGGGCGCCGCGCTCAGCGCCCGCAGGGGGGCCCTCAGGTCCCACCGCGAAGGCGCCGTCGAGTTCCTGATCTCCGAAGTGGAACGCCACCCCGGCGAAATCACTGTGCTGGAGTTGGGTCCCATGACTAACCTGGCGCTGGCCTTGCGCCTGCGGCCGGAGATCGAGACCAGGATCAAGCGCCTGGTCTTCATGGGAGGCAATCTGCACCCCCCCGGCAACGCCACCGCTTCGGCCGAATTCAACTTCTGGTTCGACCCCGAGGCGGCCCGCATCGTGTTGCGCTCGCGCATTCCGCGGAAGATCATGTTCGGCCTGGACATCTGCAACACGGCGCCGATTCGCAAAGCCGAGTTCGACCAGATCGTGGCCGCGCACACCCCCATCACGAACCTCTACCGCGAAGACCTGGGCAACCGTTATCCGGGCTTTCTGCGGCGCCCCGAAGCCACGGCGTTTATGTGGGACTCCCTGGCCGCCGCTTACCTGTTGGACCCCGGCTTTGTGACCCGCTCCGAGACTCATTATCTGGACGTGCTGGCCTCCTGGGGCCGCTTTTACGGCTCCACGGTTCCGCTGGACCGCCGCGTGGCGCCCGAGGCCACACCCGTCACGGTCATGCTGGCGCTGGACTTCCAGCGCGTGTTCGGGCTGTATAAAGAACTGCTGACGCGGCGGAATTGAGCCAGGTGTTCTTGAACTGGCGCCGCCGATCTGGTCCACCGGGCCGGTTGGCCCGACCGGTCTGCTATCCTCATTGAAAATGGATCGAGTCAAAGCCAAACCAAAGCACCAGACCCGTTGTGCCGGTTGCGGCCGGATGACGCCAAACTACGATATCGTCAACGACCTCTCCGGCGGGAACGGTTGCCGGCCCCTTTGCAGCCAATGCGTCAACGCCAACGTAGCCGAATCGGAGGGTCTGAAATTTGAGCACGTCGAATTCGAACCGGTCGAGCTCGCCGACTGCACGGGCGAAACCCACGTCTTTCATTTTCGGGCACTTCTGTTCGGGCCGGGAGTCGCTCTTCTGGATGCGTTCGAAGTTCGCGGCGGCGAGCGGGGCGGCTATGAATTCCAGACGATCGGCGACCCGGAGGAGGATCTGCTGGCGCTGCTGGCGCGCCTGATCGCCAAGATCCGTCGCGCCCTATCGGTGCAGCACTTGACGATGGGAGAGCTTGGATTGGAGATCGCCGATAAGGTGGTCCGAGGCCAAATTCAGTGGGACAGTGACGAGGATGGCCCTGTGCCGCTCCTGGTTGTCGATGGCCGGGAGATCGCCTGGGAACAATTCGGCCGCATGTTGATGACCCTTGAAGGCTGGCGGTTCAAGCTGGAGATCCGCGACAAGAGCGAGGAGTTTTGACCGGCAAGTATGCAGATCGTTCCGGCGGTGCGTGAAGAGGACGTGGCCGAGGTTCGAAGGCTCTTTCAGGAATACTGGGATTCGTTTGGCTTCACGCCCTGTTTCCAGAATTTCGGCCGCGAGCTGGCGGAGCTGCCCGGCAAGTACACGCCTCCCGGAGGGCGGCTCGGTCTCGCGCTGGTGGACGGCCATCCCGCCGGCTGCGTGGCGCTGCGGCGGATCGATCCCGCGCGCTGCGAAGCCAAGCGCCTGTACGTGAAGCCCGAGATGCGCGGCCGCGGCCTCGGCGCCGCCCTGCTGGCATGGGTCATCACCGAAGCGCGCGCCGCGGGCTACCGGGAGTTGCTCGGCGACACCATGCCGGTGATGCAACAGGCGCTGGCCATGTACGATCACCTCGGCTTCGAGCGCACCGGTCCGTACTCCGCCGAGGCCACCGCCGGCGCAATTTACCTGCGGCTGAAATTGTAGAGGATCAATATGGAGAGGAGACTTCAGGCAATGTATAGATGGCGCTCTACAGCCTCTCGGGTGCGTCCCTTTGGGAGCTTAACAGCATCCCGTGGGAATCGGCCTTCCCATTCCATCTCCGCATTGCCGCCGTCTCCGCGTCCGTTTTGGTTCTTCTCCACGTTTTCCTCCGTGTCTCCGTGTCTCCGCGTCCCGCCCGCATCCGCTCCCAAGCCCCTGCCGCTGCTACCATAGTAGTTACTCCTCCCATGGAATTGCCAAACGTAGACCTGAAGAAGACCGTCAACCTGCCTAAGACCGCCTTCTCCATGAAGGCCAACCTGCCGCAGACCGAGCCGCAGACCCTCGCGCGCTGGGAAAGCGAGCGTCTCTATCACGCCATCCGCGCCTCCCGCCAGGGGCGTCCCCTCTACGTCCTGCACGATGGTCCGCCCTACGCCAACGGGCGCATCCACATGGGCACCGCCTTCAACAAAATCCTCAAGGATTTCATCGTCAAATCGAAGACCATGGCCGGCTTCGATTCGCCATACGTGCCGGGCTGGGATTGCCACGGGCTGCCCATCGAAATCAAAGTAGACAACGAGCTGGGCGCCAGAAAGGCGCACATGCCGGCTCTCGAAATCCGCCGCGCCTGCCGCCAGTACGCCGAAAAGTACATCGATCTGCAGCGCCAGGATTTCAAGCGCCTGGGTGTCCTCGGCCAGTGGGAAGATCCCTACCTCACCATGAGCGCCCACTACCAGTCTGTGATCGCCGGCGCCTTCGTGGAATTCCTCGACCGCGGTTACGTCTACAAGGGCCTCAAGCCGGTGCACTGGTGCATCAAGGACCGCACCGCCCTGGCCGAGGCCGAAGTGGAATACGAAAACCACTCCAGCCCGTCCATCTTGGTGCGCTTCCGGCTCACCTCCGACCCGGCCCGCCTCACACCGCAGATGGCCGACGCTCCGCTCTGCGTATGCCACTCCATCATGACCCGCAAAGGAAGCGGCTATGAGTGCGGCAACTGCGGCGGGACCATCCGCGAAGACCTGGCCGGCCGCCGCGTCTACGGCCTCATCTGGACCACCACCCCTTGGACCATTCCGGCCAACATGGCCATCGCTTACAACCCAAAGTACGAATACGTCGCCGTGGATGTGGCCGGCGATGTCTACATCGTGGCGGCCGAATTGGCCGAAGTCACAGCCCAAAAGTGCGGCTGGAAGGACTACCAGGTAGTGGCGCGCTTCCCCGGCTCGCGCATGGAGCACGCCATCTTCCGCCATCCCTTCCTGGAGCGCGATTCGCTTGGCATCCTGGCCGATCACGTCACCCTGGAGCAGGGCACCGGCGCGGTCCACACGGCCCCCGGCCACGGCCAGGAGGACTACGCCATCAGCCGCCAGTACGGCATCGAAACCTACTGTCCGGTGGATGCCGGCGGCCGGTTCTTCCACGCCACGGGCGCGGCTGGCACGCTGCCCGAAGAGATCATCGGCAAGACCGTCTGGGAAGCCAACCCGATCGTCATCGAGATCCTGAAATCGGCGGGCGCGCTGCTGGCGACCGAGCTCCTGGAGCACTCCTACCCGCATTGCTGGCGCTGCCACCGTCCGGTGATCTTCCGCGCCACCGAGCAATGGTTCATCGGCATGGACCGCAACGATTTCCGCCAGCACGCCCTCGATGCCATCAAGCAAGTGCGCTGGATGCCCTCCTGGGGCGAAGAGCGCATCTCCAACATGATCGCCGTGCGGCCGGATTGGTGCATCTCGCGGCAGCGCGTGTGGGGCGTCCCCATCATCGTGTTTTACTGCGAGCAGTGCCGCGAGCCGCTGACCGATCGCAAGATCCTGGACGGCATCGTCGAGCTGTTCCGCGAGCATACCGCGGATGTCTGGTACGAGCGCACGGCCGCCGAACTGCTGCCGCCCGGCTTCGCCTGCCCCCAGTGCGGCGGCGCGGAGTTCCGCAAGGAGACCGACATTCTGGACGTCTGGTTCGACTCCGGTTCCAGCCACCTGGCGGTGCTCAACGAACGCTTCGGGCTGCCCTGGCCGGCCGACATCTACATGGAAGGCGGCGACCAATACCGCGGCTGGTTCCACAGCTCTCTGCTGGTGGGCACGGGAATCAAGGGCGGCTCGCCCTACCGCGCCTGCGCGCTCAACGGATGGGTGCTGGATGGCGATGGCAAGGCCATGCACAAGTCGCTCGGCAACTCCATCGAGCCGGAGGAGATCATCCCGCACTACGGCGCGGAGATCATCCGCCTGTGGACTGCTTCGGTGGATTTTCACGAGGACGTGCGCATCTCGAAGACCATTCTGACGCGCCTCGTGGAAGCCTACCGCAAGTTGCGCAACACCTTCCGTTACATGCTCGGCAACCTTTCGGATTTCGATCCGGCAACCGATGCCGTGCCCGCGGCCGGGATGGCCGGGATCGACCAGTGGATTCTGCTGCGCGCCGAAGACCTGGCGGCCCGCTGCCGCGCCTGGTACGACAGCTTCGAATTCCACAAGGTCTACCACAACGTGTACGCCTTCGCCACCGTGGATTTGAGCGCGGTCTACTTCGACGTGCTGAAGGACCGGCTGTACACTTCGGCCACCCGGTCCGGCGCGCGGCGCAGCGCGCAGACCGCCCTCTACCGCCTGCTGGATGCGCTGGTGCGCCTGCTGGCGCCGCTGATGAGCTTCACGGCCGAAGAGGTCTGGACGCACCTGGGCCACAGCGACAGCGTGCACGTGGCTTACTTCCCGGAACCCTCCGAGCTTTCCGCCGGCCTGCCCGAAGAGGCCCGGAAACGGTCCGCCAATTGGGACCGTCTCATGGAAGTGAGGGGCGACGTGCTGAAGAGCCTGGAGACGGCTCGCAACCAGAAGCTGATCGGCGCGCCGCTAGAGGCGCGGGTGCGTCTCTCGGCCAACGGCGATCTCTACCCGCTGCTGCAGGAGTACGCCGGCCAGTTGCCGGCCCTGTTCATCGTTTCGCAAGTCGAGCTGGCCCCAGGCACAGGCAATCTGGCCGTGGAAGTGGAGCGCGCCGAAGGCCGGAAGTGCGAACGCTGCTGGAAGTACACCACCGATGTCGGCGCCGACCAACGCTTCCCCACCGTCTGCGGCTGCTGCGCCGAAGCGGTGGAAGAGATTCTAACCGAGCCGCGAACGTGAGAGAGCGATTCCCCATGCTTGATCTCCGCCTCAAGGCTTACGCCGCTGCCGCCGCGGTTTTCGCGCTCGACCGGCTGACCAAGCGCCTCATCGATACCCACGTGTCTAACTTCGATACTTACAAAGTGATTCCGGGCTTCTTCGATATCGTGCGCTCGCAAAATCGCGGCGTGGCCTTCGGGCTGTTCAACGACTCCACCTCCGAGTGGCGCACCACGCTGCTGGTGGTGGCGTCGCTCGCGGCGGTGGTTCTGGTGAGCGCGCTGCTCTGGCGTCCCGAGCGGATGGACCGCCTTTCTCTGTGGGGCTTCGCGCTGATCCTGGGCGGCGCGGCCGGCAATGTTTTCGACCGCATTGTGTGGGGACAGGTGACCGATTTTCTGCTCTTCTACATCGGCTCTTACCAGTGGCCGGCTTTCAACGCGGCGGATTCGGCGATCGTCATCGGCAGCGCGCTTCTGCTCACCGATTTGTTGCGGCCCAAGCGGCAGGCGGCCAATGTTTCCTGAAACCGCCGCTGTGGCGCAGGCTCTCAGCCGGGCTCTCAGCCGGGGTGCCCTCTGGGCCCGTCGAGTCTCCACTCGACGCTCCCGTGGCGCGGGCCAACGGGCGTCGGCAAGAGTGGGCCCAGAAGGCACCCCGGCTGAGAGCCTGCGGCGCGTCTGCTTCACAACCCATGGGCCCCCCAACCGGCAGGTAACCCATGTTTCCTGAAATCTTCCATATCGGGTTCTTCCATCTCCACAGTTATGGCGTGCTCGTAGCGCTGGGCTTTCTGTCGGCCCTGTGGATGGCTGGGCGCCTCGCGCGGCGCGCCGGGCTGAGCCCCGAAACCGTCACCAACCTGGGTATTTATTGCGCGCTGGCGGCGCTGGCCGGCGCCAAAGTAATGATGATCCTGGTGGACCTGCCTTACTACTTGCGCCACCTGGGCGAGATCTTCTCGTTCTCCACCTTGCAGGCGGGCGGGGTGTTCTACGGCGGGCTGATCGCCGCGCTGGCGGTCGCCTGGTGGTATCTTAGCCGCACCCGCCTGCCCGCGCTGTTGACGGCGGATGTCTTCGCGCCGGGCATCGCGTTAGGCCACGGCATCGGGCGGTTGGGCTGTTTTTCGGCGGGCTGCTGTTGGGGCGTGGAGTGTCACCTGCCTTGGGCGGTGACGTTCACCAACCCGCGGGCGCAGGAACTGGTGGGTGTCCCGCTCGATCGCCCGCTGCATCCCACACAGCTTTACGAAGCGGCGGCCGAGTTCCTGATCTTCGCCATTCTCTACCGGCGCATCCGGAAGCCGCACCGCGCGGGCGTCATCATCAGCCTCTACCTGATGCTCTACTCGGCTGCGCGTTTCGTGGTGGAATTCTTCCGCGTCCACGATCAGGGCAATTTGTGGGGCGGGCCACTGGATACCTCGCAATGGATTTCGCTGGCGCTGTTCGCGCTGGGGGCGGCCTATTTTGTGAGGCAGCGAAGGGCTGTGGGGCAGCCTGTGGCGGCCCGCTAGGCATCGGGGAACCCGCCCGAAGAAAGAACGATTGGGCGCTCCAGCCGGTAGCCTGCCGGAGCTTCGCCGTCGGCAGGATTCCCACATGCTGCAAGCGTCCAGCCCACCGGCGCACGGTAGACGGCTCTGGCGATCGCGATGCGTCGGCGATGTCGGGAACGGATCGCTCCCAGTTGCCATCCGCCTGGCGCAGCAGCTCCCACGCTTGTTGCCGGCAGTGGAGGCTGCAGTACCCTGATGGTGGCGACCGGTCGGGCAGCACCGTAAATGTCTTCTGGCAGGGACGGCACAGGCACCGCCGAATCCGCAAAACGGGCACAGCCGAGGGAGCAGTTCCAGCGGGATCTTGGCCACGGCGCTGCTTTCCGTCTCTGGCATCGCGACAAAAGGAACCACGGCTGGCGCGAAAGGCGGCCCGCAGACCGCCCTGCCGGGTTCGATCGTGTGGCCACCCTTTACTCTCCTGGTAACTCCGTGTCGAACGAAAATAGAATACTGCTTTCGGCCCTCCAGAGCACGAACCCTTCCTCAAACCGCAAGATTGGCCGGTATAGTAACAATCCTCCGGCAGAGCCGGAGGCTTTTGCGGTTGCTGGCCCCTCAAAGGGGCCTGATCGCAACCGCTCAAAAACCGGTCCCGCGCGCCGCACGCTGCTGATCGGGCCGGTTGCGCCCGA
>JBKQPR010000170.1:0-40914 GCA_052144935.1 Bryobacteraceae bacterium
CTCACCGCGTAGCCTCCCCGGACAGATCTTTAGCCCTGGATATGGGCCACTCGCAAAAGGCTCTAACGGCCCAATGGGTCATTCTTAGAAAGCACAGGCGGGTCACTTCTGGCGAGCGCCGAAGCCGTGGGGGCCCCACCGTTGAAACGCAATGCGCCTTCCATCCGGAGTCCATACCGGACACGTGTCGGCAGCCGGATCGGTAGTCAGCCGCAAGGCATTCGTCTCGCCCACCAATTTCACGTAGATATCGTAGTTGTCGGCCTTCTCGCCATTCCAACTGAATGCGATCTGCCGGCCGTCGGGAGAGAAGCTGGGATGAATCTGCGATCCCGAATAGGTGGTTACGGGCGCCAGCGTCTCGGCCGGGCCGGGTGCGGGCCTTCGCCAGAGCCATTCTCCCGCCAACGCCGCTACGACGAGAGCAGCGGCCGCGGCCCACAGCCACGTGCGGTTGGCAGGCGGGGTGCCCTTTGGGCCCGCCTGCCCCACCATCGTGCCGGCCTGTGCATCCCCCGAGGCAATCCATAGCAGCTCATCGCGGAGATCGCTGGCCGACTGCCACCGCTCATCCGGGTCCTTCGCCAGGCACTTGCGCACCAGCCGCGCGAGCGCTCCCGAGGCCAGCGGAGCCGTCAGGGGAGGCGGCTCCTCTTTGAGGATCGCCGCGGTGATACTGGCCGAGTCGGATCCCTCGAAGGCACGCCGCCCCGTGAGCAGTTCGTAGAGCACCGAGCCCAGCGAGAAAATATCGCTGCGGGCATCGGTTCCCCTGCCTTGCAATTGTTCCGGCGCCATGTAGGGCAGAGTGCCGAGAATGCCGCCTTCCACCGTCTCGGTGGAAGGGAGCGTGCAGCCGGAAGCGTTCTCGGCGCCCTTATCTATCTTGGCGAGTCCGAAATCGAGGACCTTGACGCCGGGGCGCCCCTTGGGCCCGGTGAGCACAATGTTGGCTGGCTTCAGGTCCCGGTGGGTGATGCCTTTGCGATGCGCGGCGTTCAGGGCATCCGCGATCTGCGCGCCGTACCGGAGCACCTGGTCGACTGGGAGCGCTCCCCTCTTCAGATGAGCGGCCAGGGTTTCGCCCTCCAGCAGCTCCATGACCAGGTAATTGGGTCCGACGTCGTGGAGCGTGCAAACGTGCGGATGGTTCAGCGAAGAGATGGCGCGCGCCTCGCGCTCGAACCGCGAGCTGAACCGCTCGTGGGCGATCTTGAGGGCCACCATCCGTCCCAGGCGCGTATCGCGAGCCCGGTAGACCCGGCCCATGCCGCCTTCGCCCAAAAGACCCTCGATGCGATAAGGCCCAAGCTGGGCGCCCACGGCCAGCGGGGTGACTGCGGAATCCTCCAGAACCTCGGCCGGCGCCCGGTCCATCGGACCGGCTAAGCCATCCTGCTCCAGGAGCGATTGGACTTCCCGGCGCAGATCGGGATCGGCCTGTGCGAGCAGGCCCGCGCGGGATTCGGGCGAGCGCTCGCGCGCCGCGTGGTAGAGCTCCTCGATTTGACGCAGGCGATCGGGAGTCATGGATGGCGCAATGTCGCTTAAAGGATAGGGCCCAAATCATCGCGCCGCAAGCTGCATCGTCCCTTTGCCGGCCGCTGAAGCCGCCCGCGCGTCCAGCCCGCGATGGATCAGGTCCACATCCTCCTCAGCGAAAACCAGGGATCTGGCCCGGATTTTGTCGTAATCCGCGTCGTCCCAGTGCGCCTTCATGATGCCGCCTTGCGAATGCCGGGCGATTCCTTCCAGGATGTGCGTGATCTCGTGTACCAGCACATACGCCAGCAACTGCTGCGCGCAGCCGCATTGCATCCGCTGGATAGGGTCGTAGAACACCACGATGTGGGAACCTTCATCATAGGGAAGAGCGTAGGCCAGCGTGCCGGCAGGCTGCCCTTCGGCCGCCCGATCGACGACGCTGATCTTGAGGGTATTAGGGGAGGCCGGGCAGGGGCCATCGTTCCAATCGAGTTTCACTGCGATGGCGGAGAAGATCCTCGACGCCATGCTCTCGGCCGGCCAGGTCGCCGGGATCCCGGGGTCGCCTTTCATGCAAACCGTAACCCGCTCGCCCTTTACCTTGCCGGCTTCCGCCGCCCACGCGCCTGTTCCCACCGCCGCCATCGTTATCAACGCCGCCAGTCTCATGTCTCTCCCCTCCGCGGGTGCAGGCGGAAGGAGCGAGCAAAACCCGACAAGGCGTGATAGATTTTTTTGAGGAGGCGCTATGGCGACCCCCGATCCTGCGGACGTCACCGATTTGCTGAAGGCGTGGGGCGGCGGAGATCCAGCGGCGCTCGACCGGCTGGCCCCGGTGGTTTACGAGGAACTGCGGCGCATCGCCAGGCGCTACATGCGCAACGAGCGGGCCGGCAATACGCTGCAGACCACCGCCCTGGTGAACGAGGTCTACCTCCGCCTGGTGGACGTGAAAAACGTGGACTGGCAGCACCGCGCCCAGTTCTTCGCCATCTCGGCGCAGATGATGTGGCGCATCCTGGTGGATGCGGCGCGCGCCCGCGGCTCCCGCAAGCGCGGGGGAGGCGCCGTGAAGGTGAACGTGGATGAGGTAGCGGTGGTGTCGCCCCAGTTCGAGGATTCGATCGTGGCCTTGGACGCCGCGCTCGGAGACTTTGCGAAAGTGGCGCCGCGCCAGGCCAAGGTGGTCGAACTGCGCTATTTCGGCGGGCTGAGCGTCGAAGAGATCGCCGAAGTCATGAAGATGTCCACGCGCAGCGCCGAGCGCGATTGGCAATTCGCCCGAGCCTGGCTAATGAAAGAATTGAGCCGCTAAGGAGTGGGGGTTTAGAGTATCCCCGCAAAGCAGGGTTTAAGGGCCGCCGGAAAATGGCCGGTGCAATCGTCGGCACGGTTGTTCCGGAATAGGCCTGAAGAGTATCTCGCCGAGACGGCAGCGGTTAGTCATCGCGCAACAATAAGTTGGTCAATTGAGCCTCGACTGCGCAGCCACACGAATGGCATAAAATGTTTCGGTCCCGATGTCCAGCTTATTTTGCCGCGGCTCCTTAGTCCGGGATTCGAACCGTGATGGTGGTGCCTTGATTGGGCCGGCTTGCGATTTCAAGGCTGCCTCCGACCAGCCGGGCGCGTTCTTCGATGCTGACCAGCCCTAGCCCATCCGTGGCCTCAGCCCGGCCTGGCTCCATGCCCACGCCGGTGTCCGAGACGCTGAGGCTCAACAGCCCGCCGGAGTGGCGGATTTCGATTGCGGCGGTAGCCACCTTAGCGTGCTTCGCGACATTCCCCAGCGCCTCCTGAGCAATTCGATACATGCACAGAGCGGCGGCGGGCGGCACGCCGTCAAATTCGCCGTGGATGGTGAGCGACACCTGCACGCCGGTCAACGCTCCGAACTCCTTGCAGTACGACTGTAGAGCTGCCGCGAGTCCGGAATACTGGAGAATCGCGGGATGGAGTTCGTGCGACATGCGGCGCACCGTTTCCGCAACGCCGACCAGTTTCTGGTGAATGCGGTCGCCCTGCGCTCGTGCATCGGCTTGCTCCTCCGGGATCTGTCGCTTGAGATTGCCTAGCGCAATGCTCAGTGCGGCGATCTGCTGGCTGAGATCGTCGTGCAACTCCCGAGCGATGCGGGCCCGCTCTTCCTCTTGCGCGTTCATGAGGCGCCCACTCAAGGCCTTGACTCTCCGCTCTGCCTCCCGCGACTGGAACACGCTTCTCTTGAGATTGCGGGAGAGCAGCCCTACCGCAACCACTGTGATGAGGAGGATGTTGACCACGTTAGCGACCCTGTGGTACGAGGTGCCCACGGCGCCGGTTGCGGCAAGAATGAAGCCGGTCGACGCAACGGACACAATCACCAGACCCGCAAAGCCAATGTAGGAACGCCAATCCAGCAGGACTGCGGCAGTAACCAGGGCCAGCGGCAACAGCAGCATCTCTTCGTCGCTGAATCCCACGCCGAAAACGGAAATCACGAACAACCCGCAGGCCAGCTCACTGAAACAGACGATCCTCGTCGCCCATTCGACTTCTCCCAGGCGATTGAGCCAAAAAGCGGCGATCAAGCACAACTCCTCGACGCCGTACGTGCGGGCGGTACCCATCCAGCGATGAGCCCAGGCCTGAACCAGCGAAAAGGCGGCCATCGCCATCAGGCCGAGCAGAAGGAAAAAGAGCGTGCGGCTGGCGCGCACCCTCTCTTCGCCGGCAAAGCCGGCGGGTGACACCCAGGCCCGCAACTTTACCAGCGAGTGATTGAGAATCGCCGTCCTCCGTCCCCGCGCCGCTGGAGGCTGTACTCGATCATGGAGTTGCATGTCTCTATCGATGTCGCAGAATCGGGGTCCTGCGTGCAAACCGTCCCATCGGGAGCTTCTTGGTTCGGTTGTGGGCGCAATTCCCGGGAGGCGGATCGTGCCGGGACTCGTTGGCCGGCCCATGGATGGATCCCTTGGGCCGCCTGCACGGCGGTTATCGCAGATGGCGTTCCGGGCATGGCCCGATCGCTCCGATACCAACTTTGGCCGTGCCGCGTACTGGACCGATGCAGCCGTGGTTCCCATGTCTCGGCGTGAGAGGCGCGCCATCGCCTCGCACCCGACCGCCGGTCTCCAGCAGAAGCGGGTCCCTGGCCGGGAGCGTCGTGACGTATGATCATCCCTGCGCTACCTCGCGACTGGCGTCGATCGACTCATCGCCAGTCGAGATCTTGAGCGCGTAACCGGACACCCCGGCGCGAAAAGCCTCCGCGGCCGACTGCGTCTCCCGGCGCATGGTGAGCACGATCGCCTTGGCATCCGGCCGGCGGCAGCGGATCTGCCGGATGGCATCGAGTCCGTTCCATGGCGGCATCGAAATCCCGGTTACAACCACGTCCGGACGAAGCTTCTCCGCCGCGGCCGGCAGGACGCACCCGTCGTGTACCACACTGAGATCAAAACTGTTTTTCAGCAGGGCCTGAAGCCCTTCGGCGGCGACCGTGCGATCGACGGCGAGGAGAGCTTTACTGTTGGGCATTACGCGACCGCTCGGTTGTCATGAATACTATAGCGCCACTCATCGCCAAACGGATGAGATCCAGTGAGGCCGCGCAGCCGCATCCGGGTGTCTATTCTCTTCAATTATCGGAGACGCCTCGCGAAAGATAGCTGCAACCGCCCAGTACTGCGTAGATCGCCGGGATGAGTTCCTCGCTCGCGTCCACCTTCAGCACGTAGCCGCGGATTCCCGCCTGAAGCGCCTTCCCGACCAGATGCGAATCGTTGTACATGCTCAGAACGATGACGGCGTTCGACAGGCCTTGGCGAAGAATTTGCCGGCCTGCCTCGATGCCTCCTAATCCCGGCATCCGGATATCGGAGATCACGGCATCCGGCCGCAACTCGGCGACGGCCTGAATTAACGCGTTACCCTCGGCCACCGTACACAGCACATCGAATCCGGACGCCAGGAGGCGGCGGACCTCGTCCAGAATGTCCCGGTGATCGTCGGCTAAGACCAACCGGGGTCGTGGTTGCTCATTTTCCGTCACATTCCGCCTCTCCACCATTCCTGAGTTTCCATTTGTAACTCCGTGAGGCGCCCGAGGGTATCCGTAACTTTACGGGGCGCCGGCGCCCGTAACGGCTGCGCGGCCAGTATTCGAGAAGCGCGAATCCCGGAGAATTACGGATAGGCGGCCACGCGGGCTTCGACCACCATAAGGCAGGGCGGCGGCAATGTCGTGGCGCCGCTCCTAAGCGGGTGCCCTGTCGCGTCCCACGGAGTCTTTGAATTGAAGCGCACGCTAACGAAGAAAGGTAGAACCGGTGCCGGGGAAGCCATTCTCGAGCCGCTGGTGAAAGTGCTCGACGACTTAAGCCGTTCGATCACCGCACTCCATAAGACCGTAGCGTCCCTTTGCGGCAAGGTAGCCACGCACAGCCCCAAGCAACGCTCGGCCGGGTCGAAGCCCGGCAAAGCGGCGCGTGGGCCCCGAATTAGAGGCAGGAAGGGGAGGACGCGCCAATAGGCATTCCTCACGGGGCGGCGCCTATAGGCGGAGGCGGGATGATTCTGGTCGTCGACGACTGTGACGCGCTGCGCCGGTACATCGGAGTTGTCTTGCGAAGACTCGGCTACTCGGTGATTGAGGCGGCCAACGGCGGCGCGGCCGCAGAGGTGGCCCAAAGGCACACGGACCCGATCGATCTCCTGGTAATGGACCTGGAACTGCCCGATGCGGGCGGGCAGGATGTCGCGCAACAGTTGATTGCTACCCGGCCGGGATTGCCGGTGCTGTACATTTCCGGTTATCCCAGAGAGATCCTTGGGGAAGAGGCGCTGCCGCCTCGAACCGGGTTTCTACAAAAGCCTTTCACCCGCGATGCCCTCGTGGCGCAAGTTCGGGAGGCCTTACGGAAACGGGAATTGGTTGGCTCTGACACGCCTCAGGTTGGCGGAATCGATGGGGCGGCGTGGAATCGCCGATCGGGCACCCGGTGACCGTTACGCACGCTTCGCTACCTTCCGGGACGCTCGCCCGGCATGGGGATTATGCCCGGCCTGGGATCGGGTGCGGCCAGGGGTCGCACCACCATTGGGCTTCCCGTTAATTTTCAGCGCGCTTCTACCGGGGCCGGCATGGTCTCCTTGGTGAATCGCGGGATCATCTGGTCCAGGTTGGCGACGTACCAGACCGATGCGGCCAGCACCGTGGCGGCGGTTTTGACGTCCTCGGGGATAATGCGCTCGTAGGTGTCCAGGTTGGTGTGGTGGGTCTCGGTGTTGTACTCGATGGGGTCCTGCTGCATCCCGATGCCGGGCAGGCCGGCGTTGTTGAAGGAGGTGCTGTCGGTGCCGCCGGTCGCGCGGCTCGAGGTGGGGTTGGCGCCCATCACGCCGAGATCGGCAAAGGGATCCAGGGCGCGGCGCAGGACGGCGGCGGCTTCGGGCGGTCCGAAAACGCTGCCGCCGCGCGGACGGCCGGTGCCGCTGTCGATGTTGAAATAGCAATCCAGCGTGGCAAATTCGGGCTTGGGATTCTCGAACGTTCCGAAGTGCTGCTTGACGTAAGCCAGCGATCCCAGCAGGCCCTCCTCTTCGCCCGACCAGAGGGCCACGCGAATGGTGCGCCGCGGCTTGATCCCCAGCGCTTGAATGATGCGGGCGGCTTCCATCATGATGGACGAGCCGATGCCGTTGTCGGTGGCGCCGGTGGCCGAATGCCAGGAATCCAGGTGCCCGCCGAGCATCACGATCTCGCCGGCCTTGTCGGTGCCGGGGATCTCGCCGGCCACGTTGTAGGCGGTCTTGCCCTCGGGATAAAGGGTGTTCCGAATGTCGAATTCCAATTTGACGTCTTCGCCATCCGCCAGCAGCCGCTCGATGCGGCCGTAATCCTCGTTGCGCGCGATGACCGTGGGGATGGTCTTACTGGGGTCGTAGGCGTTGTGCTGCTGCGCCACGATGAGGCCGTGGTCGCGGGCGGCATCGTTCATGCGCACCAGGGCGCCGTTCGAGATCAGCCAGGCATCCACCATGTCGCGCAGCTCGGTGGCGGTGACGCGGCTGGGGTCGGCATTGCCGCGCCCGCGCCCGCCGCCGAATCCGCCGCGCCCGCGTCCGGCGTTGGGATTGTTCGGATCGTACTGGGCGCGCACCTGATCGTCGGGGAGGCGCCGCGCATCGGGTTCGAAGTTCATGGGGATCACGGCGGCTTTGCCGAACATGACCACTTTGCCGCGGATCTTATCTTTGTTGGCGTCCAGCCAGGCGGTCAATTCGGCTTTGGTGGGCTGCTGGAACTGCGGGCCGCCGCGCCCGCCGCGTCCGCCGCCCGGCCCAAAGGGCGCCCCACCGCGCCCGCCGGCATCCGCCGTTTCAGCGGCGGGAACGGGAGGTCCCTGCGGGAGCACGAGTTGGACCGCCGAGCCGGTGACGGTGCCCTTGGTGGAGGGGGTCCAGGCCAACACCTCGAACTTCAGATTTGCCTTGACGGGCGCGACGATGAATCCCGAGGCCCGGTCGTTCAGCCAGCCGGGGCGGCCGAAGTCCCACGGCTCCAGGTGGGCGTTCTGGAAGCCCCAGTCGGTGAGCTGTTTGGCCACCCAGCGGGCGGCGGCCTCGTGATTGGGGGTACCGGTCATGCGGGGGCCGTAACGGTCCGTCAGCATGTGGAGGGTGTGCATGAGCTGGGAGTGGTCGGCTTCCTCCTTGCGGATTCTGGCGTTTACGTCGCCATTGGAGGCCGGCTGGGCCCAGAGCAGGGCGGCCGTGGCGAGGACGAGCAGCAGCTTTCTCATATTTGGACAGGATACGACAGTTTGGCCAGGATTTGCGCGGTGGGGCGGGCCGGGGCGGGTGGTTCCCGTTGGTCAGTAAGGCTTTGTAAACAAATCGGACCTTTTAATACTTTTTTCGTGACGGGCGGCATGTCGCTGTAACCAACACCCGGTGCCTGCCGCCTACTCCAGTGTAAGCCGACAGAGAAGGATCGATCCCGCTGGAATCCTGACAACCGTCCAGGCGGGCGCGATTCGTTGGCAAGATTTTAGGAGAAAAACGAACATGAAGAACCTTTTCTTGGCGGGAGTGTTGTCTCTCGCAAGCCTGACTATCGTTAGCGCGAAATCCTACGAAATCGTCCTTTCTGCCCCGACCAAGGTCGGCGCCGTGCAGTTGAAACCCGGCCAGTATATCTTGAAAGTACAGGGATCCAACGCAGTTTTTACAGACGTCGATACTGCCAAGACCTACACCACTCCGGTGAAGGTCGAAAACGGAAACACCAAGTACGGCGAGACCAAGATCCAATCCTCGAAGCAGGGCGAGACCGATCAGGTCCAGGAAATCGATCTGGGCGGATCCAAGACCAAGCTCGGCTTCTAAGTAGCTCTAGACCGCTCCCTGTGGTCGCGGCTCCGGTGCGTCTTCAGAGCCGCGTCTTCAGAGCCGCGACCACAGGGAGCGGTTGCATTCCCTAAAACCCGCCCCCTTGCGCCACCTTGTACAATAGGCTGCATGCGGATTCTGCTTCCCCTTCTCTGGGTCACGGTCGCGTGGGCCCAGCAGCCTTCTCCTGCCACTCCGCCGGCCGTTCCCTCGGCCTTGCGCGGCGTCTACCAGTTAATCAACGATTTCGGCAATACCGCCCGCTACGCCGCCGATAACCAGAAGCTGGCCACGTCGCCGGCCGAAGCCAACCGCGTGGTGTTCATGGGCGATTCCATCACCGACGGCTGGGGCCGTGGCAATAATGGCAGCGTCTTCTTCCCCGGAAAACCCTACGTGAACCGCGGCATCAGCGGCCAGACGACCGCCCAGATGCTGCTGCGCTTCTATCCGGATGTGGTCGCTTTGCAACCCAAGGCGGTGGTGATCCTGGCGGGCACCAACGATATCGGCGGCAACCTAGGGCCGGTTTCCCTGGAATCCGTCGAGCAGAACCTGGCGGCCATGGCCGACATGTCGCGCGCCAACAATATCAAGGTGGTGCTGGCATCGCTGACGCCGGTGTGCGACTATCACCGGCCGCAAACGGCCACGCGGCCGCCTGAAAAGATCCTGGAGCTGAACCGGTGGATTAAGGGGTATGCCGCCAGCCACCACCTGGTGTATCTGGATTATTACTCCGCCACGGTGGACGATAAGGGGTTCTTCAAAGCCGAGATCACCGGCGACGGTTTGCATCCCAACGCGGCCGGTTACGAGATCATGGGGCCGCTGGCAGAGAAGGCCATCGCCGAGGCGCTGGGGAGGTGAGGACAGCCATGCAGACTCGCAAGAACGGACGGCGCGGCTTCCTGGAGGGAATGCTGGCGGCCGGCGGGATGGCAGCGGCGGCGGCTCCCGCGCAAGCCCAGCAACAGCAGACCGGCGGCGCGGCCTCTATCCTGCCCGCCTATGCCCGCGCGCAAAATTACCGGTCGCTCAAGCAGTCGAGTTTCGACCGTACGGGCGGCAATCGCGATTCCTGGCAGATCCCGGCGGGCGGCGTGCAGGAGGTCTTCAACGCCCAAGGCCCCGGCGTGATCAGCCACATCTGGTTCACCATCGCCGCGCGCTCGAACGATCATTTGAAGGAGCTGGTGCTGCGCGCCTATTGGGACGGCAATGCCCAGCCCAGCGTGGAAGCCCCGGTGGGCGATTTCTTCGGCCTCAATCTGAACTCCTACGCCATCTACACGTCGGAGTACCTGGCCTGCTCTCCGGGCAAGTCGCTCAACTGTTACTTCGCCATGCCCTACCGCGGCGCGGCACGCCTCACCGTCACCAACGAGGGCAAACAGGAAGTGGGGTCCTTCTACTCCAACATCGACTACATGACGGTTCCGGCGCTCCCCGAGGATGCGCTTTACTTCCACGCCCAGTACCGCCAGGCGCAGCCGTGCGTGCCAGCCACTTTCAGCGGACCCAAGTTGAACCTGGATGGCAAGCAGAACTACGTGTTTGCCGAGACTCGCGGCCGCGGCCAGTTAATGGGCGTGACGCTGGGGGTGCTGGAGAACGCGAACGGGTGGTGGGGCGAAGGCGACGAGATGATCTTCGTGGACGACGAGAGGCTGCCGGTGATCAACGGCACGGGTTCCGAAGACTACTTTCTGGGAAGCTGGGATTTCGGCGGACGCGACGGTGCGCAGCCGTTTGGCCACCCGATGTATGGCGCGCCGCTGATCGCCAATGCCGAACGCACCGGCGGGCGCTACTGCTGCTACCGCTGGCACGGCGACAATCCCGTAACCTTCCAGCGTTATTTGAAATACACCATCGAACATGGCCATGCCAACGACCGGGGAGACAATTTCTTCTCCGTGGCGTATTGGTATCAGACGGTTCCTTACACCGGTTTTCCGGTTTTGCCGCCCGTCGAGACGCGCATTCCGCAGGTGCGTACAGCCTGATACGGACTGACCGGGGAGCACCGGGAGAGATCGCCGGGGAGGAAAGATCGAGTGCCCGTGTGCAAATCGGGGACACTCATTACTCCAAGACTTCGAGGTTCGCCAGTTTCGTCCATGGGGATGCTGTTCAACGCGGACGCGCTGCGATGCTTCAGTTGCCAGTCCTTGTTTTGTAAGCGCACGGCGTTTTATAAGCGCACGGCGCCGGAAGATGAAACGGAGCCCGGGCGGCCGATTTGCCGACGCGCGGGCAGACGGCTTCATCGCGGCTGCGCGCCGGCTTTCGCGGAGGGGCGCCAGGTTTCGCGGAGGGGCGCCAGGTTTCGCGGAGGGGCGCGGGGTTTCGCGGAGGGGCGCGGGGTTTCGCGGAGGGGTGCGGTTACGCGGAGGGGTGCGGGTTACGCGGAGGGGTGCGGGTTACGCGGAGGGGTACCGGGTTTAGCAGAGGCGCGGCCGGCTCTGCGGTCTCGGTAGAAAGCTCAGCCCGGATTCCCAGGAAACTCGCGCGACTTTTGAAAGTTGCCGTCGTCCAACGGGTGGCACTTATATGACTCGGCAAATTATCCCTCGGCCAGTGTCTGGGCCAGTGCGGTGGATTAGCGCTGCGTTGGGCGCCGCAGTCGCGGCCGTTCTGCTCCGCCCGATCCCGATTCCGGCCCAAACTTACGATGCCGCTCCACGCCCGGCCTTCGAAGTGGTGTCCGTCAAGCCCACCGAGGGACAACCGGCGAACAGCGGTTTCCGAAGAGCCGCCGGCGGCGTGCTGAATGCTACCAACGTCTCCGTGAGATTCCTGATTGAATATGCGTACGACGTTCGGGACGATCAGATCTCCGGCGGGCCTGCCTGGCTCGACTCCGAACGATACGAAGTGCTCGCCAAGCCCGGCGACAATACCGATTCGGCCGGCAAGTCGCCTTCCGGCGACAGCGCGAGCCTGATCAGGCTGCGCACTCAGAGCCTTTTGGCAGACCGTTTCCACGTTATCCTTCATCGGGAGACGAAGGTGCTTCCCGTACTTGTATTGACCGTCGCTAAGAATGGGCCCAAAGGACTGCGGGAATCCACTGCCGGCACACCGGAATTTGTGACCAACGGCCATCATTTGAACTGCCAGCGCGTTTCCATGGCCATGTTTGCCAAAGAATTCCTTGCCCGCCAAACCGGCCGCTCCGTAACCCACAAGACCGGCATCGCGGGAGATTTCGATTTCACTCTCGACTGGTCTCCAGACGATGTCCCGGCCGGTACATCGGCGGACGCCGGAGCCATGATTGTTCAATTCCCGCCATTCCTCCTGGCGCTTCAAGAGCAGCTTGGATTGAGGTTGGAACAGCAAAAGGGCCCGGTGGAGATTCTGGTGATCGATCACGCGGAGAAGCCGGCGGCAAACTGAGGACGATCCACTACCGGGCAAATAATCGCGCGAGAGGACATGACGTACCCTTGGCGAGAACGACGTCCCTACCTATTTGGCCCCCTGGCGGCCGGCCTGTCCAGTCTTCTCACCCGCGGCGATGATCCTCCGATGCATCCCGGACGCCTTCTTTACGGACTGGTAGCGGGCTACAGCCAGGCTAAAGCCTGCCGGAAATCCTGTCGAGACGCAGGCGGTAGAGGATCTGGTTGTAGTCGTAGCGCGGAGTAAGCTCCTTGGCGGCGCTGAAGGCGGCAGTATAAGTGCCTTCGAAATAAATCACGCGTCCGCCTTCCTGGTCGAAGAAGGGATGCTCGACCACGTTGTAGAAGTTATAGGCGCGGTGCTCGACGATCTGGATGGCGCGATTCCAGGGACCGATGGGACGATCGGCCTCCGCGTAGTAAACCGATCCGGTCTTCTCGGCCAGCATGATCCATTTCTTCCGCCAGGCATTCCAGACCACGGAGGACGGGGACGCGCCGGTCGGGTTGCCGGATTCGTCGCGTAGCGCAAACCAGGCTTCCTCCTTCTTCAGGAGGCCGCGTTCGATCAGGCGGCGCTCCTCGGAGGCTTCGATGCGGTCGGTATCCGGCTTCCAGGCCCACACCAGCGCGCCATCGGGACCGTGTTCCACGCGTGGATTCGCGGCATCGAACGTGGCGCCGGGATCCAGGCAGGTGAAGGATTCCCAGCGCCGGGGGTCGGTGAGCGCGCCCCACTCGTCGCGCACGCGCTGGTGCGGGAAGAGATACCAATAAGTGACGCCCTCTTCGGTTACCTGAAACGGGTGCGAAGACTTATGGCCGCGGCGGAGCGGCAGTTGCCCCAGCACGCGAAACTGTCCGGCGGCGTCATCGAAGACCGCCACGCCGCGCTCGGTGGGCGGCGCGACGCCGGGCTGGCGGGTGTAAGTGGCCACCAGGCGCTGGCGGCCGGTGGGGTCGTTCACGGTGAAGATCCCTTCGATCCACACCAGCCCGGGGCGCGGCAGCGGCAGCATGGCGCGGCTGAAACCGTGGGCATCCACGAAGTAAGTGAGGTCGATGCCGATGGACGGGTCCAGCCCGCCCTGGCCGGGCAGTTGGGAAGTGGCGCAGGAGACCGAGAAGAGGGCCGCAGCCAATCCGAAGGTATCGCCGTAGCACCAGAAAAGGCGGCCCTGGTAGACGGTGGAGATGTTGGTGTCCTGGCCGGTGACGCCTCCGTTGAGGAGCGGCTGCGCGATGGGAACCGGCAGGCCGGCGAGGAGGCTGTCGCGATAGATGTCCGCGCCGGTGATGCGGTAGAGGCGCTCGGCGAGGTTGGTGCGGCGGATCTTTAGCTCCACATGAGCGCCGGACTCGACGCGCACCCGCGTGGCGGGCTGGTCGAGGATTCGCTCGGGGAATTCGTAACCGTCGCTGGTAATAGTGAAGATGACGTCGCGCCCCTCCAACGCGGCGTCGTCGATGGCGGCCACTCCGTTGCTGTCGGTCCAGAAGCGGATGGCGTCACGCGGGGTGCTGAGCCGGACTAAGGGAACGCCACGGCCGGTTTCCTGATCGACGATGCGGATCCAGAAGGGGGCGGCGGCGTGGGCCGAAGTGAGGAGGGAGAGGAAGAGAGCGCCGCGGAGAGAGTGCCGGAAGGGCATTCCTCCGTTGTAGCACTGGGGCGGCCCATTCCTCACCTCACCCCCCAAGAGCCAAAAAAAACCGGCGCGCCCCTGCTGGAGTGGCGCGCCGGATGGGGGACTTGGCGGGTTCGCGGCCCGCCGCTACGTGCGTGAATTAGAACTCAAGCTTGGTCGTGGAGCCGCCCAGCTCGATGGCTTCCACCGTGGGGGAGCCGTTGGCGTCCTTGGTGTCGATGGCGGTCTGGTCGAACTTCTTCTCGGCGCTCTCGACCTTCACCGGGACGGTGACGCTCTTGTTGTTGTCCACGTTGGTGAAGACGGCGTTGGAACCCTCGACCTTCAGGCGGTACTGACCGGCGGCCAGTTGCACGCTGCCGGCCTTGGCAGCCTGGGTCAAAGTGATGTCGTAGGACTTGGCGCTAGCCAGCGAAAGGGAGGCGAGGGCCAGGGCCCCAACCAGAAGCAGTCTGTTCGTCATGATCGTTTTCTCCTAAAAGTCTGATATCGGTGCCAGCCATGCGATCGGCGTCTCGCGGGTTTCGTCCCCGCGGCCTCATTTCGCTTTCTTGTTGGCTTGCATTTATAGAGATGATCCGCCCGGGGCGAAAGTGACTCCCCTCGACAGGGGATATATGGACCGGCGGGGAGGGGAGAGGCGATCGGCGGTCAGCCGGGGCCGTCAGCTTTGGCCGGTTGGCTGGAGCGGGATCAGAAGGGCGCCCCTAACCGGCGGTCTTTTGGCTGCGCTCGTATTCGGCGTTGAACTCGCAGCCGATCATGGCGATGCAGGCGATCAGATACATCCAGACCAACAGCGCGATCACCACTCCCACCGAGCCGTACATCACGTTGTAATGGGCTACGTTGCGGACGTACCAGGCGAAGACCAGGGTTGCCAGCAGCCACAGCACGGTGGCCAGAATCGCTCCGGGCCACACGAAGCGCCAGCGCTGCCGCCGATAGGGGCCGAAGTAGTAGAGGCAGGCGGTCACGGTCGCGGTGCTGGCCATGGCCACCAGGAATTGCGCCAGGCGGCTCAGGAACCGCCAGAGCCAGGCCAGGGGCGTCCATAGCGGGTCCACCTTCATCCAAGAGAGCACGGCCTGTTCCACCTGGGCGCCGAACACGACCAGCAGCGAGGCGCAAACCAGGGGCACGGCCGACGCCAGCACCAGCGCCGTGGACACGCCCAGTTGGTGGAAGAATCCCCGGTTGCGCGGTACGCGGTAGATCACCTGAAAGCCGTCGACGAGGCTGTTGATGACGCCCGAAGCCGCCCACAGCGAGATCAACCCGGCCACCACGAGCACGCCCAGCGGGCGCGCGCCGGAAACCCGGAACTGCTGCACGACCAGTTCCTCGGAGCCCGGCGGCACGATCTGCGAAAGGGCGTCTTCAATGGTGCGCGATACGAACTCCGCCCGCACCTCCACCAGGATGGTGGCGGCGGAAGCGAGCACGGGGAAGAAGGAGAGCAGCGCGGAATAAGCAGCGCCCTTGGCCGAGCCGAGGCTACCGTCGTCGAAGGCAGCCAGCAGGCTTCGCCGCAGCACGTTCACGAAAGTCCGCGGATACCAGCGCACTATGGCTCAGTATAGCGGAGCCAGTTGCTCCCACCGGGCATTCCAGGACTTGGGAAAACCGCAAGTGTGCGCGATATGAGCTATCGCCAGCAGCAACCCTCCGTTACCCGGCAGGTAGAGCGGAAGATTGGCGCGCTGCCAGTTGTGGCCGTTGGGAAGCCAGGTGTTCTTGGGCGTTTCCATGAGCAGGATTTCGGCCGCGGTTTCGGGTTGGCCGAGGCTGGCGGCGGTCATGGCCACGGCCGGGTAGTCCCAGCCCCAGGTGTCGGGCCACTGCCATTCCCGGCGCACTTTTTCGAGGGTGCGGGCCATGGTTTCGCGATCCACCTTCACGCCGGGCATTACTCCCAGCGCGTAGAGGAAGGAAGGATGGTCGCGGTTGCGCGCGGTGAACGTCTGCGGGCAATTCTCATGCGCCAGGTAGACCCCGTCGTTCGATGGCAGGGCGGCCAGTTTGGTGCGCACGTCCTCCCATTTCGGCTCGCGCCGGAGGCCCAGGCGTTCGCGCCAGTGCTGCGCGGTTTCGAGCGCATCGGCCCAGTATTCCAGCTCGAAGGTGGGGTTCCAGGTCTCGCGCGGCGGATGGTTTTCCTGCGCTGGAATCACCGGCGGGCCCAGGACGTAGCGATTGCCGGCGGAGTCCCAGTGGGCGTAGGAGGCCATGAACTCGGCCGATTCGAAGACCACGTCGCGGTGGCGATCGAGAGTGGCGGCTGCGGGGTTGGGCGCGGCCGCGGGGTTGGGCGCGGCCGCGGGGTTCGGCGCGGCGGCGGGTTGGGGCGCGGCGGCGGGGTCGGGTGCGGCCGCAGGGTGGGGCGCGGCGCCGGGTTGAGGTGCGGAGGCTGGGCGAGGCGCGACAGCGGGGCTGGGCGCGGTGCCGGGTTGGGGCGCGGCGGAGTCGAGTGCGGCGGGGTGAGGCCCGCCTTGGGGCGCAAACTGGGGTGCCGTGTGGGCCCGGTAACATAGCTCCGCCATGGTGATGACATGCGGCTGCTGCCAGATGAGCATGGGGCCGATGGGCGAGGGGCTGCCGCGGCCATCGGGCGCGGTCATCTTGGGCCAGCGCGCGCCGTTGTAGCCCTGGCTGCGAGCCTTTTCGCGCGCGGAGGGCAGGATGCGCGCGTACCAGGCGAGGCTGCGCTCCAGGAGGGGCGCGCGGCCCCACACGGCGAAGTGGGCGGCGTGCCAATAGTGCATCTCCAGGTGGAACTTGCCGTACCAGGAGTTGCAGGTGAGTCCGGTCTCCTGCGGAGGCAGCGACCCGGCGCACTGGATGGCGGTGAGATATTGCGACAGGACTACGCGGCGCTCCAGCTCGCGCGCGCTGCCCAAGTCCACCGCGCCGCCGGTGGTCCAAAACGTTTCCCAGTGTTTTTGGGTGGCTGCCAGGGTTCGCCGGGCGGTGGGAAGCGCCAGACCGGGCGGGCCGAACGCGCACACGAACTCCAGGGTTTCGCCGGCTGGCGTAAGCAGGAAGCGGTGCTCGGCCTCGCGGGCGATGGTGGCGGCGCTCCCCCAGCCGATGGCCACGTTGTAAGCATCGTCATCCAGCTTGCGGGCCAGTTCCAGGCGGTACGGCGAAGGCCTGATCTCGGTGGTTTTATGCTTCTCGGGGTGATTCCAGTCAGCGCCGCTCATGCCGCTCGATCCGTACGGAAATTCGAAGCGCACGGGCACGCGGCCACGCACGGTAACGGCGAGCAGATTCAGCTCGGGATGGCAACAGGTCTCGACCACCACTGGCTGGCCCTGCCATTGGAATTCGCTGTGCAGGACGCCGCTCCATAGGTCGAGGGTTTGGCCGGCGAGCGAGACTTCCTCCTGGCGGTCGATGGCGAAGCCGATGCGGCCCAGGTGCAGACGGTGGGGGTTCTCGCGCAGCCAGTCGAAGAGCGGCTTCTGGCCGGTGGAGTTGGTGGGGTAGCCTACCTTGCGACCGAAGGTGTCGAACGGCTCCAGGCGCAGATCGGCGGGTCCGGTGCCCAAAGGGTTGGGCGTTGTGTGCCAGCCCCACTGGGACATCGTGCAGAGAGGCATGGCCGTTTCATAGAGGTTGGGGAAGGTCTGCAGGCCGGTGGGATCGGCGGTGAAGGCGAATTCTCCGTTGCCAACCGAGAGCGGCGAGCGCGGGTCGAAGGCGCGGACCGTGGGATTGTGGCGCGAGACCACCGCGCGGCGATCGATGGGCGGCTGTGGGGCCTGGGCGAAGAGCGTAGCGGGGGCGAGCTGCAGGAGGCGGCGGCGGGAGAAGTCGGACATGCGCTCAGCGAGACCCCGGACCGCTCCCTGACGGGGCGCCCTCTGGGCCCGGCTCTGATCCGGCCGGCTCGGTTCCGGGCGGCGCGGTGGCGAAGATTTGCTCCAGGTGATGCTCCATGTGCCGGACGTAGTCCTCCATGAGATCCGCCAGCGCCATCGGATCTTTTCCGCCAATGGAGCAGGTGTGCGAGAGCCGCTCCGCCGGAGTGTTGCGGACGATATGCAACAGATGGCGATTGAGCAGCAGCCAGAGATTCACCAGATCCGGCCAGGGTTCGGTGGCATAGGATTGCGCGGCCACCCAGGCTTCCTGCCGATAGTTGGGGAACTCCAGATGGGGCACGAACTGCGCGCGCACGAAGCGCTGATGGTTGTTGCCGGCGGAATCGATCAGGTGGCCGAGGATCTGCTTCTTGGACCAGCCGCCGGATGCGGGCAATCGCCCGGCATCGTCCCGGTCGATGTCGACCAGGCGCGGCGGCGCGGTCCCCAACACCTGTTCGAGGCGGCTGGCCGCTGGCGTCATTTCAGCAGCACTCATTTCAGGAGCACCTTGGCAACGCCCGAATTGTTGGCGCTGTCGGCCACGCGGATCACCAGCAGGTGCTCGCCCGGGGCTACGCCGGTGAGGTCCAGGACGAACTTTTCGCGCGGCGAATCGATCACTCCGTCGGCGGCTTCCACGGGCACCCAGTTGGCGGCGTCGAGCGAGTACTCGCAGTGGCGCAACGCGGAGGCGGCATCCACGGCTTCGAATTCCACGTGGGCGCTGCCGCCGGCGTAGCGCACGGTTCCGATAACGACCAGCGGCGGGGTGTTGTCGATGAGCACCGGCGCGCTGGTCAACTGGGCTTCGCGCGCGCTGGACGGCGGGTTGGACTCGCGATCGGACGCCACCACGCGGAAGAAATACTTGCCATCGGCCAGAATATCGGCATCGAAGGTGATGGAATTTTCGTGCAGCCCGCTGCGCAGGGTCAGCCACTGGGTTTCGTCTTCGCTGCGGAAGTACACGTTGTAGATGAGCTTGTCGCCATCCGGATCCTCGGCCTGCCAGGAGATGGTGATCTGCTGCTGGGAAGCGCGCGGCAGGGTTTGCGTGGGAGTGCCGGCCGAAGAAGCCGAGGAGGAGGCCGAAGCGTCGCCGGTATCGGTGACGGTCACGGTGTAAGCGCCCGCGCTCGCGCCGGCCGCCGGCTTGGAGGGCGCCGCCACCGCGATCGCCTGGGTCACCACGTTGATGCTCTTCACCACCGGCGGCGAATTCTGCGGCAGGTAGGCCAGCGTGACGCTGTTCACCACGGGGGTGGTTCCGGGCCCGGAGGGCACCCCAGACGGCCCCGCTCCTCCGGCCATCTCCACCTTCCACTGAATGTAGCGGGCGTTGGGGCTCGAAATGCGCGAACCCGCGGGAACGGTGAGCGGCTCCGACCAATCCGACCAGGTGCGGTCGGGCTTGGCGGAATTGCCCGAGCGGGTGTGGAACACCAGCGAGCACCCGGCCGGGACATCGCCGCGCCAGCTCAGATGGCCCCAACGCGAAGCCGTGCCGGAATCGTGCACCGGAGCTTCGTAGCCGCCGCTCGCGCCCGGGCCTTCGCCCAGACGGTAGATGCGGCCCATGTTGGCGGTGGCGGCCAGCACGGAATGCTCGGAGGGCAACAGACGGGTGGTTTCGCCCTGATTGGTCTCGGCCACCAGGGTGACGCGGCGGTCGGGCGTCAGGCCGTAGATGCGGCCGTTCTCGTCGGTGGAGAAGAGGAGCTGCTTTTCCAGCGCCAGCAGGTCGTAGACGTTCTCCTCCTTGGAACTCCACAGGGTTTCGACGGTATTATCCGGGTTGATGCGGTAGACCGCCGATTTGTCGACTCCGCTCATGTCCACCACGGGAGTGAACTGCGTGCTGACTTGCGGCGCGGTGGGCGCGGCGATGGCCACCCCGCCCGTTTGCTTGGGGTCGGGAGGCTTGATCTCGCCGCCCGGCGCTGCCTGGGCTTCCACCGTGATGGTGGTGGTCACGCCGGTGGCGACGCCTCCGCCGTTCATGCTCTGGGCCGCTTGCGTCGCGCTTTGCACGCGTTTGGCGACGGAGCCGCCCAGCGCCGCTACATAGACGGTGCCATCGGTCATGGGGACGATGGAGCGGATCTCCGGCAGGCTGGCGTCATAGAGCACGAAGGCCTTGTCCTTGGCCGAGATGCGGTATAGGATGCCATTCGGCTCGGAGCCCGCCAGCAGGCGGCCCTGCGGATCCACGGCCATCCCGGTGATGTGCGCCTGGCCGCTATCGTAATACAACTCGCCCTGGCCGGCCGAGGTGACGCGGTAGATCTTGCCCTGATCGCCAGTGCCCACAAACAGCGCGCCGTCCAGGCCTACGGCGAGCGACCAGATGTACTTGGCCTTGGGGGCGAAGTATTCGGTGGCCTGGCCGTTTTCGATGCGATACACCTTTCCATCGGGCGAGGTGCCGGCGTAGAGAACGCCGGCGCGGTCCACGGCGATGGCAAACACCTCGGGCTGTTCGGCGGAGTAGAGCAGCGAGCTCGAGCCCGAGGCGTCGATGCGGTAGACGCGGCCACGATGCCCGGTGGCGGCGTAGAGGACGCCTCCGGGACCCTGGGCGAGGCTCCAGATGACCGGCTGATCGGAGGTGAAGACGGTATCCACCTTGGGGGCCAGGGAAAGGCGGCCTTCCCGGCTGAGCGAGACCCCGTCGAAACGGCCGCGCAGGAAATCGGTGTAGGAGTCCATTTCCCAGACCGCCGTGCCGCTGGACCAAAGCGCGGTTGCCAGGGCGGCGCCAAGAGCCGCGCAGGCGAGAAGTTGACAGGCGGGCCCAGGAGGCACCCCGCCTGTCCCACGAGACGGTTGACAGGCGGGTCCAGGGGGCATCCCGCCTGTCGCACGAACCGGTTGACAGGCGGGCCCAGGGGGCATCCCGCCTGTCCCACGAGACGGTTGACAGGCGGGATCAGGGGGCATTTCGCCTGTCCCACGAGACGGTTGACAGGCGGGATCAGGGGGCATCCCGCCTGTCCCACGAACCGGTTGACAGGCGGAAGCGCCTGTCCTACCACTTATGCCGATTTTCATTCCTTCACTTCCACCTGGATGGTTTTGACGCCGGAGATGACCACGTCGCCGCCATCGATCTCCATTTCGCCGATCTTGGAATTGCGCGTCTGGGTGATGCCCGCGATGCTGGATTGCGAACCCGCCAGGATGAGCGCCACGGAGGCCGGCGGATCGGGCATTTCCGCGCCTTCCAGTTGGAAGGACGGGTCGGCGCGCCATACACGCACGTAAGCCTTGTTGTTGGGGTGCAGGTTGTTGACCGTGGTGATGAGCTGGGCCGGGGTGTGGGGGCTGGAGGTGAGCACCGCGCGGAAATCCGTGAGGTTGGTGGTGTTGGCGTCGGCGGCAGTGAAGTAGAGCGGGCCCGGCTCGGCGCCGATGGGCACCTGGTACTCGAGCCTGCGGGTGGTCTCCACGCCGTTGGCGCCCACCAGCAGGACCTGGAGCTGCAGCTTTTCGCCGGGGCGCACCTCGCGCCGCGAGAGCGAAAGGCCGTCGATCTCCAGTTGCTTCTTCTCATCGAAGGCTTCGATGCGCAGATCCACCTTTTTCAAGCGCAGGGTGTCGAAACCGCTTTGCATGATGTATGCCAGGGGGACGGCGGCGGCCAGCGATACCTGCAAGGCGGAGCCGTTATCGGCGCTGAAAATGTTGTCGAGCCGGATGGGAGCGGGGGCGTTCTGGAACTCCACCTGGCCGGTGACCCGCAGGCTGGAAGCGCCCAAGGTGCGCTCGGTGGCATCGATGGCGGAATAGACCGCCATCTGCAGCAGGAGCGGCGAAAGCAGAGGATCGTTGACCATCTGGGCCTGGTAGGTTTCGACCGCGCGGCCGCCCCGCCAGACGCTCATCGAGACCGGCGCCATGGGGGCGCGCTTGCCCAGCTCTCCGGCCACGGCGGTGTTGCGGTCCTCGTTGATGGTGCCCATCCACTCCTTGGCGGCGGAGAGCTTGAAGGAGGTGTTGAGGTTGGGCAGCAGCGCGATCACCTCGGAGCGGGCGAAGGGCATGGCCGTGGCGCCGACGTCCAGGAAGCGATGTCCGAAGGCGTAGATGCGGCTGCCGTCGATGTAGGTGACGGTGCCATCGGCGCCCATGCTGAGATCGCCGGCCATGAGTTGCAGGCTGATCATGGAGCCGGGCTTGAGGTCCGCCGGATTGCCCATGGCCGGCTCCAGTTTGGCGCCCGCGGTGATGCCCTGGCGCGGTTCCAGGCCGAGGGCGCGCAGTTGCGGCGCGAAGGCCTCCAGAGTGGACTCGCTGAAGCCGCCGAAGGAAATGGGCGTAGCGATATCCACCATGCGGGCTTCGCCGCTCCACAGAGAGGCGGGGCGCGGTAGCGGGCGGGTGAGGTCGCGATCGGCCAGCGCGATGGCCGGGTGGCGGGATGGGGCGGAGGCCACCGGGGCACCGGGGCCCGGCGAGCGGACCATGTCTTCGATAGGGCGTATGCCGGCGATGGGATCCTTGGCGAAGGGGAAGGCCATGGCCACGGCGCCCACCAGTTTGCCATCGATATAAACGGGGCTGCCGCTCATGCCCTGCATGACACCGGTATGCTCCAGCGGGCCGCCGGAGAGGCGCGCCAGGATGAGCGATTCCTTGGGCCCGATGTTATCGAGCACGCCGAGGATTTCGACCTGAAACTCTTCGATGCGGTTGCCGGTGAAGACCGTGCGGCCGACGCCGTGCATTCCGGGGCGGATGTCTTTCAAGCGGAAAAAGCCGGTTTGCGCCGAGAGAACAGCGGCCAGCGCGAAAGCCGCCGGAACAGCGAAGCGGTGCACACACCTATTGTAGAACGGGGAGGGGAAAGGTATCTGGGAGGCGCGGGGAGGTGCGGAGGCGCGGCAGCGGCGATGGGCTGGCAGAGGGCCGGCGCGCGGCTTCGGGCCCGGAGGGTGCCCCGGCGGCGGGGCAGTACAGGAATTCGAACGCTTCAAAGCGCCGCGTGTAAAATTACGGAACGAAGCCATTTTATTGTTAATCCGAATTACCTCAGTCATTTAAGGCATTCCCATTGTAGAGCGGGGAAGGAGGGGGTTTTGGGGAGGCGCGGCGCGGGAGGCGCGGAGGCGGCGACGGGCTGGCAGGGGATCGGCGCGGCTTCGGATGCGGCGGGGCAGTACGGGAGTCCGACCGCCTCAAAGCGCCGCGTGTGGAATTGCGGAACGAAGCCATTTTATAGTTAACCCGGTTCGTCTCAATCATTTAAAGCATGCCCATTGTGGAGCGAAGGAAGAAGGTTTTTGAGCCGTGGGGAGGCGCGGCAGCGGCGATGGGCTGGCAGGGGATCGGTGCGCGGCTTCGCATGCGGCGGGGCAGTACAGGAGTTCGAGCGCCTCAAAGCGCTGCGCGAGGAATTACGGAACGAAGCCATTCTAATGTTAACCCGAATCACCTTAATCATTTAAAGCCATGCCCAAGTGAAACCATTTCGTCTTTGAAAAGCGCAAATCCCACCCCGGAACTCGCGCCGCAGCGGTGGCGCATTGGCGGGCCCAGGGGGTGCCCGGCGGCCCGGCGGGCTGGGACATGCGGCATTCCTCATCCGAGGTATAGCATGAGAGACACGGCTGGCCGGCTGACGGCGGCGGTAAGTGGCGGGAGGGAAAGGGACTATTGGCATGGGAAGTTGGTTACCGACTGCGCCCGCCAGACCGCCGCCAACGTCCGCGCGATTCGGGGCGCATGCCGCGAGAGCGAGGGCCTGAACGACCATGTGATCTCCAGCCGCGATCCCTCGGCTGGCCGACCGGTGCGGCTCATCCGGGAAACCGGATTGCCGGATGAGTTAATCTGGAACTGCATAGCCTCGCGGGCGCCACGATGCAGCCAGACAGCCAATCGGGAGATCCCGCAACCGGCCCACCGGAGTTCGACACGCCGGCCCTCGGGGGTTCCGGGCCGCGGCCAAGGAGTGGCTCAACGTTGCGGGCCTGTTCATTTGGGGAATCGGGATTGCCGCTTTCTTCGGTTTAGAACTGATGCGGCGGCGTTGGCCGGGTTCGTCGTGGGGCTGGCCCCTCGCGATAGTCGCCGTCGTATGGTTGATCTGCGAACTCTGGCGGCCGGCAGTCAAGCAGGCAGGCGGCGAAGTTCTGGCATGGATGGCTTTCGGTCTCTCCCTGGGAGCGCTTTACCTGGTTCGTAGTCACGATTGGGTCCCGCCAGTGGTCGGAGCGGCGTTTGGCGGGTACTTCTGGGCGCTCGGCAAGTCGAGGAAGCGCCCGATTCCGATTGCCGTCGCCGGGTGTTTTGCGGGCAGCGCCGCAACGCTGTTGGTCCGGTGGCCTAGCGAACAGCGTTCCCTGCCGGCGCTCATCTGCGCCGGAATTGCCGTCGCGTTGCAGGGTGGCTGGAAAACTATCTGCCGTGTCCGCGGGCAGCCAGCGGAAAAAACCCCGATCGCGCGCTAGCCGGCAGATTCCTCGGCAAGCTCATTCTTCGCACGTTGGGAAAGATTGAGTGCCAGCAGACCATCTCCCCTACCCTGCAGTATCGCCTGCGGAGGAGGCATCAATTCAGAATTGACGAGCTGGCCGGCTTAGGCTTCGGTTACCTGTGTTGTTACACCGAGTCGTTCTCCTCAACCCGTGGGTTCTGGTGCGCCTTTCGCGCGTGCACCCCGACGCGCTGCGGGATCTGTTGAGCAGGGCCTGGCGGCCGGCCTCGATGACCAGGCCACGCGCGTCCGGGCGGCGGGCCGGGCGGCCGCCCCAGGGCTAGCCGGGCACCGGCGCTCCGGTTGTGCCGACGGCTGACCGCTGAAAGCTCCCGGGTTGCGGTCGCGGGCCTGCCGCGGCGGCAGGACACTGGCAATCATATACTGAGGTGATGAGGTCCGGGCGGCATCTGGCGTTATTCAGTGTCTGCCTGACCATTGCTCCCGCGGTTGCGGCCACTCCGAATCCGCAGAGCTTTTCGGCGCATTTTCCCGATCTGAACCAGTTCGACACCGCCAAGCTCCTTACCGCCGATCCATCCGGCAACCTGTTTGTCGTCTCATCGAGCGCGAAAGACTCCGTAACCTCGAACATTCACGTGCTCAAGACAGACGGTTCCGGGAACGTTCTCGCTACCTTCAATTTTGGCGGCTCCAGCATCGACACGCCCAATGCCGCCGCAGTAGATCCGCAAGGCAATCTGGTCATCGTCGGGATGACCCAATCGCCGGATTTCCCGCTGGTCTCCGCGCTACAGACGTCAGGCTCGATCTTCGTCACGAAGCTCGACGCGCAGCTTCAAAAAATTCTCTTCTCCACACTGCTGGGCGGCCTGGCTGGAGGCTCCGCCACAGCCGTGGCGCTGGACGCTGCCGGGAACATCTACGTGACCGGCACAACCGGCGCCTACGGGACAGGCGCCGAGGGCGCGGGCTTCCCGACGACGCCCGGAGCTTTGCAACCGTCGGCGCCTGCTCCGCCCCCGGCTGGTACGGTCTCTAGCGGCTTCATTTCCGAGATCTCGGCGGCGGGAAGCAGCCTGATCTTCTCGACCTACTTTTCCGGCGCCGGTTTCACCTGTGCCATGAACCCCCTCTCCAATCCGTGCCTCACCTACCCCGGATTCACCGGGCCGACCATCTTTACGCAGCCCACCGCCATCGCCCTCGATTCCAGCGGCGCGGTGATCATCTCCGGCGTCTCCAACGCCAATAATCTGCCGGTAAGCGCGAACGCCTACGCGCAGCAGTGCGGCTGCACCAGCCAACTGGCGGCGGGATTCGTCGCCAAGATTGCGCCGGGAGGCGGCCAACTCGTCTGGGGAACTTACCTTCCGATCGTTCAGCCCCCTTTACTGACAATTTCTCCCAGTATTACCGGAATGGCGCTCGACGCTTCGGGCAACGTGATCCTGGTGGGAAATGCGCAGCAGGGCTTGCCGGTCACGCCGGGCGCCCTCGAAACTTCCTATCCGGTTCCCTCGGGATCTTACTACGCGTACGCCGGATTTGTGGCCAAGCTGGATTCGTCCGGAAGCACGCTTCTGTTTGCCACTTACTTCGGCGGCGGCAGTGAAGCCTTCCCTGCGAGTGCCGGCGGGGTGGCGGTCGACAGCGCGGGAACCATCTGGCTCACCGGCAGTTCGCCCACCGCGGAGCTGCCTGCGCCGGCCGGTGCGCCCCTGCTCGGCACAAATTATATCGCCGGTCTCTCTTCCGATGGCTCCAGCCTCGTTTCTCTCTTCACCGCCCCGAATGGCGCGGCGGGCGCCGCAATCGTCATCACTGCCGAGGGAACCCTCGCGGCCCTGGGGTCCACGGGATCGCTGCTCATTTCCTCCTCCACGCCAGGACCTTCGCTGATGGGGATCGCCGGATCGGCGTCGTCCGGGATATCCTCGACGGTTTGCGCCCGCGAGCTGATTTCGATCTACGGCTTCAACCTGGGCCCGTCCGGCGGCCTGGGCGCCCAGATTACGAACAACGTCATCGCCAATTCCCTGGGAGGCGTTCAGGTTCTGTTCAACGGTGTCCCTGCGGCGCTGCTCTACGCCGGCCCCACGCAGATTAACGCCATCGTGCCGAGCGCCATGGCGGGCTTCGCGACCGTCACAGTCCAGATCGTCACGCCATCGGGAGCCATCGACGGGCCGGTGCTCACGGTCGTGCCCACGTTGCCCCAGGTTTTCACGGATGCGACGGGGTTCGCCCTGGCGCTGAACCAGGATGGAACGGTCAATTCACCCACCAATAGGGCGCAACCCGATTCCATCGTGACCGTCTGGATGACCGGTGGTGGGGCCTTTCCAGGCACACCCGACGACGTGATCACCACGTCGCTCGCCCCAAATGTGTATCCGATTTTGGTCTTGACCGGCCACGCGGGCCTTGGCCTCTCGCAGCTCCCGGTTCTTTACGGCGGCGACGCTCCGGGATTGCCAAGCGGGGTGACGCAGGTCAATTTCCAGTTGCCGCCCACAGCGGCCGCCAACGGTTTTCCCCTGGACATCCAGGTCGGGACCCTCGTAACCTCCTTCTCCATCCAGGTCATCGACTGATAACCCGCGGCGGACAGGTTTTCCTTGTTTTCATCCGCGCTCATCTGTCTCAGGCCAGCAGTTCGTCCAGATCGCTCGATTCGGACTGCCCCCTGGGCAGGACAATGACCGCGCTCCCGCTGTTCTTGGCTGCCTCCAGAAAGGCGCGGTAATCGGGCACCTTCTCCGAATGGATCTCCTGCAGGCTCCAGACCCGGATCGGATCCCGCCGCCGGGCCATCGCCGCATCGGCTGCCGCGCGCGCCCCGCTCAGCGTCGTGATGCACGGCACCCGGTACTGCACCGCCGTGCGGCGGATGGCCTTCTCGTCGTGGAAGGCGGGCGCTCCGGTGGTGGTGTATACCGCGAGCTGAATTCCGCCCGCCTTCAACAAATCCACCGCATTGGGCCGCCCTTCATTCACCTTGAACACGGTCTTGCACACCAGCCCGGCGTTGCGCAGCGCCGCGGCGGTGCCTCGCGTGGCCACCAGCCGGAAGCCCATCCCGGCGAAGCGCCGCGCCACTTCCACGGCTTCCGTCTTGTGGTGGTCGTTGACGCTCAGAAACACCGTGCCCTCGGTGGGAAGCAAGCTGCCCGCGGCGATCTGCGCCTTCAGGAAGGCTTCGCCGAAGTTCGCGCCCACCCCCATCACCTCGCCGGTGGATCGCATTTCCGGCCCCAGCGCCGGGTCCACCCCGTGAAACTTGTTGAATGGGAACACCGGCGACTTCACGAAATACTGGCTTACCGGCAGAACTCCCGGCCGCAAACCGTAGTCCTTCAGCTTGCGCCCGCACATCAGCCCCACCGCGACTTTGGGCAACGGCACGCCGGTAGCCTTGCTCACATAGGGAACCGTCCGCGAGGCCCGCGGGTTCACCTCCAGCACGTACACGGTCCCATTCTGGATGGCATACTGCACGTTCATCAACCCGATCACCCGCAGCGCCCGCGCCAGCCGCACGGTGTAATCCTCAATCGTGCGCAGAGTGGCTTCGGGCAGCGATTGCGCGGGCAACACGCACGAGCTGTCTCCGGAATGCACCCCGGCCTCCTCGATGTGCTCCATAATCCCCGCGATCAGCACCTCTTCGCCATCCGCCAGCGCATCCACATCCACCTCGGTGGCGTTTTCGAGGAAGCGGTCCACCAGCACCGGCCGTTCCTGCGAGAAGGTGACGGCCTCGCGCATGTATTGCCGCACCATCTCCTCGTCGTAGGCGATCACCATGGCGCGCCCGCCCAGCACGTAACTCGGGCGCACCAGCACCGGGTAGCCGATGCGCGCCGCCACCGCGCAGGCCTCTTCCACGTTGGTGGCCGTGCCGTTGGCGGGGCAAGGGATGGCCAGCTCGTCCAGCAGCCTGCCGAACAGCTTGCGGTCTTCGGCCAGGTCGATGTCCGCGGGATCGGTGCCGATGATGGGCACGCCCAGCCGCTTCAGCGGCAAGGCCAGGTTGAGCGGGGTCTGCCCGCCGAACTGCACAATCAGCCCCGATGGCTTTTCCGTGTCCACGATGTTGAGCACGTTCTCCAGCGTCAGCGGCTCGAAATACAGGCGGTCGCTGGTATCGTAATCGGTCGAGACGGTCTCCGGGTTGCAATTGACCATAATCGACTCGATCCCCATCTCTTGCAGCGCGAACGACGCGTGGCAGCAGCAGTAATCGAACTCGATGCCCTGTCCGATACGGTTCGGACCGCTGCCCAGGATCATCACCTTGCGGCGATCCGACGGCTCGGCCTCGCAGGAGCTTTCGTAGTTGGAATACAGGTACGGCGTGAAGCTTTCGAATTCCGCCGCACAGGTATCCACGCGGCTGAAGACGGCGGCGACGCCCATTTCCTTGCGGCGGTTGCGCACGGCGATCTCGTCCGCGCCCCACATTTGGGCGAGTTGCACGTCGGAGATGCCGTAACGCTTGGCCCGGCGGAAAAGATCCGCGGGGATCTCATTGAGAGGTAACGCCGGCCCGTGCGTCGTGCTGAAGGGCGTGTAGAAGGTCCAGCTCTTCCCGGCCGCCGTTTCGAAATCCACCACCTCTTTCATCTGCGCGAGGAACCACGGGTCGATGGCGGTCAGTTCCCGAATCTCTTCCACGCTGTAACCGCTGGCCATGGCGAAGCGGATGTAGTTCAAACGGTCGGGCGTGGGGGTGATCAGCTTGTTGCCGATCAGGTTCTTGTCGAACTTCTCCGAGCCGAAAGCCTTCCCCGTTTCCAGGCTGCGCATGCCCTTCCACAGCGCCTCTTTGAAGGTGCGGCCAATCGCCATTACTTCGCCTACCGACTTCATTTGCGTTCCCAACACCGGGTCCGCGCCGGGAAATTTCTCGAACGCCCACTTGGGAATCTTCACCACCACGTAATCGATGGTGGGTTCGAAGCACGCCGGGGTCTTGCGCGTGATGTCGTTGCGGATCTCGTCCAGCCGGTACCCCACGGCCAGTTTGGCGGCGATCTTGGCGATCGGGAATCCGGTGGCCTTGGAAGCCAGCGCCGAGCTGCGCGAGACCCGCGGGTTCATCTCGATGATCACCATGCGTCCGTTGGACGGGTTGATGGCGAACTGCACGTTGGAGCCGCCCGTATCCACGCCGATTTCGCGTAAGCAGCGCAGCGCCCCGTCGCGCATCATCTGGTATTCGCGGTCCGTGAGGGTCTGCGCCGGAGCCACCGTGATGGAATCGCCGGTGTGCACTCCCATGGGGTCGAAGTTCTCGATCGAGCAGACGATGATGCAGTTGTCGTTCAGGTCGCGCATCACCTCCAGCTCGAATTCCTTCCAGCCCAGCGCGCTCTCTTCGATCAGCACCTCGTGAACCGGCGATAGCGCCAGCCCGCGATCCAGAATCTCCTCCAGGTCCTCCTGGTTATAAGCGATCCCGCCGCCCGTGCCTCCCAAAGTGAAGCTGGGCCGCAGGATGCACGGATAGCCGATGCGCATGGCGAATTCCAGCCCGCCCTTGATGCCGTTGACGAGCTGCGATTGCGGCGTTTCCAGTCCGATCTTGCGCATGGCGTCTTTGAACAGCAGGCGGTCCTCAGCCTTTTTGATGGCGTCGATTTTGGCGCCGATCAGCTCCACACCGTATCGAGCGAGCACGCCGGAATCCGACAGCTCCACTGCCAAGTTCAGGCCGGTCTGCCCGCCCACCGTGGAAAGCAGCGCATCCGGCCGTTCGCGCCGGATGATCTCTTCCAGGTAAGGAGCCGTGAGCGGCTCCACATAGGTTCTATCGGCCAGATCGGGGTCCGTCATTATAGTGGCCGGGTTGGAATTTACCAGCACCACTTCGTAGCCATCGGCGCGCAGAGCCTTGGCCGCCTGGGTCCCCGAGTAATCGAACTCGCAAGCCTGCCCGATGACGATCGGACCCGACCCGATAATAAGGATGCGATGGAGATCGGTGCGTCTAGGCATGGTTCCCGCCGGCATCCTCCATCAACTTCATAAAATCCCCGAACAGATAGTGCGAATCGTGCGGCCCTGGCGCGGCTTCGGGATGGTATTGCACGCAAAATACCGGATGGCTCCGATGCCGGAAGCCCTCCAGCGTCTGGTCGTTGAGATTCACGTGGGTGATTTCCACTTCGTTCAGGTTGAGCGAATCGGGGTCCACCGCGAATCCGTGGTTGTGCGAAGTGATCTCGACCTTCCGGGTCAGCTCGTTGCGCACCGGATGGTTGGCGCCGCGGTGTCCGAATTTCAGCTTGTAGGTGCGGCCGCCCACCGCCAGCCCGAGCAACTGGTGGCCCAAACAGATGCCGAAGATTGGCTGCTTTCCAATCAGCTTGCGGATATTGGCCACCTGCGGCTCAAGCGGCTCGGGATCGCCGGGCCCGTTCGAGAGGAAAACGCCATCGGGCCCGAGCGCCAGCACGTCATCCGCGGAGGTCAGGGCCGGCACCACCGTGACGCGGCAGCCAGCCTGCACCAGCCGCCGCAGAATATTGTGTTTGATGCCGAAATCGTAAGCCACCACGTGGAACCGCGGCGCGGGCGGGCGGCCGAGGAATTCGGAGGGCGAGCAAGGCTCCACGGGCTGGGTCCACTCGTACCGCTCGATGGTCGAGACGCGGCTGGCCAGGTCCAGTCCGGCCATGGAAGGAATCGAGCGAGCCTTGGCAACCAGCTTTTGGGCGTCATTTTCGACCGCCGAGAGCACTCCGCGCATCACCCCGCGCGTGCGCAGATGCCGCACCAGCGCGCGCGTGTCCAGGCCGGAGACCACCGGGATGCCGGCATTCGCCAGAAACGCGCCGGCCTCGGCATCCGAACGCCAATTGCTGGCCACCGCCGAGAACTCCCGCACCACCAGCCCCTCTATGTACGGGCGGGCGGCTTCGTTATCCTCGCGGCTGGTGCCGTAGTTGCCGATCTGCGGATTGGTGAGGATCACGATCTGACCCGAATACGACGGATCGGTGAACACTTCCTGGTAGCCCGTCAACGCGGTGTTGAAGACCACTTCACCGGACCGCTCGGCGGGCGCACCAAAACTGCGGCCCTCGAAGACCGTGCCGTCTTCCAGGGCGAGGATTGCAGAATTCAATGTAGGTTTTTCCTCCCGGGAGTGGATCAACCTCATTTTAGCAGGAGTTCCCACGCCGAATCTCCCGATCCCGCCGCGTCACAAAGTTCGCCCGCCCGGAACCCCTTTCTCTCCGGCCACTTACGCACACCGCCCGGCGCTCGGCCCGATTCCCCATGCTATTCCTCGGATGAGGAACACCGCATGGTCCACCGTGCCAACGCCACGCCCTTCGCCAGCCCGCGCACAATCGCTGAGTTTTCGCCGCTCGGGGCTTTGGCACAGAATCACCGAACGAACCCATTCTTCAAGGTCAACCAGAGTCAAATCAACCACTTGAGCCACCTCCCAAGGAACCCGTTCTGCCTCCCGGAAACCCCGTCTCCTCAGGCCCGGAAATTCTCCTCCCGGTCTCTAAAGTTCCCCTGCCAACCTGCCGATCCCTTATCCGACGGTATAGATGATGCGATCTTCAAACTTCCTCTTCAACACAGCCCCGCAGGCGATTGCGCACAAATCGCGCCGCGGCCGCCTGACTTCTGTCTTCTGTTTCCTGACTCCTGTCTTCTGCCTTCTTCCGGCCCCGGCCGCCGAACCCGTGGCGGACAAGATGCCGCTCTTCTTCGTGGAAAACGCCGGCCAAGCCTCCGCCCCTGTGCATTTCGTGGCTCAGGGATCCGGAGGCAGCGCCTGGTTCTCGCCCGGTGAAGTGGCTTTTCGCGCCGGCGATGTGCTGGTGCGGATATCCGCGGTCGGTTCCAATCCCGCCGCTGCCATAGAGGGTGTCGATCGTCTGTCCGCGTCGGCCAACTTCCTGATCGGTCCCGAAGAGGATTGGCGCATCGGCGTTCCGCTCTATCGTTCCATCGCCTATCGCGATCTATATCCTGGAATCGACATGATTTATGGCAGCGATGGCCGCAACCTCAAGTCTCAATATGTAGTCCAGCCGGGCGCCGATCCGTCCCTCATCCGCATAGCGTATCTCGGCGCCGGCCGGCCCATGATCGATGAATCGGGCGCCCTCACCATCTCCGTGGACGGTTCTGTGGACGGCTATCGCCTCCGCGAAGAACCGCCCCTCATTTACCAGATCCGCGGCGGCCGGCGCGAATCCGTGCCAGGCCGCTTTGCCGTTGCTATGGATGGGGCCGTCCGCTTTGTCCTCGGCCGCTACGATGCCTCCCTTCCCCTGGTCATCGACCCAATCTTGGTTTACTCCACGCTGCTCGGTGGTTCCAGTACCAATTCCGCTACCGCGGTGGCTGTCGATTCCACGGGAGATGCGTATGTCGCCGGCTTCACCGCCTCCCAGAATTTCCCCACCGCCAGCCCCGAGCAGAACTTCAACGCCGGCAGCAACGATGCCTTTATCGCCAAGTTCAGCGCCAACGGCAGTGGCTTGATTTACTGCACCTATCTCGGCGGCTCGGCGGACGACCGGGCGTACGCTATCGCCGTGAATGCCAGCGGCGACGCATTCGTTGCCGGTTACACCACCTCTTACAACTTCCCCCTCCGCACTCCCATCCAATCCAGCCTCAAAGGCGCTCGCAACGCCTTCGTCGCCAAGCTCAGCCCGGCGGGCAACACGCTCCTGTTCAGCACCTATCTCGGTGGCAGCGGTTCCGATACCGCTTACGGCCTGGCTCTCGATTCGTCCGGCAACGCCTACGTGGTTGGCGACACCACCTCCCAGAACTTTCCCGCCAGCAACTTTCAGAAGACCAATCGTGGATCGCAGAACGTCTTCGTCGCCAAAATCGGTTCCACGGGATCGGCGTTGATCTACAGCACCTATCTGGGAGGCAACTCGATCGATCATGGGGCGGCCATCGCGGTTGACGCTTCCGGCGCGGCCTATCTCACCGGCTCCACCTTCTCCACCAGTTTCCCGGTTTCCTCCGGCGCCTACCAGGCTAAGATCGGGGGTGGCCAGGATGCCTTCGTCGCCAAGCTCAGCGCCGATGGCAATTCGCTGGTCTACGGAACCTTTTTGGGCGGCAGCGGCGGCAGCCTCGGATATCCCGAAAGCGGGCAAGGCATCGCTGTCGACGTACAGGGCAACGTCTACGTCGCCGGCTCGACCAGCTCCGCGAACTTCCCGGTGCTAGGCGGGGTACAGACGTCTCTCGACGGCTGGCTCGACGCCTTCGCCGCTAAATTCGGCCCTACTGGCGCGCTGGTGTATAGCACCTATCTGGGCGGGTCCGGAATGAATGTCGCGAACGCCATCGCCGTGGATGCCAGCGGCGACGCCTGCTTCGCCGGCTATACGATGTCGAGCGACTTGCCGGTCACCAGCAACGCCTTGCAGTCCACCTATGGCGGCGATTACGATGCTTTCGTCGCGCGGCTGAATCCCGCGGGCAATTCACTGCTCTATCTCAGTTACCTGGGAGGCAGTTCCTCCGACACCGCCACTGGAATCGCGCTGGATGGCTCCGGCAACACCTATGTGGCCGGTTGGACGCTCTCCCCCGATTTCCCCGTGTATGACGGATACCAATCCGTCAACGCTAGCAACTATGCCGCGTTCCTCGCCAAGTTCTCCTTCGGCACACCGCCCACCAACGTCGGGGTCACACCCTCTTCCGGCAGCGGAATTACCCAGACCTTCGCCTTCCAGTTTTCCGATGTCTACGGCGCCTCCGATATCTCCACAGTGTCGGTTCTGTTCAATGCCGCGGTCTCCACCGCTGCCGCCTGCTCCATCACCTACAATCAGGCGGCCAACACGCTCAGCCTGCTCACCGATACCGGGGCGCTGCCGGCCGGCACCATCACGCCCGGCAGCGGCAGCCAGCAGAACTCGCAGTGCACCTTAACCGGCGCCGGGTCGAGCGTATCGCTTTCCGGAAACACCCTCACTCTCAACCTGTCGATCGCGTTCCAAAGCGCCTTCAGCGGTTCCAAGAATGTCTACCTGCAGGCCACCAATCCCATGGCCGCCAATTCGTGGCAGCAGATGGGAAGCTGGACAGTGGTCGCTGCGGTCATCCAGGCCGTCGGCGTCACGCCGGCTTCGGGCACCGGTACCAGCCAGACCTTCAGCTTTGCCTACACCGACACCAAAGGCTACGCCGCCATCTTGTCCTCCATGATCATCGTCAACAATCCTCTCTCCCACGCGAACGGCTGCTACGTGTATTTCATCCCCTCCGGCAATTACCTTTATCTGACCAACAACGCGGGCACGGCATGGCAGGGACCCATCACTATCGGCCAGAACGCCACTCTGCAGAACAGCCAGTGCACCGTCAGCGCGTCCACTTCGTCGTTCAGCGGCAGCGGCAACAATCTCACCTTGAACCTGGCGCTCGCCTTTCTGCCGGCTTTCGCCGGCGCCAAAGGCGTGTATGCCGAAGTGTATGACGGCGTCCTGGACAGCGGTTGGGTTCAACTCGGCACATTCACCGTCACCGCTGCGGCGCTGGAGGCCATCTCGGTGACGCCCAGTTCCGGCAGCGGCATGAGCCAGACCTTCAGCTTTCTGCTCTCCGATAACAAGGGGTACGCGACCATCGCTTCCTCCTTGATCATCGTCAACAACACGCTCGCCTACGCGAACGGCTGCTCTATCTGGTTCATTCGCGCCACCAATTCGCTGTACCTCACCAATAACGCGGGTACGGCATGGCAGGGGCCCATCACCATCGGTCAGAGCGGCACTCTGCAGAACAGCCAATGCACGCTGAGTGCAGCGGGGTCGTCGGCCACCGGCTCCGGCAATAGCCTGACTTTGAATGTGGCGATCACTTTCCAAACCGCATTCGCGGGATCCAAAGGCGTGTACATCGAGGTGACCGACGGCACATTGGACACCGGCTGGGGGCAAATCGGATCCTGGACCGTTCCATAGCAGCACCACGGCAGTCCGCATCGCGGCGATGTTTTGGCCGCCTTCGCCGGCGCCGCCCGCAGATGCTGGTTGCGCGGGCTGGACGCCGGTTGGGAGTGAACCGCGCTGATCCTAGCTAGCTGGCCACTTTTGCCACCCTGAGGCTGTCCGCGAGGTTGTGCGGCGGCCCGAGTGCGGACAGCGCCGAACCGGCGCGCAGCCCGCGACGGCACGGCTGTCCACCGCGGCACGTGGTTGCCGGCGGCTACCCCCGGGGCGGCCCGCAACTCGCTGCGGCGGCCCGTAGTTGCCCCTCCCTACTTGCGTTAAGCTGAAAGCAATGAGAATTCTGGTGGTCGAGGACGAGAAGCGAATTGCCGACTTCCTTTGCCGCGGTCTGGAGGGCGCGGGCTATGCTGTGGATGCCGCCCCGAATGGCGCCGTGGCGCTCGACCATATCCACTCCTGCGATTACGATCTGGTCATCCTGGACCTGATGCTGCCGGACATGGATGGCCTTCAAGTGTTGGAGCGCATCCGCAACCGCAAGGTGGGGCCGCCGGTCCTCATCCTCAGCGCCCGCGGAGCTTTGGACGACCGGGTCAAGGGCCTCGAACAGGGCGCCGACGATTACCTGGTGAAACCCTTCGCCTTCGTCGAGTTGCTGGCTCGCGTGCGTGCCCTGCTGCGTCGCGGCCAACCCACGCCCGAGCGCCTGCAGGTGGCCGATCTGACCCTCGATTGCATCCGGCGCAAGGTCGCCCGCGGCTCCGAGACCATCGAATTGGCGCCCAAGGAGTTCGGCATCCTCGAATACATGATGCGCAATAAAGGCCGCCCCCTCAGCCGCACCATGATCGTGGAACACGTCTGGGACATGGATTACGATGGCCTCACCAATATCGTGGACGTCTACATCCGCCACTTGCGCAGCAAAATCGACGACCGCTTCGCGCAGAAGTTGATCCAGACCGTGCGCGGCATCGGCTACATGATCGAAGGGCCCGAGCGGCAGCCCGGGGCGCCCTCCGGTCCCTCCGCCGAGCCGGTCCCCGAACGGCAGGTGTAAGCCATGCTGCATAAGCGCGACCTCCGCCAGATTTCGCGCGGCCTGCGCTTCCGCCTCACCGCCAGCTACGCCCTGTTCTTCACGCTCCTCCTGATCGGTGTGGCACTGCTCTTCCGCGAGCGCCTTGACAGCACTCTGCGGGCTGAAGAGGACCAGGCGCTCAAAGACCAGTGGGCCGCCATGAAAGGCTATCTCCGCATCGAGAAGAAGCACGAGATCGACCCGGATGAGCGGGCCATGTGGTACTACGATACCGAAGACCCCGACGAAACCCGCATTGTTCTGAATATCAAAAGCATCTACCTGATTGCCGACGCCGCCGGCAAAGTGATCCTCGATGAAGACGATCAGCCGGCCGTTTCGCCCGGCTACAAGGAGAACGTGGGGATCGATTCGCCGACGAGCATTCAGGCTCACATCAACGAAGTGCTGGCCTGCAAGTGCGCCCAGACCTGGTGGGCCAACACCTGGAACGCCGACGGCGAAGGGTTCAAGACCCGTTCCGGCATCGTATGGGACCAGAAGCACCAGTTGCCGTACTACGTGGCCTTGGGCACGCCGCTTTCCCAGTATGCCAAGATCCTGCGCGGGTTCACCTGGATTTTCATCCTGGTCATTCCCGGTTCGCTGATTCTAGGCACTGCGCTCGGCTGGTTCATGGCGGGCCGCGCGCTCACTCCCGTGCGCGACGTGGCCCAGGCCGCCCAACGCATCTCCGGGTCCAATTTGAGCCTGCGCATTCCCACTCGCCAGGCGGGCGACGAGCTCGATTACCTGATCCTCACTTTCAACCGCATGATTGAGCGCCTGGAGGCCAGCTTCCAGCAGATGAAACAATTCTCCACCGACGTTTCCCACGAGCTGCGCACGCCCATCACCGCCATTCGCGGCCAGCTCGAAGTAGCGCTGTTCACGGCTCAAACTACCGAGCAGTATCGCGAGGCCATGTTCAACGCGTTGCAGGATATCGATCGCCTCTCGCAAATCGTGCGCGCCTTGCTGCTGCTCTCCCAGGCCGAATCGGGCCAACTGGTTTTGCAAAAATCGCGGCTCAACCTTTGCGAGGTCGTGAGCGACCTGGTGGATCAATTTCAAATTCCGGCCGAAGAGGCCGGCGTGCGGCTGCGCGCGCAGCTTCCCGCCGAATGTCCCGCCGAGGTGGACCGCGTGCAGGTCGAGCGCATGATCACGAACCTGCTCTCCAACGCCATCAAGTTCACGCCCAGGGGAGGCGAGGTGCGCATGTCGATCGAAACCTGGCCCGAGCGGATCGATCTCGTTGTCGAGGATACCGGGCCCGGCATCGCCACCGAGCATTTGCCCCACATCTTTGACCGCTTCTATCGCGTTCCGGGTTCGGGCACCGCACCCACACCCGAGCAGGGCCTCGGGCTGGGATTGAGCTTCGTCGCCTGGATCGCCAAGGCCCACGAGGCCACCATCAACGTGGACAGCACGCCCGGAAAGGGCACGCGCTTCACCATCAGCCTTCCTGCGCCGGGATCGGGATCCGACAGCATGGAATTGTCCGGGCAGCCGGTCGCACGCGCGTAGCCGCCACCATGGGCCGAAATTCGTATTTCCCGGCCAGTGCTTCTGCCAAGCCGTCGTATCGGATGTGTGAAGGCCGGCGTACCGGTGTTCGAAACGCGGAGTAATGCATGCGTATCGCTGCCTTTTGCCGGTTCGTCTGCCCCGTTGCCACCGCGCTGACGGTTCACGCCGCCGTTACGCTGGATTCGCCGCGCGACTACCAGGTGTTCCAGCGGTCCTCCGTCGAAACGGTGCCGTGACGGTCCGCGGCAGCGCCGATGCGCCGTGCGCCGGCTGTTGCCGAGAGGTTTGGCTCGGGCTCAGTTGCTCCGGGTCGAGTTTGGGAGCGGCTGGCGCTCGGCGCTCCAAGCCGGCGCCCGCCGTGCCCGCTGCGCCCGCGCGAGTTTTCCCCGGCATTCCGCGCTATGACATATAATCGCCGGTGAGGAGTCGCCTTTAACCGGCACGTCATGAAACCAGAGACCACGCGTCGCAATTTCTTATCCGCCACGGCGGCAGCCGCCAGCGCATTCACCATCGTGGCTCCGCAATCGGTGCGGGGTTCGCAGGCCAATTCGCAAGTCACTGTGGGTCTGATCGGCTGCGGTGGCCGCGGTTCGTTCGACGCCGGCATCGTCAACGCCGATCCACGCGCCAAAGTAATGGCGCTCTGCGATAAGTTTCCGGATCAATTCGATAAGTCCGAGACCACCATCAAGTCGCAAAACACGCGCAAGTACACGGATTTCGAGAAACTGCTCGCCGCGCCCGATATCGATGCAGTGTTTATCGCCACGCCGCCGTTCGAGCATCCGCGCATGCTGGAAGCGGCCATTCAGGCAAAGAAGCACATCTATTGCGAAAAGCCGATCGGCGTGGACGTGGAAGGTGTCAAGCGGGCCATGGCGGCCGGCAGGAAGGCCGACAAAACGAAAACCATCTTCGTGGGTTTCCAGCAGCGCTACGGCCCCGAGTACCTGGAAGCGTACAAGCGCATCCGGAACGGCGATATCGGCGAACTCGCCAATGCGCGCGCCTTCTGGATCTCGAGCGACCCGTTCACCCGTAAGCCATACGACGCCACGGTGGAGAAACTGCGAAACTGGTTCGCCTATCATGAATATTCCGGCGACATCATCGTCGAGCAGGACTGTCACAACCTGGACGTGCTGCACTGGTTCCTGGGTGGGCTGCCGGTTTCGGCGGTGGGCCGCGGGAACAAGAAAGTGCGCAAGGATATGGACATCCTCGACAACCTGACCGTAATCTACCAATGGCCCAATGGCTTCTTCGTGAACTTCGAGGCAAACCAGTTGACTCCGCGTGGTTTCAGCAAGGTGGGCGAGGAGTTTACCGGAACCAAGGGGTCCATCGCGACCTCCCGCGCGCGGATGACGCACTATAAAGGACCGGGGAACTCGGAAGACATGCCCACGAAGCGCGACATCACGATCGACGAGATCGAGGCGTTTCTGACGCGTATTGTGAACAACGACCCGGACAACGTGGTGGAGCGGTCCGCCCTCAGCACGTGCATCGCGCTGCTCGGGCGGGCGGCCATTTACACCGGCCGCGAAGCCACCTGGAAAGGCGACATCGGAATCGCGGCCGGCTAGATTTTCGGGACGTGTGATGTTGTGCTGTTGCCGTGAACCACGGCTCCGATCGGAGCCGGACCGCAGGGGCACCGGGCCCGGGGGGCGCCCCGCAAGCGGTTTCGGATTAGGCCCTTTGGGGCGAAGCCCGACAAATTCTTTGTCGATCAGGCAGCCACTCCGAGTTCTTGCAGGATGCCCGCCATGCCGACGCGGACGGTTTCGTAGTGACGGTCCAGCGCCGTCGGGTTCTGTGACCCGCGGGGGGGCCGGGTTTCCTGGGCGGCGGCTAGCAATGGGCGGATTGCTTTCTCCCGAAGAACCACCAAGGCGGCGATGGCCTTCAGTCCTGCCTGAGTCGCTCGGTAGGCGCCACTGGCTGCGGGGCCGGCCCGCGCGACTTGATCCGCCAGTTCTGAAGAGGTGAACCCGTTGGGGCGCCAGGATAAGGCCAGGACCGCCTCGGCGACGCGGCGCATCCGGGCTTTGTTGAAGTCGATGCCACCTACTTTCGCCTTGCCTACCTGGGATGGTTCCGGCAGCCGCTCCAGCATGTCGTCCGGGATGAAGCATTGGTTGATACAGGACAGTGATTGCATGAATCGCTCCAGGATGCCCTTCAACTCCGCAATGATCCGAGGGAACTTCTCCAGCGATCGACCGCAGTCCAATTCAGCGACGTTGTGCGCCATGGCCTCGATGCGAAGTACGCGTTCGCCTTTGGTATAGATCTTTAACGTCAACTTGCCGCAATGCAGCCGGAAGATCGTCAAATCATACGTAGGTTTCTCGACCGTCACTTCCCACTCGGCAGATTTTCGTTTTCTGGTGCGATACCTCGGCCGGCGCCGATAGCCGAGAATCGTCTTGATCGTGTCCAAATCCAACGCCGTCCGGCTGCGGTCGATCAACGTTTGGAAGACTTGATCCATCCGACCGCCCAACTCGAACAGCAGATTCCGGCTGTACTCGACCTGGTAATTGGAATACTGATACCGGAACCCACTCTTTTGCTGCTCTTCCAAATCCAGAGCGAAGCACAGGCAACTAGAATAGATCCAACGCTCACAGACTTGGCTCAACCGCCCTATCGCCGATTCCTCGGACAAGGTGTCTGCGATCTTCGCCAAGCCTGCGGCGTCAGCTATATGAGTAAAACAGTTTCCCTCCTTTGTAAAGCCGATCCCGGCCTTCTGCGCCTGACAGGCAACGTATTCATGCCCGTTGCATATGATCTGAGCAGGAAAAGGAGGGTGGCCGCTGATCTTGATCGTCACGGGGCCCCAGTCGGGGTCCAGGATGTGAAAAGAATAATGATTCACATAGGGCATGGGTTTCTTGCGTTCCAGATGATGCTGCTTCCCACTCACAGTTGCTTCCCATACCGGCGCAGGCGCTTTCCTCACTAGCGGGAGTTTACAAGATATAGCGGAACGGATGAGCAAGTCACGGCTGTAGAACGAGTTGCCGGTAGTGTCTGGTATGACCTAACGAGGTTGTGGGATGTATCGCTGAAGATCAAGAAGGGCG
>JBKQPR010000171.1:0-18871 GCA_052144935.1 Bryobacteraceae bacterium
CACCAATGGTTCCAGAGCATGAAGCGGCCTCCTTGCCGGTCGGCTGGATCTTCGTGTTTTCGGTGTTGATAACTGTGCGGATATAGTATAGCATGTATATGCTATACTGACAATACCGAATGCTATAAGTATCTGATGGACGAGGAGTACTTCGATCCGCTGGCGGAAGGGCGCAACATTCTCCCGGGCAAACACGGGTACAGCCATGCGATCGCGCTGAGCTCGGGGGCCAAGGCGTATGAGATGCTGGGCAATGCCAAGTACCTGCGCGCTATCCGGAACGCCTGGGACATGCTGGCGGAGACGCAGGAGTACGCTTCCGGCGCATGGGCTCCGAAAGAGGCGTTCGTGCGGCCGCGCCAGGGCGAACTGGCCGCCAGCCTGGCCTCCACACACGACCATTTCGAAACGCCCTGCGGCTACTATGCGCATTCCAAGCTGGCGCGCTATCTGCTGGGGTTTACGGCGGACGCGCGCTACGGCGATGGACTGGAGCGCGTGCTGCTGAACACCATTCTCGGCGCCATCGATCCCGACGATAATGGCGGATACTTCTACTACTCCGACTACCACGCGCAGGCCCGGAAGGGTTACTACCAGAGGAAATGGCCGTGCTGCGCGGGGACGCTGGCCCAATCGGTGGCGGACTATCCGATCGACCTGTATTTCCAGGGCCGGGACGGCGTCTACGTGAACCTGTTCGCCGAATCGGAGTTGCGGTGGAAGACCAGCGGCGTGGGGGTGAAGCTGGCGCAGCGGACGCGCTATCCGGAAGCGGAAACGGTGGAGCTGCGAGTCGTGCCGGAATCGCCCGTGGAGTTCGCCATCCATGTGCGGATTCCGGGGTGGCTGGAGCGGCCGGCGCAGATCGCGGTGAATGGAAGGCCGGTCCCGGTGGAAACGGAGCGCGGGACTTTCGCGACCATCCGGAGGCGGTGGCGGCCGAACGACACGGTGGAAGTGACCCTGCCGTTTTCCCCGCGGACCGTGCCCATCGACGATCGGAACCCCAATCTGGCGGCGGTGATGATGGGGCCGTTGTTGATGACCGCGATCGACCCTCCGGCGGAACTGGCGGCCACGCGGCCGGCGATCGCGGGTATCCAGGCGGCGCCCGGCGCTCCCATGGAGTTCGATTGCCGGACGGCGGGCGGCGCGGTGAGGATGAGGCCCTTCTATCGCGTCGAGCGAGAGACGTACAGCACGTACTTCAAGCTGCCAGTGTAGTGTCCACGAAATAGGTGGGACAGATGCGGAAAGCGGGAAAGGCCGCCTGAAAGGCGGCGGCTGCCAGGATTGGCTGCCCCACGATTTGTGCAGAGTGGTGACTGGGACGCAAAGTAAGTGACATTGTGCTTTAGCCTGCCCAGGCTCTTCGTCCTTCAAATCCGGTGAAAGGCCTTCAATATCTCCCGAGTGGAATAGTGCATGGCGATAGGGCGGCCGTGGGGGCAGCTCATGGGGCAGTCCGTGGCCGCCAGGGCCCGCAGCAGCCACTCCATCTTGCCGGCATCCAGGCGGGTGTTGATCTTGATGGCCGCACGGCAGGCGATGGAGGCGCAGATGCCGCGGCGCAGGTCCTCGAGCGAAGCGCCGCGCAACTCGCCCTCGGCGGTTTCCAGAATCTCGAAGAGGATCCGCTCCACGCCGGCGGCCCCGATCGCGGCGGGCGCGGCCTTCACGGCGATGGTGCGGTGGCCGAAGGGTTCGGTTTCGAAGCCCGAAGCGTGCAGCTCGTCGGCGATGCGCGCGTAATCGATCTGCTGCTCGGCGGTGAGCTGCACGATCAGAGGCATCAGCAGCCGCTGCATCTCGACGCGGCCGGCGGCGCGCTGTTTCATCACCTGCTCGAATAGGATGCGCTCGTGCGCCACGTGCTGATCGACAATCCACAGCCCATCGCGGCCGGCGGCCACGATGAAGCTCTCGTGGATCTGGCCGAGCGGCCGCAGATCGGAGAGCACCGAGAGCGACATCTCGGGCGGCGGGAGGGCATCGGCCGGAAATTCGCCGTGCGCGTCCGGATGGCGCTGCAGCTTGCCGGAGGGTGGCGGGCCGGGCGTCACCTCCAGGGGCGGCGCGGTGAAATCCAGGCGCTGCGCGGGGGCCGGCGGCGGGCGTAGCGAAAATTCGGGCGCGCTTTCCATCGCGGCGGGCGCCGCACCCGGCTCCCCAGCCGCCACCACAGCGCCCGCGGACTGCGGCTCGTCAGCCAGGCTGGCGCCGAACGTGGCGGGCGCGGCCGGCTCTTCATTGGCCAGCACCTGGCTGAACTCCGAATAGGGCAGCCTCGCGGAGGGCTGCGGGTTGAATTGGGCGCCGGGGGAAGGCGGCCGCGCCGCGGGCGTGAAGGCGGGCGCCGGGCGGCTCTCGATCAGCCGTTCCCGGATGGTGTCGCGCACGAAATCGTGTACGAACGATCCGTGGCGAAAACGCACCTCGGTCTTCGAAGGATGCACGTTGACATCCACCTCTTCGGCATCGCACTCCAGAAACAGCAGCGCGAAGGGATAGGAGGAGGGCGGAATCAGGTTGTGATATGCGGAGGAGAGCGCGTGCAGCATCACGCGGTCGCGAATCAAACGGCCATTCACGAAGACGAAGATGGAATTGCGGTTGGCCTTCTGCACCTGCGGGCGCGAGAAAAAGCCGGTGAGGCGAAAGGTGCGGCTGGGCGGCTCGTCGGGCTCGCTGCGGTATTCCGCGATGGCTTCCGACGGCGGCACGCTCACCGGCGGCATCAGCAGCGCCCTCTCGCGCACCCCGATCTCCACCAACTCGTCCAGCACCTGGCTGCCGAATACCTGGTAAACGCGCTCTTTGAGGGTGGCCACGGGGGTGACGTGCAACAGTTCCGTGGGGCCGCTCGTGAGCAGGAAGGTTTTGCCGGGATGCGCCAGGCTGTAGTGGGTCGCCAGCGAGGCGATATGCGCCAGCTCGGTCTGCTCGGTGCGCAGGAACTTGCGGCGCGCCGGCACGTTGTAAAAGAGGTCGCGCACCGTGATGACCGTGCCGCCCCCCAGCGCGGCTTCCTCGCAGCGCAACATGCGGCCGCCGGCGATTTCGATGCGCGTCCCGGTGGTTTCCTCGGGCGAGCGGGTTTCCAGCAGCAGGCGCGACACCGAGGCGATCGAGGGCAGGGCTTCGCCCCGAAAGCCCAGGGTGGCGATCGAGAGCAGATCTTTCACATCGCGCAGCTTGCTGGTGGCGTGGCGCTCGAAGGCCAGCAGGGCGTCGTCGCGCAGCATGCCGCAGCCATCGTCGGCGATGCGCATCAGGCGGCGGCCACCGGCTTCCACTTCCACCCGCAGATCGGTCGCGCCCGCGTCGAGCGAATTTTCGAGCAGCTCTTTGACCACCGAAGCGGGCCGCTCGACCACCTCTCCGGCGGCGATTTTATTGGCAACCTGGTCGGGGAGAATGCGGATGCGGCCCATGGGTCACGTTCAATATAACAGGCGGTGGAGAGGGTGATAGGAAGGCCGCTTCAGGGATCGGTGCCACCCGCTCCCGGCTCCGATGGGTCTTTTACACTCTGCTGCCCGGCGCTCCGGGCGGCTTCCCGGATGTCCTCAACGTCGGCAAGGTCGCGCGTCCGGCCCGCTGCGAGCTTCGCCGCAATCGGGTCGTCTTTGGAGATGAAAAAAGCGGTGAGGCCGGTTCGTGGGTCGATGACGCCTTCCACGCGCCGTTCCCACGCGACATCCAAGGCAACTCCGTCGATGCCGGGCAGAATATCGACCGCGACCGGCTCTCGTCCGAATCGAATGAACTGGTGAGGGTCAGCCAGGTCTTGCTCGTTGATATTGTCGAGCGGAGTGCCGAAGCTTACCGGCGCCGCATGTACCGCTTTGGCATAGCTGGGTCGGGTCTTATGAAAAGGTCCAGGTCCTTGGTCGCGCGGGGCTGAGCGTGGAACCAAACGGCGTAGCCGCCCACGATGAGGTATTTAACGCTGTGGGCGTGGAAGGCGGACAAGAGGGCCTTGAAGTCTTGGTACATGCGGGGCCATGCCTTTCAACGCGTAAGCCGCAAGGGAGCAACCGCGTCCATCCTTTCGTGTACCGGGCGGCTCTGCCAGTACCGGTATTCGTCAGCCTTCATTTCTTTATGGCTGGCGTAGATGCGGACGGTCTTGTCCATGTGCCGGTTGTAGCATGCGGGGGCCACGCTGCAACCTGCACCTGACGCGGCATCCACGGGATTTGCTACTGTAATCGAATGCGGACTGGTCGCTTCAAACCCCCCGAGCCTGTTCCTGCCCCCACCCCGCCCGTTACCACGGAAAACGAAAATGCCACCCCGGATTTCCAGTGGCTCCAGATGCGTATTGCGGAAGAAAAGGAACGTCGCGACCGCGAGGCGATGGTCCTCGACCGCCTGCCGCGCGCGACTGACGATCTGCTGCGCAGCCTCTCGGCGTGTGTCGAGAATTACAACGCGGCCTTCGGCTCCGGATCGGTCGAGATGGAAAACCAGCCTCCGCGGACGCGCATTCTGGTGCGCGAGACGCAGGGCGTGCAGTGCCGCGAACGGGCCCAGATCGAAATCCTCTGCGTGCCGGCCATCCCGGGGTTTCAGATCGACCGCGGGGGCGCCCCGCTGGTGGTCGAAGTCGGCATGCTTCCCGGCGACAAGCTGTTTTACCGCGACCGCGAAAAGGACCAATACCTCAGCATGGAAGAACTCACCCGCCGCATTCTCGACCGCGCCTTGTTTCCCAAGCTGGGCGAATAGCATTTATGATGGTGGGCCCTTAGTGCGCGCAAGACTGCTGTACGGCTCCACGATTTTCTCGGGCTCGCTGCTGCTGTTTCTGATCCAGCCCATCATGGCCAAGGCCATCCTGCCCTGGTTCGGCGGCGCCGCGGGCGTGTGGGCGTGCGCCCTGTTCTTCTTTCAGGCGGCCTTGTTGGCAGGCTACGGGTACGCCTGGTGGAGCACGCGGCATCTCACCCCGCGCGGCCAGGCTGTGGTGCAGCTTCTGCTGCTGGCGGCCAGTCTTCTGCTCCTGCCGGTGGCCCCGCGGGCCTCCTGGAAGCCGGTCGGGCCGGATGAGCCGGCCGCGCGCATCGTGGGCCTCTTAGCGGCCTCCGTGGGGCTTCCCTACTTTCTGCTGGCGGCCAACGGACCTCTGGCCCAGGTCTGGTTTGCGCGGCGCGCCAAGCCCGCCTTTCCCTACCGCCTGTTCGCGTTGTCCAACCTGGCGTCGCTGGCGGCATTGTTGCTCTACCCCGTGGGGATCGAACCGCTGCTGCCGGTTTCGCATCAGTTGCGCTGGTGGTCGGCGGCCTATGCCGCGTTCGCCGTGCTGGCGGGTTCGGCGGGCGTCATGGCCGCGCGCGGGTGCCCGTTAGGCCCTCAACCGAGAGATCCAGCACCGCGGGGAAGGCGCTCGCTGACGCTCGTGGCTCTGTTCGGAGCCGGGCCCAGAGGGCACCCCGTGAGGGAGCGGTCCGCGGCAAAGGCACAACCTCACGCGGCCGGAAGCCTAGGCCCAACGCCGCCGGCCCTTCGCGCCGCGCCCGGGGCGCCCTCCGGGCCCGCCGTCCGGCTGCTGTGGTTCGCTCTGGCGGCCTGCCCATCCATCCTGTGGATGGCCACCGCCAATACCCTCAGCCAGAGCATCGCGCCCATCCCCTTCCTGTGGATTCTGCCGCTCAGCGTCTACCTGCTGAGCCTGATCCTCTGTTTCGACCGCCAGGGCTGGTATCGTCCGGCAATTTATCGCGTGGCGCTTCCGGCGGGCTGCATCCTGATGGGCTGGTGCGCGGGAGACCGCGGCGCCGGAATGGACGTCCGGTGGACCATCGGCCTGTTCGCCGCCGCCCTCTTCGTCTGCTGTATGTTCTGCCATGGCGAGTTGGCGCGCCGCAAACCCGACGCGGAGCTGCTCCCTTCCTTTTACCTGACTCTGGCCGCCGGAGGCGCGGCCGGCGGTCTTTTCGTGGGCATCCTGGCGCCGCTGCTGTTCAACGGTTTCCTGGAATTGCCGATTGGTGTAACCCTGTGCCTCCTTCTGGCGATGAGCCTGCTGTACGGCGTGCGCTCCCCACGCCGCCTCGTTCGCCTCAGCCTGTTCGCCGCGGCGGGGTTCGTGGTGGCGCTCCAAATGGACGCGCGGCTCTCCCAAACCCGCGTGCGCGTGCGCAATTTCTACGGCGCCCTGCGCGTCAACGACAAGGGCGAGGTGCGCATTCTGGCCAACGGCGCGATCCATCACGGCGCGCAGTTTCTGGCGCCCGCCAAGGAGCGCGTGGCCACCACCTATTACGGCCGCGATTCCGGAGTGGGCCGGGCCATCGCCGGGCTGCCCCAAGGTCCGCGGCGGGTAGGCGCCATCGGCCTCGGAGCCGGCACGCTGGCCGCGTATGCCCGCCCCGGAGATGACTTCCGGTTCTACGAAATCAACCCCGCCGTTATCGAGCTGGCGCGCACCCAATTCCGCTTCCTCGGAGACTGCGCCGGCTCGGTCGAGGTCGTGCCCGGAGATGGCCGCCTGTCGCTAGAGCGCGAGACCGGCCAGCGTTTCGACCTGCTGGCGGTGGACGCCTTCTCGGGCGATGCGATTCCCGTGCACCTCCTCACTGCCGAGGCCTTTCGCCTCTATCTTTCGCGGCTGAAACCGGCTGGAGTCCTGGCGCTGCACATCACCAACCGCTATCTGAACCTGGCCCCGACAGTGCTGGCGCTGGCCGCGCACGCGGGCATCCAGGCGCGCGTAGTGCGCAACGCGCCGGACCTGGACGAAGATGTGTACGAAGCCACCTGGGTGGTGGCGCGCCAGGGCGGCGCGGCGCCGCCGGCCGAAGCGCGGGTCTGGACCGACGACTACAGCAATCTGCTGGGGGCCCTGAAGTAGACTTGACCGGCGACCCGCCGCCGGAATCGGAAAGCGCGAGTAGGCGATCGGAGGAAGGTTCCGCTGCCGCGCCTCCCGGCTCCAGCCGGGCCCATAGGGCACCCCGCGGTCCCGCGCGCCCGGATGGCGGGAGACGACGGCCACTCCAGGGCTGCCACCGGCCGGGCGCAGAGGGCGCCGCGCGCCCACACCAGATATTTCAGGTGCTCGCCCACCGGCTGCTGGCAGCCCGGATAATGATACTGCTCCATCAGGCTGCGGAAGAGCGGCTCGTCGGCTGTGCGCCGCACGGAGTGAATCTCGATACCGCCCAGCGCACTCAGCGGCAGGGCCGGCGGAGTGGTGTCGATCGGCAACCGCTCCGGCCGTAAACGCGCGCTCCAGCATTGACCTTGGATGTGACGGCGTACGGGCGCCAAGGCGATTTCACCGGCCCGTTTCAGCAGCAACGGCAGACCGCGGCAAACCACGTCGCGCAGTGCGCCGTTGGGCTGTTTCCACCCCAGGGTTTCACATAACTGCCGAGATAACTTCCAGCGGCTGCTGTGGGGATGTGCCGCGAGGAATTCCCTCAGAAAACCGAAGTTGCTCCCGATCCATGGTCTGCCCGGCGGTCACGGCGACCAGGGCCGCGGGGTCGTAGCAGTCGCACACCCAGCCCCCTCCTTTCCGCCCTATCATAAAAGTAATGCTGTCCTCCTTCCACCCCCTGGTCTCCGATTGGTTCGCCGCCACCTTCGGCTCTCCCACCCAGCCGCAACTGCTCGGCTGGCCGGAAATCCGCCAGGGCCGCGACGTGCTCATCTCCGCCCCCACCGGCTCCGGCAAGACCCTCGCCGCGTTCCTCAGTTGCATCGATTCGCTGATCGCCCGCGCGCAACCTGGCTCGCAACTTGGCTGTTTCCCGGCCATGGCTGCCAGACGGCCAGTTTCGCCAACGTGGCCGGCCTGAAGAACGGCGCCTCCTGGAAGCTGCAGAGGACGCTGGCTTCGATATTCTGATCAAGAGCATTCCCGATAGACAGAACCTCACCTGGTGGAGGATTGCTCTGGTCATTCTGTTCGGACCGGCGAACCGGCTGCGCGATTTGGAGCCGTTGGCGCCCGCCACGATTGCCGCGCTACGTTCTATCGCCCCCGGCGATGTGGTGAGGATCAAGTAGGTGCCCGCGGAGGAACCGGGCCCGCTGGAACTCCAACGGCCATGCGGACTTGGACCCGTCAAGCGATCCCATCGCCACGACGGTTTCAGAGTGATACTATGAGGGACTCGATGGTGATGGACTCATCTGAGCAACCTCGGAGAGGATGCCATGAAGAGTGCCGGTCTTCAGCGAGTTGTGCAGGGGCACCGTGATCGTGTGGACCGGGGGCCATCGTGCCGCAGCATAACGTGGCTGCCCTTTTGACGGATGATCTCATAGCCGAGGCGTTCCAACGCCTGAATGACGCGCTCGCCGGATACGCCGCGTGGCAACTTCATGCAGCTTCGACCGGGATCAACTCGTCCTTCACGTAATGCAGTTGCACGAGGCGGGGACGGGCCGGCCCATCTTCGAAGTGAAGCGACGTTGCTTCGAGAACGTTGGCGCGAAGTTCGTCCCAGGTTTCCGCTTCCGTGAAGATGGCATGGCCCAACGCACGCGCGCAGTAGCCGCCTTCCTCTCCGTCTCGAACTTCGAAGATTAGCTCCATGCCCATAGAATACCTGAGGCCGAGAGAATCGGGTAGGTGCCGGCGCCGGAGTCGCCGGGACGCCGACGCGCGTTACGCGGCCAAGTGGGCGAAGCCCGTCAGCGGCTGCAAGCCGACCTGTGGGGAGTAATCGGCTCGAACGCCATTTGTCGAGAGGAATCAAATGGGTACGTGGGTTCTGGCCTCTAAACAACGATGATCACGTTTCCTCTCTTGTGCCCGGCCTCAACATATCGGTGACCGTCCGGGGGAACTTGTCGTGCGTCACTGAACGATGTGTTTGCATCCTGAATCGGATAAAATGGCTTCCATGGCAACCACGCCCGAAGAGTTCAAGGAAAAGACCATCGCGATAGTGCGGGCGCACTATGCCGCGAACCGCCAGCCGCTCCTCCTCGCGCACCTTGGAACCACTCTCGACAAAGATAAGGCATGGCCAACGGATCGCGGCGAACGGAGTCTGAAGCAGTTACTCAAGGACTACGCCTGCCCAGACCTTGACATTCTCTGGGATAAGCGATCTCCTGCGTACGTTGCCGTCGTAACACCCGATGTCCGTGATTCAGTTTTGGCGCAAATCGAAGAGCGGCTCGGCAATAATAAACCGGTAAATGTGCGTCTGGAAGACATCGCTCGGCCGGTTCTCCTTGCATTCTGCATAGATGCACGCGACCAGCCGGTTTACGTCAAGCGATCACGGCCATTTAAATACGAGATCGGTGCTCTCCCGATCGACCGCGCGTCCGAATATGTCTTAGTGGAGGCCGACTACAGACGACCAGGCCTGCGAGTTGATCGTCTGCAGGCGCTCGCTTCCAGCGACCGCCATGATCTCGAGGCCCGTATCCACAAATGGGCATCTACTCATGGACTACCGGTGGAACAATTTGTCAGGCTCGATCAGGACGAAAAGGAAATCGCCGAGGCCGGCAGGACCGCGCTCGACCGTTTGCTCGCCGCTCAGTCGCCAGACGTGGCTCAGCGTTTGATGATCCCCGCCGACATCGCGCAGATCTTATCGAGAATTCGTTAAACCCTTATGGGCGGCAAGAGAAGAAAGAACACGCGAACTCGACCAGCGATTGTCACATCGCGGGCACTCACCCCTGTTGATCTGCTTCTTCTGGCCGGCCTTCCTCATCCTCTACATACGAGAATCGGACAGTTTTTGAAAGAACTGGCTGGAGCATATTCCAAAGTGCTCGCGGTCCCATCCCGCAGTCACGATGGGAATCTGTATCGACAAAACACCATCGAACTTTTGCTCCGGGCTGCCGCTGACTTTTCAATTAGGCGGCTCACAAATCGTGGCGAAGAGCAGCTTCCACAACCAAGGCGGATCGCTCTATTCTACGTCCCCTCTGATGACGAACAACAGCTCATTGAAGCGTTCGATTTCTTTGTTTTCCCCGCACCACTACGAGACCTCGCATTTTTTGACAGCGCCGGTCATCAAAGGCGCCATGATCGCGATGCGGGTGAGGAGGCTATTAAGAAGGCCTTCGATGTTTATTCGAATGAACTGATCGGCAATCTGCAGCCACGGATAGAAGGCCGAAAATCATCGGAGCCGCTATTGCTGCCGCCGCTTAATTTCCACCTTCGCGAAGGAAGGTTGCGGCAAGCGTTTTGCGAGTTGACGCGCCGCGCGCGCACCTGGGATAGCGCTATGCCCGACGGAATCGTTCCCGAGATGTTGGATCACGAGCAATTGCCCCAATTCCTCCGTCCTCAGGAGCGTCAGCTGCTTTATAGTGACATCCGCAGTGTCGTATTTCCCTGTGCTCGCCCCACCCAGTTCCACGGACAACTCCCGGAAGTCAGCCCAGACTCCAAGTTGCTTATTCTACAAGACTTCCTTCGCAGCGTTTATCGGTTTGGTGCACCGCTGCCAGATGGTTTCCATCATGACGCACAATTACAGGAAGGGCGTTCTTTCGATAAAATGAGCTTTGACTGCTCTCGGAAAGGCCCGATTTCAGTGAGCGCAGATCATGTGAACCTGTACCCAAACGATTATGTGGGGGTCTAACGGAGAAGATACCGCAGCGCTAACGCGTAGCGCTGCGGCGAATATCGACGAACGTCTGCGGTTACTTTAACTTACGTCCCAGCCGGTCGATCTGGTTATCTCTAAAAGCCTAACCGACCACAACGATTCCAACTTGCGCCGCAATCGAAGGACCCAATGGGGTCGTCGGATCTCAAAGCCGAAGCTCTGGCGCTTTTCCGCTCTCTTCAAGACGGTCCACGCGGATGCCGTTACGCACCTCAGTAACGTTCATGTCCATGATGGCATGCAAAATCGGTCTGCGTCAAGCCAGCGGTGGCGCCCCGTGGCCTCATGGCCCACAGCCCATCGTCTTGTATACCGCATCACAGATCCGCTTCATCTCCTCCACCGTGAGCCCAAGAAACTCTGATATGTAGCTTAGATAAAGGAAGTGCCGCTCGAAGAACGGCTTGAGGATATCGTAGTCGATGATCACTTTCTGTGGGTGACCCGGCGTTGACCGTTCGGATTCCCATTCGATCCCACCAAGGCAAAACAGAAACAGTTTTAGAGTATGTGCCGGCTCCTCGGCCTGAGCAAAAAAGAACAGCTCCGGCACAGCCTCATCAAGGAGTGCGACAAACCGCCGCATTTCCTCCACTTCGAAACACTCTCGTGGGTCGTCGTCGTAGCCGTTGAAACTGAAGCTGATTTTTCCCTGACAATGCAACGCCAGTTCTTTGTGTCTCAGAAGGCGATCCCAGAAATCTTTGACCCTTGAGATGTCCAGAAACCCTACCTCCGACCTGTCGATCGTGAAGAGGATGATCTCGGACCCAAGAAGCAGGTTGTTCACCCTCCAGTATTCCCTTAGCGGCGTGAGATGGTCAGCAACGGGCGGCAGAATTGTTTGCAGTACAGGCTTGGAGGAAGAGAGCCGATTCTCCTTCGGAATGGTCAACTTCCAGCCAACTTCTGTGATCTGGGCATCGGTGGACCGAAACCGCACCCAATACGCTTCGCCCGACGTGGGATCGCAAACAATGATGATTACCGGCACCGTGTAATTCGCGAGGTAGTTAAAATGCTTCGTTCCCCACGGTAGACGAATCCCCAGCGGTTTGTTTCCCTCAAGAATGACGGGCCACACTTGATCTGGCAACCAAGCAGCTGCCCGGTTACATCCCCGCCTTCGGTAACAACGTCTATTTGGCCGTCAATTCCGAAATCACGCTCCTGGTGGTTCTGCCGAAAGAGCCAACCGAATTCATCTTCGACGATCCTGCTGACGATGCCAACGCCAGCATTGCCCTGCTTGGCCGACCGCGTGTATAGCGGAAATCCTTCCATTCCTTGCAGATATTCTACCGGATGAGGGCAGCGCTCCGATTCACCGCTTCGAGTGCATCAACTCTATCGCTTTCTTGTCCCATACCAGAACGTGCCCGACCGCACTGACGGCCTCGGGTGCCCGTCGAGGAGCATTTGGCGCAATTGGCCTAGTCCAACTGGCTTGGGCGTTAACCTACATTGGCCAGTTCCGAACCACTAGCAATGACTAACGTCGGGCAGGATTACTCCCCATAAACGCGCTCTGCTTCGCCGATCCGATCTCCACGCCGCGGGAACTCTGACGTCCACGCCGCGGTTCTACCCGCTACCAGTCCGCTCTCCGGCCGCAGACAAACGCAAACAAATCTCTTGTTTCCAATCTGCGTTCATCAGCGGTCCTATTTCTCATCCGTCCGCCCGATCCCCGCTTCCGCCTTTCACAAACTTCGCCCACTCGAAACCCCTTTCGTACCTGCCACTTACGAGGGCCCGCCGCAGGTCGGCGACATCTCCCGTGCTAAACATTGAATAAGGACCCGCATGTGCCCATTTCCCCACCCGTCGCCGTTCCAACGGCGCTCGTGCGCTACCAATCCCTGCCGGACGCCGGGTCGCCCTATGGACCCGTCGCCACATCCCGCAATTCGGGCTCCGAAAGGGTCCGCAACCAAAAAACCAAACGAACCCATTTCCCAGCGTCAAGCCAAATCAAATGAACCGCTTACACCCTCTCCGAACGAACCCATTCCGCGCCCGGAAAACCCCTTCTTCCACGCCCCCGCCCCGCCGCCCTATCATAAGAGTAGTGCTGTCCTCCTTCCACCCCCTGGTCTCCGATTGGTTCGCCGCCACCTTCGGCGCGCCCACCCAGCCGCAACTGCTCGGCTGGCCGGAAATCCGCCAGGGCCGCGACGTGCTCATCTCCGCCCCCACCGGCTCAGGCAAGACCCTCGCCGCGTTCCTCAGTTGCATCGATTCGCTGATCGCCCGCGCGCAACATGGCTCGCAACTTGGTCCGCTCCCCGACCAAACCGAGGTCCTCTACGTCTCGCCGCTCAAGGCCCTCAGCAACGATGTCCATAAGAACCTCGATATCCCCTTGGCCGGCATCGCCTCCCTTGCCGCCGCGCGCGGCGTGCCTCTCGCGCCCATCCGCGCCGCCCTCCGCACCGGCGATACCCCCCAGTGGGAGCGCCAGCAGCTCACCCGCCGCCGGCCCCACATCCTGGTCACCACCCCGGAGTCGCTCTACATCCTGCTCACCGCCGCGCGGCCCCGCGAAATGCTGCGCACCGTCCGCACCGTCATCGTCGACGAAATCCACGCCATCGCCGACGATAAGCGCGGCTCCCACCTGGCCCTCTCGCTGGCCCGCCTCGACCGCCTCGTCGAGCAGACCGGCGCCGCCCGCCCGCAGCGCATCGGCCTCTCCGCCACCGTCAAGCCCATCGAGGAGGTGGCCGCTTTCCTCAGCGATTCCGCCCGCATCGTCAACGTCGGCCACCGCCGCGCCATGGACCTCGCCATCGAGATCCCCCAGGACGAGCTTGGCGTGGTCGCCTCGAACGAGATGTGGGGCGAAATCTACGACCGCACCGCCGCCCTCATCCGCGAGAACCGCACCACCCTGGTCTTCGTCAACACCCGCCGCCTCTCCGAGCGCGTCACCCACCATCTGGCCGAGCGGCTCGGCGAAAACGCCGTTCTGCCCCACCACGGCAGCCTTTCCCGCGCCCTCCGCCTGGAGGCCGAGCGGCGCCTCAAAGCCGGCGAGCTGCGCGCCGTGGTGGCCACCGCCTCGCTGGAGCTGGGCATCGATATCGGCGCCGTCGATCTGGTCTGCCAGATCGGTTCGCCGCGCTCCATCGCCGTGGCCCTGCAGCGCATCGGCCGCGCCGGCCACTGGGTGGGCGCTCTACCCAAGGGCCGCCTCTTCGCCACCACCCGCGACGAGCTGATCGAGTGCGCCGCACTGGTGCGCGCCATCCGCCGCGGCCAGCTCGACCGCCTGGAAATTCCCCGCAACGCGCTGGATATCCTGGCCCAGCAAATGGTGGCCTCCTGCGCTGCCGAAGAGTTCGGCGAAGACGAGCTATTCGACCTGGTCCGGCGCGCCTGGCCCTACCGCACGCTCAGCCGCGTCGATTTCGATGCCGTCCTCGGCATGCTCTCCGATGGCATCGCCACCTCCCGCGGACGCTCCGGCGCCTGGCTCCACCGCGATGCCGTCAACCGCCGCGTGCGCGGCCGGCGCGGCGCGCGGCTCACCGCCATCACCTCCGGCGGCGCCATCCCCGATTCCGCGCAATACCTGGTGGTGGCCGAGCCCGAAGGCAAAACGGTCGGCTCGGTGGATGAGGATTTCGCCGTCGAAAGCCTGGCCGGCGATGTCTTTCTTCTGGGCACCACCTCCTGGCGCATCCGCCGCGTGGAAGCCGGCCGCGTGCGCGTCGAGGATGCCCACGGCGCGGCGCCCAACATCCCCTTCTGGCGCGGCGAGGCCCCCGGACGCACGCGCGAGCTTTCCGGAGAGTTCTCCGATCTCCGCGAAGAGATCGCCCGCTCCGGCGTCTGCCCGCCCGAATGCGGCCTTCCCGAAGCCGCCGCGCGCCAGGCCGTCGCCTACGTGCTGGCCGGCAACGCGGCCCTGGGCGCCGCGCCCACCACTCGCCGCGTGGTGGCCGAGCGGTTCTTCGATGAGGGCGGCGGCATGCAGCTCGTCATCCACGCTCCCTTCGGCGCGCGCATCAACCGCGCCTGGGGGCTGGCGCTGCGCAAGCGCTTCTGCCGCTCGTTCAATTTCGAGCTGCAGGCCGCCGCCACCGACAACGGCATCGTGCTTTCGCTCGGCGAGCAGCATTCCTTCCCCCTCGAAATCGTCTTCGAATTTCTGCGCCCGGCCACCGTCGAGCACGTGCTCACGCAGGCTGTGCTCCCCGCCCCCATGTTCGTGGCCCGCTGGCGCTGGAACGCCTCCCGCGCGCTGGCCATCCCGCGCTACTCCGGCGGTCGCAAGGTGCCGCCGCCCATCCAGCGCATGAAGGCCGACGACCTGATGGCAGCCGTTTTCCCGGACCAGGCCGCCTGTCCCGAAAACCTCACTGGCGAGCCGCGCGTCCCCGATCATCCCCTCGTCAAGGAGACCATCGAGAATTGCCTGTACGAGGCCATGGATCTCACCGGCCTGCGCCAACTGCTGGCCGATATCCACGATGGCGCCATCCGAACGCTGGCCATCGATACGCCCGAGCCGTCGCCCTTCTCGCACGAGATTCTGAACGCCAACCCGTACGCGTTTCTCGACGACGCGCCTCTCGAGGAGCGCCGCACCCGCGCCGTGCAGATGCGGCGCACGCTTCCTGCCGATTACGCCGAGGGCGCCTCCGCGCTCGATCCGGCCGCCATCGCCCAGGTGGCCTCCGAAGCCTGGCCGCCCATGCGCGATGCCGATGAGTTGCACGAGGCGCTCTGCGGTCTGGGACTGCTGGAGTGCCCACAGGAATGCGATGCCCAACTCGCCGTGAACGCCGCCCTGCTGATGGCCGCGCGCCGCGCCACCACGTTCACCATCGATGGCCGCCGTTTCTGGGTGGCCTCCGAGCGCCTCGACCTGGTGCGCCGCGTCTATCCGCAAGCTGCGGTCGATCCTCCGGTGGCCGTCCCGCCCGCCGCGCGCGCCATCCCCGAAAGTCTCGAGGCCTGCGCAGCCGAAATCCTGCGCGGCTGGTTCGAATGCTCGGGCCCGCTACGCGCCGCGGACCTGTCCCGCAAGCTCGCCATGCCCCGCGATCTGATGGACCAGGCGCTCGCCCAGCTTGAAGCCGAGGGCCAGATTCTGCGCGGCCAGTTCACCGGCGGTGGGATCTCCGGTCCACCCTCCGTCGTGCCCTTCGATGCGCCTGCGGTTGCGCTCACCGGCGCGCTCACCCGCGCGCTCGCTGGACCGCCGTCCGCTAGTCCCCCAAGTGCGCCCGCTGGTGCGCCATCTGACGTGCCGGCCCACGTGCCCTCCGGTGTGCCCTATGGGATACCTGCTGGAGCGTCCGCCCTGGTATCCAACAGGGATCGTTCCGCCGCACCTGCCGGAACGCCCGCCGGCGCGCCTTGTGGCGTGCCAGCTTACGTGCCCTCCAGCGTGCCCTGTGAGATACCTGCGGGAGCGTCTGCCGTGGTACCCAATAGGGATCGCTCCGCCGCACCCGCTGGAACGCCCGCTGGCGCATCATCTGCCGTGCCCCCCTACGTGCCCTCCAGTGTGCCCTGTGAAATACCTGCCGGAGCCTCCGCCGTGGTACCCAATAGGGATCGTTCCGCCGCACCCGCTGGAACGCCCGCTGGCGCATCATCTGCCGTGCCCCCCTACGCGCCCTCCAGTGTCCCCTGTGGGATACCTGCCGGAGCGTCCGCCGTGGTACCCAATAGGGATCGTTCCGCCGCACCTGCCGGAACGCCCGACGGTGCGCCTTGTGGCGTGCCAGCTTACGTGCCCTCCGGTGTGCCCTATGGGATACCTGCCGGAGCGTCCGCTGGGATGCCAACCGGAGATCCCCCGGCCCGGCCCTCGGGTGCGCCCGCTGCCTCCGCAGACGTCGAATGGTGCCACCGCCGCCTGCTGGCGCGCATCCACCGGCTGACCATCGGCCGCCTGCGCCGCGAAATCGAGCCGGTCTCGACCGCCGCGTTCTTCGCCTTTCTCCACCGCTGGCAGCACCTCGCGCCGGGCAGCCAGCTCCACGGCGTGGATGGCACGCTGCAGATCGTCCGCCAGCTCCAGGGCTGCGAGTTTCCCGCCGCGGCCTGGGAATCCGAGGTCCTGCCGCGCCGCGTGGCCCAGTATCAGCCGGATTACCTCGATCAGCTCTGCCTGGCCGGCGAAGTGAGCTGGGGACGTCTGTCGCCGCACCCTGCCTTCGATCGCGATGGCGCCGAGAGCGACGAGGGCGCCCATCGCCGGTCGCCCCGCCCCACGCGCGTGGCGCCGCTGGCCATGTTTCTGCGCGAAGACGCCGCCTGGCTGCTGGCCGTACCACAGGGACCAAAGGGCGCCCCGCCGCGCGAGTCGCTCTCGCATCCCGCGCGCGAAGTGCTGGCCGCCTTGGAAACTCGCGGCGCATCCTTCTTTATCGATCTCACCCGCGCCACCGGCCGTCTGGCCAGCGAAGTGGAAGATGCCCTCTGGGAATTGGTGGTGGCCGGCCTGGCGACCGCCGACGGATTCGAAAACCTGCGCGCCCTGCTCGACCCCAAGCGCCGCGCCGGACAGGGTAAAGGCCGCCTGGCCCGTCCGCGCCACGCGCCCGGCCGCTGGTCCCTGCTGCGCCACACGGAGGGCTTGCCCGAGAGGCACAACGAGTCCCAGCCCGAGGACCACGCCGCCGCCTTCGCCCGCCAGTTGCTGGCGCGTTGGGGCGTCCTGTTCCGCGACGCCGTCCGCCGCGAGCCGCTGGCTCCGCCCTGGCGCGACCTGCTGGTGGAGCTGCGCCGCATGGAATCGCGCGGCGAAATCCGCGGCGGCCGTTTCCTGGATGCCTACGTGGGCGAGCAGTTCGCCCTGCCCGAAGCGCTGGATTTGCTGCGCTCCATCCGCCGCACCGGCGAAACCGCCGCCGTCCCCGAAGGCCCCGGCCCGTGGACGGCTCTGGCGCCACCGTTAGCTCCGGAAATGGCCGCGGCGCAGCCCGCCGGGTCCGCGCCCTGACGCATCCCGCAACCACTCCCCTGACGACGCGGTCGGCAAGCTGGGGGCGGGAGGGCATAGGCGTTAAAATAGCGAACCGCGTTGCTCTCGAAGGGTCAAAGCGCATTCCTCCCATCCGGGTCGGCGTTCCAGCCGTCGGCATTTCTCCCATAAGGCAACTCGCCCGAGTGGATGGGTAAACGCTACGGCGCCTATCGTTGCCTATCCACGTTCCCAGATCGGGCGGTCACTTGCCGGGCTCGTGGGATTTCAGAATCCGTAGCACTGAGAGTATTGTGTTCCAACTGCGCGTTGTCGCCGGCGCCCCAAAGAGCCTGTCGATCTGGCCGAGATAGCCAATCGTTTTCATGTGGCGGCGGTACACCCCATACACGAGACGATTCTTCGAGCCAATGATTCGCACCAGCCACTCCCCACCTTCGGGAAGAGCCATCGGAAGAGAAACTCTGCGGCGTCCAGCCTCCGACAGGATGCTTACAAATTGAACAACATCCGCGGGCGGTGGCTCAGTTCCAAACGGATTGTCCATCTCTAGTCGAATCAGATCGCTGCCGTCGCAGAAAGCGATGGTTGCTTCAAACGGCAGCTTCCGGCGCAATTCGGCAAGGAACTTCGCGCGCAACCCAGGTTTGCGAACGACAAGCGTGCCTGCGGCGCCCACGTTCACGGCATCGTAGATGCCCAGTTCTTTGGCGAGCACGCTCGGACGAAAAGCCCTGTGTCCTCCAACGTTGATACCCCGGAAGAAAACGATCAAAGCCATGCTGCCCATTGTCGCAGCACCGAAGTATCCAGGAGCAGCGGACGCGGTCGGGCCTGACGATAGATAACGTGTAGTCGCCCAGTGTTTAGGAATCGGTGTGTCGACGGCCAGTAGCACCTGCCACTCGGCAGTCCAACGCCCAAGTCCTCGAACCGCCAACGCCATCCGGTTATTCGCGGATCGGGAATCGCCAACACGCTGCCTCCGCCGATTCGGCCTCAGGAGCATCTCCAAGAAGCGAATATGCCGCGAATGAGCCGCGGCCAAGATGCGAATAAGCCGCGACCGCCTCGCACCAGGTCTTCCAAAGCCCGTCAGGCCGCGGCGTCTTCGAACCCCGCAGCGCCCGGAAATCGGCCTGTGCGCGGCCGAAGTCCGGCCGGTCCCTCCGCCGGTAAACGATTGAACTAAACCGCTGAGCGGTAATCTTCTGCGTTCCGGCCTTGCGCCGGACCCCCCCTGGCGTGGCGCGAGGCTCCTTTGAAACACTGGATCAGGTTATTTCCAATGACCAATCCAACTTTCAAG
>JBKQPR010000172.1:0-12098 GCA_052144935.1 Bryobacteraceae bacterium
GTCCGCCGAGGCAATGTGGGGCAGGCGCTTTCGCCTGCCAATCCACCGCGGAGGTTCAGGTTGGCCCGCTTCATATCGCCACCACCTCCCCGCGCACCCACACTTCCCTCACGCTTTCGACGCCGGCTTGAGCGATCAGTGCCGCCAGCAGCCGCTCGGGGCCTTCCGCGCGCTCCACCGCTGCGGCGAGGGGCGTCCCTTCCACGGGACACAGGCGAACCAGATCGGCGGATTTCCCGGGCGTGAAATCACCCGTCTCGGCGGCGAGGCCCAGCGCTTCGGCGCCCGCGAGGGTGGCCAGATAAAGGAGGTGCGCGGCGGAGAGAGGCATGCCGTCCGGCAGCAGGCGCTGCATCATGTAGCATTCGAGCGCCTCCTTCAGCATGCCGAAGCCGATTCCCGCCCCCACGTCCGTACCCAGCGCGAAGCGGACGCCGGCCGTGAGATGGCGGCGCATCGGAAAAATGCCGCTGCCCAGCATGGCGTTGCTCGATGGGCAGTGCGCCACGGCCGCTCCCGACGCCGACAGGCGGGCGAGTTCGGCGTCCGATGCATGCACGTCGTGCGCGAACACCGATCGTGGACCGGCGAGCGAGAAACGGTCGTAGACGGCCAGGTAGCTCCCGGCCCAGGGAAACGCGGCCCGCACCTCGGCGACTTCCTGGCAGTTCTCGTTGAGGTGCGTCTGAAACAGCAGGTCCGGCTGCTCGCGCATCAACGCCGCGCAAACCTCCAGCATGCCCTCGGACGCCGACAGGGCGAAGCGCGGCGTGACCGCGTACCGCAGGCCGCCCGGTCCGTGATAGCGGGCGATCAGGTCGCGGCTGATGCGATAGGCCTCCTCGGGAGTCTGGCACAGCGGCGCGGGAAGGAGGCGATCGGAAAGCACCAGGCCGCTGGCGATGCGAATCCCACCGGCACAGGCCGCCTGAAACAGACACTCCATGGCCTCGCCGAAGTGGGCCCCGAAGACCAGCGCCGTGGTGGTGCCGTGCCGGGCCAGCGCGCGGATGAATTCGGCAGCCACGGCGCGCGCGTGCGGCGGATCGCCCATGCGGACTTCTTCGGGCAGCGCGTGCAGACGGAGCCAATCGAGCAACCCCCAGCCGAGGCCGCCGATGATGCGCGTTTGCGGGAAGTGGACGTGCGTGTCGATGAAGCCGGGTAGAATCGTCGACCCGCGACAATCGCGGACCACGGCATCGGGATGGGAGGCTCTGACGGCGGCGTAATCGCCGGTTTCGCGGATGCGGCCATTCTCGATCAGCAGGGCGCCATCGGCGTAGGCATCGAGCGCATTTTCGACTTTGAAAGGGTTACGCGGCGTGTGCAGAATGGTTGCTCGCAGGATTTTCGGCGAGGCGCTCACAAACGCGCCGCCCCGACGGGACGCTCGCTGACGGGGATCCCCGTGGGCCCGGCCCGGTAACTCGCTCGCGCCTTTTGCAGGGCGAAGAAGATGCGCTCCGGCGTACAGGGGGAATCGAGTTCGACGATGCCGGAGCCGTAGGACGCGATGGCGTCGCGGATGGCCTCGCGAACCGAAATGGCCAGCATGAGCGGCGGCTCCCCGACGGCCTTGCTGCCGAAGATCACGCCCGGCTCGGGAGCCCGCTCCAGAAATGCGACACGGAAATCGTCCGGCACTTCCGACCACGACGGCAGTTTGTAAGTGGATGCGCCATTGGTCGAGAGGCGGCCTTGGCTATCCCAGAGCAACTCTTCGAGCGTCAGCCATCCGGCGCCCTGGATGAAGCCGCCTTCGATCTGGCCGCGGTCGATCAGGGGCGAGAGGCTGTCGCCGGCATCTTCCAGCAGATCGGCGCGGAGCAGGCGATGCTGGCCGGTGAAGATGTCGATCTCGACTTCGGAAACGGCGGCGCCGTACGCGAAGTAGTAGAAGGGACGGCCGCGGAGGGTCTTGGGGTCGTAGTGAATCTCCGGCGTGCGATAGAAGCCGGAGGCGAACAGCGGGCGCCGCTGCCGGTAAGCGGCTTCCACCACCTCTGCGAAGGTGCACGCCGCCTCGGGACGCGTGTTGGCAAACACCCGGCCCTCGGCGAACACGACTTCGGCGGGCGCGCAGGCGAGCATAGGGGCGGCCACTTCTGCCAGTGTAGCGCGTACTTTGGCGCACGCGTCCAGCACGGCCGCGCCATTCAGGTCGGCGCCGGCGGATGCCGCCGTGGCGGATGTGTTGGGCAACTTATCGGTGCGCGTAGGCATCAGGCGCAGGGCGTCGAGCGGCACGCCCAAGCCGGCCGCGGCGATCTGGCGAACCTTGGTATAGAGGCCCTGCCCCATCTCAGTGCCGCCGTGGTTGACCTGCACGCTGCCATCGCGGTAGACCAGCACCAGGGCGCCGGCCTGGTTGAAGACCGTGGCGGTGAAAGAGATGCCGAACTTTACAGGCGTAATGGCAATGCCCTGGCGCGCGCAGGCGTGCACTTGATTGAAGGCGTCCACCGCGGCGCGGCGGGCCGCGAATTCGCTCGACTGCTTAAGCTCCGTCCAGATCCGCGCGATGCGTGCCGCGTCCTTCACCGGCTGTCCGTAGTGTGTCGCGTGGCCTTGGCGATAGAAGTTGCGCTCGCGCACAATCTCCGGGGGCAGGCTGAGAGTCCGCGCGATCCGGTCGAGGATGTCCTCGATCGCCAGCATGCCCTGCGGGCCGCCGAAGCCGCGGAAGGCGGTCTGCGAGGTCTTGTGCGTCTTGCAGACGAAACCGGTGACCTCCAGCGCGGGGATATGGTAGGCGTTGTCGACGTGAAACATGGCGCGGCCGAGGACGGCTTCCGAGAGGTCGAGGCTCCAGCCGCCATCGGAATAGAGGCGGATGCGCGCGCCCCGCAGACGGCCCTCGGCGTCGAATCCGGCTTCGAATTGCGCCAGGAAGGGATGGCGCTTGCCGGTGAGCATCATGTCGAGGCGGCGCGAAAGCCGCACACGCACGGGGCGGCCGGTTTTCCACGCGCCCAGCGCGGCAATCGCGGCGTAGGCGCTGGCCTGGGTCTCCTTGCCGCCGAAAGCTCCGCCCATGCGGAGGCACTCCACGGTGACCAGATGCTTGGGGACCCCCAGAACGCGCGCGACGATCTCCTGCGTCTCGCTGGGATGCTGCGTGGAACAGTGGAGCGCGATTCCGCCGGTCTCGTCGAGCCAGGCTATCGAAGCCTGCGTTTCCAAATAAAAATGCTCCTGGCCGCCGATCCTGAGCTCGCCTTCGAGGCGATGCGGACTGCCGGCGATGGCCTCGGCGGCGTCGCCGCGCTCGATCACCAGCGGACCCGAATGGAAGCTGGCTTGCGCCAGGGCATCCTCGATGGTGAGCACCGCGTCCAGCGGGCGGTATTCCGCGGCCACACGCTCCGCGCCGAGGCGGGCTGCCTCCGCCGTCTCGGCGAGCACCCACGCCACAGGCTGCGAGTGGTATTGCACCTCCGCGGGCAACAGCGGCTCGTCGCGGCGCGCGGGTCCGGTATCGTTGACGCCGGGCACGTCGGCGGCGGTGAGAACGGTGATCACTCCGCGCACCTCCAGCGCGCCCGCGGTATCGAGCTGGAGCAGCCCGGCGTGGGCGTGCGGCGCGAGCACCGGCCAGGCATGCAGCAGGCGCGGGAAGCGGGCCAGCAGGTCGTCGGTGTAGAGGGCCTTGCCGGTGACGTGCCCGGTGGCGCTTTCGTGCGGAAGAGATTGGCCGGCCGGGTTCATGCCGCCTGCGCCTCCCGCGTTTTCCACCAGAATTTTTCGATCAGCGATTGCGCGACGGCGAGGCGATAAGCGGCGCTGCCGCGATGATCGCCAATGGGCTCGATGGCCGTGGCCACGGCTACCTGGGCCCCGTGGACGGCGGATCGGTTCCACGGCCTGCCGAGCAGAGCCTGCCGGAATTCGGCAATCAGGACCGGGGTGGCCGCGACTCCTCCGTAGGCCGCACGGGCGCGGGTGATGCGGCCGGCGGCATCGAGATCGAGGGCGAAGGCCGCGGCCACCGTGCTGATGTCGTCCATCACTCGCTTGGCCACCTTGTAGAAGACGAAGCGCGAGGGCAGCGGTCTCGGAATGCGCAGCGATGCAATCAATTCGCCAGGCCGCAGGGCGGTCTGCCGGTAGCCAGTGAAAAAATCGCGCAACGGAATGCACCGCGCACGCTGCGGGCCGGCGATGCGCAGCTCCGTATCGAGCGCGAGCAGCAGCGGCGCCGAATCGCCCACCGGCGAGGCCGTGGCGAGATTGCCGCCCAGCGTCGCCCGGTTGCGGATGAGCGGCGAGGCGAAGAGCGCGAACCAGTCGCGGACGGCCTCGGGCGCGGAGGTCCAGCGCTCCTCGACTTCGGAGAGCGTCAGGCCGGCGCCGATCTCGACCGCGTCCGCAGTCTCCGAAAAAGTCTTCAGCTCCGGCACGGCTTCCACGCTGACGAGCAGCGGCCAGCAGCGGCCACGCAGATTGGCCTCCACGCCGAGGTCCGTGGCGCCGGCCACCAGGCATGCTTCGGGGCGGGCGGCAAGCAGCGCCAGGCAGTCCGCCAGCGAGGCGGGGCGCTCGAAGCGGGCGCCGGCGGCGCCGGCCGAGAGTGCCGCCAGCGGAGGCGCGGGATGGCGGAGCCGTTCCAGGAACGCATCGAACCGGGCGGCATCTCCCACCGCCCGCGGGGCATCTCCCATCACCCGCGGGGCATCTCCCATCGCCCGCGGGGCATCTCCCATCGCCCGCGGGGCGTCTCCCATCGCCTGCGTGGCATCTCCCATCGCCTGCGGCTCATGCAGTGAAAGGGCCGCATCGCGCAGGGGACGGTAACCGGTACACCGGCAGAGATTGCCGCCCATGGCGAGGGGATCGCAAGGGCCGGTGCGTCCCGGGCGGTAGTATTCGGCGAAGAGGCTCACGGCGAAGCCGGGAGTGCAATAGCCGCACTGCGACCCGCCGCCCTCGGCGATGGCTCGTTGCGGCTCGCTAAGCTGGCCGGCGCAGGCCAAGCCTTCGACCGTATAGACCTCCTGACCGGCGATCGATGGCAGAAACACAAGACAACTGTTGACCGCGCGGTAGCGGCTGCGTGCGCCATCGGGCGCCACGAGGGCCACGGCGCAGGCCCCGCATTCGCCCTCCGCGCAGCCCTCCTTGGCGCCGGTGAGACCGCTGGCCCGCAGGTACTCCAGGAGCGTGGTGTGGGCCGAAAAGCCGTCCGTTTGGACGGTCCGGCCATTCAGCAGAAAATCCATCCAATCCCCTTACTCACCAGCCAACGTGAAGTCGGGACTGCGATTACGGGGTCCCTTCTGAGGCTTGATGAATTGTAACCGTTCTGCAATGGAAGCCGCAACAAGAACCGGGGGTTGTGGTTTGTGCGTAGAGCACGGAGATCCTGGCCGGCATGAAAATCGGCGTGGCTTCCTGCAACATCCTATGAAAGAGCGAGGCTTCGAACAGCGCCTTTGGCGCGCCCATGTGAAACGCAGGAGTTGGCGCGCAGAAAAAGACTGAAGGTATCCACTTTTGGAGGATCAAGAGTTTGGAAACTGTGCTACCATAGCCGAAAACCGGGAGCGAAATGGCAATCCCGGATCCATCGTGGTGCTTCGTCGCACTCTCAAGCGGGGTTCAAATGCATACATCGAAGGTGTTTCGCGGATTTCTGGCGGCTGGCGGAATGCTGGCCCTATTGATGGCGTTTCAGAATCGCGCCTATTCCCAGCTTGCTGGTTCGGGCGCCATTACCGGCAGCGTAACGGACCCGACCGGGGCGGTGGTGCCAGCGGCGGATGTGACCATCCGGAATGCCGACACCGGCGTCGAGCGCAAGATTGGGACCACCGACGCGGGGGTGTACACCGCCGCGTTTCTGCCGCCAGGCCGCTATGAAGTGGAGGCGGGCAAGAAGGGATTTGCGACCGTACTTCATAAAGACCTGACCCTGCAAGTGGGCCAGACGTTAACCGTCGATGTGGCTCTCTCGGTCGAGACCACCCAGCAGGAGGTGACCGTTACCGGAGGGGCATCGGTGGTGGATACCGAAAAGACCGACGTATCGCAGGTGGTCAGCGCCGGCGAGGTGAGCAACCTGCCGATCGCCGGCCGGCGCTGGGACCAGCTCGCTCTCACCTCTCCGAACGCCACCACCGACGGCACCAGCGGCCTGGTTTCCTTCCGGGGCATCTCGGGTCTGTATAACACCAACATGGTGGATGGGGCCAATAACAACCAGGCGCTGTTTTCCGAAGCGCGCGGCCGGGCGAACAGCGGCGCTTACGTGTTCAGCATGGATTCCATGCTCGAATACCAGGTCAACACCAGCAATTACAGCGCGGAGCTGGGCCAGGCGGCGGGCGGCGTGGTAAACGCCGTCACCAAATCGGGCGGCAACGAAATCCATGCGGACCTGTTCTACTATCTGCGCTATCCCACCTGGAACGCGCTCGATCCCCTTCCCAAATCGCAGGGCAACTTCACCCAGCCAATCCATCAATGGCAGCAGTTCGGGGGCAGCGTAGGGGGGGCGATCGTCAAAGACAAGCTGTTCTACTTTGGAACTTACGATGGGTCGCGCAAGGTGAACCCGATCGCCTACACCAGCAGCACGTACAACGCCGGCGCGAGAGCGCTGCCGTGCCCGGCGCAGGTGACGGCCACCGAGTGTGCCAGTGCCAATGGGTACCTCTATGGCCTGCTGGGGACCTTTCCACGCGCCACCAACGAGGATGTGGGTTTCGGCAGGTTGGACGCCGCGCCGACGCCGCGCAACCACCTGTCGGCATCGTTCGACACCATGAACTACCGCGCGCCCAACGCCTATCAAACGGCGCCTTCGTACAACAACAGCTCGATAGGCGCCAACGGCAGCTATATTTTCCACGAGCGCATCTTCGTGGCCAACTGGTCTTCGACCATTTCGCCGACGATGGTGAACAACCTGCGTTTCCAGTGGGGCCGCGACCTGGAAGTGGCGGGGGCTAACGGGATCGCGCCGTACGTCAGCCTGGCCAGCATTGCGACCTATGGCGAGAACTACGCGCTGCCGCGCACGGCGGAGCCGGACGAGCACCGCATCCAGATTGCGGACACGCTGTCGGTGAGCCGCGGGCGGCACACGATCAAGACGGGATTCGATCTGAATATCATCCACGAAGTGATGATCAACCTGTACAACGGCACCGGCCAGTACAGCTATACCGGCTCCGCGCAGTCGGCTTTCAACAACTGGGTGCTGGATGTGTACGGGATCAACACCGGTGACGGGCTGACGGGCAAACACTGGACCAGCTTCACGCAGGTCAACGACCCGGTGACGCACGTGGGCAAGGACGATTTTTGGGAGAAGGACGCGGCCGGGTTCGTGGAGGATAACTGGAAGGCGAGTCCCAGGCTGACCGTGAATGCGGGCCTGCGCTACGACATCTTCGAGATTCCCCAGCCGCCGATGCCCAACACGCTGACGCCGCTGACAACCTACTACACGTCGACGATCGATATCCCCAAGGACCAATTCGCGCCGCGTCTCGGGCTGGCGTTTCAGTTGACGCCGAATACCGTGCTGCGGACGGGTTACGGCATGTTCTACGCCAAGACGAGCAACTCCACCTACTACGCCACCCGCGTGGAAAACGGCGTGATCCAGCAGACGTTCAATTGCTCGGTGACGACCTGCCCGGCGCTGGCCTTCCCCAACGTCATCTTTACCCCGCCGGGACCGGCGATGGTCGCGCCGTTCACGGGCGCGCTCACGCCCCAGGTGACGCCGTTCACTCCCCCGTCCGCCACCCAGGTCGCGCGCGGCATGTCGCCCAACTGGGTCGATCCGCTGGTGCACGAAGGCGACGTAACCGTGGAACGCCAGTTGCCGGGCGGCATCGGCGCCTCGGCCGCGTATGTGGTAAGCCGGGGCCTGCACCTGCCCATCTTCTACGACTCGAACCTGGCTCCCACGACCGCCACCAAGAGCTACGACATTCTCAATGCCGGCAACCAGACGGCGCAGACGGTCACCTTCCCGTTTTACACCAACCGCATCGACACCAATACCGGGGAGGTTTTTATCGGCCAGAGCGACGTCAACTCCTGGTACAACTCGATGGTCATCGTGGTGCGCCGGCCGATGCGGCGCGGCCTGGAATTCACCGGGAGTTACACCCTCAGCAAATCGTTCGACGGGGCCCAGGTGCCGGGCAGCTCCGGCACATTCAACGGCACCGACTATCCGATCGATCCGTATAACCGCAAGATCGAATACGCGCTTTCAGATCTGGACCAGCGCCACCGCTTCGTGGCCAGCGCGGTGTGGATGCCCACGTTCGGCAGGAACCTGAGCAAGCCGGCCAAGATGGTGGTGAACGGGTGGGCTTTGTCGACCATCGTGACCATGACGACCGGCCAGCCGGTGACGCCGTATGTGAGCGGGTACCCGTCCGCGTTGGATGGAGGCGTAACCGGCGGCGTAAGTTACGCCGGGGCCACCAGCGGGCGCGCCGGGTGGCTGCCGCGCAACGCGTTCACCGCTCCGGGATTCCACGATGTGGATTTCCGGATCGCGCGGCAATTTCCGATCGGGGAGCGGATGAAGCTGGCGCTGGTGGGCGACGCTTTCAACCTGTTTAACCACACCAACGTTTCCAGCCTGAATACCACCGCCTTCAACTACACGGCTGCGGGTTCGGGGGTCTGCAACGGCCACACCAACGGGTGCTATGCTCCGAACGCGGCGTTCCTGTCGCCCACGGCCACCAGCAACCTGCTGTTTGGACCGCGGCAGTTGCAGGTGTCGGCGCGGCTGACGTTCTAGCAGAGAGCTGTCCCAAAAGCCATCCAGCGCCTCCGGGGAACTGCTGACCCACTGGAGGTGTGGGATGGGTGGCCGCGTCTTTCCCCCTTAGAAAAGCTTCAGCCATTGCGCAATGCCCCGCGCTTCGCCGGGGGCGGCAGTGACCTTGACCCAGGGGCAAGGCAGCTCGCAGCTTTCGTCCGCGTGGATCCCCCACGGGTGACTTACGCGGCCCGGTGGCATAAACGGCGCCCGATTGGCGGAGCTTCGCCAGAAACGCCCCGCCCTACAGTACATTGACCATTACTAACCTCCCTGTTCCTACGGCTCGCAGTGCCCGATATTTGGTGTTATGGAGCGCGTCAGAGAACGGCCGGCGCGGTCCACCAGATCGTATACCAAATCAGCGATGTCGGCTCTGATCATCTTCGTCTGCTCGGGGCTTCAGGTATATTGGGTTGCCAGGATGCTGCTGCTCTTGAACGGCTCCGAAGAAGCGATAGCCCAGGCTCTGGAGCGCGATTTGCGGTGGGGCCGCAGGCTCCTGTTGGGGCTACGCAGCGTGTTCGTGCCGCCGACGCAGTTGGCCGGGTAGAGCAACGGCACCAGAGGGGAGCATTTCCGGCGTTGGGATCGCGCATTTTCCGCCAAGAACCGTTGAAGTGCCGATCGGGTTCGCGCTTGACATTGCGATGGTGAAGGCGTGATCGCCGTGGAAACCGCCCTGGCAGACTATCCGCTGCGGACTCCCACGGAAAAAGGCCCGGTCCCTGAGGCGCCTTGATGGATTTCGGGTGCTACAACGCGGTCAACCTTCTGTTACGTCCCAGGTCCGGATTGAAACATCGGCCGGCCGACGACAGCGTGATTCCCAACTCGGAGAGGACCCCCAACCGCAAGATGGGACGCCTTCACTTCTTTGTCCTGGCTCGCCTCGGAGCAGCCAGTCGAACGGCAATGTGCCGGAACACACTCGCGTTGAACGGCAGGCCGAGGTGCGTCCCGACGACCTCGACATCGATGTTCGGCTTCCCGCTCAGGCAGTACCGCCAATCCACGAGCCCGTCGGACTTCGTATACACGGCAGTCTGCCGGACAGAACGGGGCCACCGCTGACCTAGAGACCGCCCGAAGGAGCAACGGCAACGGCTCGAAGCACATTCCCCCGGAACGTCCGGACGCGTGGTCCGAATCCAGCCGCGCACAGCGTTGCTGAGTGCCAGTACCAAGCTGTGCAGCACGAGCCCCCGGAAAGGCGAGCCAAGGGTGATGACCGAAGCGATTCGCTTCGGCCTGCGTACCGCCGCGGATCGGGCGAAGATACCGCCGAGGCTGTGCCCGATGAGATGCACCCGGCGGCCCGTCTCCGCGTACGCGCGATCGATAGTCTCGTCGAGGAGCTGCGAGAGCTGGTCGGGACAATCGGCGGCGAAGCCCATGCCGGAATAATACGGCCGGTACCCGATTCGCCGCAGCCACGCGTGGAGTTCGAAAAGGTGGAGGTCCATCTCGATCAACCCGGGAATGATCACGACCGCCGATCCATCTCCGCGTGGGATCGTCGAGCCGTTATACGCGGGCGAGAGCCGCAGGGCCAGGAATTCCAGGACGCACAGAGGTTCGCTAAGGATGGGAGAGAGGTAGGTCACCTCGCCATGAGGTATGAACTTCTGCGCCTCGGGGGCGCACTTGGAGCCTGCGCATTTTTCTTTACGAGCTTGCATGATCGGAACCAGAATTGTGTTTGGGAACAGCTCTTTCGATATCTTTACCCTATTGTCCCACAGTTCAAGCAACTAAGGGGAATCTCCCTTCTTGTTCAGACCGGGCCTGAAGAGCCATCATCCTTCGCAACCTGGCCTCATTGGCAGGGCTTGGTGGGGAGTTGCGTGTACGGAGCCTGAGAATTGGGCCCGTGTCCTCATCGTGAAGGAAGCCAAGGCGGAGTTCGCGAAGCTACAATGAGCGGACCTAAGCTGCCGGGGTGGGTGTTTTGTTACGAGTTCTAAAAAGGGCGTCGCGGCCGCCGGCGCCCGCCGCGCGGATGGACGCCCGCGCTCGCATGGGAAGTTCTGCCCGGACGCCGCGACGGGTCGTGTGGCATAAGCCGCTGCACTGTCGGGCCTTGGCCAGGTGCATGGGCCGACGCGCAGGGGGCGGCATCCTCGCCGTCGCAATCGTCCCAGTCGCCCGGCGTAGCCTCGCGACGTAAAGATACGCGCCGGTGAAAGCCGGATCCATCTCCAGTACGCGCTTACCGGCGGCGCGGGCTTCTCCGATCGCTGCCCGGTGCCGCTGCCGGCCGCCAGGGTAAACCAGTCGTGCCGTTTCAGCCCGGCGTCCCGCCCGTTGCGCGGTGGGCCGAATTGCTTCCGTGACGACCGCGCCGGGAAGCGTCGCACGGCCGAAACCGGTTCGATCTTGTAGTGCTTATGGATTGACCTTCGTGATTCTACCGCTCGTGACTGAATAATAAGCGCCCTGAATGGGGATGTGCAGGTCCGTCACCGCGTGCCGAATCACGGCGGAGTACGCCGGCAGCAGCTTCACGGTGTACCGGACGTTTCGTTGGACGGCTTCAGCCAGACGGGACTCCTCTGGAATGTCCGCCGCGATCCCGCTGATGGCGGGAAAGATGCGGTTGAGGATGCTCGGGACGAGATCATGCGCGGGCTGCCGCGAGAGCGCGGCCTCGACGGCGCCACAGCGTTCGTGCCCGAGGACCACGATGATCTTCGGCGTCTTCAGATGTTCGAGCGCGTATTCGATGCTGCCGATCGCCTCATCGCTGGCGACGTTGCCGGCGACGCGCACCACAAAGAGATCGCCGATCCGCTGGTCGAAGGCGATCTCCGGCGGGACGCGGGAATCGGAGCAAGTCAGGGCGATGGCGTAGGGTTTCTGCGTATCCATCGTGCAGGCGCGGCGGCAGGCATCCGCGCGCGGCTGGAGATCTCCAGAGACAAACCTGCCGTTCCCTGCTGCGAGTTCGGCCCACGAATCGGATGGGGATAGGTTGGGACACTGCGCGCAGGTATCTTGGGCAATCGATCCGCCGGAGACGACGAGTAGCGCGAAAACAACAAGGAGAAATCGCAAGAACAGGGGGCCTCCTTAGCGGGGTGATGGAATCTCTTATTCCCGGGACCAAAACTAAATCAGTTATAGCACGCGGCGAGCGTGGGGCGAAAGGGCGGGAGAGGGAATTAGCACCAAAACTGAACGAGCGAAAGTTCGCTAAGTAGTTGACGTGGAGCATGTTAGCTGACCCCGAATAAATAATTCCTTTGGAAAGTGCCCGGAGGCCCGTTTTGTATCAGTAATTTCTTGATACAACTGATAC
>JBKQPR010000173.1:0-39161 GCA_052144935.1 Bryobacteraceae bacterium
CTGGGAAGCGGGCATGGCGATTGGCCACGCCGCTCCCTACTGAGTTTCACCTCCATCTGGAAGAAAAGGCTCAACTTCTCCCGCCTGGACCCTGCCGCCCGTTTTTGGCCGGTAAACAATTCACCAAGTTCGCCAATTATCTTTTTCCCTCCAACTGCCTCCACTCCAACCACTTACCATGCCACCTCGCTTTCTCCTCCGCCAGCCTCCGCCTGCCCGCCGGATACAATGTGGCTTCGGGAGGGCTTCGCGAGAGCGAATTTGCCCCGAGAAAAGGGCTTCCGGACACACCTGTCCGGTTCACCCCTGGTTAACTCTTTTGGTTTCAATAAAGCCCCCCGAATTTCCCGGACATACATGTCCGGAATGGGTTCGTTTATGGAAGAAACTACGCAAGCGCCCCCGATCGGATCGACCATGGGCGCATGGGTCGGCCGCCAGCAGGCCTTCGCCGTCATCGCCAACAAATGCTCCGCCGCTCAGGCGCTGTCCCTGAAGCAGATGAAGGAGACCCGCTCCCACGAGAAACTCGGCTTGTCCTGGCACGACTTCTGCCAGCGCCACGCCGGCATCAGCCGCGTCCAACCGATGGCACCATCCATCGTTACGAGGAATTTGGAGACGCCTGCTTCCGTCTGTCCAGCCTGGCCCGTATCTCCCCCGATTATTACCGCGAGATCGCCGTCCGGCCAGGCGCGTGCGCTTTAACGGCGGGGCGGGCAAGCTAGATCGTGCTTCACATTTTCTGGAACGCGGGCTTGCCTGCGCGGGGAATTGTGGAACAATATGGCTTGGCACCTATGCGTATACGAGTGCTGGGCATCGTGCTGGCCGGCGGGAAGGGCACCCGGCTGTATCCCCTTACCAAGGAACGCGCCAAACCGGCCGTTCCATTCGGGGGCAAATATCGCATTATCGATTTCGTACTCAGCAACTTCATCAACTCCGGGATCTACTCGGTCTATGTTCTGACGCAGTTCCGCAGCCAGTCGCTGTTGCAGCACCTGAGCGAAGGATGGCAGTTCGGCGGGTTGCTGAAGTCGCAATTCATGATTCCGGTGCCGGCCCAGATGCGCTCGGCGGGGGAGACCTGGTACCAGGGGACAGCGGACGCGATTTTCCAGAACCGCAACCTCATCGAGCAATCCGATCCGCACGTAGTGGCGATCTTCGGCGGGGATCACATCTACCGCATGAACGTCATGAGCATGATCGAATTTCACGTGCAGAAGAGCGCCGAGGTGACCGTGGCGGCGATCCCCGTGCATCGGCGGCACGCCAATGAGTTCGGTGTGGTCGAGGCCTCCGAGGACGGGCACATTCTGGCGTTCCACGAGAAGAATCCCGAGGCCCCCACCATGCCCGGAGACACCGAGCGGGTGTTCGCCTCGATGGGCAATTACATCTTCTCGACGCGCACGCTGCTGCGGCTGCTGCACGACGACGCCGACGATCCCAACAGCAATCACGATTTCGGGCGCGATATCCTGCCGCGCCTGGCCGGCAAATCGGAGATGTACGCTTACGACTTCCAGACCAACCGGATTCCGGGAGAGCCGCCCGACTCCGTTCTTTACTGGCGCGACGTAGGCACCATCGACGCCTATTATGAAGCCAACATGGATCTGCGGGCGGTCAGCCCGGCGCTGAACCTGTTTAACCGCGAGTGGCCGGTGCGGACCACCAGCTATCCCGACCCGCCGGCCAAATTCACCTTCGACGAGGAGAACCGCCGCGGGCAGGCCATCGACACGATCGTTTCGGGGGGCTGCATTCTTTCCGGCGGGGTGGCGCGGAACTCGGTGCTGGGGCGCGGAGTGCGCGTGCATGCGGGCGCGCTGGTGGAGGACTGCGTGATCCTCGACAACTGCGACATCGGGCGGCGCGCGAAGTTGCGGCGCACCATTCTGGATAAGAACGTGCGCGTACCCGAGGACGCGGCGATCGGTTACGACCTGGAGCGCGACCGGGCCCACCATTACGTGACCGACAGCGGGATCGTGGTGGTGGCCGGCAACCGCACGCCGGTAGAGATTACGGGTCTGGTGGTGTAGGGAGCCTCCGTTTTCACCGCGGAGACGCGGAGAACGCAGAGGAAGCGCGGAGAAAACTTGAGAAGACCTCAAATAGTCTTCTCTGCGAAGTCTCTGCGCCCTCCGCGTCTCCGCGGTGAATACGGGGCCCCACTGGAGATCATGGAACAGCAGATCCTGGCATGGATCGCGCACTACGGCTACTTAGCCATCTTCTGCCTGATGATGTTCGGGATCGTGGGACTGCCCGCGCCGGACGAGACCCTGCTGACTTTCAGCGGCTACCTGGTCTCCAAGGGCACCTTCGTCCTGCCGCTGGCTCTCGGCACGGCGCTGGCGGGGAGCATGTGCGGGATCACGCTCAGCTATTGGCTGGGGCGCACCTTCGGGATGGCGCTGGTCCACCGCTACGGGCGCTACGTGCGGGTGACCGAAGAGCACGTGAACAAGGCGCACGCCTGGTTCGAGCGGGTGGGCCACTGGGGGCTGACCTTCGGCTACTTCGTCCCCGGGGTGCGCCACCTGACGGCCTACGCCGCCGGGATGAGCGGGCTGGAGATGCGGCCCTTCGCGTTGTTTGCCTATAGCGGCGCTTGCCTCTGGGTATCCGCATTCGTCGGGCTGGGCTACTTCCTGGGAGACCGCTGGCAGGCGGTGGAGCGGAACATCCACGGCTATCTGCTCAAGGCGACCATCGCGGCGGTTATCGCGCTGGCGGGCTGGCTAGTGTGGCGGGAGGTCTGGCGGAAGCTTCGCCGGGCGAAAGGTAAGTAAGCGCCAGGGCGGTGAACACTACCACGCCGCAGCCCAGCGCGTTGTACCAGAGGTAGGACATCCCGGTTTCAAAGAAGGCCCAGAAGACCGCCGCCTCGCCGGCCAGCATGCCCCAAAACACGGCTGTGCCGCGCACGCGGCGGAAGCCCAGCGCCACCACGAAGCATCCCAGCAGCGAGCCGTAGAAGAGCGATCCCACCACGTTGACGGCCACGATCAGCGAGCCGAGCTTCCGGCCCCATCCGGCGAAGGCCACCGCGTAGATGCCCCAGAACAGGGTGGCCCAGCGGGAGGCCATCAGGTAGTGGTGGTCGGATTGCCCCCGCCGGAAGTGGCGCTTATAGAGATCCACCACCGAGACGGTGGCCAGGGAATTGATCTCGCCCGAGCTGGCCGACATGGTGGCGGCGAAGATGACGGCAATCACCAGTCCCACCAGGCCGGCGGGCAGATAGCGGGTCACGAAGGAGAGGAAAATGTAGTTGGTGTCGTGGAAGTCCTTCTCGCCGCCGGTGCGTCCGACCAGCAGGGACGCCTGCGCGCGCGCGTCGTCGATCTGGCGCTGGGCGGCGCGGTAGCCCTCAACGCGGCGGCGCTCGGCCGCGGAATCGCCCGCGCGATGGGCGGCGGCGAGCGCCAGGGCGGACTCGCGGCGGGCCGCCAAGGCGCCCGAGTATTGGGCGGCCAGGGTCTGGTACTCGGGGGCGGATTGGATCCGGCTGAGCTCCGCGTGTTGAAACAGCATGGGCGGCTGAATAAAGAGGTAGAAGACGAAGACCATGGCGCCGATGAAGAGAATGAAGAACTGCATCGGAATCTTGGCTACCGCGTTGAACAGCAGGCTCAGGCGGCTGGCGGAGATGGAGCGGCCCGTGAGGTAGCGCTGCACCTGGGACTGGTCGCATCCGAAATAGGAAAGGAACAGGAAAGTGCTGCCGAAGAGGCCGCTCCAGAGGTTGAAGCGGTCGTTCCAATCGAAGTGCGTGGTAACCGCGTTGAGGCGTCCGGCGGCTCCCGCCAGATACACGGCGTCGGAGAAGGAGATGCTGGAAGGGAGCAGCACGATCACGGTGATCAGCGAGACGACCAGCCCGAGAAAGATGACGCACATCTGCTGGACGTCCGACCAGGTGACGGCCTTGATGCCGCCGGCGACGGTGTAAGTGACCACCACGGCGCCCATGAAGAAGGTGGTGAGGCGCTCGGGCCATCCCAGGATGACGGAGAGTACGATGGCGGGGGCGTAGATCGTGAGGCCGGCGGAGATGCCGCGCTGGCAGAGGAAAATGAGGCTGGCGAGGGTGCGGGTTTTGGAGTCGAAGCGCTTTTCCAGGTATTCGTAGGCCGTGTAGACGCGCGTGCGGTAGAAGATGGGGACCACCGTGGCGCAAATGATCACCATGGCGATGGGGAGACCGAAATAGGCCTGCACGAAGCGCATGCCATCGGTATACGATTGGCCGGTGGTGGAGATGAAGGTGATGGCGCTGGCCTGGGTCGCCATGATCGACAGAGCCATGGCGTACCACGGCATGGTCTTGCCGGCCAGCAGGTAGCGGTCGACGGTGTTGCTGCCGCGGCTGCGGTAAAGGCCGTAAGAGACGATCGAGACCAATGAGGCGACGAGGACGATCCAGTCGATGGATCTCATCGGTAAGCCCGCGTGAATAGATAGAAGATGACGATCACTGCAACGAGGTAGAGGAGCACGGCTGTATAGACGCGGCGCCAGGTTCTGAGGAAGGGCGGTGGCTCATCGGGAACGGGCTGGGGCTGCGGCTGCGGCTGGGGCGGCGGCATGTTGGGAGTTTAGCATGGGCCCGGATGAGGCAGGCAGCTCCTGCGGTTCGGCGCCGGCCCCCATGTCCAACGCTACGCCGCCGCGCCCAAGCCGGGTTTCGCCGTGCTGCCCTCTTTGACGCGGAGACGCGTCTTCCCCGGCTACGCGCCCTGCTGGCGATCCGCCGCGGCGAAGGCGCGTGCCGGTTCGCGGCCGGGATTCACGTTCTCCAGGTCCCCGTCCACGCCCACCGGGAAGGGCAAGCGCGCTTCAGATTCAGGTAGCGACCATGTTCAACACCGGCGGCCGTGTCCAGGAGATCGCCGATCTGCGCGCCTGCGATCTCCAACTCACCAAGCCTTTTCAGGTAAGACTGTTCGGCAAAGGGAGAAAGGAACGCTGCTGTCCGCTGGCCGGAACCAACGGCGGCAGATCGCACATGGTCTCTTCCGGGCCTCTGGCATGGTGATGCTTCATGGTCACCACGCGTCGGGACCGACGGTCTGGGGGTCAGTTCAAGCTGCCTGGGTCAATCTTGGAAAGCAGGGGCGGGCAAATCCTCGCGAGCGCCGACGCTGGCTGGGCGATATGGCATGATCAAATCTATGGATTGGCTATTTCCCGATAGCGCTTTAGCGCTCGCGGATGGCGACGATTCGGTCGGCGGGTAGAGCGGTTTCGATCTGCGTTCCGCCACCGGGCCAGGCGATCTCGACCTTGTCTACCTTGACGGCTGCGGCCAGTCCGAAGTGCAGGCGCAGATCGCTTTGCGAGAGATAACTTCCTCCGCTTCTTACTTCCGCCGTCTGAACGATCCCGCCCGCCGTGACCCGCACACGGGCTCCGATCGCGCTGCGATTCGATCTGACTCCTTCGAGCTTCAGTTCGATCCAGTGATTGGAGGGCCCTCGATTGGATGACTTAGGGGCGAGCCGCAGCAGCGAGGGCGCCTCGTTCTGATTGTTCACCAGAGCTTCCAGCGACCCATCGTTGTCGTAGTCCGCGAAGGCCAGACCGCGCGAGGAATGCCTCTCCAGGATGCCGGGGCCGGCCGATTCCGAAATATCGACGAACCGGCCATGATCGTTGCGATAGAGAATGGCGCGCTCCCGATACCGGATGTCGATCTTCAGGCGGTCGACCTCCGGGAACGCGTGGCCATTCACCAGAAGCAAATCGGGCCAGCCATCGTTGTCGAAATCGAAGAAACCGCATCCCCAGCCGACGAAGCGCGTGTTCCGGCCCATGCCGGCTTCCACGCCGATATCCTGAAACTCCCCCTTGCCCAGGTTGCGATACAGGGTTTCCAATTCATCCGAGAAGTTGGTCCGGAATATCGAGGGAATCCCCTCGTGCAGATAGTCGGCCGCAGCCACTCCCATGCCGGACAACGCCTTGCCATTATCGTCGAGCGCGGCGCCCCGGATCAAAGCCTCGTCCACGAACTTACCGTTTCCCTGGTTGATATAGAGGATCGAAGGGGTTTGATCGCTGGCGACATAGATGTCGGTGAGTCCGTCGCCGTTGAAATCGCCCGTGAGGACGCCGAGCGAGTAATTGCCGTCGGGTTTCGAGATGCCGCTTTCCTCGGAGACGTCGCGGAAAACGGCGCCATCGTTGTGATAGAGGATGTTGCGATCGAAGGGAAGTCCGCGCGGGCCGCAATTCACGGCTATGCCGCGATAGAAACAATACGGGTTGGCGCCCGGCTTGGGGGTGGTATTGAAATCGAACTTCAGATAATTGGCGACGAAGAGGTCGAGCTTTCCGTCATTGTCGTAATCGATGAATGCGCAGCCGGTGTTATAGCGAACCCGGTCCTGGGTAAGATGCACTTTCGCGGTGACGTCCTCGAAGCGGCGTCCTCCTATGTTGCGATAGAGCACATTCTGTCCCCAGTAAGTGACGAACAGATCGGTATAGCCGTCGTTATCGTAGTCGCCGGCGCAGACTCCCTGCGCCCAGCCTTCCCGAGTGAACCCCAGGGATTCGGTAACATCGCGAAACTTGCCGCCGCCTTCGTTGTGGTACATACGGCTGGGAGAGCCGGGTCCGGAGGCGATGAAAATGTCGGCCAGACCGTCGTTGTCGTAGTCGATGAACGCCACGCCGCTGCCGGTTGTCTCGATGATGAACTGCTTCGAAGCGCTGCCGCCGTTGGGGATCGGGGTGGTCAATCCGGCTTGCTGGGCGACGTTGCGGAAGTCCGGATTCTGCGCGGCGGCAATTCCCACCAAGAGGAGCGCGAGAGTCGCGGCCGCGAGGTCCGCTCCCTTACGGGGTGCCCTCTGGGCCCGGCTCTGTGCCGGCACTGAGCGGCGCGCGTTTTTCACTTCTTATCGCCCAGCCGCTTCAGGAAATCCGTGAACTCGCCTTCCGGGGGCTTCTGCAGTTTGTCGAGCTCGGTCTTTTCGCGCTGCGCATCGGCCGCCCGGCCGGCATTGCGGTAGGCCAGCATGAGGTTGTAATGCGCGGTCTCGTTGCGCGGCTGGAGCTTCACGGCGCGCTCCAGGAGCGCGATGGCGTCGGAATAGCGCTTGGCGTCTGAGCGCAGCTTGGCTACCGCAATCAGAGCTTCGGGAAAATCGGGACGCAATTCCGCCGCCCGTTCGAAGTGCGCCGCGGCTTCGGGTTTCTTTTGCCCGGCGGTGAGCACCTGCCCCACCTGATACTCGGCTACCGCATCGGAAGGGTTCAGCGATAATTCGGCTGCGAATTCCTTGCGGGCCTGGTCGAGAACCGCCGGATCGTGCGATTGCTGGAGCAGCGCGCGTCCGAGGCGATAGTGGAGATTAATGGCTTTGGGATTTTTCTGGATGGCTTTGCGGTATTCGGCGATGGCTTCGGTGTACTTGCCCTGGGTTTCGAAGACCTCCGCCGAGAGCTGGTCGACGCGATACGACGACGGTGCTTTCTGGTACATACGGTAGATGGCGTCGTTCCAGGCTTTCATGTGGTAGTCCGCGGATACATAGAGGACGTCGGCATCGGCGGGGAATTCTTTCTCGAGCTGCGCGACAATGGCGCCCGCTTCGGCGAAGCGTTTGGCGGTGACATGGCATTGGGCCAGGGCAAGGCCTGCCAGACGGCGTGCGCCCGCGCCAGCCTGGCCGCTGGAGAAGCCCTGGGCGAGGTCGGGAACGGCGGCTTCGCACTCGCCGGTCGCGGCCCGGGTTAATGCCAGGAACAGGCGGGCTTGGGGATCGTTGGGGGACCGCTCTAGATTCAGACGCGCCGCTTTGTAATCTCCGCGGTTGAACGCCGCGATTCCGTCGGCGACGGGGCTGGGCTGAGCGGAGAGAAATAGGGCCGCGAGGGAAATGGCGAGGGGTGTTTTCACCGCGGAGACGCGGAGTACACGAGGGAAGCGCGGAGGAAAACCGAGAACGGAGATCCAGACCCTCGACCTTCGTTTTCTCCGCGCTTCCTCCGTGTACTCCGCGTCTCCGCGGTGAAAATCAGCGTCTCCGCGGTGAAAAGAGGCGGCTTCAAGCACTCTAATGTCCGGCATCGTCGGTCATCAGTCCCAGGTTGCCGAAGCGGCCCCGGTCGCTGGCGTCGAAATAGCGGAAGCTTAACACCGGCGGCGCGCCGGGCGCAATCAGCATCGGCGGCGATAATCTTTCCGATGGCGGTTCGCTCATGTCCACGACGCGTCCCGATAACGCGATCGCCTGGATCAGTAGAGCTATCACTTCAATCATCTGGCCTCCAATTCTGCGAGCGCCCTGGTCGCGGTCGCGTTTCCCGGCTTTTGCTCCATCAATTGGTTCAGCACCGCGCGAGCCTGGTCCCGTTGGCCCATCGTAACGTAAATTCGGGCCAGATTCAGATACAGCTCGTCGTCCTCGGGATTGAGCTTGATCCCGTAGCGGAAAGCGGCGATGGCATCGTTGGGCTGACCTATCTTGGCGTAGAGCACTCCGAGATTGTTGATCGCGCCAGGATGGTCCTGCTGCGCTTCAATGGCCTGCTGGAACCAACGCCGCGCGCCCGCCAGATCGTTCGCACCGGCCGCCAGCAATCCAAGCTGATTCATGGCGTCGGCGCACTTCGGATCGAGATCCACTGCGCGCTGGAACATCCTCGGCGCGTTGGCCTTGTCGCCCTGTTGCACGTAAGCTTCGCCCGCCCCCACAAACGCCGGCGGATAATCGTTCTTTTTATCGATCACCTGCTGGAAGGATGCCAGCGCGTCCTTGTTCCGGCCCAGTTCCAATTGAATGCGCGCCATCGCCAGCAAGGCCTTCCAGTTCTCGGGGCGCGCGCGCAACGTCTCCGCAAGATAAGGCAGGGCGCGCTCCGGATAGCCCGCCCAATAGAAGGCCGCTCCCAATTTAAAATAATTGCGCCGCGGAGTCAGATAATATTTGCCCGGGAAGGGGAGCGCGAGCGCATGGCTCTGGGCGATCCGCGCCAGGTCGGCACGCATTTCGGCAGCCGAGGGGATATCCGCATAAATCTTACGAGCCCTGCTTTCGCCATCCACCAACAGAACCAGCGGCAGCGAAAGATCGCGGCGATATTCGAAAAGGTATCGGCGGAACAAGGAATACGAGGCCGCCACGTCGCCCTTCGCGGTCCTCAGGTCGATCAGCTCGGCTGGCATATCAGGCAGTATTTTCGGACGCTCGCCGGCGTGTAGCACGACGAATCCCGCTGCGCCGTTCGCTGTGCGTTGGCCGGGCGTGGGAACCGGCTCCAGCAGCCAGGTATCGCCAAACTCGGGATCGTTCTTCCCGGTGAGCGCGGACGCTGGCAATAATTTCCGGGTATGAAACGGCGTGCGGGCATGTTCGGCCGAGCCTTCCACAATGGTGTAAAGATAGCCCGGATCGAGAGCGCTCGCCTCCTCCGTGGCGCCCGACGGCCAGGTGATCTTCACGTGAGCCACAAGCTGCCCGGCAAGGCCGAAATGCAGCCTCTTGGAATGCTGCGACAGAAAACCGCTGCCCGCGCTGAGGTACTGCACCTGGCCATTCACATCGATGCGCGCGCCGATGGCGTCGCGGTTGGATTTGGTGCCCCGCAAGGAGATCGCAATCGCTGGACGCGCGCCCGAGCAATCGTTCTGCATGGCGCGGATCTGCGGCCCCAGCCGGTTCTTCAGCACTAGATCCGGAATGCCGTCGCCGTCGAAGTCGGTGACCGCGAAGGTTCGCGTGTCATCCGCGAAATCGAGACCGCTTACCCCGGAGGCATCCCGATAGCCCTGGCGCACGCCAGCCGGCTTCACGTAAAAGACGTTCGGCTCGCGCCCATTCCAGTTGTAGTCCCCGCGGATGAGTTGATTCAGGGCGTTCCATCCGTTCTCGTAATTGGCCGCCGCGCGTTGCTTCTCGGGAGTCTTGGCCACCACCTGCCGCCAGAAAAAGCTGTTCAGATCCTTGCGGGACTGATTGGTAATCATGCCGGCGCCGATCAGAATCTCGGGCGTGCCATCCAGATCCCAATCGAATCCGCCGGAACTCCACGCCCAGCGGCCCATCTCGACTCCCTCGATGGCGCCGGTCTCCTCGAACGTGCCGTCGCCCTTGTTGCGATAGAGGCAATTGCCTTTGGTGTGGCGCCGGAAAGCTTCGGCATCGCGCGCGGCGGGTTGGAAGGCCGGGTCGTGGATGACACGCTGCCCCGGCGCGGTCCACATATCGGAGACGTAGAGATCCGGTCGTCCGTCGCCATCGTAATCGAACCACGCGGCGCTCATGCCCGGACCCGCGCCGTCCAGGCCCGCCTTGGCGGCCTCGTCGCGGAAATGGCCGTTGCGATTGCGATAGAGATTGCCGCGCCCGAAGTCGTTGGCGACGTAGAGATCGGGCCAGCCGTCGCCATCGAAATCGCACCAGGCGGGCGCGAAGCTGAACCGGTCGTTGTTGTCGTTCATGCCGGTTTCGGCGGTCACATCTTCGAACAGCAGGGTTCCCCGCAGCGTGCGGCGGTTGCGGAACAGAAAATTCGGCGGGCCGTTGCGCGCATCCTGATACGGTGCGGGATATTGATATTGGTCCTCGCTCTGGAAGTAGATGTAGCAGCAGAGATAGAGATCCAGGCGGCCATCGCGGTCGAAATCGGCGGCGGCCATTCCGGTGAACGAACCCTGCGGTGTGGTCTTGAACTGGAAGGCATCGCGTTGTTCCGCGAACGTGCCATCGCCGCGATTCAGAAAGAACAGCGGCCCCGAGGAGCGCAGGACTACCGCGTCCTGATGTCCCGAATTGCCGAAGTCCGCGAACAGGGCGCAGGTGGTTTCATCGAGCACACCCAGGCCCGAGCGCCCGGTAATATCTTCGGCGGTTCCATCGGCGCGAATCTTGTATAAACGGTTCGGCAGGCCGCCCGGCTGGCAGACATAGATCTCATCCACGCCATCGTTGTCGATATCGGCAACCGCGATTCCCTGGTTGCCGTAAACATCGATGCCGCACGCCGAATCGAGCCGCGCCCGCCAGTAGGGGTTGCCGGGAATGAGTTGTTCGCGGAAGGAAGCTACGGCTCCGAATACGTGCTCCGTGACATCGCGAAAGTACGGTTTTGGCGAGGTCACGGAGTGTTCGGCCACGGGTTTGAAATCGGGCAGTTGCCACACGCCGGTGTGATACCCGGTCTCCGTCTTGATTTCGTAGCGCACCTGGGCTTGGGGCAGGGCCCCATCCGGCAGAACATAGAACCGGGCAACGCGAATTTCGCCGCGGCGCGACATCCACGCGCTGAGGCCCGGAGGCGCGGCCTCCCCGCCAGCAAAGATGCTGTCCAGGCGCGCCTCCAGTTCCAGGGCGTCCTTTTCGCCTTTGAAGTCGTCCGATCCCGGATCGACATACCGCAGCACCGCGTCGTAAGGATTAGGCTTGGCGTAATGAACGGGAAACGGCGTGGACGCGGAGGCGTTCGAAGGCAGCAACCCGGCGGGGCTTGCGGCGAAGCTTGCGGCGGCAATAAACTCGCGCCGCGTCATCGAATGGGTTCCTGCGCCTTCACCAGTTGGGCGTGTTTTTCACGCTCGGCCTGGGCCGCTTCGGGCTTGCCGATGCGGTCGTAATCGCGCGCCAGGCGGTAGTGCGCGGCTGCATCGGACGGAGCCAGCGCCACGGCCCGCTCGAATTCCGCAGCCGCGTCGGCGTAGCGCTCGAACCGATCCAGCACCGTCCCCATTTCAAAGTGCGCCGAGGCGTCGGCGGCATTCACGGCGATCGATTTCTCAAGCAGGCGCAACGCCACCTCCGGCGAGAGCGACTGCGCATCCAGCGCTTTGGCGTGGAGCAGATACGCGGCGGCGCTCGCGGGATGCGCCGATTCGTATTGGGCGAAGCGCTCGGTCACCTGCGGCAGGCGGCTGGGAATCTGATCGAGAATCCGGCCGAGGAAGGTGTACGGCTGTTCCGTTTCCGGAGCAATTTCGATGGTGCGCAGAAAGGCATCGGCGGCCTCGTCGAACCGGCGCAGCCCATAATTGGCCACGCCCAGCGCCAGCTCAAGCTGGGCGCTCTTGGGCAGCCGCGCGACGCCCTCCTTGAGAATGACCACGGCTTCCGAGAACTTCTGTTGGTCGAGCAGCGGCCGCGAGGCTTCGAAATACAACTCGATAGCGCGGGCGCGCGCATCGCCGTTTTCCGGCGCCTTCGCGGAGTACTTCGCCTGCGCCTGCGCGGCCTTCAGAGTTCGATTGGTTTCCGAATAGTAGATGGCGAGGCTCTGGAGTACCACGGGATCCTCGGGCGCGAACGCCGCGGCTTTGCCCGCGGCATCTTCGGCCTCGGCATCCTTGTGCAGTCTCCAGTAAGTCTGGGAGAGCGCGACCCAGACGCGGCCGTCGCGCGGCGCCAGCTTGTTGGCCGCTTCCAGATTGGTTTGCGCCGACGCGAGGTCGCCGCGCTGTAGAGCTGTCAGACCGGCTCGAAACGAATCGTCGAACGAGCTGGAAGCCGCGAGCAGCAATAGGAGGGCAGCAAGCACCGAGTGGGACCTGGTTTATCCCGATTCTATCCCGAACCGCACAGTCATGCAATCGCCGGAATCGGCGATGTCCGGGTCGCCGGCAACAGCCTCTTCAAGATTCTTTCTCACGTCCTGCGTCACAATGGACAAATGATCTCGTGCCGCAAGCTCACGCGCCGCTTCGGGGATTTCACCGCCGTGGATAGCCTCACGCTGGACGTCGCTCCCGGCGCCATCTGCTCCTTCCTCGGTCCCAACGGCGCCGGCAAGTCGACCACCGTCAAGATGCTCACCGGCCTGCTGCCGCCCTCGTCGGGCGAGGCGGAGGTGTGCGGACTGGACGTCTGGGGCAACGCCGTGCGCCGCAACCCCACCCAACTCAAGCGCCTGATCGGCGTGCTGCCCGAGGATCTCGGCCTCTTCGACGACCTCTCCGTGGAGGAGCATCTCCTGCTCACCGGCGATGTCTACGGCCTTCCGCGCGCCGAAACGCGCGCGCGCACCGCCCAGTTGCTGCACGCCCTCAGCCTGGAGCACGGCCGCCGCACCTTCGCCGCGGCCTGCTCCCACGGGATGCGCAAGAAGACCGCCTTCGCCATGGCGCTGCTGCCCAATCCGCGCGTGCTCTTCCTCGATGAGCCTTTCGAAGCCATCGATCCGGTCACCTCCAAAATCATGCGCGACCTCCTGGAATCGGCCGCCCGCCGCGGCATCACGGTCTTCCTCACCTCCCACATTCTCTCAGTCGTAGAACAGCTCGCCACCCAGTTGGTGATGATCCGCAAAGGCAAAATCGTTTGGGATTCGCCCGCCGCCGATCTGCCCCAGGCGCTCGAGCAGCATTACTTCGACCTGGTGGAAGCGCCCGCCGTAGAGGAACTGGAATGGCTCGGCTCGCCGCGATCCTGAAGGCCCTCGCCACGGCCTTCCGCCGCGACTGGAAATCGTTCGGCTCGCTCGGCGGCAACAACCTGCTGTGGGTCACCCTGTTGCTGTTGCAGAAGGCCGGCACGTTCATCTATCTGATCGTCGGCCTGGTGATGCTGGTGCCGATGAGCGCCGATCCTCTGCGTAAGATTCCGCCTGTGCGCCTGGCCTTGTGGCCGCTTTCGCGCCGCGAGCGCGGGCTGCTGCGCGCCCTCAGTCCCTGGATCAATCCGATCTCCTGGCTGGTCGCCGCTCTGGCCGTCTGGTCTCTCCGCGGCCGCATCTCGGCGGGCCTCTGGACGCTGGCCGCGGGCCTCTTCGCCGCGGGTTTTGCGCTCTCCTCGCTGCCGCTCCCGCGCGGCTTCGGGGGCGCCCTCTGGGCCTGGCGCCGCGTGCCGCACTTCCCTGGTCCGCTCGACCAGCTCCTCCGCAAAAACCTGCGCGAAATCCTCTCCACCTTGGATTTCTACTGCGCCCTGCTGTTGGCCGTCTCCCTGCTGGTCTACCGGCTGCTCGGCCTGCCGCTGCCCCAGGAGGCGTTCCTCGCCATGACCCTGCTGATCGTGCTGGCGCTCTCCACTTACACCCAGAGCCTGTTCGGCCTGGATGGCGAGGGCGGCCTTTCCCGCTACCGACTGCTGCCACTCGAAGGCTGGCAGCTTCTGGCCGCTAAGGACGGCGCCTTTCTCGCCGCCGCCCTGGTCCTGACGCTGCCCGCGGCGCCCCTCGCCGGATTGGCCGCCGCTCTGATGGTGCTGGCGACCGGCCACGCACCCAGCGTCGACCGGCCCAGCCCGCAGATCCGCTGGCGCTTCACCACCGGCCACTCTGTCGTCTACGGCTTGTTCCAGGCGGTCCTCATGGCTCTGGCCGGCTCGGCGGTCTTCTTCCACGGCTGGCTGTTGATCCCGTGCGTAGCCATCTGGGCCGCCACCCTATGGTGGTACGGACGGCGGCTGTGGGGCGTGCTTTAGCTGCCTGCCTCGCCGCCAGATCGGTCGTGCATATAATTAAGCATGGCCCTCCCTTACGAGTTCGGCAGCAAGGAATTTGACGAGGCTGTGCGGGCATCCGGCCGCAAAGCCTTCCTCGACACGCTGGCTGCCGGGCTTCCGGTTTTCTATCTCGACCACGATGGTCTCAACGTGATGGAGCAGCCCGACGGTCGAAGATTCGAGATCCGCTGGCGCCCGGGCTTCCCGTCCGGAGAGAACTACGAAGTGATCCGCGAATTGACGGCCCGAGTCGCCTAAGGCAGCGTGCCCACCTTCACCTTGATCGCCGGGCCGAACGGCTCCGGAAAGTCTACGCTCACGCGAACCGTCGAGTTCGAAGGGAATTATATACTTCCCAAACCCAGTGTTGAAAACAAGGGGATGGGCGAACCCATACCCTAGTCCGGGGGTTTCGGGGGATAAACTCAGAGGCATGAAGAAAATCATCGTTGCGAAGATGCCAGAACGAAAAGGGGTCTATCTCCTCACTGTTGCTGAGGGCGGCCACGCGCAAGCTGGGTTCAGCAGCGTTCCGGAGGCTCATTCAGCCCAGGATCTTCCGGGCGTGCTTGTTAAGCTAGGCGTAGCTCAAAGGACTGCCGACCGTGTTGCGAGTGAAGCGGACAAGAACGGGCAGTGGATCGGCGATATCAACGAATAGGTGACTATCTACTCGTTTCCCGCTTCTTCCCCGCTGGCTTTTTCTCCTTTGGGGGCTTCGGCTCCGGCCTGATCTTCAGTATGTCGGTCACCGCCTCCTCGAAGTTCAACGGGTGGAGCGTCAGGGGCTTCTTGTCTTTGCTCAAGATCTGGGTCCTCTAATGGCAAGCTTTGTTGCTGTGTGGGCGGTAGTGGAAGATCCACCAAGTTGCGGAACTTAATCCTCAGTTCCTTGGCGTACTTCTCTAGATCGCAATCCGTCGAATATATGCATTCCACTCTCCGCGTCACGGCTATTGCTGCTATCTGGCGATCATATTTCAGTTTGGCCCAAGTTTCGGGCGTAGATGGCTTTAATTTTTTGCCGTCTCCAAATTTGAGCCAGTGCTCAACAAGCTCGACGGCCTCCGGGTCGTCGAACCCGGCTATCTCAAAGATGGCCCTGCGCCGGATAATCGTTAGGTATTCAGCCCACCGATCCGCCGCTAGCAACATGAACTCTGCAAGTGCTGGTGTGGGAAGGATAATCTTACTGTCTTTCTTGTCGCTGATTGTCTGCACCAGAAAGTCTATGCGGTCTTGCGCACGGTCTACGACAGGTTTGCCCTTAGCGTCACGCTGGACGCGCGCCTTGTCGTCGAACAGGATGTACAAGAAACCAGCATCAAAAAGGCAAATCACAATTCAGGGTTTTTCTCCGTTCCTGATTCGTTCCAATTCAGCATGGGGATCTGCGAAGTCCTTCCATCCCGATGGAATGGCGCGAAGCTCGCTGATCGTCTGAGCAAAACTCGTATCCTCCAAAACTTCATGGCGGGCTATTTGGAAATCCTCTACCCTCCAAATCCCTTCCTCAGTGCGATACCACCGTCCAGCGCCGTGAACACGCACCACAGGATCAAACATATCGCGAGCAAGCTTTCGCGCGATATCGCGGGAAGCACGGCACAGATACACGATCCCGTCAACGTCCTGGATCTCCACCGACACCGTCTCCTGCCTGCCTCCTATTCGGATAATCTTCCCCTGAAGAGAACCGGCCTTTATAAAACCGGGCACTTTCGTGGCGGTTTCGATGGGCTTTTCAACCGGAATTTCGATGACCTTACTTTGAGCGGAATCCAAAAGCACAGCACTCTTAGCACGGTTGATTCCGAGTCGTCGGGCTATTCGCTCGCGGGCCCGAACTGCGCCCTCTGGAGCGTCTCCGGTCCTTAGGAGAAAAGCGCGCGTTTTTACGTCAATCTCGCGTTCCGTCGGTATTTTCGCACGCATGACGAAGCTGCCGCGCCTGATGCTGTGGTACCTGGGTTCAACATCCTTTCCCAATAATTCGGCGAAGTCCGCCAAGTATTCACCTATGTCTTCGAGCGAAAGATTATCAATGTTGACACCCTGGACCTTGAGAGTGACAACCCGGGAACGCCCGTCCACTTGACCGCTCATGCCGCCTCCAGTATGATGGATTCGGGCAGCAGTCGCGGAGGCACACTCCAAACGCTGGGCCTTCGCGCGGCATTCGCAGCGCCGCATGACAGAGGATTAATAGAGTCTGACATCTCAGAAAAAGCCGTGATTCGCAGTCACGGCTTTTTCGTTTTCAGAACGGTTCCTGCTCCGTTTCCTTTCTGTCTCTCCGCACGAATCCCGGTATTTTGAGCGCTTCCCGCCGACCTGCTTGATGGCGAGATCCCGGCGCTCTATATCCGAAACCCCGCGTGCATTATAACGGAAATCGAACTCCGTAAGATAGCGGATGCACGTGGTGCCAACGTGGTGCCTGCTGACATGGTGGTAAACGCCGTCGATGACACCGCCGAACTACGACAATTCCAAACAGGACGGTCATTGCCTCACCCTGATAAAGGCCGGCATCGTCGTTTGGCAGGCAGAGCCGCTCCCGGAGTGGGTCAGACTCTGAATCGGTCCAGCGCCAGACCAACGCCGATCCGGTCCCCTCACCAGGATGACAGAGGGTCACAGACTTCCCTCGCCCGGAACCCCTTTTCCCTCCAGCACTTACGCGCGCCCGCAGCCGGAGAGGCGAGTCTCGCATGCTACAAGTAGAGTGAGGAGCGCTCGATTGTCTCAGTCAACCACCACCCCATCGTCCGGGGCGCCCGCCACCGCCTCCAGGACCCGCGCGGGTGCCTGCCCGCTGCTTCGACGCATCGGGCAAGAAAAGCCCCTCCGATGCGTCGAAAAAATCCGGTCCATCGCTGCAACACTATGAAATATAGCAACTTAGATGGTCATAAGTCAAGAAATCGAGACCACCCGCAACACATGCGCCGAGCCGGGTTCCGTCTGTCGCGGGCCGGGCGCCCTCCCCGGCCAGTCCGCTGTGTTACAGGCGCCCGAGGCTCCCCAGTCATAGCCGCGCCGCTGGAACCGCCACGCCCACGCCCCTCCGAGACCTCCCACCTCGTGGCCCGTCTCTCTTATTTGTTAAACTCGGTAAATTATAGGGGTAGTTCGTGCAGTTCGTGCATGGAAGTATTCTCTTTTTATTCGCTATCGGATAAACTAATGCTCGACCCCTGGAGTTCGACGCCATGCCCTTTCATCACCTTGTAACTTGTCTCTCACTTTCCGCTGGCCTTGCCCTGGGGCTGATCGGCTGCAAGCAACAGCAGGCTCACAGCATGGCGGGCGGGCCGCCGGTGGTTCCCGTGTCCGTCGCCACCGTCTCGCAGGAATCCGTGCCCACCGAATTGCGGGTGGTCGGCACGGTGGATGCCTCCTCGGTCGTGCAGATCAAGTCGCAGATCGCCGGCCAGCTCGACAAGGTGGGCTTCACCGAAGGGCAGAACGTCAACCAGGGCGACCTGCTGTTCGTCATCGATCCGCGCCCCTACGAAGACGCCCTCCGCCAGGCCGAAGCGGCGATGGCTCGCGACCGCGCCCTGATCGCCCAATCGGAAGCCTCGCTGGCCCGCGACGCGGCCCAGGCCAAATACGCCGATATCGACGCCGCCCGTAACGCCGATTTGGTGAAAGAAGGTCTGGCCTCCAAGCAGCAGTTCGACCAGTCGCGCAGCGCGGCGGATGTTTCACGTGAAACAGTTCGCGCCACCAACGCCAGCATCGATAGCGCCAAGGCCGCGCTCGACGCCGACGTGGCCGCCGCCGCCGCCGCCAAACTGAACCTGAGTTACTGCGAAATCAAGGCGCCCATCACCGGACGGGCCGGCAACCTGCTGGTGCAGGCCGGCAACCTGGTGAAAGTAAACGATGTCGCCCTGGTGATCCTGCACCAGGTGCAGCCCATCTTCGTCAACTTCAGCGTTCCCGAACAGCACCTCTCGGCCATCCGCCGTCTGCAGGCGGCCCGCCCGCTGGAAGTTCGGGTCTTCACCGAGGACAACCCCGGCAGCGCCGTCTCGGGCCACCTCTCGGTGATCGACAACACCGTGGACAGCACCACCGGCACCATCCATCTGAAGGGCGTTTTTGAAAATCGCGACGGCCGGCTCTGGCCCGGCCAGTTCGTCACCGTGGTGTTGACGCTGGACACCATTCGGAATGCCACCGTGGTTCCCGCCGAAGCCGTGCAGAATGCACAGCAAGGGCAGTTCGTTTACGTGGTGAAGCCGGACCACAAGGTAGAGTTGCGCATGGTGACGCCGGGCAGCGCGTTCGGCAAGAGCTTGGTGGTGGAGAAAGGCCTGGCGCCCGGCGAGACGATCGTCACCGATGGCCAGTTGCGCCTCTTCCCCGGCGCCCAGGTGCGGCCCGTGGAATCGCCCAAATCGGAGGGGCAGCCATGAACCTGTCCCGCATGTTCATCGAGCGCCCGGTGATGACGGCGCTGGTGTGCCTCGCCATTCTGCTCTTCGGCACCATCGCCTTCCGCGCCCTCCCCGTGGCCGCCCTCCCCAGCGTGGACTATCCGACCATTTCGGTGACCGCCTCAGTGCCGGGCGCCAATCCCGAGACCATGGCCTCGTCGGTGGCCACGCCGCTCGAACGCGAGTTCTCCACCATCGCCGGCATTCAGTCGATGAACTCGCAGAATTCGCTGGGCAACACCACCATCAACGTGCAGTTCGCGCTGGACCGCAAGATCGATGCCGCCGCGCAGGACATTCAGGCCGCCATCGCGCGCGCCGGCGGCCGCCTCCCCACCAGCATGCCGCGCCCGCCGTCCTACCAGAAGGTAAATCCGGCCGAGCAGCCCGTGCTCTGGCTGGCGCTGGATTCCGAAACCCTGCCCATGTACACGGTCAACGAGTACGCCGATACGTTGCTGGCGCAGCGCATCTCGATGGTCGGCGGGGTTGCGCGCGTGCAGGTCTACGGCGCGCAGAAATACGGCGTGCGGGTGCAGGTGGATCCCGACCAGCTTGCCTCGCTCGGCATCGGCATCGACGAAGTGCAGCGCGCCATCGCTTCCAGCAACACCAACCTGCCCACCGGGCAACTGGATGGCGAGCGCCAGTCTTATACCATCGAATCGTCGGGAACGCTTCGCAACGCCGCCGCCTACCGGCCTCTCATCGTGGCCTGGCGCAATGGTTCGCCGGTGCGCCTGGAACAGTTGGCCCACGTGGTGGATAGCGTGGACAACACCAAGCTGGTGGCTTGGTATAACAGCCGCCGCGCGGTGATGCTGGGCATTCAGAAGCAGCCCGGCACCAACACCGTGGACGTCGTGAATAGCATCCGCGCGCTGTTGCCGCAATTCCGCCAGGAGATTCCGCCCACCGCGCGGCTGTCTATCGTCTACGACGCTTCGGAATCCGTGCGCGGCTCGATTCGCGACGTCGAGTTCACCCTCTGCCTCACGGTCGCCGTGGTGGTGCTGGTCATCTTCCTGTTCCTGCGCAACGTCTCGGCCACCATCATTCCCGGCTGCGCCGTGCCTTTCTCGATTATCGGCACCTTCGCGGTGATGTACCTGCTGGGCTACAGCCTGAACAACCTTTCGCTGATGGCCCTCACGCTTTCGGTGGGGTTCGTGGTGGACGACGCCATCGTGATGCTGGAGAATATCGTGCGCCACATGGAGATGGGAGAACCGCGCATGCTGGCGGCGGTGACCGCGGCGCGCGAGATCGGATTCACCATCCTCTCCATGACCTTCTCGCTGGTCGCCGTGTTCATTCCCGTGCTCTTCCTGGGCGGCATTGTGGGCCGCCTCCTGCACGAGTTCTCGGTCACCATCGTGGTGGCGATTCTGATCTCCGGATTCGTCTCCCTGAGCCTCACCCCCATGCTGGGCAGCCGCTTCCTGAAATCCGACCACGGTGTACGGCACGGAATGGCTTACCGCGCCCTGGAGGGCGGCCACAACTTGCTGGCGCGCTGGTACGAATCGACGCTGCGCATCGCCCTGCGCTTCCATCCGGTCACCTTTGCCGTGGCGCTGGCGATGCTGGCCGGCACCGTGTACCTGTTCAAGACCATGCCCACGGGCTTCATTCCCAGCCAGGACAGCGACTTCCTCTTCGCCATCACCCTGGGCCCGCAGGACATTTCCTTCGAGTCCATGGCGGCGCACACCAAGGCGGTCGGCGATATCGTCCAGGCGCATCCGGAAGCTGCCGACGTGGGCGTGTTCGTTCCCGGGGGCGCGGGTTTCAACCAGGGCGCCGTCTTCGCCCACATGAAGCCGCGCAATCAGCGCACCCACTCCGTGGATCAGATCATCGAGCAACTGCGCCCCAAGACCGCCGCCGTGCCGGGCATCTTTACCTTCCTGCAGAATCCCCCGCCCATCACCATCAGCGGCCAGTACGGCGCCAGCTCCTATCAGCTCACCTTGCAGAGCACCAACCTGGATGAGATCTACACCTGGGCCCCGCGCCTGGAGGGCCGCATGCGCCAACTGCCCGGTTTCGTGGACGTGCAATCCGACATGCAGATTGCGAGCCCGCAGATCATGGTAGATATCGACCGGGACCGCGCCGAGGCGCTCGGCATCACCCCGCAGCAGGTGCAGGACGCGCTCTTCAGCGGCTTCAGCCAGCGCGAGGTTTCGGTGATCTATGCGCCCGCCAATCAATACTCGGTAATTCTTGAATTGCTGCCCAAATACCAGCGCACGCCGGACGCGCTGTCGAAGGTCTACCTGCGCTCGGGAACGGGCGCGCTGGTGCCGCTCGATACCGTGGTGCGCACCCACCGCCAGACCGGGCCGCTGCAGATCAACCACTTCGGGCAGCTTCCGGCGGTGACCATCGGGTTCAACCTGCGGCCGGGATTTTCGCTCGGCCAATCGGCCGATGCGGTGGATGAGGCCGTGCGCGACCTGCGCATGCCCGCCACCATCAACACCAGCTTCCAGGGCACCGTGAAGGAATTCCAAAGCTCGTTCGCCAACCTGACGGTGCTGCTGATTGTGGCCATCCTGGTGATCTACATCGTACTGGGGATTCTGTACGAGAGCTTCATCCATCCCATCACGATTCTTTCCGGGCTGCCCTCGGCGGTGTTCGGCGCGCTGCTCACGCTGGTGTTGTTCCACAAGGAGCTGGACCTGTTCGCCTTCGTCGGCATCATTATGTTATTCGGCGTGGTGAAGAAGAACGCCATCATGATGATCGACTTCGCCATCGAGGCGCGCCACCAGGGCGCGACCGCTTATGACGCTATCTGGCGGGGCTGCCTGCTGCGCTTCCGTCCGATCATGATGACCACGGTGGCGGCGCTGTTCGGTACTTTGCCCATCGCCCTGGGATACGGCGAGGGCGCCGACGCGCGCCAGCCGCTCGGCCTGGCGGTAGTCGGCGGCCTGGTGGTGAGCCAGTTCCTGACGCTGTACATCACGCCGGTCATTTACCTGTATCTGGAGCGCTTGCAGGAGTGGCTGAGGGGCGAGCCGGCCGGCAGCCCGCGGCAGGTGGTGGCGGTGCGGTGAGGGCGTTGCGCAAACGGAGTATCCTCAGAGCAGGAGCCGCAGCAATGGAAGTGCAGCTTACGGCAGATCAGAAAGCATTCGCCCGCCGCGCGGTTGAAACCGGGCGGTTCGATAGCGAGGAAGAGGCGGTCGAGGAAGCGCTTGCGTTGTGGGAAGAACGTGAACGCCGGCGCATCGAGTTTCTAGCGACCCTCGACGATGCCCGCGCTTCCCTTGCCCGCGGCGAGGGCCGGGTCATCACGCAGGAATCCATGCGGGAACTAGCCGCTGAAGTGAAAGAGCGCGGACGCGCCCGCCTAATTGCTGAATTGGGCCAATCTGGCTAATGGCGCCTCGTGTAACGCCGCGGGCAGAAGCCGATCTTGACGAGATCTGGCTTCACATCGCCAAGGAGAGCGGCAGCATGGATGTCGCCACGCGCCTGATTGACTCGATCGCCAACCGCTTCTTTCTTCTCGCCACCGTCCCGTATGCCGGCCGCGCCCGTGATGAAGATTTCGGCATCGGGTTTCGCAGCTTCGCCGTGGGCGAGTATGTCATCGTATACTGCGTCGACGGTGATGACGTGCTCATTCTCCGAGTGGTACATGGCAGACGCGATCTGGAGGCGTTGTTCGATCGGTGACCCCGCCGGCATTTCTGTACAGCGCGAGGCGAAGCTGAAAGGCTCGGCAGATTGTTAGAATGGACCTGAACATCGCAAGTGCTGAGCCACTACTCGATACCGGATGGGACGAATGAGATTGCGAGCCTTTCTGGGGAGCTTCGGAATGGTCGCGGGGTTGCGAGGCGACGGCGAGCGGGAACGCCTCCAGGCCGAGATTCCAAGCGTTCTGGAAGACGCGAACGCATCCGCCGAAGACCGCCGCTGGGCTGAGTGCTACCTCGTCTAGCCGGAGTAGCCTGGAAGCTGGTGCGCCGCGAAGCGCCGGGGACATCGCAGGAAAAGAATATCGGTCTGCTCCGGCAAGTTCGCGCCTCCATTCTGGAGATGAGAAGGCCACGGCGTGGCCGTTTCGCCGAAATCAAGGTGCGTGGAATCAACGGGTTGCAAGTGGCGACGGCCAATCCTGGCGCTCTTCGGAAAAAGCCGTCTCCTACGCCGTCTTATCCTTGGCGTAACACAGGCTGTTCAACTCGCACTCCGCGCACTTGGGGTTGCGGGCCACGCACAGCGCGCGGCCGTGCAGAATCACCTGATGCGAGAAGAGGATCCACTTCTCCTTCGGGATCGTCTTCATGAGATCCTGCTCGATCTTCACCGGCTCGCTGTGGCGCGTCAGGTCCAGCCGCGCGGCGATGCGCTGCACGTGCGTGTCTACCACCACGCCGGAGGCGATCCCATACGCCGTCCCCAGCACCACGTTGGCGGTCTTGCGCGCCGCGCCGGGAATTGTGAGCATCTCGTCCATGGTCCGCGGAACCTGGCCGCCGAATTCCGCGACCACTTTCTTGGCCGCGCCCACGATCGACTTGGCCTTGTTGTTGAAGAACCCGGTGCTGCGGATATCCTGCGCCAGCACCTCGGGCCGCACGGCGGCGAAATCCTGGGGCGTGGGATATTTGGCAAAGAGGCCGGGCGTCACTTCGTTGACGCGCTTGTCGGTGCATTGCGCGGAAAGAATGGTGGCCACCAGCAATTCCCACGGGCTGCTATGGCGCAGCGCGCAGGTAGCGTTGGGATACATGCGGTCGAGGCCCACCAGGATCTCGGTCACTCGCGCCTTGCGCTCGGCTGCGGTTTTGGGCCTTTTCACGTAAGCTCGTAAGAGATCATGCGGGCGCGACTTCTTCTGTTGGCCGCGGCGTTGGCTGCCTTCGGCGCTTCGCTCGGTTCGGGCTTTCACTTTGACGATTATGCCATTTTCGCGGACCGTTTCCTCACCTCATCCACCGGCTGGCTGGACGTGTGGAGCTTGCGGCAGACGCGCCCGCTCACCTATCTGAGCTTCTGGCTGAATTACCAGTTGGGCGGAGCCGACCCCGTCGGGTATCATGCGCTGAACCTGGCGCTGCATGTGGGGGCGGTGCTGCTGGCTTACGAATGCCTGCGCCGCCTGATCGGCGAACGGCCCGCTCTGGTGGCGGCGGCGCTCTTCGCGGTACACCCGTTCCAGGCCGAAGCGGTGGATTACGTTTGGGGACGCAGCATCGTGCTGGCCACGCTGCTGTGCCTGGCGTCATTGTGGTGCTGGCTGGCGGGCCGCCATTGGGAGGCGGTGGTGTGGTTCCTGGGAGCCGTGCTGGCCAAGGAGGAAGTGGTGGCGTTTCCTTTGGCGCTGCTGCTCCTTCATCGCAAGCTTGACCGCAAGCACCTCGGCGCCATCGCGGCCATGTTCGGGGTAGCTCTGGCGGCGGGGGTGCGCGTGATCTACGCCACCGCCGTCACTCCCGGCGCGCCGGCCGGCTTCCAGGCCGGAATTTCGCCGGCGCGATATCTGCTGGCCGAGGGGCCTGTGATCCTGCGCTATCTGCGGCTGCTGGTGGTTCCTTACGGATTCACGGTGGATGCGGATGCGCGCGTGCCGGCGCTCGCGTGGGGCCTGACGGCGTGGGCGTTGGTAATCGCGCTGGCGGCCGCGGCCTGGCGTTTCCGCGGCAAGGATGGCTGGGGCGTCTGGGCGGTGGCGGGGCTGATCCTGCTGCTGCCCAGCTCCTCGATTTTTCCCGCGGCGGATCTTTCCGCCGACCGGCGCATGTACCTGCCGCTGGTGGCGTTTGCCGCGGCCGCGGCACTGCTGCTGGCCAGGGTAAAAGTGCCCGCCCGCGCGGCAGGTCCGGCGGCCGCGGTGCTGCTGGCGGCCATCGCCATGGTCCGCACCCAGGTCTGGATGAACGAGCAATCGCTGTGGAGCGAAGCCGTGCGCCTGGCGCCCGAAAAGCTCCGCCCCAAGATCCAGCTTGCACGCGCGCTGCCGCCGGCCCAGGCGCTGGATCTCCTGGCGAAGGCTCGCGCGCTGGCGCCCAACGACCCGGAGGTGGCCACCGAAACCGGCCGGGCGCTGATGGCCGGCGGACAGCCCGCTCAAGCGCTGGTAGAGTTCGGCAGGGCGCTGGGGCTGGATCCCCGTGACGCGCGCAACTTCAATAACCGCGGCGTGGCCTTGGCGGGGATTGGGCAAATGGTCGCCGCCCGCGCCGATTTCGAGCGGGCCCTGGCGCTGGATCCTACACTCGGCGAGGCTCGCGAGAATTTGAAGCGGCTGGCGGCGAAGTGAGGGGTGTCGGCCGCCGGAAGGCGTTCGGCCCAATTTGGCTCACCAAGATCCCGGCCGAACCCGCTCTTTCCGAGTGGCGCGTATATCGCCCAGAGCTGGCGAGCGCTCTTGGAGGAAAGGTTGGGTCCTCGGTCCCTTGGCGCGGACCGCTGGCTGAGGAGCTAAAGATAAGCGGGCCGAGGTGGCGAGACTAATGCTGGATCGGAAGAACCAACTGACCGGGCGGACTTGAATTGATCGTCTGCGGCGACGATGCTCCGTTGACCTGAATGCTGATGGGATAGTTTCCGTCGGCAAGTGTGGCGAACTGCTGAGGCACGGTGAAATTGACCTGGAATTCTCCCGGCCCCACCAAGGCCGCCGCATCGGCGGGAAAAGTCACGCTGCCGATTGTCACCGTTACGCCGCTCACGCTTTGGACGCTGACTGGCACGCCGGCCGGCGAAGGCTCCAGACCCGTAGCATAAAGCTGGACCACATCTCCCGGATGCGCGTTGCGGAAACCGGGGCCAATCGAGGGATCGCCCGCCAGCGAGCCATCGAGAAACACCGCGGCAGCGTAATTCGTGCCGTTGACGATCACCGGGAAGATGCCGGGCGAAGTGGAGACCGCCGTTCCCGTGATCGTGTTGCTCGGCACGCCATCGCGTACCACCTGCACAGTGGCTGTTCCGGTGATCCCGTCGGGAACCTGGAAACTGACTTGAGTCGGGCTGATGTAGTAGACGGCGGCGGGCACGCCGTTTACCGTTACGCCGACGCCGCTCAGGTTGGCGGGCAGGGTATTGCTCAAAGGCGCAAAATCGGCGCCTCCCCAAATCCGCGACACGCCCGCCAGGTTTCGCCCTTGCACTTGCGCCCACGAACCGGGAACCAATCCGCCGGCGATGTATGTAGCGCCATTGGCCGGCGAACTGGCGCCGGAAACCAACTCCGGACCCAGCGCAAACGCGCCGCGTCCATAGGTAAAGACCACGGTCCTTCCGGTAGGTGGATTGATCTTGATGTCATACACCGGCGCGATGGGCATGCCCAAAGCGGGCCCTTGATTCAGCCACGTGGCGCCGCCATCGTTGCTGCGCCACAAGCCGATATCGCTGCCTGCATAGACGATGGGCGGATTGACCGGGTCAACGGCGATCACGTTGAATGGCTGATCCTGCGGCGGGCTAATATCGATAAAGGCCGGCGCCGCGGCGAGGGCGCTGGTGGTCTTAAAGACATGGCCGCTCGTGCCGGGCGTCGCCGAGTTGAAGCTGGAAAACCCGAGGTACAACGTGTTGGCATTGGTCGGATCGAACGCCAGTCCATTCAGCGCTCGGGCGGGAAGTTTTTGGTTGGGATCGAGGTTGGCCCAGGTGTTGCCGCCATCGCGCGTGAGTTGAATCTGCCCACCCAGCGTACCGAAGGCATAGGTGTTGCAAGTCGTGTCGGTGGGCGCGTAGGCGATGCTCAGAATTGTCGCGGGCGAGCCCTGCGTATTCGGTGAGCCAAAGGGGCTGTTGGCAGCCCAAGCCGGCATGGCGGAATTGAAAAAATTGTTCGTTCGCCAAATGCGGTTCGTTCCCGTGAGGAAGACATTATCGTTGCTGGGGCATTTTCTGACGGGCGCGACGAACGCCGAAGCGGTATTGTCGATTCCGGCGTCAACCTCGAGGCGAGTTTGCCCGCCGTCCGTTGTGCGGTTGATCACCCCCCAAATCCAGGCCGCCATCCAATCGGTGTCGGGATTGGTTGACGACATTGCGACTTCGGCTTCGCCCCATTCCACAGAGCCAACCTGCTGAAAGATCGACCATGTCCTTCCGCCGCCAAACGTTGAAATCTGGAAATCCCTAAGCCCTCCCAAAATAAAGTCGGGATTGGTGGCATGCAGGGCTCCGCTGAAAAACATGTTGGTGGAGATGCTCGCGTTCAGATCCAGCCATGTATTGCCGGAATCGGCCGTGCTCCACATTCCCCCATCGTTGCCGTCGATCAATCGCTTGCCGGCCCATGCAATCGCATGATGGTCGGTGTGTGGCCCGGGTATATATGTCCATGTAGGCGTCGATCCGCAGTTGGAGCATCGGAATGCTCCGTCACCTTCGTCAATGTCACCGGCGTTGGCAGTGTTCTGGCCGCCGAATGCGAAAAGCGTGCCCGGATCTGACGGATCGACAGAGATCACGTTAGAGTAGGGGCACTTGGTGGGGCCGCAGTACCCGCCATCCCCCACGCTTGGAATCTGTGTCCAAGTTGGCGTGGGGTCCCACGCGTTGTCTGTTCGATACAATCCAAACAGCGCGCCCGTAGATCCCGGAGCCGAAAAGCTCGCGTACAGGGTGTTGGGGCTCGAAGGGGAGATAGCCAATTCGATCCATCCGAATGGTGGCGAGGAGGTCGTGGCGGCGCCCCATGGCCCTGGAACCAAGCTCCATGTCTGGCCGCCGTCCGTGGAGCGGTACACGCCGTTCGCTACCTTGCCAGGAATGTCCTTGGGACCGAGAAACGGATCCCCGATGGCGGCGTATTGATTGTTGAAGTTCGTGGGGTGTATCTCGAGAGCGGAGGCTTGACCCGTAAGAGTCAGACTCCAGTTGACGCCGCCATCCGTCGACCTCAAGACGCCAAGCAGAGGCGGCGACGGCGCAAATACACTCTCCCGGCCAACCCCGCCCATCGATGTGATAGCCAGCACGTTGTTCGGGTTGGAAGGATTGACGCGAATTCGCTTCACCGAAGCCTGCACGAAATTGGTCGTAGCCACAACAGGCCAAGTGGCTCCTCCGTCGGTCGATTTCAACATTCCCAGTCCCGCCTTGGTGAATCCGCTGTAATCGGCTTCGCCAGTGCCCGCGTATATGATGGCCGGATTACTGGGAGCGAAAGCGATTGCGCCAATTGCTAAAGTTGGAGCGCTGTCCGCAATCGGCCTCCAGGAAGCGCCGGAATTGTGAGTTTCCCATATGCCGCCGTTGCCGTAACCAACCAGCCAGTGGGTAGCATCGCTTGGATCCACGGCGATTGACGAAACCCGGCCGGAGTTGAAGTTTGAAGGATTGCTCGGGGCCTGCACATACGCGTTAGGGGAGGGACCAATACTGCTCCAGACAGGCGCCGTGCCCGCCGTGCCAACAGTGAGGGTAATGGTCTGGGAGGCCATCCCCCCCGAGCCATTGGTCACCACGATCGTAAATGTAGATACGCCTGGGCTGAGCGGCGTTCCCATGATCGTGCCGGAGGCGGATAGAACCATTCCGAGCGGGAGAGCGCCTGCCGCAAGCGCATAGCTGTAAGTGGAATTTCCGCCGGGGTTCAGTGAAACGGAATACGAGGACCCGAGCGTCGCTTGCAGAGCTGTATTCGCAGGCAGGGCAGGCAGGGGACCCGACGGCGGCGTGCCGTTCGGATCTAGTGTCCAAGCTCCGCGGCCGAAGGTGAACGCGGCTACCTGGTCCGTCGCCGGATTGATTTTCAAGTCGTACACCGGGACGTTCGGCAAGCCGGTCGCAGGCCCCAGAAACTGCCACCCGCCCCCGCCATTGGAGCTGTGCCATACCGCGGCATCGGTCCCCACATAGATGGAGCTTGGGTTGGCCGGATCGACGGCAACGACATTGAACGGCAAATCGGCGCCGGGGCTCACGTCCGGCCAAGCCGGCGCCGCCGATTGGGCGTTGCCGGTCTTGAACAGATGGCCGGGAATGAGAGTCCCGGTGTTGAATCCGCCAAGCGCTGCGTAAACCGTATTGGCATTCGTCGGATCGAACGCCAGAGAGTTTACCGCACGGCCCGGAAGATTCCCATTAGGATCGAGATTCGACCACGTAGCCCCGCCATTCATCGTCCATTGCCGGGCACTTCCGCACCGGAAGAAAATCCTGGAGTGTCGGAGCTGAGGTGAACCCGCCATTCGCCCCGGAGAATGACTGCCCTCCGTTGGTGGAACGGTAGATGGCATTGCCCGCCGAGGTCATCATGTCCGCGTTCGGCTGCGATGCCGAGAGCGCGACTTCGGCATTCCCCAACTGCAGGGATTTCCACGGTAGAGCGCCCGTCCACAAAGCCGTGGCGTTATCGAAGGCTCCGGCCAGGGCGAAGTTGGCATTCGCCGGGTTCAAGGCGCCGCTCACCAGCCGCGCCACCGACAAGCCGCCGTTCTGATCCTGCCAGGGAAGGTTGCCCGTCGCCGTGCTGAACAGTCCGCCATCGGTACATGCGACTAACAGGCTGCCCGACCATATGAGGCAGCGCTTTCCGGAAGGGATGCTCCCTGGCTCTTGCGCGCTGTATCCGATATCCATCCACGTAGGAGTTGCGCCGCAGGAACTGCACCGCCAAAGAGACGCACCGCCCGCGTATAGCGTGTTCGGGTCGGCGGGGTCGGCCACGATGATATTCGATGTCGTGCAGTTATTGCCGCAATAGTCGGGATAGCTCACGCCGAGTGTCGACCAGTTGCCGCTGGTTGAGATTTGAATCCACGTGGGCCCAGCGGCGGAGGCGTTGTCCGTGCGATATAGACCGAGAAGGTGCTGGTTGCTACTCTGCACGCTGGCATAAAGCGTGTTCGGATTGGAAGGCGCCAGGGAGAGTACGATCCTTCCGATGGGTTGGCCGCTCCAAGGGCCCGTGATCGATGTCCAGGTCTGTCCCCCGTCCGCCGAGCGATACACGCCGCTTGCCGCCAGCGTGTTGTAAGGACCGTAGCCGGTGGGCAGACTGATCGCCGTGAACTGATTATTGAAGTTGGTTGGGTCGATTTCGAGGCTTGTCGATTCCCCCGCAAGCGTTAATGTCCAAGTGGCGCCGCCGTCGGTGGACAGTTGCACGCCAAACGGCGGCGGATAAGGTCCTAGAAACGGTTCGCTGTCGCGCCCGGCATTGGCGCGTGACATGATGGCTTCCACGATATTGGGATTCGACGGATTCACGCGAATCACGCCGATAGCGGTTCGCGCGAAAGTCGAGGCTGCTATTAGAGTCCAAGTCGCCCCGCCGTCGGTGGACTTCAGAATGCCCTGCCCGGCCTGCGCGTGTGGCGCGTAGGTTGCTTCGCCGGTTCCCGCATAAACGATCTGTGAACTGCTAGCTGCGAAAGCAACCGCTCCGATGCTCAGCGAGGCCTGCGCATCGGTCAACGGCGTCCAACTCGTTCCGGCGTCCGAGCTGTTCCAAACACCGCCGCCGGCCGATCCGAGCAGCCAGTGGCTGGGATTGGATGGGTCCACGGCGACGGAGGTGATCCTGCCCGTTGGTCCGCTGTTGCCCAAAATCGGCGATGGACCGATGCTAGTCCATACCTGGGCTTTACCATGGAAGATGAATAAGAGCCATATTATCGGCCACACAAGTAGCCGTTTGCAATAACGATAAGCCATTGGCGCAACCTAGAAAAGAGGCTTCCATTTCGAGTCAAGGCTGGTAGCCTCAACTGCGATTATCTTGAATTATATGCGATTTCTTTCGCGGAACGCTGAGCCGGTGGTATTCGATTGTGCGAAACACCACGCTTCTTCATTTTCATTAGGCCCGAACGTATCCAAAGCAAAGGGGGTGCGGGGTTTCGATGAGCACCAAGAAGCGCTCGGGGTGTATCGTCGGCCACTCGGAAAGAGTCCCCGCCGAAAGCTTTATGCCAAGTCATTCGGAAGCTGGCACGTCAGGGTGTTCACCGCTCCGGCACCATCCCGGCGATCTCCGCGCCGATGGCCAACGACGCCGTGGCGGCCGGGCTGGGCGCGTTCAGCACGTGCAGCGCGTTGGGGCGCGGAATCAACTGGAAATCCTGCACGATCTCGCCCGCCGGGGAGATGGCCTGCGCGCGCACGCCGGAGCCGCCGGGGGCCAAATCCGAGGGCTGAATCTCCGGCACCAGGCGCTGCAAGGAGCGGCAGAACAGCTCGCGGCTGAACGAGCGCCGCAGCTCGTACCAGCACATCGAGGGGTAGCGCCGCAGGAAGCGCCACAGGCCGCCGTAACTTAGGGCGTCGAAGAGATCGCGCGGATCGATATCCCACTTGCGGTAGCCCTCGCGGGCAAACGCCAGGACGGCATTGGGGCCGGCTTCGATGCCGCCGTGGATCAGGCGCGTGAAATGTACACCGAGGAATGGAAACTGCGGATCGGGGACCGGGTAAATGAGGTTCCGCACCAGGTGCTGGCGCTCGGGACGTATCTTATAGTATTCGCCCCGGAAGGGGACGATGCGCACCTCGCGGCGCTCGCCGGCGAGTTCGGCCACCCGATCCGCGTGCAGGCCGGCGCACGTGACGATGAAATCGGCTTCGAAAGCGCCGGCGGGAGTCTCGGCGATCCAGCCGCCCCGCGACTGGCGCAGGCGCTCGACGCGCGCGCCTGTGGCCACCTTGACGCCGCGCGCGGCCAGTTTCGCAGCCAGCGCGGCGCACACCGCGGCATAATCCACGATGCCTTCCTGGGGCACGCGCAGCGCCGCCACGCCGCCCACGTGCGGTTCGATCTCGCGCATCTCCTGGGGACCGAGCCAGCGCAGCCCTTCGAGGCCGTTGGCCATGCCGCGCTGTTCCAGGTTGCGCAACGCGGCCAATTCGCTCTCGACGGCGGCCACCACCAGCTTGCCGCAGATCTCGTGCGGGATGGCGTTTTCGCGGCAGAAGGCCACCATCTGGCGGATGCCCGAGACTGCCAGCCGGGCCTTCTCCGATCCCGGTTTGTAATACAGGCCGCAGTGCAGCACGCCGCTGTTGTGGCCAGTCTGATGGCGGCCCAGCCCGTCTTCCTTTTCGAGCAAGGTGATGGATTCGGCGGGGAACCGTTCGCCCAAACGGTAGGCGGTGGCCAGACCGACGATGCCGCCGCCGATGATGAGGGTGCGCCTGGGGGTCACAGTCTCACGATAGCGCAAGGTGTGGATTCACCGCGGAGACGCAGAGAAAACGGAGGAAGCGCGGAGAAGACAACTCTATTTTTGGGCTTTCTCCGCGCTTACTCTGCGTCCTCCGCGTCTCCGCGGTGAATCCGAAATCTGCCACACTGAGATGGTGGCGCGCCTCTCCGTTTTTCTCCTTGCATGCCTGGCCGCGGCTCTCCCGGCCGTTCCCGCCGACCGGCGTCCCACTCCGCCGCCTAAGCCCGCGCCGCTCAAGGCGTCCTCCACGGTGCGGCGCTGGATGCGCGGCATGACCCTCCACGACGAGGTTGCGCAACTGGTCTTCATCATGTTTCACGGGGAATCGCCCAACACCACCTCGCGGGAGTACCGCAAGTTCATCCACCTGATTCGCGAGACCAAGGTGGGCGGGCTGATCCTGAATAATGTCTCCGACGGCCGCACCATCCGGAAGGCCGAGCCTTACCAGGTGGCTACCTTCCTGAACCGGCTGCAGCGCATGACGCGCGTGCCGCTGATGGTGGCCGGCGATTTCGAGCGCGGCGCTTCCATGCGCGTCGCAGGCACCACCGAGTTCCCCCACGCCATGGCGTTTGGCGCGGCCGGCGACCCGGCGCTTACCCGCTATGAAGGCCAGGTGACCGCGCGCGAAGCCCGCGCCATCGGCGTCGAATGGATCTACTATCCGGTCGCCGACGTCAACAACAATCCCGATAATCCGATCATCAACATCCGCTCCTTCGGCGAAAATCCGCAGGACGTGGCCGCGCACGTGAGGGCCTTCATCGAAGGCGCGCACGCGGACAAGAAAAACCTGGTGCTGGCCACCGCCAAACATTTCCCCGGCCATGGCGACACCGCCGTGGACACCCACATGAACCTGGCCACCATCCCGGCCGACCGCGAGCGCCTGGACCGCGTGGAGCTGGTGCCCTTCAAAGCCGCCATCGATGCCGGCGTGGATGCGATCATGACGGCGCACATCGCCGTGCCGGCCCTGGCGCCGCCCGATCTGCCGGCCACGCTTTCGCCCGCCATCCTCACCGATCTGCTGCGCAAGCAGCTCGGCTTCAAGGGCCTGGTGGTGACCGATGCGCTGGAGATGGGCGGCATCGCCAAGGGATTTTCCACCGGTGACGCCTGCGTGCGGGCGCTGGAAGCCGGCGCGGACACGCTGCTGATGCCCACCGACGCGGATGTCGCGGTGAAGGCGGTGGTGGCGGCGGTGGGAAGCGGGCGCCTCACGCGGCAGCGCATCCAGGAGAGCGTGATCAAGATTCTCTCGGCCAAGGAGAAAGTGGGGTTGGATCGCAGCCGGGTGGTGAACCTGGAGGCCATCGGCGACGTGATCGATTCGCCCGAGGCCGGCGAGAAGGCGCAGGAGATCGCCGACCGCGCCATCACGCTGGTGCGCAACGCCCCGGTGCACGGCAGTGGCGGCCTGCTCCCGCTGGCCGAGCCGGAGAAGGCCTGCTACGTGGTGATGCCCGAGAGCCGCTATACGGCCCAGGGCCAGATGTTCACGCAGCAGCTCCATCGCCGCGTGCCGCGCCTCGAGATGGCGACGCTGGACCCCTCGATGCCGCGCGAACAGATCGACGAGGTGCTGGGCCACCTTTCGGGGTGCCAGAGCTACGCGGTGGCGGCGTTCTCGGCGGTGAGCGAGAATCGCGGCTCGGTGGGCCTGGCGGGGGAGTTACCTCACGCCATGGAAACCATTGCCGCCGCGGGTAAGCCAGTGGCATTAGTGGCGCTGGGCAATCCTTATCTACTGCGTAACTTCTCGAACGTGACGGCCTATGTGGCGACGTTCAGCACTGTACCGCCCTCGGAAAACGCCGCGGTGAAGGCGCTGTTCGGCGAGATCAAGATAAGTGGCCACTTACCGGTGACTATCCCGGGATTAGCGGCGTCGGGGGACGGGATCCAGATGGCGGCGACGCGCAGCGGGCCGCCGGTGGGACCGACGCAGTAGGGGCGGGCAAGGCTTTCGGCGAGGCGGCGGAAACGCGGGCTTCGGTACGCGAATCCGGATCATGGGACCCGGCACGCCGGGTCAGGGCTTCATTGGAAGTCCGGAGTTCCAAGGCCTGTTCGCAAACTGAGGTGGCGGCCGGCCCGGCCCAGCGCGCTCAAATGCTGACCACGGGACAGGGCGCCTCCCGCAGAATCGAGTACGCATTGGCCCGCAATCTGCCCAGGACGCCGGATCCATGACTGCGGCCGATCACCAGCAGATCGGCATTCCGGTCTCGGGCGGCGTCCCTCATGGCAGCCGGCACATCGCCCACTTCAATATGCACTTCGCCACCCACCCGCAAGTCCGCCTGAAGCTGCGCGATCCGCTCGCGCGCTTCCTTTTCCAACTGGAGACGCCATTCGGGATCGAAAGTAAAGCCCTCGATGCTCACGGTGGCAGCGGGAAGCGCGTGCAGAATCGTCAGATCCGCCGAGAATTCGCGGGCCATGGCGGCAGCCCATTCGAGCACCGCCCGGCTCCCGGCGGCGAGATCCAGGGCGCAGGCGATCCGGCGCAGCGCGAAGGACGTCCACTCCGGCGCTTGCTCCAGGTGAGGCCCCGTCCAAACCGGGCAGTTCGCGTCGTGCAACACTTTGGCGGTGACCGAGCCCAGCAGGAAACGCCGGAATGGGCCGTAGCCGTGGGTCGGCATCACGATCAGATCGAACTTCCCGGTGTGCGCGTACTCCACGATCTGGCGCGCCGGATCGCCATCCAGGAGGGTCCTGCGCAGCCTGAGATTGGAAGGCGCGTCACTCAGGAACGCGTCCAGCTCGATTTTGCTTTGGTCCCATCTCTGGGTGAAGAAATCGGCCGCCGGAGGATAGGCATTGACCTCCCCGTAGGCCACATAGGGGGGCATCACGATATGGAGCAGCGTCAACTCCGCCTGGAAATGGCCCGCCAGGGCCTCGGCATAGCGCGCCGCTCCCCGGCAGCGCTCCGAGAACTCGACCGGCAGTAGAATCTTGGATACGGAAATCTCTGTATTCATGGCTCATCGCTCCTTCGAAAGCGGCCGCCCGCTGTGGCGCAGGCTCTCAGCCTGCCGCGTCGAGTCTCCACTCGACGTTCTTGCGGCCTGGGGCAACCAGCGTCGGCAGGAGTGCCGACGCGGCAGGCTGAGACCCCGGCTGAGAGCCTGCGCCACGTCTGCCACTCTCACGCGGTATGCGCGGTATGATGGCGCCAGGCTTTCTCGTATCCGCGCACCAGGTGAATCGTCAGCAAGTCGAAGAACCGCCCGATCCGGCGCTCGAACTGCTCCTCGGCGTACAATGCCAGCCAGTCCTGATCGGTTCCCTGCTCGTCGATGAAGTCGATCATCTTATCCTTGAGCAGGCAGAGGCCGCGGACCGATTCGTGCAAGGGCACCGCCTCCTCGAAGCGAACCTTGCCGAGAGTTTCGTACTCGTGGGCCAGTTGCTCCTCATGGCCGTGCGCCAGCCAGTGGCCGAGATTCTTGAGGATATCCCTGCCCCGTTCCCGCAGCTCCGGCTCCGGCAGATTTCCCAGGTGGGCCAGGTCCGGATCGCGATGGATCGAACGGAGGATACTGGCGGCGATCTCTTCCTCGTGGCTTTCGATCAGGTGGATCAGTTTGCCGGAAAGCATATGCGAACCTCCTCGCGGACCGATCACCAGCCGTGAGCGGCCACGGGCTCCCGCGCCAGCGAGACGATGTGGGGCAAAGCGAGGCGCTGGAATTCCGCCATCCGCATGTGAATCACCTCGCGGTGCGTGCCGGCATTGAAGGCGATCAAGTCCTGGCGCAGCAGGGTGTTGTCCACGTACACGGACAAGCCGTACAGCGGTCCGAGCGGCGGCATGGCGCCCAGCTCGCAATCGGGGAAAAGCGTCCCCAGTTCACTTTCCGTGGCCAGCCGGGCTTGCGACAGCCCCAGCGCGGGACGGACCTCGTGCAAATCCACCAGCTTGCTGGCGGGAATGACAATCATGTGATATGCGCCATCGCCGAATATCACAACCGTCTTGGCCACCTCCCGTGGGGGCAGGTGTTCCGCGGCGGCAACGTCGCGTGCCGTGAAGGCCCTGGCATGAGTCGTAAGGGCAAATTCCGCCTGGTGGGAATCGAGGAAACTACGCAGTCGCTCCGAAAGCGGCATAGGTACCTCCGTTGACCGAATTATACGTCTAAATCGTCCGGCAAGCGACCTTTTTCCATCCGGAAACGCGATTCTCCGGAAGGCCTCCGATCCAGCGGCGGCCCGCTGGCGGGGATCGCAGCCGGGCCGTTCCTCTCAAGTCCAATTACGCGGCGCGGCCGGCCCCGGTCAGACACTCCCGGCCGCAATTCCGCCGCTCCGGCCAGCGGGCGCAGTCGACCACCCGCAGCTCGTTATCCCCGACAGCATGCATCTTCATGGCATGCCACGGGTCCAGCGTGACCAGGGCCGGAGCGCCGATCTCGGGACAGGTTACCTGGCAGGGGACGCGCGCTCTCCGCCAGACACCCCACAAGGCCCAGCCAGCCGGCGCCGCGAGCGCCAGAATGAACCAGGCAATCACCAAATATGCAGGCCACATGAGAGTTTCCTCCTCCCTCCAGTAGACGCCGGCAGTCCCACGGCCTCGACCGGGGCGGGACCCCAGCGATTCGAGATGGCAACAGGGCTTCGCGCTATGCGAGGTCCCAGCATCAATATAGGACTAATTGGACTGAAATACAACCGGGCGATTGCGAAACGGAAGCGGCAAACCGGAGTTCCGGGTCTTGCAATTCACAATTGGCCGGGTAAAATAGAGTTGGAAGGGCCGTTCTTCCTTGGCGAAGGAGGTTGAAAGCCATGCTGAGTGCCTCTCACGTTCGAATCCACGGCCGCGACGAAGAGACGCGCCGCAGGTTGGTATCCGCGTTATGGAACGCGGGCGCTTTGACGCTCGCCGTTCTGACGATTGCGATTGTATTCTTCGGCCTATTGGCGATCCGGGCAAGCTAGATTAGCAGCCCGTGGCAGAAATGCCAGGAACACTGCGTACTGACGCGGTGCCCCCTGGGCCCGGCTCTGCAGATTCAGCGAGCTACGGAGCCGGGCCCAGTGGGCACCCCGTGAGGGAGCGGTTCTTGCCACGGGCAAGCCAAACTCGCCCGTACACCTATTTCCGGTCTGCCGGCGACAGGCGCCTGAATCCCTCGGGCAGAATGCCGATGATGACTGCGTCCACTCTGGCACGGTTCTTTTGATACGCGATGGCGGCGGCAATCACGGCCAGTCCGATCGCGGTCAGCGCCACGGGCAACAGCAACGAATCCTTGAACAGCGAAAATGCCAGGTAGCTGAGATACCCGGCTACTCCCAAAGAGCCGAACACCGCGAACACCCGCCGGTCCAGCAAGGTCGAAACGGCCAGCAGCGCGATGTTGATCAGGCAATAGGCGAACTTCGGCCACGGACCGGCGCTGTCCATCAAAGAGAGTCCGGCCCAGAACGACACTACGCCGAAAAGGTATAGCCAGAACGCGTAATCGTCCCTAGTCCGCCGGTCGATCCAATAAGCCACCACTAACATCGCCAGGCCGAAGACCACGGATACCCAGAGCCGTTGGTTATAGGTGAACTCCTTCCGGCCAAACAACAGCGGTGTGAGATCCATCGACATGACCCACAGCGCGAACGCAACCGGAGCGGTCAGAAAGGGAAAGCGCACGAAGCGCAAGGCCACGCCCCCAGCCGCGAGCGTGCCGATTTCCATGTAGAACCGGCTGGCCTTCACGGAAACGTCGAGAAAGCTGCCTGAAGCGCCCTCCGGCCTCCGCCCCAGCCACCATTCCAATCCGTATACCGCCAGCGGCGCCATCGAAACGGCCACCGTGGTCAACAGGCCTCCGGCCACGTATAGCTTGCGGGCGCGGAACAGGTACCCACCCAGCCCGCCGAAGACACAGCCATACGCCAAAGCCAGCGCCAGGATGCCGGCTCCTCCCACTCGGTCCCAGGCGAGCCCGAAGAAGAACGTCATCGCGCCAATGATGATCAGGCCGCCGAAATAGTAAGCCACATTCAGGGTGTCGAATTTCGGCTGCCCTTCGGTCGCCGTGGCCAGCCGATTCCACAGGAGACCAGCCTGCTCCTCCGGAATGCCCGCGGCCGCCGCTTCGCGAAGCAGCAGTTCCTTGCCGATATCCATTGCTCTTCACCCGTTGAGTAACCTTAGCATGACGCCGCGGTGTGCGCCAGACTGGTGTAGAATGCGCAGATGCAGCTTAGCGCCGGAACCCGCCTCGGCCCGTACGAAATCCTCGCGCCATTGGGCGCAGGCGGCATGGGCGAAGTCTGGAAGGCCCGCGATACGCGCCTCGACCGCACGGTCGCCATCAAAGTATCGGCCGCCCAGTTCAGTGAGCGTTTCGAGCGCGAGGCGCGCGCCGTGGCCGCGCTGAACCATCCCCATATCTGCCAGCTTTACGATGTCGGCCCGAATTACCTGGTGATGGAGTACATCGAAGGCAAGCCGCTGGCGGGACCGCTGCCGCTGGATCAGGCCTTGCAATACGCCATCCAGATTGCCGAAGCGCTGGATGCTGCGCACCAGAAAAGCATCGTCCATCGCGATCTGAAGCCCGCCAATATTATGGTGACCAAGGCGGGGGTGAAGCTGCTCGATTTCGGCCTGGCGAAAATGAGCGCGCCTAAGGAAGCCGCCGCGGCCGGCGCAACCGAGACCATCGCCTTGACCAAGGAAAACACCATCCTCGGCACCATGCAGTACATGGCGCCGGAACAACTGGAGGGCCGGGAGGCCGATGCGCGCGCGGACATCTTCGCCTTCGGCGCGGTGCTCTACGAAATGCTGACGGGCCGCAAGGCATTCGAAGGAAGCAGCCAGGCCAGCCTGATCGCGGCCATTATGAGCCGCGAACCGCCCTCGGTGTCGGGGCTGGCGCCCGCCGCATTGGACCACATCATCCGCCGCTGCCTGGCCAAAGATCCGGCCGACCGCTGGCCGACGGCGCGGGACCTAGCGGGAGTTTACAAGATATAGCGGAACGGATGAGCAAGTCACGGCTGTAGAACGAGTTGCCGGTAGTGTCTGGTATGACCTAACGAGGTTGTGGGATGTATCGCTGAAGATCAAGAAGGGCGAA
>JBKQPR010000174.1:0-18018 GCA_052144935.1 Bryobacteraceae bacterium
GGGGGGGGGGGGGGGCCCCGGGGCCCCCCGCCCCGGCGCCCGATCGCGTGGCTGCCTCAGAACGACAAATGCAACTGCAACTGCAGGAAGCGTGGGCTGCCGATGGTGTGCTGGATGTACCCCAGGCTGCCTTCGGGCGGGAACACCGGCGGCGGCGAGAAGCCGGGGAAGAAAGTCACGTCGTTGTTGGGCGCGTCGAAATCCGGGTGATTGAACAGGTTGAAGACGTCCAGATTCAGGTACATCCGGACCCGCTCGTTGATCTGAACGTCCTTACGCAGCGACATATCGAAGCGCACCTGGAATGGAGCGCGGAACATATTGCGTCCCGAATAACCGAATAGCGACTCGTAGCTATCGCACCCGGAGGCGTCGCACGGAGGCACGCCATTCTGGCCAGGAGCCAGAAACGCCGGCGAAAAGTCACTCGCATTCAAGACTGGCTGTCCGGCATTCACCCCGAGAGTTCCCTGCAGCTTGGCCTGGTTCGCAGACACCCCGGGCTTCAAAGGAACGATGGGATTGTCCAGCTCGATATCCGTGCCGTAGTACATGCTTCCCACCGAGCCGCTGTAATCGTAGACGCTATATGGTTCGCCGCTCTGCGCCACCGTCTGGCCGGCGATGGTCCATCCGTTCGCCAATCTGCCCAGCGATTTGCTGTGGGTGAGGCTGGGAATTGTGTAGCTGTAATTGATCAGGAAAACGTGCGTCTGGTCGAAATCCGACGAGCCGTAATTCTGTTTCGGAAACGCCGAATTGTTCCCCGTGAAAAACAACCCAAGGCCGCTCTGTTCATCGAGCGAATGCGACCAGGTATAGGATGCCGTGAATTGCAATCCCTTCGAAAACCGCTTGCGCGCCTGAATCTGCAGGGCGTTATACATCGAGATGCCTTCGGCTTCATAGAGCACCGAGTTCATGTCGTAGCCGACATAAGGCACGCGAATCGGCGCATTACCGGCGAATTCCGATGTGGATACGGTTTCGCTCGAGATCTCATTCAGGCCATAGGAGTAGATCTGCCCGTTCACGGGGTTCTGCGGCGTGGCGATATTGGGCTGGTTGTAGGCAATCGGCAGGACTTCATGTACTCCGTGGTTGCCTACGTAGCCTACGCTCAGCAACCAGCTACTCGATGGCTGATATTGGACGTCGAAACTCCAGTTTTCCGTGTAAGGCAGCTTGTTGTTGAGGGCATAGCCGCCGAACAGGTCCGGGCCGTACAGATTGCCGGCCGGATACTTGCCCGATTCGGTCTGCGCGATGTTGGGCAGTTGTGCGCTGAACGCGGCGGCGCTGCCCGCGGGCGCGGCGGGAGGGGTCGTCCCGAAAGGAACGGCGAAAGTGGAGCCGGTCGAGGCCTCGGTCGCGGCCACGAACGGCTGCGCCAGCGTCACGCCGAACGGCCCGTTGAATCCCGCGCCGGCGCTCGGTGAAAACTCGCTGAAGAATTCACCGCGGTCATAGTACATGCCCACTCCCGCGCGCACGGTCCACTTGGGGTGCGGCCACCACGCCACGCCGATCCTCGGCGCGAAGCCATACTGGTGTTGGGTCAGCAGGGAATCGCCGGCGCCGGAGGCGATTTCAAACCCCGAATTGGTAATCGTGTCCGTCGCCGCGTTGTAAGAATACTGGCTCGGGTTGAACCCGGTCAGCTTGCCATACTTCTCCGTGAGCGGGCCTTCATAGTCCCAGCGCAGACCCATGGTTACGTTCAGGTTGCTGCGCACCTTGAAGTTGTCATTCACATACAGGCTCGGGCTATGCGAGCGATAGTAGCGGCTGGCCGACCCGCTGAAGGCCAGCGAGGATGTGCCGGTCTTCACCACGCCTTCGACGAAGTTGGTGAAAGTGGTGAACCGGATGGTATCCGTATCGGTGTTGTTGTTGACTATGTTGAGCTGCGTCGCGTCGTACTCCGCGCCGAAGGAGAGCGTATGCCGTCCCTTCACCCAGTTGAGGGTGGTCCCCAGTTCGCCCTGGTTCTGGAACATGCCCGCGTTGCCGAAGCTGGAACTGGGGCCGAATTCCAAGGCGTTCGCCAAGGTCGGATCGTCGCTCGAGATCAGAATCTGCGGGAATCCCTGTGAGCCGAGCAGATTGATGCCGAACTGGCTGGGCCCAAAATCCTGGCTGGTGTGAGCATAGGCTCTCAAGCGGTTGAAGCCGACGCGCTCGGTCCAGGTAAGACTAGGAGTCAGAATGACGGTATTGTTCAGCGACAGGACCTGGCTGCCGGCCGACATCTGCTGGGCAAACCCCAGCAGCGATCCAACCGGGCCAAACGGGCTGTCTATCGGATTGTTCTGCCAATAATACTTGCCCGTGAGGCGATCCTTGTCGCTGAAAACATAATCCATGGACCCGATCGCCTGGTCTACGTTGGCGCTGGAATTGGGCCCCTGGATGATCGCGTCGTAGCCCAGTTGCTTGGCGGTCGTCGGGTTGGTGATTGCGGGCGTGGGGATCAACAATTGACCGTTGGGCAGGGTGGCCCCCAGCAGGGCCAGCGCGGGCGCGCTGATCTGGCTGGCGGTAATCGTGGTTCCGTAGGTGGCGTGTTCCGCGTTGATGATGCCCGTCGCGCTGCGGTCGCTGGTGAGGCCCAGGGGCACCGTCACATCCTTGGTGGACTCGGCGGCGTCGACCACCCGAACGCCCTGGTAGGAGGCGAAATAGAAGAGCTTGTCCTTCTTGATGGGACCACCGATGGTGCCCCCAAACTGGTTGCGGTTCAGGAACGGCACCTTATCGGTGACCGCCGGCGACGCGTTGTAGAAAAACGGGGCCGCGTTCATGTCGCTGTTCTGGAACTTCTCATATAGGATGCCGTGCACTTCGTTGGTACCAGACTTGGTGATCATGCTGATATGGGCGCCGCTGTGGGCGCCTTGGGTGGCGTCGTACATGGACGAGTTCACGTCGATTTCCTGGATCGCTTCCACCGGCGGAGTGGGTAGCGACTGGCCGATGGCGTTATACACCGAGACGCTTTGAATCGACCCGCCCGCGCCGAAACTCTCGCCCGTGTTCAGCACGAAACGATTCTCGCCCACCTGGCTGGCCGAGTTTCCGTTGAACAGGTTATCCGTGCTGATGCCGTTGAGCGAAAAACTGTTGCTGGTGTCGCGCTGGCCGTTGGAGAAAATCGCCTGGTTGCCGAGCCCCGTATTGGCGCCGCCCCCGCTCACGAAATCCGCATGCACGCCCGGACTCAAAATCGCCAGTTGCGTGAAGCTGCCGGTGGCCAGCGGGGTCTCCTGAATGGTCGTCTGGTCGACCACGTACCCGTTGGTGGTATCCGTCTGGTTCATGAGCGCTACCGCCGTGACCTCCACCGTGGTGGCGATCTGACCGACTCGCAAGCTGCCATCCACGGTGGTGGTGCGGTCCGAATTCACCAGAACCTCGGTGTGGGTCTCGGTTTCGAATCCCTGCTTGGTAATGATGAGCTGGTAGGTGCCGGCCGGAAGATTCGGAACCGAGTACGATCCGTTGGACTGGGTCTTCTCGGACACCGAGAGGTTGGTGGCAACGTTGACGGCCTTTACGGTAGCGTCGGGCACGCCTGCGCCCGAAGAATCCTTCACCGTGCCGGTAATGGCGCCCAGAATCTGCTGTGCCTGAAGCGGCAACTGCCCTCCGGCGCCTGAAAGCAAGATCGCCCAACAGACGAGCTTCCTGAATTGAGCGGTTGGCGAGCTAGTCATAAGTGTAAACCCCATATGTCTCAAAACTCCCTTCGGTAATGTGTATCCCGTTACGAGGCTGGCCGGCAATCCGCCAGCCGCCGGAAATCCGCGAGGCAGAGGACGTACGCATATGGATCTCCCCCCAAGACTGTCGAGCGGGCTCGCTCTACTGGGAGCAGAATTGACCCTGAGCTAGAGGCAAGAGCCAGAATACACTCTTGCCGGGGTCCACGGCAACCCCGCGCGGGTTACAGTTTGCTTACAGGGCCGCACTCCGCCGGGCTAGGTCCCGAGGCGTCCCACCCGGGTAAGTTCGAGGCCCAGCAGCGATCGGGATGCCGCGGGACGCTTTGCGGGCCAAATATGTTTTTACCCAAATTCTTCCTGACTTTTAAGGACTTGAGGATTGCTTTGGGCGACTTACCCAAAAACCGGCCTATCCTGGCTGGCTGCCTCCGCCCGTGCTCCGCTGGTACGATGGCAGAGCCCTGGCACCGGCAGCATGGGGGGCGGGCGGGCCCGGAGGGCGGGCCTGGAGGGCACCCTGCCCGCGCGGCGGCTTCCGATCTGCCGCCTGGTGCCCGGCAAGGAAGAGGTGACGATGCAGATTCTGAATCTCCCCGAGATCCGTCACGCGCTCGATTACGGCGCGGTGATTGGGCGCATGCGCCAGGCGCTGGTGGCCTGGTCCCGCGGTGAATGCGAGATGCCCATGCCCATGCACTTGGCCATCGCGCCCGAAAACGCCGAGGTCCACATCAAATCCAGCTACCGGCGCGGCGGGAAGTATTTCGCGCTCAAGATTGCCAGCACGTTTCCGGGCAATCCGGCGCGAGGCCTCGCCACGGGCAACGGCATGCTGCTGCTCTCGTCGGCGGAGACCGGCGAGCCGGCGGCCCTGTTGGCGGATGCCGGCTATCTCACCGACGTCCGCACGGCCGCGGTGGCGGCCATGATGGCGCGCGAACTAGGCCGGCGCGACCGCGCGCTGGGCATTCTGGGCGCTGGCGTCCAGGCGCGGCTCCAGGCGCACCTCCATGCCGCGGTACTCGATCTGGATCGCCTGTGGATCTGGGGCCGCACGGCGGCGCGGGCCGAAGAATGCGCGCGCGAGCTGCGCGAGGCTCTGCCGGGCGTCGAGGTCGTGGTGGCGCAGTCGCCGGCCGAGGTGGCGCGCCAGGCGCGGCTGATCGTCACCTGCACCGCCGCCCGCGCGCCTCTGCTCGGCCCACATGACCTGCATCCGGGAACGCTGATTTCCGCGGTCGGATCGGATGCCGTGGGAAAGCAGGAGCTGGATGCGGAGATTCTGCGCCGCGCCGATCGCATCCTGGTGGATTCCAGGGCCCAGTGTGAGAAGCTGGGTGAGTTGCAACATGCGCCCGGCGAATGGGAGCGCGCGATCGAAATGGGCGCGTTCCTGGAACCCGGCGGTGGGTTCAGGGGGCACCCCGTGGGGCGCCCCGCCGGATTGACCGTCTGCGACTTCACCGGGCTGGGTATCGAGGATTTGTTCATCGCCGAATACTGCTATGAAAATCGACCAGTTTGAAATGGAGCGGATGCAATCGACGTGGGAAAACGTCGTCGAGATGGATCTCAGCGAAAGCGGCGTGCGGCCCGTGTCGCTGCGCGAGTTGGGCGAGATGGGGCTGGACCTGGAGACGATCCTGAACACGCCTCTGGGCTACAGCCAATCCAACGGCACTATCCCGTTGCGCGAAAGCCTGGCCGCGACTTACCCAGGAGCGACGCCCGATCATATCGAAGTTACCAACGGCACTTCGGAGGCCAACTACCTGCTTGCCCTCACTCTGATTCGCGCGGGCGACGAGGTGGCTTTCCAGGTCCCCAATTACATGCAGTACTGGGGATTGCCCAAGAGCCTGGGCGCCCAAGTGAACACCTTCCGCCTGCGGATCGATCAAGATTGGGAGCCGGACTGGGACGAGTTCGAGCGCGCCGTCAATCCGCGCACGCGACTGGTGTATCTATCCAACCCCAACAATCCCAGCGGGTCGGTCCTCTCCGCCGAGGCCATGCGCCGCATCGTGGCGCGGTGCGAGCAGGTGGGCGCGCACCTGCTGGCCGATGAGGTTTACCAAGGCGCCGAGATCGATGGTCCGCGCACCCCCAGCTTCTGGGGCATGAGCGATCGCGTGATCGTCACCAGCGGGCTTTCCAAAGCCTACGGCATTCCGGGCGTGCGCATCGGCTGGATCGTAGCGCCGAAGGCGGTGGTGTCGGAATGTTGGACGCAGCACGATTACCTCACCATCGGTCCCAATAAGATCTCCGACATGGTGGCGCGCGTGGCGGTGGAAAACCGCGAGAAACTCTACGCGCGCACGCGGGCCATCCTGCAACACAATCTGCCGATCGTGCGGGAATGGGCCGAAAGTTTCTCCGGCTTCCTGACGTTTCGCGAGCCGCGCGCGGGGGCCCTGTGCCTGATGCGCTATGCCTCGTCTACGCCCAGCTATCCGTTGTGCGAGCGCATCCGCGTGAACCAGAGCGTTCTGATCGTGCCCGGCGCGCAGCTTGGGCTGGAGGGATTTCTGCGCGTCTGGCTGGGCGGCAAGCCGGAGTTTTTGCGCGAGGGCCTGCGCCGCATCGGCATCGAGCTGCGCATCGAGTGGGGCATCCAGCTTCAAAGGGAGATGGCGCTTGGAACTCAAGCGTGAGCTGGGCCTCCGCGACATCACCCTGTTCGCCATAAGCTGCATCGTAGGGTCGCGCTGGATCGCGGCGGCGGCCCACGCCGGACCGGGCGCGGTCTCGCTGTGGCTGCTGGGGGCGGTGTTCTTCCTGGTGCCGCTGGCCATCGCGGTGGCCACGCTCTCGGCCAAGTATCCCGGCGCGGGCGGCCTCTACCTGTGGACCCGCGGCGATTACGGCCCGTGGCACGGGTTCCTCTCCTTCTGGGTCTACTGGATGGGCATCGCGTTCTGGTTTCCCTCGGCCGCGCTGTTCTACATGAGCGCCGGCTTCTACACCCTGGGGCCGCGTTATCAGTCGCTCGCCGGCAACCGGTTTTATCTGCTGGCGGCCGCGCTGGCGGCCATCTGGATCGCCCTGGGCACCAACCTGGTGGGCGTGCACATCGGCAAGTGGACCGAGAACCTGGGCGCCGCGGCCACCTGGCTGCTGTGCGCGGTCTTCGTGGCACTGGCGGTGGTGGCCTGGAACCGCCGCGGTCCGGCTACTCCCATGCACTTCCTGCCCCATTGGGATTGGGGAACCGTGGGTTTCTGGTCTACCATCGCCTACGCCATGAGCGGCATGGAACTGGCCGGCTTCATGGGCGCCGAGATCCGCGATCCGCTGCGCACCCTGCCGCGCGCCGGCTGGATCGCCTCGGGCTTCGCCACCGTGTTCTACACCGGCTCCACGATCGCCCTGCTGGTGCTGCTGCGGCCCGAGAAGATCAGCGAGTTGAACGGCCTGGCTGAGGCCGGTGACATGGGCGCGCACCTCGTGGGGCTGGCGTGGCTTTCACCGGCCATCGCGCTGTTGGTGCTGGCCAGCGCGGTGGGCCAGATCGGCGGAATCGGAACCGCGGTTTCGCGGCTGCCCTTCGCGGCGGGCGTGGATCGCCTGCTGCCCGAGGCCTTCGGCCGCATCCATCCGCGCTGGCACACGCCGTATGTTTCGATCCTGGCGCTGGGCGGCGTGGCGACCTTTCTGCTGGTGGCGATCCAGCTTGGCGACACCATGCGGGCGGCCTATGACGAGCTGGTTTCCCTGATGGTGATCGTGGGTTTCCTGCCCTTCGCCTATATTTTCGGAGGCGCCTGGAAGGCCGGCAAGCGGTTCAGCGCCGTTTCCGGAGGCGGCATCACGGCGCTGGCCATCGCCTGCGCCATCGTGCCCACGGCCTCCATTACGAATGTGTGGCTGTTTGAAGGAAAGCTGGCCCTCGGCACGGCCGCGGTGATAGCGTCTGCTATGGTGGTGTACCGGAGGCGGGGGAGAAACCGATAGTGTAATGCAAGCTTCCGCGGCATGCTGGCGGTGGGGTGGGGCGGACGATCTTGGGGTCCCCACGGGCCCGCGCGACCCCTGGTCCTGCTCTTGGGCGCGCCCCCGCACGCCCCTGGTTGCAGTTGGCTTGACGGCGCTCTTCCTAAAACTTTACCGGAGCCGGTTAAGCTTTAGTGGAGTCCGTTGGTGAACCTTTGTCGGACTCTGACGGGATCCTTATGGCGTCTTTGAATCCCCGAATCCCCTCGGCCAGGCCCTTGCCCAACTCAGGCAGCTTCTTCGGGCCGAACATAATGATGGCGACCGCCAGGATTATGAGCAGATGGCGAGGTTGGAGCAGATCTTCAATCATATAATTTGGTTCCTGGTAACAGCATAGCAGAGGGCGCGCGGCACCGGGACGAGAATCAAATAGCCTCGCAGCCTATCTTTCGATGGCCAGCCGATTAATCGTGCCGATCGAGCGGAGCGGGCAGCCCCAGCCTGCGTTCCTTCTCCCCGCCACATCCCCACTAGAGCCGCCTTGCGCCCCCGGCTGCGGCCGCGACCATCACGTGACCAGTGGGATATCGGTCCGCGGAAAATCGGCCCCCTTCGAGAGCACGGGCTCGTGGCTCACCATCGCGAGCGCGTAGACACAACAGTCACCGAAGTTCAGTTGGGCTGGATGCCGTCCTTTGCCGTACTTGCGCCAGGCGCGCACTGCCGCTTGGGCTTGCCGCGAATCGAATGGCATAATCTCCGTGCGGGCGTCGAACAGGAACAGTTCCAAGTCCGCGCCGGCGTCCGGGCCATACCGTCCCTCGAGAACCATAGCCGCTTCAAGAACAGTAACCGCCGATACCAGGCGCTTATCGGCCTTGGCGAGCGCCTCCAGCATCGCGTTGCGCTCCGGCTCGGCTTGCAGAATGGCGACCAGGGCGGATGTGTCAATCACCATTTAGCGGGGGACCCCAAATTCGTCGTAGCCAACCAACTCATCGTCCGTACGCGCGTCGAGCACCGGCCGCGCCGCGCAACGGTCGGAGATCTCACGAAGCTTCTCGATCCACTGCGGGTCGGGTCGGGCACGTTGTTCCCGCTGCAAACGCTCCCGTAACGAATGGCGAACGGCGTCGGTGAGCGTTTCTCCTGTCAGGTCGGCCACTTGGCGGGCCAATTGGTAGACTTCCGGGTCTTTGATATTGAGGGGCAGGTAATCCTCCAATCCTCCTTAGTGTACTCCAATGTTCCTTGCTCTGCTCTGCTCTGCTCTGCTCTGCTGTGCTCTGGTCTGCCAAATACTGCCAAGTGGGTATCCCTTTCACTCAGCCGCCGCTTCGCCGGGTAGCGCAGGTTGCGACGCGTGGGCTACCGCGCCACAAGATCTGGTGGTCGGGTGAGTCAAGGGGATACCCAGTTACTGCCAAATAAACAGGTCTCCCGGGATGGAACTGCCTTCCGATTAAATCCTGGGTCACCTCCCGATTGAACGTCCGCACGACGACGGGTATTCTGGGACCACTCTCGCTCGCGACCGGCTTCACGCGTAAGCTGCCAAGCTATCGCCGCGCGGCGGGCAGGCCGCATCTGCTCACCGGCTTCCCGGCGCCGCGGAACCGAGCAAACCTAAAGCAGTCACAAAGTTCGCCAACTTTTTGCTTTTCTCCAACTCCCGCCATTCCAACCACTTACCACCACACGCCGCATTCTCCCCTGCCGTCCTTCGCCTGCCCGCCGTATACAATGTGGCTTGGGCAGGGCTCCGGGAAAGCGATTTCGCCCCGAGGAAAGGGCTTCCGGACGCACCTGTCCGGTTCACCTCTGGTTAACTCTTTTGGTTTCAATGAAGCCCTCCGAATTTTCCGGACATACATGTCCGGAATGGGTTCGTTTATGGAAGAAACTACCGAAGCACGCCCCGATTGGATCGACCAGGGCCCCTGGGTCGGCCGCCGGCAGTCCTTCGCCGTCATCGCCAAGAAATGCTCCGCTGCTCGGGCGCTGTCCCTCAATGATATGAAGGAATCCTGCTCCCACGAGGAATTCGGCCTGTGACTTCTGACAACTCCACGCGGCATCAGCCGTCCACGCCGAGCACATCATCCGTCAGTACGCACCGGGATCGAGGGCGGGCAGGTGCCCACGTTCCCGAAAACGCCTCCATCATCCGCGTCTTCGTCCGCGCCCGCCGTTCCCAGCGCCCAGGCTCGAAGGCCGAATCGCCCCTGATACCCGGACCTGGAACTCCATCTCCAGGCGCTAATCCAAGACGTCAGAGAACAGCTCCGCCCCAACACGCCCGCAGGCGCCATCTCATACCTCAAAGACACCGCCAATACTGCCATCCGGGAATGGGACCGCATCGCCCGCCGCCTGGAGGAGATGGCTCCCCACAACCGCTAGGCGACGCTTTCGGTTCGGCCCGAAGGGTCCCGCGAACAAACCCCCTACCTGTGGAAGCGCCACCCGCAGTCCAGCCGGCTTATTTTAAGGCCTATGGTCCTCGCGGGCCCACTTCCCCCATCGTCAAACCCAGCCGAGGCTCTCAGCGCCGCCCTGCCGCCCGCCGCGCCAACCGCTATAATAAGCTGCTCTCATGAGCCCTTCTGTGGCCGCGCGGCCGGCGGTGTCCCGCTTTCGCTGGATTGTCTGCACCCTGCTCTTTTTCGCTACCGTGATCGCGTACGTCGATCGCGGCGTGCTGGCCTACCTGGAACAGACCCTCGAAAAAATCATCGGCTTCGACAAACAGCAGTACAGCTACATGACCGCGGCCTTTCAGGCGGCCTACGCCATAGGCCTCGTCAGCGCCGGACGGCTCACCGACCGGCTGGGCACCCGCAAGGGTTTCGCCATCGCCATCTCGGTCTGGAGCGTGGCGGCTATGCTGCCCGGCCTCGCAAGCTCGGTGCTCACCTTCGGCCTCGCTATGTTCCTGCTGGGCCTCGGCGAAGCGGCCAATTTTCCCGCCTGCATCAAGACCGTGGCGGAATGGTTTCCCAGGAAAGAGCGTGCCCTGGCCACCGGCGTGTTCAATTCCGGAGCCAATATCGGCGCCATCGTGGTCCCGGTGGTGGTTCCCTTCCTGTACCTCGCCTTTGGCTGGCGCGGGGCGTTCATCGCCACCGGCGCCTCGGGATTCGTCTGGCTGGCATTCTGGCTGTTGCTCTACGATAAGCCCGAGACACACCGGCGCATCTCGGCCGCGGAGCTGGCATATGTGCGCAGCGACCCGCCCGAAAAAACCGCCAGCGTACCCTGGGCACGCATCCTTCCGCTGCGCGAAACCTGGGCCTTCGCCCTCGCCAAATTCTTCACCGACCCGGTCTGGTGGTTCTATCTCTTCTGGCTGGCGCCTTATTTACAGGAAACCTTTCACCTGGATATCAAGCAGAACCGCTTGCCGGTGATCGTGGCGTACGCGCTTTCCTGCGTGGGCAGCGTGGCCGGAGGGTGGCTTTCGGGGTTCCTGCTGAAGCGCGGGCTGCCTCTCAACGTGGCCCGCAAATCGGCCTTGCTGATCTGCGCGCTGGCCGTGTTGCCGGTGCTCTACGCGCCCTATTCGCGTAATTTGTGGCTGGTGGTGGGCTTGGTGGGGCTGGCCATGGCGGCGCACCAGGGCTGGTCGGCCAATCTGTTCACCCTCCCGTCCGATCTGTTTCCGCGGGCGGCGGTGGGAAGCGTGGTGGGCTTCGGCGGCATGATCGGCTCGGCCGGCGGCGTGCTGATGCAGCTCTTCGCGGGCCGTATCGTGCAAGCCACCCACAGCTATCTGCCGCTGTTTCTGATTGCCGGCTCGGCGTACCTGGTGGGGTTGGGGATCGTGCAACTGCTCACCCCGCGGTTTACCCCCGCCAAGCTGGATTAGCGCCGCGTGACCCTGCCCTGGCGCACGCCCGCCGCTCTGGCGTTCCTGCTGGCGCTGACCGCGGGCTTCTACTGGCAGATCGCCATCTCGCGCCAATACACCTGGCTGGAAAACCCCGATCAGGCGCTGCAAGTGCGGCCCTGGCTGGATTATGAAGCGCGCGAATTGCACGCCGGGCGCCTGCCGCTGTGGGACCCTTACGAATGGGGCGGACAATCGCTGATCGGCCAAATGCAGCCGGGGCTGGCCAATCCGCTGAACTGGCCGCTCTTCGCCATGCCGCTCGTCGATGGCCACATCCCCATCCAGACCCTGCACTGGTATTGGGTGCTGATCCACTGGCTGGCGGCGGCCTTCACGTACTGGCTGTGCCGCGACCTGGGAGCGGGTATGCTTCCCTCGCTCTTCGGTGGTGCGGTCTATGCGCTGGCGGGTTTTTTGGGCCACTCGATTACGCCGCAGTTCCTCATGGGGGCGGTCTGGATTCCGGTAATCCTGCTGTTCTTTGCGCGCCTGGCTCGCGGCCGGCGTGTCGTGGCCAGCGCGGCCTGGTCGGGCGCGGCGCTGGGCGCTGCGTTTCTCGGCGGGCACCACAATATCCCTATCTACACGTCGGTGGTCCTCGGCGGACTGTGGGCGTGGCAGATTCTAGCGAACTGGCGGCAGCCCCGGATCTGGCTGGCGGCGGCGGTCTTCGGAATAACCGCCTTCCTGGTGGCCGCGGTCCAGATCCTGCCGGCGGTGGAGTATGGCCGCCAGTCGCTGCGCTGGGTGGGCGCGCCAGACGCCCTGAAGTGGAACGACCGCATTCCGTACAGCATCCACGCGGAGTATTCGCTGGGTGCGAGCGGCATTCCGGGGCTGGTGCTGCCGGGCCTGGGGAAGCACGCCAACCCCTTCGTGGGCAGCGTCGCGGTGGCCCTGGCGCTGACCGCGATCTGGCTGGGTTGGAGGCGCTGGGACGTGCGCATGCTTGCGGTGGTGGCGCTCGGCGGGCTGCTGCTGGCGCTGGGCCGCGATACGCCGGTCCATCGCGTGGCCTATGCGCTAATCCCCATGGTGGAGAAGGCCCGCTATCCGGCCATGGCGATCGCCATTTGCCACGCGGGAATTGCCGCGCTGGCCGCTCTGGGCCTGGAGATGTGGCGCTCCGCTAAGGCTCGCCAGCCACCGCTCCCTGCTCCTTCAGAGCCGCGACCGTCAGGGAGCGGTTACGATGCTCCTTCAGAGCCGGGCCCGGCGGGCGCCCCGTCAGGGAGCGGTTGCCACTGTTATTTGCGCGCCGTCCCGTGGTGGCTCACCGCCTTCGCCGCCACCGTCTCTGCCTACTACGTCGTCTGCCGCCTTCTTCACCGCCCGGCCTACACGGAGCCGCTCTGGCCGGTGATTCTGGCGTCCTTGTGCCTGGCCGCACTGTTGCGCTGGGGTGGTCCCAGAGGGCGCCCCGCCCTGGTGCTGGGTCTCTTCTTCGTCGAGGCCCTGGCCTTGCCCGCGCCCGTCCAGCCCCGCGACGGGGTGCCCTCCGGGCCCGGCTCCTACTCCCGGATGATCGAGAGCCAGCGCGATATCGCCGATTTCCTGCACCGCCAACCCGGCTGGTTCCGCGTGGAGGTGGATGAAGACGTGGTGCCCTACAACTTCGGCGACTGGTACGGCATCGAGCAGTTCGGCGCGTACACCGCCTCAATGCCCATCGCGGTGCACGCCCTCCTGGGCCATCTGGAAGCGCCGCGCTTGTTCGGGGTCGCCTACCGGGTAGCCCGGCAGCCGTCCAATTCGTCGCAAGTGGAGGTCTTCCAGTCGCGGAGCGGGCTGAAGGTGTATCGCGATCCGCGCATCGCACCGCCGCTGTGGATCGAGCGGCCCGCGCCCTCGTGGTGCCCTCCGGACCAACTGCACGTGGCGCTGCGCACACCGGAACGCACGGTGATTGAAGCCACCGCCGCCTGCCCCGGCCTGCTGGTGGTGGGCGACCCCTGGTTCACCGGCTGGCGCGCCTGGGTGGATGGCCGGCGCACGCGGATCCGGCAGTATCAAGGTGTCATCCGCGCGGTTCCCGTGGAAGCGGGCGCACACCGCATCGAGTTCCGCTACCAGCCCGGCTCCGTTTGGTGGGGAGGCGCGCTCAGCCTGCTGGGGGTGGCCCTGGCCGTCATTCTGAATCTAAGATCACAATGATCCGTTGCTCCGGACGGCCGGCAGACAGTAGAATCGGGTTGCGATGTCTGGCCAGGAGGGCAAGACCATTCTGGTCGTCGATGACGAGCCGGAAATCCGCAAACTGGTGGCCGCCATGGTGGGCCAGCTCGGCTATACGGTTTTGACCGCCGATAGCGGCGAGCACGCCCTCACCATCTTCCGCAACCACGGGCAACCGATCGAGCTGCTCATCACCGACGTAATCGCTCCAGACATGAGCGGCCCCATGCTGGCGGACAAACTGGCCGCCTTGCAGCCCAATCTGAAAGTGCTGTACATTTCCGGCTACGACAATACCCAGGTAGTGCGGAAGTACGTGGTGGAGAAGGGCCACGTCCTGCTCCCCAAGCCGTTTACGGGGGAGGCTCTGCGGGAGAAGATGGAGTCGCTCCTGAGGCCCGCCCTGCGCGAGTAGGCACCCAGCCCGCGAGGGCGTTGCGGCAGGCTATTGTAACAATCCTCCGGCAGAGCCGGAGGCTTTTGCGGTTGCTGCCCCTCAAAGGGGCCTGATTGCAACCGCTCAAAAACCGGTCCCGCGCGCCGCACGCTGCTGAGCGGGCCGGTTGCGCCCGACAGCGCACGAACGGCATACTCCCGGATACGTCAAACTTCTACTGCCTCATACGTCAAACTTCTACTGCCTCCCCGGCAGAGCCGGGGGGGATCTCTCAACTGATTAGCGCCTGTGCTGGGATCGGCTCAGTAACCCCGCGAAAATCAATGCCGGCCTTGCCGAGCCGGGACCAAAAGGGCACGACCGGTCATCTGCGCCTCCCAACCGCCTGCCACAACCCGCGCTACAAGAAGGAGCGAACCGTGGCGAGGAAGCGCTGGCGGTCGGCGGCGGAGGGGATCGCGGCGGCCAGTACGTTCCGCAATTCCTCGGCGCTCGGAGCCGTGCGGGCCGCGCGGTAGACCACCGCCTCGGCGGTGGGGCCGATGTAAGTGGCGAGCGCCTGCGCGACGCGGCCCAGGGCGGCGGGATCGAAGGAAATGGGCGAGGTGGCGGGGATCGCAACCATCGTGACGGTGGCCCCGGGATTGGCTTTGCGGAAGGCGTCGCGCTGCCGGGGGTCTTCGATCCCGGAGGCCAGCGCGTGCTGGATTTCAGCGAGGGTCGAGTAGCGGCGCGCGGCATCGGCAACCAGGCCCCTGGCGGTGGGACCTATGGCGCGTACCAGGCGGGCTTCCAGATCGGCCAGCTCGAGCGGGGTCGGGGCGGCCGCGCGGGGAGTGACCTCGGCCTGGCTGGGTGGGCGGCCGATGTCCGGCAGCGCGGCGCGAAATTCCAGCGCGGTCTGGAAGCGCTGGGCGGGCTCTTTGGCCAGCGCGCGCATGATGGCGGCGGAGAGGGCCTGGGGCACCAGCGGATTGACCGCGGCGGGGCCGGGCGGAATGGCGTCGATCTGCGCGTCCATGAAGGCGCGCCGGGCGTCGCCTGCGCGGCGGCCAGTGACCATTTCGTAACACGTGAGGCCGAGCGAGTAGATATCGGAACGGGCGTCAACCTGGCCGGATCGGATCTGCTCCGGCGACATGTACGCCAGGGTTCCGACGGCGATTCCCGCCTTGGTGAGTTGCTGCCCGCCCGCGGAGCGCGCCATGCCGAAGTCGGTGAGCTTGACCACGCCGCCCGAGGCGATCAGGATGTTGGCGGGCTTGACATCGCGATGAATCACGCCGCGTCCGTGCGCGAACGCCAGGGCCCCCAGGACCTGGTTGATGTAATGCACGGCCACGGGAGCCTCGATGGGGCCGCGGCGCAAGGTCTCCTCCAGGCTGACCCCTTCCACCAGCTCCAGGATCATGACGATACGCTGTTCGATGCGCAGGGCCGCGTGGAGAGCCGCGATGTTGGGGTGCTGGAGGCTGGCGTGGACTTTGATCTCGCGGAGAAAGCGGTCGGCCAGCGCGGGGTCCTCATTGAGGACCACTTTCATGGCCTCCTCGCGGTCCGTCAGCAGGCTGCGCACGCGGTAGACCTCGCCCATACCGCCGCGGCCCAAAACGCCGGTAACCTGATAATCCCCGAAAATATCGCCGATCTGAATGGGCATTCTTTGACTCTAACGCGCCCCCGGGGCGCCCCCTGCGCCCGCCCGGCCGGCGTACTTCTTCCACAGGGCCGGATCCGCCAGCATCTTCACGAACAGACCGCCCACTACCGAGCGAGCCTGAAAGCCCTGCTGCCTGGCCGTAACCGTATCGTACCAGTCGCTCAAGGGCACCCGGCTTTCGGAATCGTTTGCGAACTGATATGCCGGCGCGACGATCTTCTCGAAATCGGACTGGCTCTCCGCCAGGGTTGCCGTCCACAGGATCCAGTCCAGCTTCGTGTAGGTCCGCCGATTGTCGAGCGGCAGGCCGTAGCGGTTCTGCTTGGTGAGATAGAACGCCGTCTCCCGGCGCGCCACTTCGGGCGGGAAGAGATTCAGGCCCAGCACCTTATCCCAGACCAGGTTGTACTTCTGGCTCCAGGTGCCGGCGGCGTCGAACGCCAGCTTGTAGTGATCCCCCTCGCGGGCCAGCTCCAGCCACTTCTTGACGAAATCCTGGGCCGTCCGGCGGTATTCCGCGGCGACGTCTTTTCGCCCCGTCATTTCGGCCAGCAGGCCGTACGAACCCAGCGCCACAATCGCTTTGATCGACAGATTGGCGTTGTGCGCGAGGTGGCCGGCGAAATCGTCCGTGGAAAGCTGGTTCTCGGGATCCAATCCCTTCTCTTTCAGGTACCCTGCCCATTTGGTCAGCTCCGGCCAGTACTTCGCGGCAAAGTCCGCATTGCCTTCGACCTTGGCGAGCGCGGCCAGCATGATCAGCATATTGCCGCTCTCCTCCACGGGCATCTGGTTCTCTTCGGTGCGCTCGCCGCCGCCATACACCTGCCCGTTGGCCTGCGGGTACGTGCCCAGGTCGTGTGGCGCGAACGGCCAGCGCCACCGCGGCATGTGCGCGTACTCCAGCACCGGCTGAAGCTGCGCGCGCAGCAGCCGCGGATTGAACAGCAGCGTAAACGGAGAGCTGGGATAGATCACGTCCACCGTGGCGATGCAGCCGTTGCTGAAATTCTCCTTGGGGAAGAACATGGCCGCGCCATCGGCGTCGGCCACCAGTTTGTGCGCGGCCAGAGTCTGCCGGTAGGCCAGGGATGCCAGGCGGGCGTACTTCTCGCCGCCGGCCTGCCGCAGGTCGGCCATGAGCTGGTCGTCGAAGGCCTGGCTCCTTTCCGCCAGCGCGTCGCGATCGCGGCGGCCCATGCGCAGCAATTCCGCCCCATCCGCGCCGTTGCGCCGCCACCAGGCCCGTTCGCGCCGCTCGAAATACTCGATGGAGTATAGATCGTCATAGGCGATCATGAGGTAGCGCGAGACCGGCTGGGATGCGACCTTCCCGAAGTCGATGGCGAATGCCAGGACGGTCTGCGGCGCGCGTCCGCCGGCGGCGCCATCGGAAAAGTCGTCGGAATCGGGCATCCGTCCCGTGCTGGTGAACGCCGCGCGGGCCTGGGGCCGGCCGGCGATGGCTTCGGTGACGCCCTCCGGCTTGTCGGCGGCGAGGTAGAGGTATCCCCAATCGATCCGCAGGTCGTCTCCGCGTTTGGCCAAAACCGGCTGCTCGCGCGAGCCCATCCGCAAGACCGGTTGACCATCCACCTGAAAGCGCGCCGCCCACACCGGCTGGTCGGACGCGTTCACCACCAGATCGGATCCCGCCTCGAAAAAGACGGCCGCCTGGTGCTCCTGGCCGTCGCTGGAGACGATGGTCCAAGTGACATAAGTCAACGGCCGCGAGAGAACCTCCAGGTCGTCCGGCAAAGCGGGCGTCAGAAACGTCAGCGCCACTTTCACTCCGGCGCCCGAGAACTCGTACATGGTGCGCGCCGGCAACACCTCCAGGCGGGTCTGCGCCAGTGCGTTTGCGGCCGGCGCGCCACGGCCGCCACGGCCCATGGCGCCGGTCAGGCTGTAGACCCGGCCATCGATGCGGACGGCCAGGAACAGGCTGTTGGGCTTTCCGGTCCAGTGGGTGGTGCCGGTATCCGTCAAGCGGTCGGCGGCCGACCAGATGCTGAAGTAGGGATCGTGGGCCACCAGCGGAACAGCCGGCGGGCGCAGGGGCGCCAGAGGTTGCGTCCAGGCGGCGCAAGCGAGGCCGCTCAGAGCCGCGGCGAGCCGAAAGATTCTCATAGTCTTGTGCATAACAACCTTGCCACCAATGCGCCACCAACCGCTCCGCAGCAACCGCTCCCTGACGGTCGCGGCTCGGATGCGCTTTCCGAGCCGCGAC
>JBKQPR010000175.1:0-32921 GCA_052144935.1 Bryobacteraceae bacterium
AAATTGAAGCAAAAACCGGGGTTATTCCGATATCCCTGGTCTAAGCTGCCGTCAAAAACAGGTCGAACCGGCCTAACTGGTTGAATTTCCATATAGTTGGTCGTGGTTCTAAAATAGCCACACCCAAATTGTTGCGCTCAGATGTTTCCGCTGTCGTGCGGCTGCCCGCAGGCGATGCCAGATCCCGGAAATCGCCTCGGGCCGCGAGCAGCGCCTCGCTGCTGCGGTTCAGCGTGAGGGAATGGGCGACCCAGGTATCCCGCGGCTCGCCGCCGAGCTTGCTGTCTACGTGCTGAGCGACGACAGCTCTCCCTCGCCGCCGGCCGTCGCGCAATTGATGGCCGAAAGAATAGGGCGTGCGGTTTCCAGCCCAAGAAATTGCCGTCCCTGGGACGGCAAGAGACCGATGCCGCGCCTGACCCAGGCCGCCATCGCGGGCGGAATCAGCCTCGTTTCGATAGGCGTCGTGGTTGCGGGAGGCTTTTGGCTGTATGGGCATACGCCGTACTACGTAGCTGAGTTTTTGCTCTCGTTGTGCTTGGAGTGGTTGGCTTGACCTTTTCGGGCACGGCCCTTGTTTTATTCATAATAGAAATCAATCACCGGCTTTAGCGGCCGGCCTAATAGGTTTGCATTATTGCCCTTCGATTACCCTTCCGATACTCTATCCACACGAATCGTTGTCTGAAGGGGAGGGGCTGGGATGCGGCGTGTCGACGTAATTTCTAAAGGGTCTGTTCTGTTCCTGGGCGCGTTGATTTTAGGGATGCTGGCGCCCGTGCGGATGGCGTTCGCTCAGGGTTGAGTGATCTCTCGCTCCGGTCTGGAGTCCAATGGCGCCGAAGGCGGCGGATACCTGCGTCCGGGCGACTGGACTTCCGCCGTGGGGGTCCGGCATGTCTTCTCGCACGTACATTTCAGCGGGCCCACGGAGAATTTCTCGCGGGCGCAACTGGGCACCGAGGTTCAGTCGAAGACCAATCTCGACGATCTCGTCCTGACGTACCAGCTCACTTCCCGGATCAGCCTTACCGCGACTCTTCCCTTTTTGTACGCCAGCCGGCGGCTGCAGTCCCAATACGCCACTCTGCACACATCCGGCATCGGCGATTTCAGCGCCGGGGGGAGTTACTGGCTGCGCAGTCCGAGAAGCGATAAGGCAGGCACGAACAACGCCCAGTTCGGGCTGAGTCTGCTCATGCCGACCGGCAACGATCGCGAGAACAACGTCGTGGCTACCACTTACGGCGGTCTTACATCCACCCAATACCCCGATTATTCGGTGCAGCCCGGCGGGGGCAGTTGGGGCATGATTATGTCGTGGCAAGCCTTTCAGAACCTCGGCGGCGGAGCTACCGCGTTCATTGATGGCGATTATGTCATGACTCAGGGCGGATACCACAATTTCTGGACCTCCCATGGAGGGACGGCCAGCGGACCTCCCGCTCCCACGCCCGGCATGACGCAGTTCGATGCCATTCAGGATCAATACATGGTCGAAGTGGGGGCCTCGCATCCCTCTCCCAGGATCAAGGGACTGGGAATGACGCTGTCCATCCGCGACGAAGGCGTGCCCGCGCGCGATTTGATCGGTAACGATCTGGGATTCCGCCGGCCAGGCTTCGGCATCGCCGTGACGCCGGGGTTCATTTATACCCGGGGAAACCACATGCTGCAGTTCAGTGTGGGCAAAGTCATGATTCGCGACCGGACCAAGAGCGTTCCGGAAAAGATCGACGGCGTGCATGAAGGAGATGCCGCCTTTGCAAACTACGTGTGGATGGCGGGGTACACCATCAGGACGCCTGGCAAGAGAGGCGCTGTCGAAGAATCGGCGCGCAACGCCGCCGGCAGACCGGCCGCTGCCAACGCGTCGCGTGCCGCTGCCCGTCCGGAAAATGCCTCTGGCTTCAAGCCATTCAACCTGAAAACCCTGGACGGGACAAAGAAGACGCTGCAAGACTTCTCGAATAAGCTCACGCTGGTGAGTTTTTTCTTCCCCCGCTGTCCGGTTTGCAATCTCGAGCTTCCTGAAATTCAGAAGATCTACGACAAGTACAAAGACAAAGGTCTCTCCGCGGTCTGGATCGACATTTTGCCCGAAGAAACGGGCCTGATAGCGGGCTGGCAGATGGTCAAGAACTTCACCGTTCCGGTGTTGGTTGGCGCCTCCCAGGAGTCTTTGCAGAAGGATTACCGAATCAATGCGACTCCTGCCACCTATCTTCTGGATGACAGAGGCCAGGTCGTCTTTCACGCGGATGGTTACACGACGGGCGATGAAAAAATCCTGGAGGGCAAAATCCGGGAGATGCTGACTGGCGTTTCCGCCGCGTCCGCCTCCGCCGCAGCTCTGCCGTGCCCGCCGGAACCGGGAAATCGGTAGCCTCTGCTTGCCGGTATCATGGGGAGAGTCTTTGTGGACCGGTCTCGTGCCCCCACATTCCGATTGCTGGCCGGGCTCCTTGTGACCCTCTCCGCGGTAGTCGTTTATTCCGCCTACACGGTGGGCCAGTTGCGCACCCTCGAAAGCTTGCAGGCCGCCACCATCGACCGGAATCGCATCGACTCCCTGCTGCTCCTCCGCATCCAGAATGACTTGAATTCGGTAGCCCTCACTCTGCGCGACATGTTGGACCACACGGAACCGTACCCTCTCACCGCCTGGCGGGCCCCCTTGGCGCGCATCCGCGCGGATCTGGCCGATGCCTTGGAACGCGACGCCAAATACTCGTCCGCCTCCGAAAGCCGCGCTTACCTTTCCACCAACGTGAGCCAGTTCTGGGATGCCCTCGAGCGGGTCTTCTCGATGGCCGAAAGCGGGCAGGCGGAAAAGGCCGCCGATCTCATCCGGCTGTCTTTGCAGGCGCGCCAGCAAGCCCTCACCACCGCCGTCGCGCGCCTCCTGGTGCAGAACAACGAAAGCGAGGAGCGGGCCGCCGAAAACACGCGCTCCATTTACCGGCGCGCGGAGCGGAATGTGTACGCATTTTTGGCCGCGGTGTTGATTGTGGCCGTGCTCACCGGCCTCTACCTCCTGGATTACAACCGCCGCATGTTCGATCGCGTGGAAGTCCTATCTCTGCGCCGCGGCGAACTGGCGCAGCAGCTCATCTCCATGCAGGAGAATGCCTTTCGCTCAATCTCCCGCGAGCTGCACGACGAATTCGGCCAGATTCTCACTGCCATCGGCGCGATGCTGGCGCGCGCCCAGCGGCGCACTCCGGCCGAGGCGGGCGCCGACAAGGCCGACCTGCGAGAGATCCAGGAAGTGACGCAGTCCACTTTGGAAAGAGTGCGGTCGCTATCGCACGCGCTCCACCCGGTAGTGTTGGACGACGCCGGATTCGAAGGGGCCCTGGACACCTACCTGCCCGCCTTCCAGAAGCAGACCGGAATTGCTGTGCAGTATGAGAAGATTGGAATCAGCCGGGAACTCGATCGCGGCGTGGCGATCCATCTGTATCGCATCCTCCAGGAGGCTCTCAATAACGTGGCGCGGCATTCCCAGTCCGCCTCGGCGCGGGTGCGCTTGAATTATCTTCCCGAAATGGTGGTCCTGGAGGTGCAGGATCGCGGGATCGGCTTCGGCCAGAGAGAAGGGAAGGGCATGGGACTGATTTCCATGCGCGAGCGCGCCGAGTTGGTGAAAGGCCGTCTGGAATTTCTGGAGGCCGAAGGCGGCGGGGTCCTGATTCGCATCGCCGTGCCCTGCGCGGATCTACCCTGAGCAACCCTGGCCGCATGTCCGACTCTCCCATTACGGTTCTGCTGGTCGACGATCATAGCCTGGTGCGCCGCGGCTTTCGGCGCCTCTTGGAGGAGGACTCGGAAATTCGTGTGGTCGGCGAAGCCAGCGATGGCGATGAAGCGGTGAGGGAGGCCGCCCGCCTGCGCCCCGCTGTAGTGGTGATGGACTTCGCCTTGAGCAGCATGAATGGCGCGGTGGCCACCCGGCACATCCGCAAATCCTGCCCGGAGACCGCGGTGTTGGTGCTCAGCATGCATTCGGACGCATCCTTCGTCCGCGCCTGTCTGGAGGCCGGCGCCAAAGGATACTTATTGAAGAACGCCATGGATCTGGAGTTGGTGCAGGCGGTCAAGCGCGTGGCGGCCAACGAATGCGTGCTCGACCCGCGCCTGGGATCTTTGGCTGCTCCACACGAGGGCGGATCCGGCCTCACCACTCGCGAACTGGAAGTGCTGCAACTGATTGTGAACGGCCGGTCGAACAAAGAGATCGCCACCATGCTGGGGTTGAGCGCCAACACCGTGGCGGTCCACCGCGCCAACATCATGCAGACCCTGGGTCTGCATAACACGGCCGAATTGGTGGTGTACGCCATCCGCCAGGGGCTGGTGAGCATCCCGTGAGGCGGCGTTCGTTGCTTGCGGGCGCCCTCGGTTGTCTGGGGCGGCCCTTGTTCTCCGGGGGCCCCGCCCTGGGGTTTTCGCTCACCGGCGTCACGGCTGCCGCGGGCATCGCCTTCCGGCACAACAGCGGCGCTTTCGGCGCCAAATATCTGCCCGAGACCCTGGGCCCCGGCTGCGCCTTTCTGGACTACGACGGAGACGGGTGGCTGGACATTCTGCTGGTCAACGGCATGGACTGGCCGGGCCACAAGCGCCAGCGCAGCACCTTGAAGCTCTACCGCAACAATCGGAACGGGACCTTCACCGACGTCACCGAGCGCGCGGGCCTCGCCGTCGAGATGTACGGCATGGGCGTGGCCGCGGGCGACTTCAATAACGATGGCTTCCCCGACATTCTGATCACCGCCGTAGGCCAGAACCGGCTGTTCCAAAACACCGGCACAGGACATTTCGTAGACGTCACCGAAAAAGCGGGGATCGGTGGCCGAACCGGCTTCAGCACTTCAGCCCTGTGGTTCGATTTCGATCGCGATGGCTTCCTGGATCTGCTGGTCTGCAACTATGTCAAATGGTCGCCGCAACTGGACGTCTTCTGCAGCGTGGATGGCAAGCGCAAATCGTATTGCACGCCCGAGGCGTATCACGGCGACACTTGCTGGCTGTTCCGCAATCGGGGAGACGGAACCTTCGAGGATGTCACCGCCAAGAGCGGCATCTTCGATCCCACCTCCAAGTCGCTGGGCGCCGCTCTGCTGGATTACGATCGCGACGGCTGGCCGGATGTCCTGATCGCCAACGACACGCAGCCGAACAAGCTGTATCGCAATCTGCGCAACGGCACGTTCGAAGATGTGGCCGTCCGCGCCGGGGTGGCGTTCAGCGAAGACGGGAAGGCTCGCGCCGGAATGGGCGTCGATGCCGCGGATTTTGACAACTCGGGCCGCGAAGGAATCGCCATCACCAATTTCGACAACGAAATGATGGCGCTATACCGCGCTTCCGGCAACGGCGCTTACACCGACGCCGCGATTCCGTCCGGCATAGGCCAGGCGACGCGCGACAGTCTGGGCTTCGGGTGCGGATTTCTCGACGTGAATCTGGACGGCCGGCTCGATCTTCTGGCGGTCAATGGGCACATCGATGAAACCGTGCGCCAGATTCGCGGCAACGCCGGCTATGCCCAGCCGCCGCACCTCTTTCTGAATCTCGGAGCGACGCGCTTCCAGGATGTCGCGGCGCAAGCCGGCGGCGGATTCGCCGCTCCCAAAGTGGCGCGCGGCTTGGCCTTTGGCGATTTCGATAGCGACGGCGATCCGGATGTGCTCCTCACCACGAATCAGGGTCCGGTGTATCTTTACCGGAACGATGTCGCGCCGGGAGTGCGATCGCTCCGCATTCGGTTGATCGGCGTTCAATCCAACCGCGATGCGATCGGCGCAGTGGTTCACCTGACCACCCCGGATGGCAGCCAGGCGCGCCGCGTCAAGACCGGGTCGAGTTATCTTTCGCAATCCGAGCTCACTTTGACGTTCGGACTCGGTCCCCGGCAATCGGCCGATCGCCTGGTGGTGGAATGGCCCAGCGGCGGCGTCCAGGAATTCTCCAAGGTGGCCGCCGGCGGCTATGAATGCACTGAGGGAAAACAGTTGCGGCGCACCGGGATTTAAAGGTCGGCCAACGCGTATCACTCGGCGAGATTCAGTTCCCGAAGAATGGCCGCGATGGGGGCGTCTGTTCGAATCGGATCGAAGATCGGATCGAGCGACAGCGCAACCAGATCCGGTTCACGATTGCGCAGGGACTGCTGCAGTAGGTTCACGGTGGCGGCGCAGTCATGAAGATTGAGAAAGACGAACATGCTGAGCGGGCGGTCGCAGGGCCGAACGGCAAAGACGAGTTCGGCCTGGCGGCCGGCAGTGGCGCCGGGCAGCGATTCGCCATGCGCCTCCGCGCCGGCATCGTCGGCGCCGCCTGGCGCACGTCGCGGCCCGCCAGCAGCCGTAGGAGACCGCAGAGCCGTCCACCAGCCTGCCGCCGCGCGGATGGACGTTCTCGGCTTGCGGTCCCGTGGCCGCCGCCCACCGCGGCGCGGGTGGAAGCGGCGACTGGTTCGGTCTAGCGGCCCGCAGGGGCGCCGGGCAGCGATCGGGGAAGCCGCGCCGCCGGGCGAGACCCCTACACCGTCTATCACGAGTGCAACCAGACTGCCCACCAGCACCAGCAGCACGCCACCAAAGGCGTCGCCTCGGTCGGCGCCGCTGCGCGGATGGCGGCTACCAGCCCGCGGTCGCAGGGCCGCCGCCCCACCGCGCAGCGGGCGGGACACCGGGCTGAAACGGCAAGGCTGGTTCGGCCTGGCGGCCGGCTGTTGGCGCCAGCCAACGATTCGCTGCGCGCCCTACGCCGGGATCGTCATGTGCGCCGCTTGGCGCACGTCGGGATCGGCCCGCCAGCGGGCCCGTTTCGCACTCAGATGCACCAGATCCGGCGCGGCGGGCGAATCCTGGCCGCCCCAAATGGCATCACCTACCCACAGGAGGTTTCTTTATGTTCGTGATCGCTGGAGCAACCGGGAACACCGGCAGCGTAGTGGCCGGCACTCTGCTCGCGCAGGGTAAATCCGTAACCGTTCTGGTTCGCGATGCCCGGAAGGCGGAGAGCTGGCGGGAGAAGGGCGCTCACGTGGCTGCCGCTTCGCTGGAGGACACTCAAGCGTTGGCGGCGGCGTTCGCCCACGCGGAGGGCGCGTACCTTCTGATCCCGCCGAACTACAGGGCGGCAGATGCTCTTGGATATGGGTTCCGGGTCGGCGAAGCGCTGGCAGGGGCAGTGAAAACCAGCGGCATACCGCACGTGATTCTGCTTTCTTCGATTGGCGCCCAACACGCCCAGGGCACCGGGCCGATCCGCTCGTTGCACCATGCCGAGTCGGTGATTGGGTCGGCCGCCAAGAATCTGACGATAATCCGGGCGTGCTACTTTTTACAGAACTGGGCCAGCGGGGTGGACGGAGTCCGAAATCAGGGCGTGCTTCACAACTTTCTGACGCCGGAACGAAAGATCCCCATGGTCTCGACCGCCGACATTGGCAAGATCGCCGCCGGATATCTGACCGACCCCGCACGCGGTCGCCGCGTAGTGGAACTTGCCGGTCCCGAAGATTACAGCCCGCAGGATATCGCTCACGCCTTCGCTGCCGCGTTGGGAAAGCCGGTGAAGCTGGAAACGCATCCTCTGGACGCGGTGATACCCACTTTCACAGCGACTGGCTTCTCGCAAGATCTCGCCGGATTGTTTCGCGAGATGATTCAAGGCATCAATTCGGGGCACGTGGCGTATGAAGGCAAGGGCGCCACGTTTCAGCGCGGCGATGTGACCGCGGTGGAGGCGGTAAACCAGATAGTCGGGCTTTCCGCGGCTACCGGGTCGGGCGGCGGCTTGGCCTAGAAAGAGTTCAGCGGAACGGCTTCAAGTGGTGCAGTCAGCGCGCCGGTGCGGGCGCGGGTAGAATGCCGTGGAGCTGGCGGCGTCCAGCCCAAGATGGTTCTTCGATCGCGAGACCGAAAACCGTCGCTAAACGAAATGGCGCAGATAACGGGGACGCAAAATAAGACCGGACAACACCGACGCTACTGACTTTGCGGTTGTCGCGCACGCTGCCCGCCAGCACCGCACTGTCATGCGCGCCGCCTGGCGCACGTCGGGATCGGCCCGCCAGCAGCCGCATGAGGGCGACGAGCCGTGCACCAGATTGCTGACTCGCGCCGCCGTACGCGCGCCGCCGCGCGGATGGGCGCTCTCGGCCTGCGGTCGCAGGGCCGCGGCCTACCGTGCAGCAGGCACCGACGGTCGCCGGCGGCCAACCGGGCGCGCCGCGCTCGCCGACGCCGTCCCGGATCGGCACACCCGCCAATCGGACCTCCGCGGTGTAGTTTCCAGAAATCCCGTTTTTTGTCGACAACTCCCGTTTCGTGCGGCTGGAGCTGTTTCCGAGTGGCGCGTCATCCGGCCGGAAAACCAGGTAAAGACTTTCCAGAAGGCCGATTCCTAGCCATTCACCTGCAAGGTCGGTCTTCTGGAAGGGACGACAGGAGAAGACTACAGGTTCGCGCCGAAAGCCAGCAGACGGCCATCGCAGTCCTTCACCACGAACTCGCGCGAGTGCCATGGCATGTTGGCAACTCCCCGAGTGAATTCTACGCCTTGGGCTGCGTACTCGGCATAAAGCGCGTCGCCATCTTCGACGAACAGGTACGCGTCGAGCAGTTCGTCCCGGTATTTGTTCGGATTGGCTTTGGGCGGCTCGGCGCAACGGAAGTGAATCACCTGCTGGTCGCGTGCCACGATGGCATAGACCGGCGGATCCTGCCACGTCCCCAGACATTCGAAGCCAAGCTTTTCTTTGTAATAGGCGAGCGTAGCGGGAACGTCCATGGTGAAGAACAGAGGTGCAATCTGACGGACCATGTGCCAAGTCTACTGCAGATACGCGCCGGGGTAAGGACGTCCTGGACCGATCGCGCCGGACGCTATGCAGTTGCCGATTGCACGAGCTGCTCAACGTAGGCTATATTCGAGCCCACGGTGCTTTCGCTATGCTGAACTGTGCTGCTCCCTTCTTTATTGTCGACGACTTGGGCGCTACGCTAGCGTTCTATCAGTCCAAGCTGGGTTTCGCCATTCTTTATAAGGGTGGTGGTGACGGAAACGGAGATGACTACTTCGCCGGCGTCGGACGCGACCATGTAATGCTCATGTTCAAGGCCATCGCGCCCGAGGTCCATCCACAGCCGAATCATTCGCGTCACGAATGGGCTCGCTGGGACGCCTACATCAACACGGATGATCCGGACTCACTGTACACAGAGTTCGTAGGCAGGGAGGTTCCCGTGCATCGGGAACTGGCCAATACAAGCGATGGACTCAGGGCCTTCGAGATCACCGATAACAGCGGATATGTGCTGTGTTTTGGGCGTCCCGTCGGCAAGTAGCTCCAGCGTCGTGAGGGCATCGATCCGGTCACTTGCGATTGGGAGCGCGTGCGGTCCCTACGCTCCGATGGTGTTTTGCATCATCCGGAATGCCGTTTGGGTTCAAGCGTTCAGCTTCATCGGAACCTCCCCAGTTCCGGAGGCATCCCTTTCTTTACGGTAGGATGGTCGCCCACTCGGACCCACTTCCAGATAGGTGGATATAAACCGGCCAGTGCTTAATTGCTTAAGTTGGGGTCGTCCGTTGGGGAATCGCTCAAGGTCCGATGGATAGGGCCTCACTTTTTCTTTTCGTTCGAATTGTCTTACTAAAAGAGACCGCTGAGGCCCCGTCTGGGCGGGGCTCCCGAGGCGGGTGGTCAGGTACCCAAAAAAACTCTTGCAGTCCGCGTCTTCATCGTCTTCATTGTGCAGAATGATTTCGGGTGGCATTGAGAGGCCTGCCACGCCACCTCGCTGGATCGGGCAGAGATTGGCCGGCTTTGTGGGGTTATCGGAAACTCGGCGAGCGTCGCCTGTCCTCCGCCCCCGCCGTGTTCCGTAAAGGGTAGGTCTTGGAACATCACCGGGAAGCGCGGAAACAAAAGGGCTTGAGTGTTTCAGGTCTGACGCTCTATAATCGCGGCAATGAAAAAAGCCCGATCCGCCCCCCCGGCGCTCTGCCCTTTCTGCGGTAAGCGCCACTGGCGTTTGGTCGTGAGCCCGGCACGTGGGCAACTCAGGGAGAATGCAAGAACCAGTCTGGATGTGGTGACCTGACGAAGGTTGCCATAATGGAACCCCGTCGCTCCAACCGCGGGTTCCTTCCCGATTCCCGCCCTTGAGGTCACATTACACCCGGTGGCTATGCTGATGATCGGACGCATGATTCGCACCCGCGGCTCGGATGATGTCGCTGTCCCCTCGTCTGCCCTCTTCCTTCCCGTTTGACACCAACTTTTCCGTGCTGTTAGCCTGAATTCTCATGGCATCGGTATCCGCCCTCCGCACCACGCCTCTCCATTCCGTGCATCGCGCGCTGGGCGCCCGCATGGTGGATTTCGGCGGCTGGGATATGCCCGTGCAGTATTCCGGAATCATCGACGAGCACCACGCCGTGCGCACCGCGGTGGGCCTCTTCGATGTCAGCCACATGGGCGAAATCGAAATCCGCGGCCCGGAAGCCGGCCCACTCACCGATTTCGTCACCACCAACCACGCCCGCAAGCTCAAGACCGGCCAGGCGCATTATTCCGGCCTGCTCTATGAACACGGCGGTTTTGTGGACGACATCCTGGTCCACAAAGTGGCCGACGACCACTATTTCCTGTGCGTCAACGCCGCCAACCAGGAGAAGGACTTCGAGCACATCCGTGCGCACAACCGCTTCGCCGCCGAGGTGGAATTCGCCAGCCCGCGTTACGCCCAACTCGCCATTCAAGGTCCTCTGGCGCGCGCCACGCTGCAGAAACTCACCTCCGTGGACCTGGCGGGCATCAAATACTATTGGTTCACCGATGGCGAAGTCTCGGGCACTCCCGCGCGCATCGCCCACACCGGCTACACCGGCGAGGACGGCTTCGAAATCTACGTGCCCCCGGAGGACGCCGTCCGCCTGTGGCATGAGGTGACCGAGGCCGGCCGGGAGTTCGGCATCAAGCCCTGCGGCCTGGGAGCGCGCAACACGCTGCGGCTGGAGGCCAAGATGGCCTTGTACGGCCACGAGATCGACGCCTCCATTTCGCCGCTTGAAGCCGATCTGAGCTGGATCGTCAAGTTCGACAAGGGAGAATTCGTGGGACGCGAGGCCCTTCTGAAGCAGAAGGAGAAAGGCCTCACGCGCAAGCTGGTGGGGTTCGAGATGCGCGGAAGGGGCATTGGCCGCGACGGCTATGAAGTATACCTCGAGGGCGCGCCGGCGGGATGGGTCACCAGCGGCTCGCCTTCGCCGGCCTTGAATAAGAACATCGGTCTCTGCTACCTGCCCGCCCAGCACGCTCAAGCGGGCAAGAGTATTCAAATCGTCATCCGCAACCAGCCGGTGGATGCGGTTACTGTGGAAACCCCCTTTTACAAGAGAGCCAAATAAAAGAGAGCAAAATAAAACATGAATCCGGAAAATCTGCGGTACACGAAGGAGCACGAATGGCTCCTCGTGGAAGGCGGCATCGGAACGGTGGGAATTACGGATCACGCCCAGGAGGAACTCGGCGATATCGTTTACGTGGATCTGCCGCGCGTGGGAACGCATCTGACCCAGGCCAGTCCACTCGGATCGGTGGAGTCGGTCAAGGCGGTTTCGGAGATTTACTCGCCGGCGTCCGGGGAAGTGACTGAGATCAACGCGGCGCTGGCGGACGCGCCCGAAAAGCTCAACGAAGACCCTTATGGCGCGGGCTGGCTCGTGAAGCTGAAGCTTAGCGATTCCGCCCAGGCCGCGAGCCTGATGACCGCCGCCGATTACGAAGCCTACGTGGGAGCGGAAAAGTAGTTGCGCTACCTTCCGAAGTCGGACTCCGAGCGCCGCGCCATGCTGGATGCCTGCGGCGTGGCCCACGCGGATGAATTGTTCGCCCACCTGCCGGAGGCCGTCCGGCTGAAGCGGCCCCTGGCGCTCGATCCGGGCATCTCCGAATACGAAATTGTCCAGTACTTTCGCGACCGCGCGGCCGAGAACGCCAACGGCTACGCCTCCTTCCTGGGAGCGGGAGTCTACCGGCATTACCGTCCGGTGTTGGTGGATACGGTAGTCTCTCGCGGCGAGTTTCTCACGTCGTATACGCCCTACCAGGCGGAGATCTCGCAGGGCACCCTCACCGCCATCTTCGAATTCCAGACCATGCTCTGCCAGCTTACCGGCATGGACGTGGCCAACGCCTCCATGTACGACGGTTCCACCGCGGTTCCCGAGGCCGCCATGATGGCGGTGCGCGCCACCGGGAAGGGGCGCGTAGCGATCGCGCGCTCGGTGCATCCCGAATACCGCGAAGTGCTGCGGACCTATGCTAAGAACCAGGGAATGCCGGTGGCCGAATTCGGCTACGTGCCGGAAGCCGGAACCATCGACCTGGAGGACTTGGACCGCAAGCTGGACGGTCTGACGGCCGCCGTCGTCGTGCAGTCGCCCAACTTCTTCGGCATCGTGGACCAGGTGAAGGCCGCCGCCGAGATGGCCCACCGGCGCGGCGCGTTGCTCATCGTGGTGTTCACCGAGGCGGTCTCCCTGGGGATTCTGGAGCCGCCCGTGGACGCCGATATCGTGGCGGGCGAGCTGCAATCGTTCGCCATTTCCCCGAGTTACGGCGGGCCTTACGCGGGCATCCTCGCGGTCAAGGAAAAACTCATCCGCCAGATGCCCGGCCGCCTGGTGGGCCAGACCACCGATACGCACGGCAATCGCGCCTTCTGCCTGACGCTGGCCACGCGCGAGCAGCACATCCGCCGCGAGAAGGCCACTTCCAATATCTGCACCAACCAGGCGCTGATCGCCCTGATGGCCACGGTCTTCATGACCGTGTACGGCAAAGAGGGGCTGCGCGAGCTGGCGGCGCAAAACCTGGCCAAGGCGCACTATCTGTCTTCGAAGCTTACGCCGCGCTTTGGAGGAAAATTCTTCAACGAGTTTGTGGCGCGCGTGGACGATCCCGAGGCCACGAACAGAGCCTTGCTGAAAAGGAAAATCATCGGCGGCCTGCCGCTCGGCCGCTTCTATCCCGAGCTGGCCGATTCCATGCTGCTGTGCTCGACCGAGATGACCAGCCGCGCGGAGATGGACGCCCTGGCGGAGGTGCTGTCATGATCAAGAAGGTCCGCAACCATCTCTCCCAAAACGAGACGCTGCTGTTTGAACGCAGCTCTCCGGGTAAGCGCGCGTATCAGCTTCCCGATCTGGATGTCCCCGCCATCGATCCGGCCGAAGCCCTGGGCGCCGAAAACGTGCGCGCGGAAATCGACGGATTTCCCGAAGTGAGCGAAGTGGAGGCCATCCGCCACTTCACGCGTCTTTCCACCTGGAATTACGCCATCGATCACGGCATGTATCCGCTGGGATCCTGCACCATGAAGTACAACCCGCGCATCAACGAGCTGGTGGCGCGCACCGAAGCCCTGGCCTGGGCGCATCCCTATCAGCCCGAAGCGCTGTCGCAAGGCTCCATGGAGGTGATGGCGCGCATGGAGGCGGCCCTCGCCGAGATCACCGGCATGGACGCCGTCACGCTGCAGCCCGCGGCGGGCGCGCACGGCGAGCTGACCGGCATCCTCTTAATTCGCGCCCTGCTCCAGCGCCGCGGCAATCCGCGCCGGAAGATCCTGATTCCCGACTCCGCCCACGGCACCAATCCGGCCACCGCCGCGATTGCCGGATACGCCGTGGAGAATATCAAGTCCAGCGAAACCGGCGTGCTGGATGTGGGCGCGCTGGAGCAACTGGTCACCGCGGACGTCGCCGCGCTCATGGTGACCAATCCCAATACGCTGGGCGTGTTCGAGGAGAACATCATCCACGCGGCCGAAATCCTGCACGCCAAGGGCGCCATGCTGTACATGGACGGCGCCAACATGAACGCGCTGGTGGGCATCGCGCGGCCGGGGGATTTCGGCGTCGACGTGATGCACCTCAACCTGCACAAGACCTTCTCCACGCCCCACGGCGGCGGAGGGCCGGGCGCCGGGCCGGTAGCCGTGAAGGCCGCCCTGGAACCCTTTCTGCCCACGCCGCGGCTGAAGCGCTCGGGCAAACGCTGGGCCTACGATTACAAGCGCAGGCACTCCATCGGCCGGGTGAAAGCCTTCTACGGCAACTTCGGCGTGCTGGTGCGCGCGCTGGCCTACATTCTGGCGCATGGCGGCCCCGGACTGCGCAACGCCACGGTGGATGCGGTGCTCAACGCGGTCTACATCCGCAAGCAACTGGAGCCTTATTTCGATCTGCCCTACCCCTCGCCCAGCATGCACGAAGTGGTCTTCAGCGACGCCCGCCAGGCCCGTCACGGCGTGCGTACCGGCGACCTGGCCAAGCGCTTGATCGATTACGGCTTCCACCCTTATACCGTGAGCTTTCCCTTGATCGTGCACGGCGCGCTGATGATCGAGCCTACCGAAACCGAAGGCAAAATCGAGATCGACCAGTTCGTCGAGGCCATGATCTCGATCGCCCAGGAAGCCGAGAGCGATCCGCAGCTTGTGAAGAACGCTCCCTACGGCACGCGGACCAGCCGCGTGGACGAAGTGGCCGCCGCGCGCAAGCCGGTGCTGCGATGGAAGCCCGCGTAGCGCGCAGCCTATCAGAGCCGCGACCGTCACTCGCCGTTGGCGAGCAAGGGAGCGGTCAACTCCTCCTGGTGCTGGCCCTGGTGCTGGCCCTGCGGCTTCCGTTTCTCAACCAGGCCGTCCAGGGCGACGACGATATCTATCTCAAAGTGGCGGCGCACGCGCTGGTGGACCCTCTGCACCCCACCAACACCACGTACGTTTTTCGTGGCGTGGAAGTGGACCTGCGCGGCCAGCCGCATCCGCCGCTGGATGGTTGGGTGCTGGCGGGGCTGGTCGCGCTCTTCGGCGATGTGAAAGAGGTCCCCTTCCACGCGGCCTACATTCTGTTCTCTCTGATTGCGGCGGCGGCCATGTGGTCGCTGGCGCGGCGCTTTTCGCCGCAGCCGCTCTGGGCGGCGCTGCTGTTCGTGGCCGTCCCAGCCTTTGTGGTGAACGGCAACTCATTCGAAACCGATCTTCCGTTTCTGGCCTTCTGGATGGCAGCCGTGGCGCTGTTCGTGAGTGAGCGCCCCCTGTGGTCGGTCTTGCCCATGGTGCTGGCCGCCATGACCTCCTATCAGGCGGTCTTTCTCATTCCGATTCTGGCGGTCTACGTCTGGCTCTATCATCGCCGCGACCCCATCCGCTGGGCCGTCATTGTCACTCCCGCGCTGGTGGTCGCCGGCTGGCAGCTTTTCGAGCGCCTCGCGACCGGCGCCCTGCCAGCCCAGGTGCTCGGTGGCTACCTGGGTGAATACCAGGGCCTCTCCACCAAGGTCGCCAATGCCGCCATGCTGTTCATCCACAGTTGGTGGATCGTGTTTCCGGCGCTGGTTCCCGGCGCTATTTTGGTTGCGTGGCGGGGCGCCCTTGGGTCCCGGCGCGCGCCGGACGTGCTCTTCCTGCTGGCCTGGATCGGCATCTTCTTCTGCTGTGCGGCGGTGGCCTTCCCCGCCGGCGCCGCGCGCTACTTGTTACCCATGGCGGCTCCGGTAGTCTTGCTGGCCTCACGCTTGCCGCGCCGTTGGGTGGCCGCTGGATTCGCCGCCCAGTTGGCGCTGGCGCTCGGCCTGGCCGCGGTGAACTACCAGCACTGGGATGGCGTGCGGCGCTTCGCCGAACGCGTACACGCGGCCGCCGGAGACGCCCGCGTCTGGGTGAACGGCGAACACGGCCTGCGTTTCTACTGCGAGCACGATGGCGCGCTGCCGCTGACCCGAACGCAGACTCTGCGCCCCGGCGACATTCTGGTGACCAGCGAGCTGTCGCGCTCATTCGAAGCGATGGCGCCCACCGTTCCGCTCTTCGAAGCGGTCATCCGCCCCGCGATTCCGCTGCGGTTGATCGGCCTGGAGTCGCACTCCGGCTATTCCACGGTGCAAAAGGGCTTCTGGCCGTTCGGCATTTCGACGGGTGCGATCGACCGCTTGACCGCGGTAAAAGTGGTGGAGCGGCAGCCTACGCTCTCGTACCTGCCGATGAATGCCCCCGAAGCCAACGAGCAGATCGTCAGCGGCATTTACGACCTGGAGGATCATCGCTTCCGCTGGATGTCCCGTAGCGCCGTGGTGGTGCTGAAGAGTCCTGGGAGCGCCCTGCCGCTGCGCGTCGAATTCAGCATTCCCGCGAATGCCCCCGTGCGCCGCGTGACGCTGCGGTTGGATGGCCGCGAGGTGGCCTCCGAAACCTATCCCGGCCCAGGCGAATACACGCTGGCCGCGCCCGCGCTCCAGCCGGCCGGCGCATCGGCGGCCATTCAGATCCAGGTCGACAAGTCATTTTCCGTCCCCGGCGACCGCCGCGAACTGGGTATCGTGCTGACCGGCGCCGGCTTTCGCCAGTGAGCGATCCGGATGCCAGCCTGGCCGGCACACGCTCGTCGTGCTCGCGCCGGTCTTCCGGAGTCAGCGATTCCGATCCGCGCACCGGCACGGCCAACTCGTCGCGCCCGCGCCGGCTTTCGCCAGTGAGCGATCCTGATCCCCGCCCCGGCTGCCACACGCTCGTCGTGCTCGCGCCGGTCTTCCGGAGTCAGCGATTCCGATCCCGCGCACCGGCACGGCCAGACCGTCGCGCCCGCGTCGGCGCTGGCCAGTGAGCTATCCTGGACAAAGGAGCGAGCGAAAACAGATGGGATGCGGGAGCAGCGGTTTCAACCAGATTGCCAATACGATTCGTCCGGGCGCGCGCAAAGTGCTGTGCGTGAAATTCGGGCGCGAGATGGAGGGCCTCGACGAGATTCCGTTTGAAGGCCATCCGCTCGGACAAAAGATCTACGACAACATTTCCAAGGAAGCCTGGAAAATGTGGGTCGAGCACATGAAGATGCTCATGAACGAGTACCGCCTCAACCTGGGCACCCGCGAGGCGCAGGACTTCCTGTTGACACAGATGGACAGCTACTTCTTCGGCGAAGGAGCCGCGCTGCCTCCGGACTTCGTTCCGCCCAAGACGAAGGCGTGAAGGGCGGGCGCGCCTGCGCCGGGAAAGTCTCTCGTAGGCTGGTTCCCTGGGCCTCACCCGATGGGCAGGTATTCGATCCTCCCACGCCACTCTTCGTAAGATGTTGCCGAGGCGATCAGTTCAAGATCCTGTACCATTTGACCGATCGTGATTCGAAGTTGGTGCGCGTAAACGATGCCGGAGAAGTCTCCGCCCTCGCGCAATCGCCGCGCTCCTTCGCGGAGCAGATCCTCGTCCTGCGAGACCAGTATGCGGCCAAGCTCCGTCGCCCTCTGCAGCAAGCGATCGTCGTCCAACTGCGCCGCTCCGTCTTCTTGCGCTGTCAAGACATCCACCGATCGCAGGCGCAAAGCCGTCGTGACAGCGCGCGGCACGTGTACATCCATGTAGAATGCAAGGCTCAAAGGGCCTGCTTGAGATTTCCCAGCCTCCGCCGGAAGTCCGCATCGGAAACTTCGGAGGCGAGCTTGCCAGACTCCTCAAGCCCACGCTGGATCTGCGCGTCGAGGCGAATCTGGTTCTCATAGTAGTAGGTCAATGCGGCATGAATTTGAGCCAGTGACAAATCGGGGTGTTGAAAATGGATCTCTTCCGGGCTCCAACCGTAGGCCATCTTGTCCAGTAGCACCTCGATGACCTTCACCTTCGTGCCGCCTATCCAGGCGATACCGCGCTCGTCAAGTTCAATTTGCGTGGCGAAGACGGCGGTCACTGGCTCTCTCCTGGCTCTAGTATACGCGACAAGGCGTGACGGGCGGCCTCACGCCAGCCGCCTTTCACCATGCGCCGCGCCACTTAGTGCGGAAGTTCGTGGCAGAAATCGCACTCCAGGCTCGCCTTCTTGGCGCGGTGGCAGATCATGCATCCGCCCATGCCGAGGTCCGTTTCCTTGGAGAGCTGGTCCCTCTCGGCGACCGGGCCGTGGCATTCCTGGCAGGTGTTGCCCTTCTCAAGGTGAGCCCGGTGACTGAAATCCACCCATGATGGAATCTCGTAAACCCGCGTCCACGGCACGTTGCGGCTTTCCTTGGCAAAGGCCGCCAGGCGCTTGATGGCGGGGCTATCGGCTTTGATCGCGGAATGGCACTCCATGCATTTGGCCGGCGGCACGATGGTCATGGTCTCGCCGGGGTTGGGGTTCGGGTGGCACATCTTGCACGCCAGCTTCATCGTGCCGGCGTGCGTTTTGTGGCTGAAAGGCACTGGCTGCGGAGGAGCGTCGTCCGCATAAAGGAGCGCGGCGCACAGCAGCGCGAGCAGGACCCCGTATGCCCTCATATGCCGCGGGTGCGCATCTGCTCCGCGCAGTACTCCGAAGCCCGCATGGCCAGAGACAGGATGGTCATAGTGGGATTCTGCCAGCCGCAGGTGACGAAAGCCGCGCCATCCACCACGAACAGGTTCTTAATGTCGTGGCTCTGGTTGAACTTGTTCAGCACGCTGGTCTTGGGATTATCGCCCATGCGGCAGGTGCCGAGTTCGTGAATGCTGTAGCCGGGCGGATTGTACCGCTCGGTCCGCGAAACGATCTCCCAACCGGCGGCGTGGTAGATCTCTTCAATCGTATCCGCCGCGTCCTTCGCCAGGTTGCGCTCGTTATCGGAATCCTTGGCGACGATGTGGAGCACCGGTATGCCCCAGGCGTCCTTCACATCCTTATTAATCCGAACGTGGTTTTCGAAGCGCGGGACACGCTCGCCGTAGATGCCCCCGATGAGGCAGGAACCGGCGTAACTGTCGAGCTTTTTCTGCAGCTCTTCGCCGTACAGGGCGAACATTTCGGGAGTGGCACCGACACCGCTGCCGATGCGTACGCAATAGCCCTTGATGAAATTGCGCTTCTCGCCTTTTTTCAAATTGCGGAAGCGCGGCATGAAGGTGTATCCGCCCATCAGGCCCTCGGGCGCCTTGCCGTCGCGCGCTTCGGGAACCGATGCGACCACTTCGATGCCGTAAATCTGGTCGATCAGATAATGCCCCATCACGCCGCTGGAATTGGCGATTCCCGAATTCAGCAGCAGGCGCGTGCTTTCCAGGGATCCGGCGGCGAGAATCACCACGCGCGCCTTGACGTGCATCTCGCGGCGCGAGTGGCGATCGACGAAATGAGCGCCGTTCGCCAAGCCGGTGTTTCTGTCGGTGGTGATTTCGCGGACGATGGCGTTGGGAACGATCTCCAGCTTGCCGGTGGCCAGCGCATCGGGCAAAAGCAGGTTGATGGAACTCGCCAGGCCGTTCTGGCCCTGGGAGGAGCGGCCCTTGGAGCAGCCGATGCCGCGGGCGGTGGCCAGCTCGATCACCTTCTTGATGGTCACGCTATCGGGCGGATAAGTGGTCTCGACGAAGTTGCCATCGGGGAATTGCGGCCAGCCCTCTTTGCGTCCGGCGACGCGGAAGATGCCTTCGACGCGCGAGTAGAAGGGATCCAGGTCGGCAAGGCTGATGGGCCAACTGTCGCCCGTGCCATCGATCTCCGCGGCCTTGAACTCGTAGTCGCTCAGGCGGAAGGATTCGCGAGCCCAGAACAGCGAGCGGCCTCCGAGCAGGCGCACGCGCACCCAGTTGTAGGGTTTGTCGGGATCGTACGTGTAAGGGACTTCCTTCTCATCCACCCAGGAGTTGGCGTTGAACTCGTTGGCCTGGTAGATGTGAGGGTGGCGCCCCGGCTCACCGAATCCGCGGTAGGGCAATTCGTAGACTGGTTTGGAGACCCGGTCGCGGGCGAAATCGGCCTGCGGCCCGGCGTTGAGCATCAAACAGGAGATGCCCTTCCCGGTGAGAATATTGGCAGCCATGCCGCCGGAGTGGCCGGAGCCGACGATCAGAACGTCGTATTCTGGTGTGGCCATGCGTTCACCCCCTCACCACGGGATCGACGGGAAGCCAGTACAGTCCCGTGCCGCCTCCAAAGCCCCGTCCACCGCGCCGTCCGGAGGAAGCGCCGCCCGAGGCCCATTCGCGCGAGTTCTCGGTGGCGGTGCGGAAGTCCCGATGGGCCTGCGCGATGAAGTGGCGGACCTTATCCTGAGGCAGGTCCTCGGACCAGGGGATGACCACCAGCAGAGGGCGAACGATGGCGTCCGCCCGGCTCGCGTCCAGATCGGCGAAAAGCTTTTTGAACTGCTTCTTGGACTGGGCGTTCAAAGCGTCGAGGCCGTCGCGATAGAGCTTCTGGCGGTCGGGCGGCGAGACGCCGATCAGAAAATCGAGAAACTCCGGCGCGCCGGCCTCCAGAGCTCCCGGGTGACCGTTCATGGCCGGCTGGAGAAGATTGCCGAGCCCGCGCAGCGCGGCGTACTGATCCGGCGTGAAGAAAGACGGGGCGGCGGCCTGGGCCGTAAGGTCGGCAGCCGTGGTCTCCAGAGGAGGCGCGGCTTGGCCTCCGCGGATCTGGCCGCCCCGGCCGGGCGATGCGGCCGGCGGCGAGGGCGCAGTTTGCTGAGCGGGCGGCGGCGCAGCCTGCTGGGCCGCCAGGGGGACGGCGGGCGCCACGGCGATGGCTTGAAGAAAGCGTCTGCGTTTCATAGGGCTCTCCGGTGCGGCTGTCAGAATTATACTCCAGGACACAACGGCGCCCGCGGAGAGTCCGAGCCCCGTTCCCGAGCCGAGCCACGACCAAGTGCAACGGAGATTTGGGCTGGGTCATTTGTCTTTCTTGAGCGGCAGCGGCGGGGCACCATTGGGGCCCCGGGACGGCGCGGCGGGCTTGGATATGCTGCTGGCGATAGGGCGCGCGGTCCCCTGCGGCGGGTGCGCGTTGGATTCCGTGCCCGCGCGTGGCCTCATCGACTTTCGTCGATTCCTCTGACTTCTGAGTATACTCCAATGGAGTACACTGGAATTGGCAGACCGTAGTGGAGAAACCGGCATTCCTCATGCACGGTCGTTAGGGTTGCCAGATGCGGAGCGCCTTGCCATCATCACATGGATCGCCGCCCACCCAGCGGCCGGTGCCGTAATCGAAGGAACAGGTGGCGCCCGAAAAGTGCGGTTTGCCGGAAAGGGCAAGGGAAAAAGCGGCGGATACAGGGTCATAACATGCTTCACCGGGCCGGACATCCCCGTTTTCTTGCTGAACATCTTCGCCAAAAGCGAGAAAACCGATTTGACGCCGAAGGAGCGTCGCGTCTTCAAGAGCGTCCTGGCGGATATGGTCAAGGCATACAGGTCTGAAAGGGAGCCGAGTTGAAGAAGAGGAAGCGTACAGCAGGCGAACGCATGATCGAGAGTGCCAGACAAGCGCTCGCCTTCGCCAGGGGCGAGGAAAACCACGGCTGCGAAGTCCACGTTCCAGATGACATCGATGTCAGGGCGATCAGGGAAAAGATCTCCCTTTCTCAAGGCGAGTTTGCCAAGTTGTTCGGTTTGAGCAAACGCACCTTGGAACATTGGGAGCATGGCCGGCGAGTCCCCAGCGGTCCCGCTCGGGCCTTCTTGACCGTGATCGCACGTGAACCGGACGCGGTTCGGCGTGCGTTGCTCGCCTGAGCGAAAAGCTCCGATTCAAATCGGATTCAATTGGCACACATCCGGCCGGGTCTGCCCGCGGATGGAAGGCCCGTAGGGTTCCCCTGCCGCCCGTAATCATCGACGGGGATCCGCTCGAATGGCTCAATCAGGCCGTCCGAAGCATCCAAACCCTGCTGCGTTTCGAATCGCGCGCTGTATGACTCACTGGTTTGCGACAGATCGAATCATCACTGGCCCCGCTTTGCTATCCTGGCGCGTTATTCGAAGAGGTGAACACCTTAATCGAGCAGATACCCCTTGGGATTTCCGGCCCGTGAAGATCCGCGCATACCCGCAACTTGCCTGAAAGGGTTACAATGCGTTTTCCCATGCCTCGCGAATCGGAAACCCGAATCCGCGTGCGCTATGCCGAAACCGACCAGATGGGCGTCGTCTACTACGCCAATTACCTGGTGTGGATGGAGGCCGGCCGCGTGGACCTGTGCAAAGCTCTGGGCTTCAATTACAAGGATATGGAACTCGACGATGGCGTGTTCCTGGCGGTCGCCGAGGCCACTTGCCGCTACCGCGCTCCGGCCCGCTTCGACGACGAAGTGGTCATCAGGACATGGGTTGCGGAGGCCAACACGCGCATGGCCATCATTGCCTACGAGATGCGCCTGGCCGGGGCGCCCTCCGGGCAAGGCGGCACGCTGGCCACCGGGCAGACCCGCCATGTCTTCGTCTCCCGCGATTTCCAGCGCATCCGGCTGCCGCAGAAATACCGCGCCATGTTCGGCATCCCGGAACCGCACCAGTAGCGCAGGGGACACGGCACGTCCTTAACCCCTTTAACCCGCCCTTACGCGACTGCTTTGCTCCTCAGAAGCGGACTGTACTTCCGATCCGATCCCTTGATGTGGTGCTCCAGCCAATCTCTCAGAAACTGAAGCAGTTGCACCGACATATTGACCTGGCCTTTTAGGAAATCGTTCTGAAACTTCACCACCTTGGCGGTCAATGCGTCGTGTTCGGCTTTGTGCGCCGCCAGGTCGGGATAGTCGTACAGCCGCATCAGCCGCTCCTCATGGGCAAAATGCACCTTGGTGTACTGAACCAGGCGGTCCAGGATGCGCGCCATAGCCATCTTGCTCTGGCCCGCGATCATTGCGGTATAGAGTTCACTAGCGATTCCGAACAGCATTTTGTGCTGCGCGTCCACGCTGCCAATTTGAACCGAGAATTCGTTGCGCCATTCGAACATGCACGTACTACATCGACCGGCATACCCTAAAACTTTAGGGCGGTAGAATTAAATTATGCGCATCCTTCTTTTTAGCGGCAAAGGAGGCGTTGGAAAAACCAGTCTGGCGGCAGCCACCGGCCTGCAACTCTCCCGCCTGGGTTACCGGACCCTGGTGATGAGCGTCGATCCCGCCCACAGCCTGGCCGACTCGTTCGACCTGGAAACCGCCCTGTTTCACGGCAAGACCGGCGACCCCTACACCATCGAAGAGCGGCTGGCCATCCACGAGGTGAACATTCAAAAGGAGATCAAGCGCCACTGGCGGGAAATCTCCGCGTACGTCATTTCGGTTCTGCGCACCACCGGCATCAGCGACGTGGAAGCCGAAGAGCTGGCCATCCTGCCCGGCATGGAAGAGCTGAGCGCGATGATGTACGTCAACCAGTTCCGCCGCGAGCAGCGTTACGACGTGATCGTGCTCGACTGCGCTCCCACCGCCGAATCCATGCGCTTCGTCAGCATGCCGACCACTCTGGAGTGGTACATGAAGCACATATTTCCGTTCCAGCGCGGCCTCCTCAGAGCGGTTCGCCCGATCGCCAACCGGGTTTCCCCCGTGGAACTCCCCACCGACAACTATTTCGCCAATATCCAGGACCTCTTTGGCCGTCTGGACGGCATCGGCGAACTGCTGGAAGACCCCCGAACCACCAGCGTCCGGCTGGTGACCAACCCGGAGCGCATGGTGCTGCGCGAGACGCAGCGCGCCTTCGTCTACTTTTCGCTGCACGGGCTGACGGTGGACGGCGTGATCGTCAATCGCGTCCTGCCGGCCGCTGTGAAGGACGCCTTCTTTCAGGAGTGGCTGGCCTCCCAAGGGCGCATCCTGGAGGAGATTGAAACCTATTTCGCGCCGGTTCAGGTGAAGCGCGTGCCGCTGTTCGGGCATGAGGTGCTGGGGAGGGAGCGGCTGGAAGAGCTGGCGGGCGCGCTTTACGGAGACAAGGAGGACCCCTCCGCGGTGGTCCGCACCGAGGCCCCTTACACGTTCCTCAAGCGCAACGGGCATTATGAGATTCGGTTGCAGTTGCCCTTCGCGGTCAAAGGAGAGGTGGGGCTCTTCAAAAAGGGCGACGAACTGGTGGTCGAAATCGGCACGCTGCGCCGTCACATCGGGCTGCCCACCTCGATGGCGGCGCTTTCCCCCTCGCGCGCCAGGCTGGAGAATCGTATACTCACGGTGGAGATGAAGGAGAACTGAACATGGAAGAGAAGCCTACCGCCGCCGGGACCCCCGCTTCCGGGTGCTTCCTGTGCGCCAATGCGCTCCCGCTGCTCGATCGCCTGTTTCCCGAAGACACCTGCGAACATTTCCGCAAATCCCGCATCGAGTTCCTGAAAGGCGTGCGCACGCTGATCGACCACCAGATCGGACGCCTGTCTCGAGAGGAGGCCAAAGGAACGCACGTGACCGTGGAGTGAGCGCCGGTCCGCGCTACTTTTTGTAAGTCTTCTCAAACCGGTTGCGGCTGTTGTAGACGGTGAAGGAGCCGTCGCTCTGCGCGTTGAGGCGCAGCCACTTTCCCTCGCAGGCTTCGTCCAGGTTGGCGATCACGGTATCGGACGAGTTGTGCTCCTTGCCGGCCTCGATGGCGAAGTGCAACTGCCACAGGTCGAGCAGGCCGGGGGTGTCGTGGATGATCTGCCAGGCGCCAGGCGCTCCGCCTTTGCGGGCCCCGTTGTTCATGATGGCCACGCGCGGATGAAGGGCGTGCACAAGCTGCGGCGAGCCGGACTGGTCGAGGCCGTGGTGCGAAACCAGGTAGACATCCACGGGACCCACTTTGTTCTCGGGGCATACCAGGTCGTACTCCTTGTTCCACGTCAGGTCGCCCAGGTCGATCATGCGGAATTGCCCGAAGGCGATCAGTATTCCCACGGAGCGGGCGTTTTCGCTGGTGTCGACGGCATGGCGCTCGAAACTGGCGCAGTCGGGGTTGGGCTGGCCACCACCAGGGAGTGGCTTGGCGATGGTTTCGCCAGCCGCCGTGAGCACCCGCACCTCGATGCCTTTGATGGGGATGGTGTCCCCCGGCTTCACCTGGATGTGGTTGCCCTTGGCACGATGGTCGACGTACGCCGCGTAGAGCTGGTCCGCCTCTTTCGAGTGCTCCATGTTTTCGCCGTGGTCCACAAAGTTGCGGATGGGGAGCTTTTCGGCCAGTTGGGAGACGCCGCCCACGTGGTCGGAGTGGTAGTGGGTGATCACCAGGTAATCGATTCGCTTGACGCCGGCCATTTTGGCCGCCGCGGCGATGCGCTCGGCGTCGCGGTGGTTGTGGCCGCCCCAACCGGTATCCACGAGCATCGATTCGCCGCCCGGAGCCGCGAACAGGGTGGCCTGCCCGCCTTCCACATCGATCGAAAAGACCTCCAGGTTCTTGGCGGCGGAGAGCGTCCCCGCCAGGGCCAGCATCAGGATCAGGCTCGCGAGTAATCCCAGTCTCATGGCGAGCATGGTAACATGGCCCGAGCCGGTGGGAAATGGAAACGGCTGCGGGACTTGCGGGAACATCCCACACTCCCATAACGTATGGATTAACGGATGCCATTCTGTAGCCAATGCGGAACCGCCGTACAAGCGGCCGACTTGTATTGCGGCCGCTGTGGGGCCCGGCAGCCGGTCGAAGCCGGAACCGGAACCGGAGCCGGAACCGGCGCATCTCCGCCGCCGGCCGGCGCCGACATCCTGGTGGGCCTTTCAAGGCGCACCGCTTCCATCCTGTGCTACGTTCCCGGCATCGGCTGGCTGGCCGCGATTGTGGTGCTGGCGGCCAACAAATTCCGCCGCGACCGGGCGGTCCGCTTCCACGCCTTTCAGGGCCTGTACCTGTTTGTAGCCTGGCTGATGGAAGATTGGGTGCTGCGCCCCATGGCCGGTATCCTGTCGCCGCACTTTGCGATCCACCGGCTGGTCGAGGCAGTCCTGCTAGGCATGTCCATCTTCATGATGGTGAAGGCCTCGCACGACGAGGCCTACTCCTTGCCGCTTTTCGGCGAGCTGGCGCAGCGGTCGGTGGTGGAGCGCTGAAGAGGGGAGATTTTGCGGCGGGGTGGTGTCCGGCTTCCCGGTGGTGTCCTGGTCCTACGTTCAACCTTCCCCCACTACCGCTCGTTTGGTAGTGTCCTTCGGTTATGTTGGCCGCGGAGGCGGTTATTGCAAAGCTGCAATAAATCCGGAGCGAAGGCGCTCCCTCGCAACCCCTCCTCTCCTTAGGACACTACAGGGCACCAGTCGCCGAGTTCAAGGGACCTGATGTTCAGGGCTGGTGGATTCAGGACGAACAGCGGTAGTGGTTGCTCCCAAACCTCCAGGACGTTCGCAAAGTTCGCGAAATGGATTTGCCTTGTTTTGTGTGGATTACAGACAATTGGGAACGCTAGATAGAACCCGACGTGCTAAAAGTCGAATCAGGAGATACTGACGCTCCGAACCGGAAGGCTGTGGTCGGCCTAAAGTAATCCCGACTTCTGCCGATTATTTGGACATGAGCAGCCCGGACCTAAATGGTATGGTACTACCCAAACGATAGTCTGGACCGGGTGGTGATCAGAAGCGGCGAGAAACGCTATACTAGGAGATCAAGGCAATGAGCGGTAGAGAAACAAGCCCGGTCCTCGACAAGAAGTACGTCTACGACCACGCGCGGGAGATCTTTGGCGACCCGAGGAAGACGTATTCTTGGATGAATACCCCTAACCCTGTCTTCAAAGGGATGCGCCCCAAAGATTTCATCGAGTGCAGCTTGCCAGAAGACCTGCAATTAATAGTAGACGAGCTGGACCGAATCGATCAAGGCGTCTTCTGAATGCGCGTATACAGGATCGCCCGGCAGAAATGGATAGGCAACCTATCCGGGTCGGGCGTTCCTGGTAGATGGAACCAGGCTGGCAAGCGAATGCTTTATACAGCTTCGTCGCTTGCCCTAGCGCTTCTCGAGATGCTCGTGCACGTGGAGCGCGACCAGTTGCCGAATTACATGTGGGTGGCAGCCGATGTTCCAGATGACTACATCGAGCATATAAGTGCTATCCCAAGCGACCCCGCGAGCTATGGAACTGCATGGTTAGAGAGACCAGGAGCAACTGTTGCACTTGCCGTTCCATCAGTCATTATTCCTGAACAAAACGTCCTCCTGAACCCTGGCCACACCGATTTTTCCAGAATCGCGTGGGCCGATTCTGTGACATTAGAGATCGATCCGCGTTTGATTCAAGTTCCTTGATCCGCTAGCCCGACTTTCGCAAAACCAAGGCGATTTTCTTCCGAATAGGGCTGTAAACATTGGTCTGGAACGTAATTCTTGACTAGATGAAAGAATACTCCATACGGTGTAATTTTCTTGAATGCAAACCGCACAGAAGGCCCAGATCCCGCCGGTTTCGCCGAACTGGCGCCGGGCGATAGCGCCACGTAGCGGCCAAAGTAATAGCCTGCGTAGCATTAGATCGACTGGCAGCGGACTCGATAATGGCCACTTCAGTGAGGATCATGAGTTGTCCTAACCAACAACTATACTTCCTTCATCTAGCAATTGAATCGCACCGAGATGACCGAAACCCCTTATTTGACAAGGTCACGGGAACCCATCGTCGGTGTCGCACGCCTCATTCTTGCGAAAGTCGGGCTAGGCCAGCAGTTCCGCGATCTCCCATACCCGATCTGCAATCCCCGCTGCCATAATCCGATTGCCAATGGAATCGCTGCTTTGAGAAGGAAGCCCGCCGACCTTTCAACCTTCCCCCACTACCGCTCGCTTGCCGTTGCGTTTGTCAACTTGATTTGGCCCCTTTTGACGCTCACATTTGGCCCCACCTGGGGCCTCGTTTCGCCTGCTGTGACAGACGCCTCTTCTTGATGCCTCGCACGACGAGGTCCTACTCCTTGCCGCTTTTCGGCGAGCTGGCGCAGCGGTCGGTGGTGGAGCGCTGAAGGGGCGCGGGTTTTGTGGCGGGTCGTCCTCCGGATGTCGCGGTAGTGCCCTGCGGTTGCGTTGGTTTGTAGCCGGAACATTGGGCGGGCCCATCTATTACCGGGGGTCCGGCGCCCAAGTATCCAGCCCCCGGATCTCTCGACGCATCGTGCGGGAAGAGCAACTCCGATGCGTCGAAAAACTCCGGCCCGTCGCCGCAACCAGATGAAACAGAGGAGCTTACAGGATCATGAGTCACAAGCTGAGACACCCCGCAGTGCCGGTAAGCAAGGTGGGAAATGGCCGCTGGCCTGCCATTTCTTGATACGCCGGACGCCTGGAAACCCCGTTCGCATATGACAGGCCAGGGGCCTGTCGCACGGCCCCAATTCTGATACCATGCGAGACTATGAAGCTACTTAGAACCCTGGCATTCCTCGCGCTTCCGCTGCTGCTCCTGGCGCAGCCAGCCGACCTCTTCAAGGAACTTCGTTTCCGGCTGATCGGACCGTTTCGCGGCGGCCGTGTCGTAGCGGTCGCCGGCGTGCCCTCCGATCCCAGCGTCTACTACTTCGGTGGGGTGGGCGGCGGCGTCTGGAAGACCACCGATGGCGGCGCAAGCTGGGCGCCCATCTCCGACGGGTTCTTCAAGACCGCTTCCGTGGGCGCCATCGCGGTGGCCGATTCCGACCCCAACGTGATCTATGTGGGCATGGGCGAAGCCTGCGTGCGCGGCAACGCTTCCAATGGCGACGGCGTGTATAAATCCGTGGATGGCGGCAAGACCTGGCGCAACGTGGGCCTGCAGGACAGCTACCACATCGGCGCCGTGCGCGTCCATCCCAAGAACGCCGACATCGTCTACGCGGCGGCGCTGGGCCATCTCTGGGGACCCAACGAGCAGCGCGGCGTTTTCCGCTCCACCGATGGCGGCGCCACCTGGAAGCAGGTGCTCACCCGCGGCCCCGACGCCGGCGCCGTGGATATCGCCCTCGACCCCACCAACCCCCGCGTGCTCTACGCCGGCTTCTGGCAGGTGCGCCGCAATCCCTATCATTTCGATAGCGGCGGCCCCGGCAGCGGCCTCTGGAAATCCACCGACGGCGGCGACAATTGGACCGATATCTCGCACGCCCCCGGACTGCCGCACGGCGTCGAGGGCCGCATCGGCGTCACCGTTTCGCCGGCCAATCCCGAGCGCGTCTGGGCCCTCGTGGAAGCCGCCGAGGGAGGCCTGTTCCGCTCCGAAAATGCCGGCCGCACCTGGTCCAAGGTCAACGACCAGAATATCCTTCGCCAGCGCGCCTGGTATTACTCGCACATCTTCGCCGATCCGAAGAACCCCGACGGCATCTACGCTCTGAATGTGGGGTCCTACCACTCCATCGACGGCGGCCGCACTTTCGGCACGCTGCGCCCGCCGCACGGCGACAATCACGACCTCTGGATCGCGCCCGACAATCCCCTGCGCATGATCGAGAGCAACGATGGCGGCGCCAACATCAGCAACGACGGCGGCCGCACCTGGTCCACCATCATGAACCAGCCCACCGCCCAGTTCTACCGCGTGGCGCTGGACAACGATTTCCCCTACAACGTCTACGGCGCGCAGCAGGACAACAGCACCGTTCGCATCGCCAGCCGCACCGGCGGCGGCGGCATCACCGAGCAGAACTGGTACGACGTGGGAGGCGGCGAAAGCGGCTGGATCGCGCCCGATCCCACCGATTCGCAAATCGTCTACGCCGGCTCCTACGATGGCCTGATCACCCGCCAGGACCACCGCACCGGCCAGATGCGCGACGTCAACGCCTGGCCCGACAACACTATGGGCTACGGCGTGGAAGCCATGAAGTACCGCTTCCAGTGGAGCTATCCCTTAGCGTTCTCGCCGCACGATCCCAAGACCCTCTACATCGGCGCGCAGGTGTTGCTCAAGTCCACCAATGAAGGCCAGAGCTGGGAGCCGATCTCGGGCGACCTGACGCGCAACGACAAATCCAAAATGGGCACGTCGGGCGGCCCCATCACCCAAGACAACACTTCGATCGAATACTACTGCACTCTCTTCACCTTCATGGAGTCGCCGGTCACCAAGGGTCTGATATGGACCGGATCGGACGACGGCCTCGTGAACGTCACGCGCGACGGCGGTAAGAACTGGGCCAACGTGACGCCCAAGGATATGCCGGAATGGATTCAGATCAACTCCCTCGACGCCTCGGCGCACGATCCCGGCACGGCCTATGTGGCCGCCACCATGTATAAGTCCGACGACTTCCACCCTTACCTGTATAAGACCAGCGACTACGGAAAGACCTGGAAGAAGATTGTCAACGGCATTCCGCCGCAGAACTTCACCCGCGTGGTGCGCGAAGACCCCAACCACAAAGGCCTGCTGATCGCCGGCACCGAATTCGGACTGTATATTTCCTATGACGATGGCGAGAACTGGAAGCCCTTCCAGCTCAACCTGCCCATCACGCCCATCACCGACGTGGCCTTCCACAAACGCGAGCAGGAGCTGGTGGTCGCCACCCAGGGCCGCGCGTTTTACATTTTGGACGACGTGCCGCTGCTCTACCAGTTGAACGACAGCGTGAAGACCGCGGACGCGCACCTTTTCAAGCCCAAGGACACCTATCGCTTTGGCGGCGGCGGCCGTGGCGGCGGAGGCGGCCGCGGCGCCGGCCCCGCGGTGGGCGAAAATCCTCCCGGCGGCGCGGTGGTCTATTACTGGCTGAAAGAGCGCCCGCAAGGCGAAGTCACGCTGGAGTTCCTGGATTCCGCCGGCAAGCTGGTGAAGAAATTCTCCAGCCGCGTGGTGGAACCGCCGCCGTCGCCGTTTGGAGAAGGCGAGGAGAATCCCTTCGCCGGCCCGCCGCCCGCGAGGGTCGCCACGCAGCCCGGCATGAACCGCTTCGTGTGGAACCTGCGCTATCCCGACGCCACCACGTTCCCCGGCCTCATCATGTGGGCCGCCAGCGTAACCGGCCCGCGCGTTTCGCCGGGCGCATACCAGGTGCGCCTCACCGTGGATGGCAAATCGCAGACCGAGGGTTTCCAGGTGAAGAAGGACCCGCGGCTCCCGGCCACACCCGAGGACTACTCCAAACAGGTGACCCTGGCCTTGCAGATTCGCGATAAGCTCTCGGCCACCAACGAGGGCGTCATTCGCATTCGCGAAATCCGCAAGCAGTTGGAGCCCTATGCCGCGCGCACCGACAAACGCGTGGCCGACGCCGCCAAGGCGCTGGTCGCGAAGATGACCGCCGTGGAAGAGGAACTCTACCAGACCAAGAACCGCGCCAGCGAAGATCCCCTGAATTACCCCATCAAGCTGAACAACAAGCTGGCGCACGTGCTGGGCGTGGTTTCGAATTCGGAGACCCAACCCACCCAGCAATCGTACATGGTCTACGAAGACCTGGCGACCCGCGCGAACGGCGAGTTGAAGACCCTGGACGGCCTGCTGACCACCGATCTGGCGGCCTTCAACAAGCTGCTGCACGACGCCAATGTGCCCGCCGTGGAGCCGCCCAAGTTGGGGGCGGGCGGGCAATAGGAGAAGGGGCGGGCGGGGCCGGTGATTGGCGCATCCGTCGATTGCAAATTTGCAACGTCAAAAGTGCGGGCAGTAATAACCGAGGGGCTGTAGGTTCGAATCCTACATGGGGAGACAAAGCTCTTGGCGTTGATTCCATTAGGCGCCGGAACCCCCAAAATTGCCAACTCATTTGTTTTCGGGTTCGAATCCCCATTGAGTCAGAAGCGACGGACTGGCCCGCTCCACTCTCGATTGCGTGTTTCGCCTGCCCATCACGTCTTAGGCGACCACGGTTTCCGGCTTGTGCATTCCGTTCGCAATTTCCCAGAAGCGGCTATCCAGCCACCTGGAGCACGATCTTCCCTGGAGCGTGGCCTGCAGCACCTTGCTCGAACGCCTCTCGTGCGCGGGCAAGCGGAACCACCGCGGATAACACCGGTTTCAGCTTCCCGGCGTCTACAAGTCCGGTGATGTGGTCAAGCTGCCTTCGATTTCCGCCAACAACGAAAAACACACCGCGCACGCTATGCTGCTCGGCGACATCAGGCGGAATTGGGGAGACCAGCGTCACCAGCACCCCGCCCTTTCGCAGCACGCCCCAGGAACGCTCCCGCGTCTCGCCGCCGATCGTGTCTAGCACCACATCGATGTCTCGCAGCATCTCCTCGAAACGCGCGGCGTGGTAGTCGATCACGTCATCAGCCCCTAGACTGCGTACGAGCGCCGTGTCGCGCGCAGATGCCGTAGCTAGTACGCGGGCCCCTCGCCAGCGTGCCAGTTGCACAGCCAAAGTTCCCACGCCGCCGGCGCCTCCGTGGATCAGCACGGCTTGCCCCGCAGCGAGATGCGCGTGTTCGAAGAGCGCCTGCCAGGCGGTCAGCGCCGAAAGCGGCAGTGCCGCCGCCTGCACATGCGGGATGCTGCGTGGGTTTAACGCGAGGTTCGCTGCACGCACTGCCGCGAACTCGGCCGCCGCCCCGTCCCGTGGAAAATCAGCCAGGCCATATATCTCGTCGCCCGCCCGAAAATCCGTGACATCGGGTGCCGTCTCCTCTACCACGCCTGATGGCTCGTGTCCCGGAATGCCTGGAATCCGCGGCGTGCCATCGCCGTTCTGATAGGTTTCATCCCAAGTCAGTTCTGCGGGCGTGATGCCCGTCGCGCGTACCCGTACCAGCACATCCCCAGGCCGAACCACCGGCACCGGTGCATCCTCGAAAAACAACTGCTCCGGCCCGCCCCGGCCGTGAGTCCTGACTGCTTTCACGGGAATCCCTCCTTCGCTACTATTCTCCCACGCTGCTATTCCCAAGTTCATCTACTCGTTACGCGGGTTCGAGCAACCGCCGTTTCACGCCGCAAAAGTTCGAAGCGTGTCCAAGGTGGGGAGCCAGTTCTCTTCGCGTTGATTCCATTAAGCGCGCGGCTGTGCGAATGCTTTAGGTTTGCTCGGTTCCGCGGCGCGCGGAAGCCGGTCAGCAGATACCGCCTGTGCGCCGCGGAATCGAGTAAACCGCGCGTTGAACTAAACCGCAGGCTGAGGCCGGCTCTTTAATGGGTTTTGTTTGGCGACGGCTTCCGATGTGGGGACCGGAACGAAGATTCCGGGCTGTTTTTTGGAGGGGGCCGGGAGTGGATGGCACGGT
>JBKQPR010000176.1:0-6966 GCA_052144935.1 Bryobacteraceae bacterium
TTCGCCCTTCTTGATCTTCAGCGATACATCCCACAACCTCGTTAGGTCATACCAGACACTACCGGCAACTCGTTCTACAGCCGTGACTTGCTCATCCGTTCCGCTATATCTTGTAAACTCCCGCTAGAGAGCGTATCACTGGCGGCTTCGGCGCGCCACCAGGCGCGCACCAACAAGAAGGGCGAGTCGATCGCGACGATGAAGCGCGCCAAGGGCGTGGGATCTCTTCGGGGTTGCGATCGGGACCGAAGCGTCGCGCTATCGCGCACCGGCGCGGAAGGCCGCCTTATGATGCAACCTCGATCTCCCAGCCGAATCCGGGCCGCTCGGATGGACGCATGTAGACTCCTTCAGGCCCGCGGGTGATCTGGTTGTCCTCCTCGAAGCGCCGGTAGACCTCCGGCGGGCCGCCCGGAGGCGGCATGAACATTTCCGACCAGGGAGCGTTGGGAGTGGCCATGGTGAAGTGCACGCAGTCCTGCACGCCGCCCGCATGCGGGATGACGGGAATGTCGTAAGCCGAGGCCAGTGCGGCGATGCGCCGCAGTTCGGTCAAGCCGCCGCACCAATGAATGTCCGGCTGCCAGATGGCGGCCGCGTTGTGCTCCAGCAAGTGCCGGAACCCGTAGCGGAAATAAACATGCTCACCGGTGGCGATGCGCGTGGATTTGATGGCCTCTCTCAACCGGCCGAAGCCTTCGAAGTCGTGGGGCGGCAGGCATTCCTCCATCCAGTAGACGCGGTAGGGCGCCACCATCTCCGCGAATTCGATGGTGTACTGCTCGTTCAAGGCCATCCAGCAGTCGAGCATGATATCGCCATCGGAACCCAGCAAATCGCGCGTGTGCTTGACCAAATCGGTGTTCTTCCGCATGCCGTCCCGGCCGTCCGCGGGGCCGTACGGCACGGCCAGCTTCAGCCGATGGTAGCCGAACTGGATATGTTGCTCGATGTCGTTTCCCGTGCAGTAGGTGGGAATGCGCGCTTTGGTCTCTCCTCCCAGCAGTTTGTAGACGGGCATACCCAGGGCGTTACCCACCAGGTCCCAGAGTGCCAGATCCACGCCGCTGATGGCGTTGGGGACTACGCCCCCCTGCCCGTAATACATGCTGGAGCGAAAAAGGATATCCCAGATACGCTCGATGTTGAAGGGGTCCTCGCCGATTAGCAGCTTGGTGAAATGCCCCACCACCACCTCGCCGCCAGCGATGCCCCCGCTGCCATAGCCTTTCACGCCCTTGTCGGTTGAGATCTCGACGGTGAAGCCCTCCAGTTTTCCGGGGTCCGGCATGAACAGCGAGCGCTGTGCCTTGTACTCCGGGTAGATGGACATGGGGTTGGCCACCTCGACTCCCCCGGTGGACCACGATCCCGGCGCCGGCTGATACGAGGGAACCGGCCGCTTCGGCCGGGTGCGAACCAGCCGCACTCTGTCGATCTTCAACTTGCTCTTTTCGCTTTGAAACGGAGGTGGCGCCGCACTTGCGCGATCCACCAGCCCCAGAGCGGCCATGCCGCCGAGTCCAAGAAAATTCCGCCGTCGCATCATAAACGAATCTCCCGAAGGCCTTCCGATTATTTGAGAATCCGGGAAGGTTGTCAACTAGGGCCCGACCTGACCTCCCGCCCAATCTCCCCCGAAACCAGCCGGATCATGGCAGCCGCAATCGACCCGGTATCCGGGATATCCGGGACGCGCGGTTCGCGAAGGGCACTCTTCTGGAGTATTCTGGATTACGAGATACGGTGTCAATAAGGAGGGAAGGATGCAACGCAGGACATTCATTTCCGCTGCCGCGTTAGCGCCACTTTCGCTCGAGAGCCAGCCGGCTGCGCGGGCGGCAACCGGAGAGATTCCCAAGCGGGTATTCGGCAAGACGGGCGAGAAACTGACGATCGTCGGCCAGGCCGGCGGCCGGTTTCCGATGTGCAGTTATGAAGAGGCCAAGGCGATCACCCTGCGCGCCTACGAACTCGGGATCAACTATTTCGATTGTGCGCGCATATATTGGGACGGAAGGTCGGAACAGGTATACGGAGATGTCTTGCCCCCGTTTCGCAAGCACATTTTCCTTACCACCAAGTCTCCGCAGCGCAGCCGAAAAGGCGCTGAAGAGGATCTCGAAAAGTCTCTCCGCGCTCTGAAGACCGACTATGTCGATCTATGGCAGATTCACCAGGTCAGCGAGATGGCGGAGGTCCAGCAGATCTTCGCTGCCGGTGGCGCCATTGAGGCGTTTGTGGCTGCCAAGAAGGCGGGAAAGTGCCGGTTTCTCGGTTTCACGGGCCACCATGATCCGGAGGTCCATCTGGCGATGCTCAGGAATTTCGACCATTACGACACCATTCTGATGCCGCTGAACCCGGCCGACCCGGCGTACCTGAGCTTTGAGAAAATGGTGCTGCCGGTGGCGGTCCAGCGAGGCCTTGGCATTCAAGCCATGAAGAGCACGGCCAACGCCGGCCTTCTGCCGGACCTCCACCTCAAGGACTGCCTCACGTACGTGCTGAGTCTGCCCATTCACTGCCTGGCGCTCGGATGCACGACCATCGGCCAGATCGAGGACGATGTTCGCATTGCGCAGCAGTTCACGCCGATGCCGGAGCCACAGATGGCCGTCCTGCGAGAACGCGCCAAGAGACTGGCGGGTCCCCGGTTGGAAAACTGGAAGCGCGATTCAAACCAGAAGGCAGCGACGTTCCAATACCGCGATGGCGCGCTTGGATAGCCTCGTGCGCCGTGCGGAGTCGTTCGACTGGCGCACCTTGAGGAAACGTTCGATGGATCCGCGGCCCCTGGGCTTGCCGGGAAGGCGGAGGGCCGGATTTTGAGATCGCTAGGGCAGCGGGAGCGGCGTCCAGGCGCTCTACGGTAGATTGCGCCGCCCCATGGATCAGATCTCTTTCAACAGCCACTGAACCGCCCGCTTTTGTATCTTCACGTATTCGGGATTCCACAGGGCGTGGATGGTGTGGCCGACGGAAGTAAAGACGACGCGGCCGCGGCCGTAGTCGTACGCCCAGCCGGCAATGGATTTGGCGCCGAGATTCTGAAAGGTCAGGCCATCGATGTTCTCGGCCTCAAGCAGGATGTCCTTTCTGTCCTTGTCGTACTCCACGTAGTGCTGCTCGTCGTCGACCATGAAATCGTGAACGCCCTGTGTGATGGGATGCGAGGTATTAACCACCCGCACCTTGAACGGCCGCAGCGCGGGGTGGCCGATGTAGGCCCCCCCCATCACCTCGCGATACGTTTTGGAGGACAGCGAAACGTGGCTGTTGTTGTGCAAGGAGTAGAATCCGTTGCCGGCGGTTACGAAATCCTTGAGAGCCAGGGCCTGCTCCTCCTTGAGCCAGTTCTGGGATTTCGGCTCGGGAGAATCGCCGCGATTTTCCAGACCCTGTTGGTAAGGGTACGCGTCGGGTCCCAAATACCCGCCCGGCCAGATCATGCCGTCGCGCAGACAGAGAAAGATCTGGTAATTCCCGAGCACGTTGCGCGAGAGCTGGTCGTAATTGATGGTGTAATCGACCGTCACATCGAGTCCATCCATGATGCGATCGAGAGCCACTCGAATGTAGTCCGCATTGTGATAACGGTCGCCGATGAGCGCCAGCACGCGTTTTCGGCTTGTCTGGGCGGTGGAAGAAGGGCCCATCGCTCCGGCGCCTGCCGCCGCGGCGGCCATCTGAAGAAGAGATCTACGTGAAATCATAGGTACGCACCTGCTGGGTGCATTCTATGCGGCCCCGAACGGCAAGTCAATCCGCAAGCCATCGCCGCCATCGCTTTCGGAATGCGATATGATTTCTGGCACACGTTCCGATTCCGAGTGGAGGAGTGCCATGAAGAAACTATTGCTCCTGGTGGTTGCAACGGCCGTCCCGTTGCTGCCCCGCGACCCTTTGGCCCAGCGCATCGGACATACCGATCCGGCCAAGTACAGCCGCAGCCGTTCGCATGGAAGCGCGGGCGATATGGCGTGCGAGACGCTGCTGCCCGGCAACGCGTTGACCACCAACCTGGATTTCGTGCACCGCTGCCAGATTATGCCGGGCGGGGGCGTGGGCCACCACTTCCACAATCAATGCGAGGAGATGTTCGTCATCTTTGACGGCGAGGCGGAATTCACAGTCGATGGCCGCACCTCCGTGCTCAAGGGCACGGTGGGCGCGCCCTGCCGGATGGGGCACTCGCATGCGATCTACAACCCCTCCGGCAAGCCGGTCGAGTTCATGAACATCAACGTGACGGCTGTCAAAAATAAGTACGACGCCTTCAACCTGGACGATGCCCGCACCAACGTCGCGAGCAAGGATCCCATCCCCGTGTTCATGACCATGCGGCTGGACAAAGCGCTGCTGCGTCCTGCCCAGAATTATCACGGCGGCGGCGGCACCGCCCAATACCGCCGGGCGCTGGATCCCTCGGTCTTCCAAACCAACTGGTCGTACGTGGATCACCTGGTGCTGCCGGCGGGCACCTCGGAGGGGAGCCACCGGCACCCCGGCATCGAGGAGGTCTACTACGTTCTCAACGGCGATGGGGAGGCCCTTGTGAATGGCGAAACCGCGGCCATTCACAAGGGCGACGCCGTACCGGTGCTGCTGAACGAGCTGCATTCTTTCAAGAACGGCGGTTCGCAGGACCTTGAACTGATGATCATCGGGATTGCGAGCCAGAAGGGCGTTCTGGAGACTGTCGTGGGAGCAGGCGGAAGAGGTGGTCAGTAGGGTCGAATGCGCGGCATCCGAAGTTGTTTTTCTGGCCAGAACCACTCCCTTACGGTCGTGGCTCGGAACAGAGCCGGGCCCGGAAGGCGCCCCGTCAGCGAGCGGTTTCGGAATCGCACCGAATCACACGGTCGGAAACCTGGTCTGGCGCCCAGGAAGGTAAACGCTGATATAATTCGTGACGATTGGCCGCCCTATGAAAAGAAAGCCACTGCTTCTACTCTCCTTAGCATTTCTGGTAGTTAGCTGTTCGACTCCCAACAAATCCGAATCCTCCTCCGGCTCCGCCGCGTCGACGGCGGGAGCGCAGCAGAGTGCCGGCAGCATAGTCCGGCTCGACCCGGCATTGGATCAGATCGTGCCGAAAGACGCGGTCATTGAGAAGCTCGCCGATGGGTTCCAGTTCACGGAGGGCCCCGTCTGGCGTCCGCAAGAGCGAGTCCTCTGGTTCAGCGACGTGGTGGGCAACGTGGTTCGGCAATGGTCGCCGAACGAGGGGGTCAAGGTTCTCATCCAAAAGGCCGGCGGAGACCCGGGCAACGTGCCGCCGGGAGGGTTCGTCGGCCCCAACGGCGAGGTCGCCGATAAGGACGGATACGTGCTGATTTGCCAGCATACCAATCGCCGCATCGTGCGGGTGGGCAAGGATCTGCAGATGACGCCGTTGGTGGAACGCTATCAGGGCAAGCGGTTCAGCAGCCCGAACGATCTGGTGTATAAATCCGATGGGGCACTGTATTTCACCGACCCTCCGTACGGACTGGCGAAGCAGGATGACGACCCAGCCAAAGAGATTCCGTTTAATGGCGTCTACCGCCTGAAGAACGGCAAGGTGGACGCGATCATCAAGGATTTGACCCGGCCTAACGGCATTGCGTTCTCGCCCGATCAGAAAACGTTCTACATTGCCAACTCCGACGAGAAACGAAAGGTGTGGATGCGCTACGACGTCGCCGAAGACGGGACGGTTGGCAACGGACGGGTGTTCTTCGATGTGACGGCGGAAAAAGAAGACGGGCTGCCGGACGGCATGAAAGTCGATTCGCAGGGTAACGTCTACGGTTCCGGACCCGGCGGAGTGTGGGTGTTCTCGCCGGACGGCAAGCACCTGGGCACCATCAAGCCACCGGAGACCCCCGCGAACTGCAATTGGGGCGATGATGGCAAGTCGTTGTATATCACGGCCCGGACTGGCCTCTACCGCATCAAGCTGGCGGCCACCGGCCAGCCCGCTCTGTACCAGTAACATAGATAGGAGGTCGGGGGAAGATGAAACGTCGAACTTATCTGAAGTCCGTACTGGCTGGGGCCGGCTCGCTGGCAGTGGCCGGCCCGGCCGCGTTGCGCGCGGCGGCAGGCGCGACGGGAAAGATCCAGCTTCATGTGGATCTTTCCGTCGATCCGGCGAAGGAGCAGGAGATGCTCCATAACTTTAAGGCCGTTTTCCGTCCGGCGGCGGCGAAGCAGCCCGGCTACATCGACGTGCAGATGTTGAAGCTGCATTCGGCCATACAGGGCAGCGCTCCCGCGGGGCTGAACTATCGCTTCGTGCTGACCTTCGCCAGCGAGGAGCTGCGGCAGAAGTGGGTGGCGTCCGAGACGCACCAAAAGGTCTGGCCCACTATCGAGAAGACGCTTTCGTCGACGAACTATACCGTGCTGCTGTTTGACGTGGCGTAGCAGCCTGCCATAATAGTTTGGCACCGGAGGTCCCCTCGCGTGCGCAGGACCTGTCAACGCGTCAGAATCCTGCGCGAAGCGAGCACTTAGGAACCGCGCAAGAATAACTTTACATTAGCTGGCGTGGCCCGTGCGGCGCAGGCACTCGTGCCTGCCGCGTCCCGACTCTTCGGGACGCCTGCCCGGCGCCCCCCAGACCTGGTCTTGGAGCACCGCGCGCCCATGGGGCGGCCAATATGGGTTGAAGCCCGGCACGGTGGCGGAATTCTCCATGCGCGGCGCCGGGGCCGCGCACCCGTCCGACGAGGCCCGGCTATCCGCCTCACCCTCGCCATCCTGCGACTCCGCCGGCTCTCCGCGCAGGATGGGTGCTTTCTTCTGACGACGATTGGATGTATAACCAATTGAAGAAGAGGAGTTCAATGACTTGAGAGTACCGATATGTGAGGGTTGGTGTCTCATGCCGCCAAGGTGGTTCCTTCGGTTCTGGACAGGTCAAGCCGGTCGCGGATGAATTTCACGAGGATTGAGATTTTGGCGGCAGTCGCGAGA
>JBKQPR010000177.1:0-9799 GCA_052144935.1 Bryobacteraceae bacterium
ACAAGATCAGGGCGGAAAACAAGAGCAAAAACACAATACGAATATGCCCTTCGCGGGAACTAGGGCTGAAACATCAATGGAATCAAATGATTTGGCCGGTCAAAAAAACTGGTTGCGGAATCGCTCGCCCATTCCAGGCCGGGCGTTCTACCCAGTCTCTATTCCTCCGCCGCTACTTCTGCTTCTTCAGCGTCATCGGGCCACCCAAGGCTTCGCCCCCTTCCGCCTTGGTGGTTATGGTGATTTCTTCGCCTTTGATGGTCCCTTCGCTCACGAACTTAGTGCCGCCGTTGAACTCGACGTGCACGGTGAAGGAGATCTTGTCGCCCTGCACCTTGCCCTCTTCCAGTGGGATCGGGTCGCCTTGCGGGCCGGCCACCGTGCCCGTCAGCTTCTCGCCATCCTGCTTGAAAGAATAGATGAGGTTGAACGAATTTCCGTCCGGGCCGGATAGTTGGCCCGTCCAGGTGCCGCTGATATCGCCGGCCCATGCCGCCACGGCCAACAGGGCTGCCAGCCCCGCGGCAATCGCCACACTGCGTCTTTGCATTCTACAGATTGTACCGCCCGGCACTTCGGTTACGCTAGTCTGGTTCTATGCGGAAAGGCTTCCGGGATTACTGGCGTGGACTGGGCCGGGTGGAAAAGGCCTTTCTGATCCTGGCGCCCGTGTACGCGGGGTTGCATTTCGCGCACGCTTCCGTCGCGCTTCAAGTCCTCGCCGGCCTGGGGGCGTTTCTGGTGGGGATGGCGTGCCTTTTCCGCCTGGCACGGTATACGATGCGCAAAGCCATCTGGCGGTTACGCAACCGGCTGATCGTGGCTTACGCGTTTATCGCGGTGGTTCCCATCGTGCTCATTCTGACCCTGGTGGGAGTCGTCGGCTGGGTGGTTATCGGCCAGATGGCGGTTTACCTGGTAAACACCGAGCTGGCGCACCGCGAGAGTGTCCTGTTGCGGCAGGCCGAGACCCTGGCGCACGTGCCGGTGCGCGATCCGGAATCGGCCGTCAACCGTTTCACCATGACCATCCGGAGCGCCTTTCCAGCGGCGCAGTTCCGAATTACCGGGCATCAGGAGCTCCGGTATCCGAGCGATGCCGCACTCGATGAGCCCCCGGCCGAATGGAAAATGGCCTCGGGGCTGGTGATCCGGCCCACCGCCGGCGGGGAACAGCTCCTGTACGCCTGGGCGCACGTGGTCAGCGACACCGGAAACAAAGTCACCGTGATCGCCCCGATCAGCCACGAACTGCTGGCCAGCATGGTCCCCGGACTGGGCGACATCAACTTTATGCCGCTGATGGGGCACGTGCGGCAATCGCACCTGCCGCGCCCGGTCAATTTCGCCGACTTTCCGCTGAGCTGGGTGTACCCGGTGGACATCCCGCATTGGGATTCGCCGCAACACCACAGCCAACTCCTGATGGTGGTCAATACGCGCCTCTCGGCGGTGCTGGGGATCGTATTCGGCCAAAAAATGGATTGGGGCGAGGTAGCCCTGACCATATTCCTGGCTGTCTCCGTGGTTTTCCTGATCGTGGAGTTGGTCTCGCTGGTGGCGGGCATTCAGCTCAGCCGCAGCATCACCGGCGCGGTACACCAGATGTACGAAGGCACGCTGCACGTGAGGGACGGCGATTTCTCCTACCGCGTGCCCGTGAAGGGCAGCGATCAACTGGCCGAACTCACCAGCTCGTTCAATAACATGACGCAGCACCTGGGGCGCCTGCTGGTGGTGGCCAAGGAAAAGGAGCGCCTGGAGAGCGAGCTGGCCATCGCGCGCGAAGTGCAGGACCAGCTCTTTCCGAAAGACGTGCCGTTCACCAAGACGCTGGAGCTGAAGGGCGTGTGCCGGCCGGCGCGGATGGTCTCGGGCGACTACTACGATTTTCTGGCGCTCAACGATCACAGCCTGGCCTTCGCCATCGGCGACGTGGCGGGCAAGGGGATCTCGGCGGCGCTGCTGATGGCCACCATTCAATCCACCATGCGCACGCAGTTGAGCGCCTTAAATGGAAACGCCATGCTGCCGCTTTCCACGTCCCGCATGGTGGCCACGCTCAACCGGCAGCTCTACGCGACCACCGCGCCCGAAAAGTACGCCACTTTTTACTTCGCCATGTACGAGGAAACCACCCATTCCCTCAGGTATACCAATGCGGGCCACCTTTCGCCGATGCTGGTGAGCGCCGGCAACGTCCGGATGCTGGGGTCTACCGGGACCGTGGTGGGCGCCTTTCCGATTGCCCGCTATGAAGAGAAGACCGTGCCGCTCGAGCACGGCGACATCCTGGTGGCCTATACCGACGGGGTGGTGGAGCCCGAGAATGCCTATGGCGAGATGTTCGGCGAAGAACGGCTGCAGGATATGCTGGTGAAGCTTGCCAAAGCCGATTCCTCGGAACTTATTGCCCGCGTGATGGAGGCCGTGGACCAATGGACCGGCGGCGGCGAACTGCAGGATGATATGACCATGGTGGTGGCTCGCCGTATATGAAAGCTAGGTCTTCGACCGCGAGACAATGTGCTTCTGGCGAGAACCACTCCCTGACGGTCGTGGCTCCGATCAGAGCCGCGACCGTGAGGGAGCGGTTTCGGAATCGCACCGAATCGCGCGGTCGAAGGCCTAGACGCATATGAAAGTCCTCACCGCGGCCGAAATGCGCGAAGTGGACCGCCGCACCATGGAGATGGGGACGCCCGGCATCGTCCTGATGGAGAACGCCGCGCATCGCGTGGTGGAGTTTCTGGCGGAGCGTTTTGCGCCGCTCGCGGCCCAGCGGATCGTGGTGCTGTGCGGCAAGGGAAACAACGGCGGCGACGGGCTGGCCGTGGCGCGCCAGCTTTTCACACGCCTCCGGCCGGGCCGGCTCGACGTGGTGCTGCTGGCCGCGCCCGAGGGGCTGAAGGGCGATGCCGCCGCCAATTACAAAATGCTGGAAGTGTGCGGCTGCCCCGTGCTGCGCGGGATTCCGTCCGAGGCGCGCAACGCCACCCTGCTGGTCGACGCGCTGATGGGAACCGGCATCGCGGGACCGGCCTCGGGCGACATGCTGGAAGCCATCCGCGAGATCAACCAGGGCTTCCCGCTGGCCAAGGTGGTAGCCGTGGATCTGCCCTCGGGAATGCCCAGCGATTCGGGCGAGCCGCTGGGCGAGTGCGCGCGCGCGGATGCCAGCGTCACCTTCACGGCTCCCAAGGTGGCGCACGCCATGCCGCCCAATTGCGACCGCGTGGGGGAGCTGCGGGTGGGGCAGATCGGCAGCCCGCCATCGCTCTACCAGCATGTCCGGCTGTCACTGGTGGAACCCGGCATGTTCCGTGCGCTGCTCGCGCCGCGCCCGCTGGGAGGCCACAAGGGCACCTTCGGGCACGTGCTGATGGTGGCCGGCTCGCCCGGCAAGACCGGCGCCGCCGCCATGAGCGGCCTAGCCGCCTTGCGCGCCGGAGCGGGCCTGGTGACGGTGGCGTCGCGCGCCGCGCTCTTGTCACTGGCGCCCGAGCTGATGAGCGCGTTCCTTGAAGAAACCAGCCTGACTGCCCTCGCCGAAGGCAAGACGCTGATCGCCATGGGGCCGGGATTGGGCCGCGACGCCAAGACCGAATCGCTGGTCCGCGAGGCCATCGAAGGCTTCCACGGGCCGGTGGTTCTGGACGCCGACGCGCTGGAAGACCGGGCGTACGCGGGATCGGCGTCTCCCCTTCCGGCCCCGCGTATTCTGACGCCTCATCCCGGCGAGATGGGCCGCCTTACCGGCGATCCCATCGCCGAAATTCAGAAGGACCGCATCGGCGCGGCCCGCGCCTACGCCACCCGGCGGCAGTGTACCGTGGTGCTCAAAGGACAGCGGACACTGCTGGCCTTCCCGGATGGCCGCGTGTGGATCAACCCCACGGGCACGCCCGCGATGGGAACCGGCGGCTCGGGCGATGTGCTTACGGGGCTGATCGCCGGTCTTCTGGCGCAGTTCCCCCAACAGCCGGACGAGGCGGTAGCCGCGGCGGTTTATCTGCACGGCCTGGCGGGCCAGTTGGGCGCGCGCGAGCTGGGCGAAAAATCGCTCATCGCCACCGACATTCTGCGGTTCCTTCCGCGGGCCATGGAGTGGGCAATGGAGGCGTGTGCCGGCGTACCGGACGCGATCTGAGGCGGGAGGTCGGTTCAGTCTGCAAGGTGAGAAGCCGGGTATCCTCAGGAAATAATGGTGTCGGCCTCAAAATCCGGCCGCCCTCGCGCGGGGCGCTGACCGTCGCAGGCTGCGGGAAGCCCTGGGGTAAACTTGAGGTTGGAGGATACGGACATGCTGTTCGACCGGATCTCGATTAACCCGAACATCTGCCATGGCCAGGCGTGCGTGAAAGGGACCCGCATGCCGGTCCACCAGATAGTGCGCATGCTGGCGAACGGCGACACCGTCGAGGATCTGTTGTCGGAGTATCCCTTCCTCTCCCGTGAGGACATCGTGGGCTGCCTTGACTACGCCGCCGACTTGGCGGAGGAGCAGGTCACACCGATTCCCGTCGCGAACCTTTAGCGCATGCGGATTCTCGTCGATGAGAATATCCCCCGGATGACGGTCACGGCGCTGGTCGCGTTAGGGCGCGATGTAAAAGACATTCGCGGAACTTCCGTTCAAGGGGCCACGGACTCCGATCTCTGGGCATTGGCGATGGGCGAAGGTCGCGCGCTCATCACGACCGGCAAGGGCTTTACGGAGTACCGGTCTGTCCCGCATCACGGCATCCCCGTGGTGCGCCTCCGGCAGCCGAACCGACAGAAGATCCACCACTCCGTGATGTATGTCTTCGACCGATTCTCCGAAGCGGAATGGCCGAACCTGCTCGTCGTGGTCAGGGACACGACGATGAGCACATCGCGCACCGATGTTGAGCAAAACTAGGCTGCCGGCTACAAGGTGGAGCGCGGAGCACGGTCACTCCGGCGATAAAAAGGAGGGTTTCCGCCGCAACTGGCCAGACCCGGGCGCCGGGGCGCAGCGAGGTTGGATGAGGCTCAGGCACCAGCACAGCCTCTTTCGATCCACCATCGCGGGACAATGGAAGGAGAGCCCACTTTCTGTCCAACAAATCGAGACACCGGCCGAACGTGCGTCGAGCCGGGTGTCGGCCTGAGGCCGCCCCCTTATTGGAGCCATAATACATACTTGTGGAGAGTTTCAACTGCGGAAATCCGCTCAACTTCTCTCGTGCCGCGCTGGTGGCCGGACTGGCCGCATCCGCCTCGGGCGAAAAGCCGCCGATCGCCACCGGCATTCCGCAGCGCCGTCCGCAAACCCTGGAGGCGTGTGCCGTCGTATCGGACGCGATCTGAGGCGGAAACGGTGGCGCTGGGCGCACGCATCGCGCGCGAGTTGCCCGCACGCGGCGTCGTGCTGCTGATCGGCAACCTGGGCGCCGGCAAGACCATGCTGGCCAAGGGAATCGTGAGCGGCTTGGAGGCCGCGCCGCCCGAAGAGGTCTCCAGCCCGACCTTCACCCTGATCCACGAATACGGCGGTGGGGCAGGCGCTTCCGCCTGCCAACCCCCGTTCGCTCCGGTAAGCCCCTCAACTCCGGGTGTCCCCCCGCGCGCGGCTCGGGTGTATCATATCGACCTGTACCGGCTGGAGGAGGCGCGCGAGGCCGCCACCTTGGGCCTCGATGAAATCTTCGAGCGCGACGCCATCGTCCTCATAGAATGGGGCGAGCGCTTTCCGCAACTGATGCCCGCCGCGCGCACGGAAATCCGCCTGCGCGACCTGGGCGGCGACGAAAGGGAAATCGAAGTTACCACACTTCCATGAACAAACAACCTTGGGCCCTGATTCTAGGCGCCAGCAGCGGGTTCGGCGAAGCCACCGCGCTGGAGCTGGCGCACACCGGCATGAACATTTTCGGGGTCCACCTGGACCGCCGCGATAAGCTGCCGCACGTGGCTGAAATCGAAGAGAAGATCCGCGTCATGGGGCGCGAGTCGCAGTTCTTCAACGGCAACGCCTCGGACGACGAGATGCGCGCGGAGATCGTGGGCCAGATCCGCCAGCGGCTCACCGATCAACCGGGAGTGCTGCGCGTGCTGATGCACTCGCTGGCCTGGGGATCGCTCAAGCCGCTGACCGGCGCCGAGCAGGTGATCTCCAAGAAGCAGCTCGAAATCACCGCCGACACCATGGGCCACTCGCTGGTTTATTGGGTGCAGGATTGCCTGCGCGAGGGCTTGTTCGAGTGGGGCGGGCGCATCTTCGCCATGACCAGCGCGGGAGGCACGCGCGCCATTCCCAACTATGGGCCGGTGAGCGCCGCCAAGGCCATTCTGGAGTCGCACATCCGCCAGTTGGCGCTGGAGCTGGCGCCGGCCGGCATCACCGCCAATGCGATTCTGGCGGGCGTCACCGACACTCCCGCGTTGCGCCTGATTCCGGACTGGCAGAAGATCGCCGACCTGGCGCGCCAGCGCAACCCGCATCACCGCCTGACCATGCCCGAGGACGTGGCGCGCTCGATCGCCGCGCTGTGCCACCCGGCCACTTACTGGATGACCGGCAACGTCATTCACGTGGATGGCGGCGAGAACATCGTAGGATAATTTTATGGACGACCCTCTGGTTTGCCCGGACGACGCCCTGCCCTGCCTGGGAATTCTGGAAGCCACTCCGGAGATTCTGCGCGGCCTGATGTGCGAGCTGTCCGGCGATGACGCCCGCTGGAAACCGGCCGCCGACCGCTTCTCGGTGGCCGAAGTGCTGGCGCATCTGTCCCACGCGGAAGGCCACTGCTACCGCTTGCGTCTGGACCGCTTTTTGAGCGAGGAGCTTCCCGGGTTGGAGGCCGACGACGCCCAAATGCACCTGCACCTCTACCGCGACGCCGACCCTGAAGACGCCTTCGATCACTTCGAAGAGCAGCGCGAAAGCAATATCGAATTCCTGCGAGGCCTGCCCGCGGCCGCCGCCGGCCGCCGCGCCTTTCACCCCGTAGCGGGCCCAATCACTCTGGGCCAGATGCTGCACGAATGGGCGCTGCACGATCTGGGGCACATCCGCCAGGTCGCCGAGCTGGTGCGCGCGCGCAAATATCTGGCCGGCGCTGGCGCGTTGGGAAGCGATTACCGGTTGAAACCATGACCATGCTTACCAGACTTATCGGAGTGACTCTTGGCTGCGCCTGCGCACTGGCGGGCCAGACGTTCATCCAAATGTCGGACCCGCAGTTCGGCATGTATTCGAAAGACCAGAACTTCACGCACGAAACCGCCAATTTCGAATTCGCCATCGCCACCGCCAACCGTCTGAAGCCCGCGTTCGTGGTGGTGACCGGCGATCTGATCAACCAAGCCGGCAACGCCGCGCAGGCGGCCGAATATCACCGCATCGCGGCCAAGCTCGCGCCGGGCATCCGGCTGTTCAACGTGGCCGGCAATCACGACGTGGAAAACGAACCGACCAGGGAATCGCTGGCGCGCTACCGCGAGCGTTTCGGCCCCGACTATTACACCTTCCGCGTGGGCGAGATTACCGGCATCGTGCTGAATTCCAACCTGGAGAAGGGCACCCAAAACGTGCCGGACGAGGCCGCCAAAATGGAGGCCTGGTTGAAGGCCGAGCTGGCCAAGGCCAGGAGCGCCGGAGCGCGGCGGGTGATCGTGTTCCAGCACATCCCGTTCTTTCTGGCCGATGCCAACGAAGAGGACCAGTATTCCAACATCCCCCGCGAGACCCGCGCGCGGTATTTGAAGCTGCTGCACGAAAACGGCGTGGAGCAGGTCTTCGCCGGCCATTACCACCGCAACGCCGAAAGCCGCGACGGCGCGCTGGACATGGTGACCACGGGACCGGTCGGGATGCCTCTGGAGGGCGGCAAATCGGGCATCCGCATCGTGACCGTGACGCCCGCGGGAGTGAAGCACCAGTATTACGATTTCGGGGATCTGCCGGACACGCTGGAATCGGGAAAATGAGGTGGGGCATACTTTAGCCTGCCCGGCTTCCTCAACGTCTCCGCGCCTCCGCGTCAAGTGCTTTTCGGGGCTACAATCAAAGCGTTCCATGAGAAAACGCTGGCTTCATCTCCGGCAGGCCGTGGCGCGCCGCATCCGCTATAAGATCACCCGCGGCGGCGTGCTGTTTTCGGTGGCCATCCTGGTGGTGGCGGTGGGCGCGATCGTATCGGCGAACAACCTGCTGTTCCTGATCGTCGCCATGATGATGGCCACGCTGCTGGTATCCGGACTGGTGAGCCGCTTGTGCCTGGCGGGACTGCAACTGGATTTCCGGGTTCCCGAGCACATCGCCGCTGGACGCAGCGTGCCCGGGCGGCTCTATGTGCGCAATCAGAAGTGGCTGTTTCCGTCGTTCTCGATCCGCGTGGAGGGCTTGCGCGGGCCGTCCACTCCGGTGCTGCGCTCGGACAGCTACTTTCCGCTGATCGCGGCCGGAGCGGTGGTGGAAGAGACCGTCGAAATGTTCTTCCCGAAGCGTGGCGTCTACCGGCAGAATACCTTCGCCTTCTCCACCGCGTTCCCGTTCGGCTTCCTGGAAAAATCGGCTCGCGTGACGCCGCTGCGCGAGATGACCGTCTACCCGTCCATCGATCCGCAGCCCGGTTTCGACGATCTGCTGGCGGGCATCGCGGGCGAAATCGAAACGCACTACCGCGGCCTGGGCAAGGATTTTTACCGCATCCGCCCGTATGAAGCCTTCGAGAGCGCCCGGCACGTGGATTGGAAGGCCTCGGCGCACGTAGGCAGCCTGCAAGTGCGGGAATTCGCGCGCGAGCAGGAGCAGACCGTGGAGATTTTCCTGGACCGCGAGATCCCGCGCGATCTGGACGCCTGGTTCGAGCACGCCATCAACTGCTGCGCATTTCTGGCGTGGAGCCTTTCCAGCCGCGGCATCTCGGTTCACTTTCGTTCGCAGGGATACGACTTCAGGCAGCCGGAAGACGGAGACATCTATACGATTTTGAAGTATCTGGCGTTGGTTTACCCGCAGGCCATGAACGGTCCCGAGGCGCCGCTGGAGGAGACCAGTTATCAGATTGTCTTTACCGCTTCTCCACGCGAATTCAGCGAGGCGGGGTGGGCGGGCGCGCGCATGTTGGCTCCCGATGTGCTGCCCGTGCCGGCTGCCGGGGCGTCAGGATGCGAAAACACTTGACGCGGAGAAACCAATTCTCGTTTTGTCTTCTCCGCGTCTTTCTCTGCGCCTCCGCGCCTCCGCGCCAAAAGGGCGCTCGCCCTGCACTATAATCACCGAATGGCGCGTTGGCTGATTCTTCTCTGCTGCTGCCCCCTGTTCGCGCAGGAAACCGAAATCCGGGCGATCCTGCAAAATACCGAAGTGGCCTGGAACCGCGGCGACCTGGCTGCGGTGGCCGCCTACTACGAGAACTCTCCTCAGACCACCTTCATCGGCCGCGAAGTGACCCGTGGCGGCACGCAGGCGATCCTGGACCGCTACCGCCGCGCGTATCCGACGCCCGAGGCGAGGGGAACGTTGACATTTTCGGAGATCGAAGTGCGCCCGCTGGCGGACGGTGTGGCGCTGGCCATCGGCAAATTCAATTTGAAGCGCACAGCCGAGGGCGGCGGCGATACCTCGGGAAGGTTCACCTTGGTGCTGCGCCGCACCAGCGCGGGCTGGAAGATTATCCACGACCATACGAGTTCATGAACTGAACGAGCGAAAGTTCGCTAAGTAGTTGACGTGGAGCATGTTAGCTGACCCCGAATAAATAATTCCTTTGGAAAGTGCCCGGAGGCCCGTTTTGTATCAGTAATTTCTTGATACAACTGATAC
>JBKQPR010000178.1:0-3211 GCA_052144935.1 Bryobacteraceae bacterium
TTCGAATATATTCATTCTTTCATCTAGCCATGATGGAACGCCGATGTCAAGCGAAGGTGCGATCCTGAGGGTGTCGGACCATCCTCGGTCTGCTTTATCCCCTCAAATGTGCGAAAGTCGGGCTAGCTTCGGCAGAGACATTATCCAATAAAGTGATCTCCTTTCCAGATAACCGATTTGTTTGAAACAGCGCACCAAGCTCGATAGCCAAGGCAGCAATTAGAACCACCAGAGATCTTTTGCTGAAATTGCGTCTCCATTTTTCTGAGCGGATACTTGTGAAGTCAGCTATATATTCGCCCGCGCATCCCAACACGACAAAAAACTCAGCAATGTATTCAGTCCACTCCCAACGGTTCAACGAAGAGTCTAGCGAGCCTAGCGAGCCTAGCGATGAAGTAACGTCGGCAATTATGGAGAGCACCATACGATGCATCTGGCTACTCCTTCCAGGTCTGGCAGCACATTAACAGCTTACCCTTCAAATTCTACCCCGCAAAGCGACGTCACGCGTTGCGCGTCGCTCACCCTTCCGCAATAGCCGCGGCGGCCCGCGACGCAACCGAAAGCTCTACGGCTGCCTTGCAAGCTTTCGCGATAGCGCCCGCCCAGTGCGGCGCTCAGGAGCACGCCCCCAAGGCGTCGCCTCGGGCGCCGCCGCGCGAATGGCCGCTCTCCGGCCCGCGGTCGCATGCCCGCCGCCCGCCGCGTAGCGGGCGGTACGCCGCGCGAGAACGACACGACTGGTCGGGATTGCTCCACCGCGTGGGGCGTAGAATGTTTCACAGGGGAGAATGCAGTCTGTGTCACTACCGATGTTGTTCACGCCCGAAGAAATTGCGCTGAATGTGAAAGTGACTCGCCGGACCGTCTACTACTGGCTCTCCAGCGGAAAGCTGAACGGCCTGCGCGTCGGCTCCAGTTGGCGCATCACCCAGGCGGATCTGCTGGTGTTCATGACGCACGCTGCCCATGCCAAACAACCCGTTCGGGTCGAGCCTCAAACGTCTTCGTAGGACGGCAACCTTTGGCTCGGCGGCGCGCCTCCGCGCGGACGGGACGCTCTCGGCCCGCGGTCACGGGGCCAGCGCCCACCGCGCAGCGGGCGGGACGCCGGATGCGCTCCTGCGCCTTCTCGCTCCCCATCAGCAGCCTGGCGGCCGTTAGCCATCAGCGTGCTGATCGGTCCCGCGGCGCCGCGCCGCCCAAGCGCGCAATCGCCATTCGCCCCCGCGTCGGCATCATCATGCGCGCCGCCTGGCGCACGTCGCGGCCCGCCAGCAGCCGCAGGAGGCCGAGGAGCCGTCCCGCAGCTTGCTGCTACGCACCACCGCAAATCGCAGATCGTAGGCCAAGTAGGCGCGGCTGCCGCGGATCTGCGGTGCCTCTGCGGTGCGCAACGGGCCCGCTGCGCGGCTGGACGCTCTCGGCCCGCGGGCGCATACCGCCGCCCGCCGCGTCGCGGGCGAGACGCGCTCTCGCCGGGTCCGCATTATTCACCGACGCGCTGAAGTCCTACGAGGGTCTTGACGAGTTCCAGCACGAGGTGGTTGACCACGCGGTAGAGTACGTGCGTGGCGAAGTCCACGCCAACGGCCTGGAGAACTTCTGGTGCTTGGTGAAGCGCGGCATTGAATGGCACCTACATTTCGGTTGAACCGTTCCACCTGTTCCGTTACCTGACGAACAAGCATTCCGCTACAATCACAGCAAGATGAACGATGGCGACCGCTTCAGGGTCGTGGTCCGCCAGATCGTCGGGAGCGGCTGACTTGGGATCAGTTGACCGGGAAGAGCTGGAGGCGGCAAGCTAAGGCCAAAAAGCCGAAGGCCCGATTCACGGTCGAGCCCGCCGGCAAATGAATTCGGGACCGGGCAAGTTAGCCCCAAAAAGGTTCGACGCGGGGTTGCGTTCCGCCGCAACTTGAGGATACCACGGCGGAAATGACGAGCGGAGCACGCCTTCGGATGACCCCGCAAATCGCAACGGCGCTTACGAGAGCGCTGTTTTGCGGCCTGCTTTCTCAGGAGAAGCGGATGTGTGTCGTCGTGGGATTTTCAGACGAGAGCGCCACCGGAGACGCGTTAGGGCCGTTCCTCCAGGCCGGATACATCGCGCCGGAGACGAGTTGGCCTTTCGTCGCAAACGCGTGGGCCGAACGTGTTCTGTGCCGAGAGCCTCCTATCCCTTACCTCCACATGTACGAGATTCGAGACCCGGAGTGGCAGGCCAAGTACGGGCTGTCCCGCCTTGAGGCGGCCGATAAGGTGGAGGAGGCTGCGAGGGTTATCCATGGCACCGGCGACCTGCTGCCAGCCATTTCGATCATCCAAAGATCCGACCTGGAAGATATCGTGAAGGCTGCTTGTAGGAAAGGCGCCATCCGGATAGCCACGGGACTAGATCAGCCCGACTACCTTTCCTTCGTCGCCTACGCGCATCTCGCCCTGCTTCTCGTCCGCGACAAATTTCCGCGAGCCGTCAAGCTGGACTTGGTTGTGTCCCGGAAGCAGAAGGTAACGCATCATATTCAGCGCTTCTACCAGGCCATGAAAGACTCACCGGGATACCCTCTGGCGTACCTGGTAGGCGATCTTATTCCAGCAAGCATGGAAGAGAGAAACCCGTTACAGGCGGCCGACGCCCTCGCGTGGCATGAGCGCAGATTTGTAGAAAATGGAACCGAGGACAAGAACTTGTTTCGTTTATCGAAGAGTTGGAGCCACGGCACCCACGTCCACGAGTGGAAAAAGGAGGAGCTTGCGGACTTCATCGGTGGACTGCTGGCTCGGGCTTCCGCCGGGGAGGAGTGAACGACGATAGGAAACCCCTACCGCCCGCACCGCACGTTCCCGGCAACACCGAATGGGAACGCTTCGATGACGCCGTGAGCAAACTACTCTGCGTGCGGTCGCCTGGCCGCCGCCCACCGCGGCGCGGACCGCCGGGCGGAGACGGCAAGACTGGTTCGGCCGGGCGGGCGGCAGGGGTGCCGGGCAGCAAAATCGTCACGCGCCCTCACGCCGCCACCGGCATGCGCGCCGCCTGGGCGCACGTCGGGATTGGCCCGCAGCAGCCGCGGGAGACCGAGGAGTCGTTCCCGCACCAGCGCACCGGCGGCGCTGTCGCGCGGACGTGCGCTCGCGACCCGCGTCGCCTGGCCAGCCCACAAGCGTGGACACGGACCTCAATATCCAGCCGCGACCAACG